>OMYT01000033.1 GCA_900315315.1 uncultured Eubacteriales bacterium | reverse complement strand
TGCAACTGTCTGAAAAAGCAAGTAACCTTGTTCTCGCAGTTGAATACGGAGTTGAAAGTGATCTGATTCGGTGACTACCTAAAAATCCGAATTGTTGTGACTAAAGAATATGGTATTTCAGTATCTGATGGTTTGAATTGGAACAATCGTGATGACAAAATAATAAATATCCCAGAGGATAAAGCAGAAAACAGTTTTGAAAAAGGCGTTATTTGCTTTTTTGCTCCAAGTAGGTTTTCAAAGCCTGTATGGTTAGGGGACACATATTTCAACTCATCAGATCAGGAGAGATATTCTATAAGAACACATTTTAATGGCATATTACGCAATCCAATAGAGAGCGTTTGTGAAACTCATAAAACACTTCAATGGATTCTAGATGTACTTGTGGATGCACGCCCGGATATCGAGAAAAATCCTGATGGAAATGGTTATTTAATTGTTCACCCGGAACTTAATTTAATCAGTTTACTAAAGATATCCAAGGACAATATTGAAAAAGTATTCTCAACTATTCTTGGTGAAGATATCAAATTATGGATGGATAATAGAATGAAGGGGGTGAGAGGTTAGTTATTTCATCTTTACATAATGGAAAGATCATTACACCTTCATTAGGTGCGCTATCAACTGGTCAACTTGCCTTAATAGAAATATTTTGCACTATTCTTAAATATGCGGATGTAGACAATTTAATTGCCAGCCTGGCTTTACATCAAATAGAAGGAGTGGCTGTTATTGATGAAATTGAACTTCATTTACATGCAGAGCTTCAGAGAGAAGTGCTGCCAAAGTTAATTAAACTATTCCCGCGTATACAATTCATTATAACATCTCACTCACCTTTATTCTTGCTTGGAATGCAGGAAGAGTTTGGAGATGATGGGTTTGATATTTACGAAATGCCAGATGCTAATAAGATATCGACAGAACAATTCTCTGAATTTGAAAATGCTTACAGATATTTTCAGAATACGAACAGATACCAAAAAGAAATAAAGGATGCCATCAATCAACATGTAGCGAAAACATTGATCATCACAGAAGGCTCTACAGATTGGCGACATATGAAAGCGGCACAGCAGTACCTTGCAGAAAATGATACCGAAATGGCATGGTTAGGCGATGCCGAATTTGAATTTCTTGAGTATGATCCGCCTAATAGCAATTTTGATAGAATCAAGCTTCAAATGAGCAGCTCAGAATTAAAATCATTGGCAAAAGAAAATAGTAAAATAAGACAATCAAGGAAATTAATAATAATAGCCGACAGGGATGTTTCGGATGTAGTCAAAGAGCTAGCAGGAAAAGAATCATACAAAGATTGGGGGAACAACGTATATTCATTATGTCTTCCGATTCCAAAGCACAGAAAAGAAACGCCAGAGATCTGTATTGAACATTATTATCAAGATGAAGAAATAAGACGGGAAACTGTTTGCGAAGACGGGATATGCAGAAGAATCTATTTGGGCTATGAGTTTGATACTCATGGGAGAAGCCTGGAGAAGAACGGGAAGTATTGTACGAATATCAAATCCTGCGGAGAAAATAAAATTCATATTATAGATGGAAATGATAACAATAAGGTATATGATGCATTATCAGAAAAAGATACAAACTATGCTTTATCAAAGATGAATTTTGCAAACAAAGTTCTCGCCAAAGAAGCACCATTTGATCAGATGGATTTTAGCAGTTTTAAGGACTTGTTTAGTGTCATACGGGAAATATTAAATAAACCACTATTATGAATCAACACAAGGGGAGCGTAGCCGAAGATGACGAATTAGAAGACGAAGATGATTCTGTATTTGAAGATAAATACATGGAATTGGATCTATTGGAAGAACAGAGAATAGAATTAACTGAAGAGAACAGGACTTCGTGTGAAGTGGTAGAAGAATCAGATGATGGTGCTTATGACACCTGTCCAGATTGCGGATGTAGAATCGGAATTGAAAATGATGGTGGAAATGGATTCTGTATAGATTGTGCCATTAACCATTGACTGAGAGGTTGAGAGTGTGGTCATCTCCTTCCCGGGTCCCTTATCAGCCCAAAGATCCAGTAGAACTTATAATCGCATATGGGTATCACACTCCCAGATAACTTACCCACAATAAGCAGTCTTCGATCTTGTTCGTGTTACGGTCGCTTCACCTACGCGATCCATGCAACACTATCGCCTGCGTCTTGGTATCCCAGTTCATAAGGTTTTTCAGTAGAGAATGTAGACAGACCGATGAAGTAGGAAGTGAAGAAAGCTGCGGGTGTTGCAGGACGCTTCGGTTCGCTCCCTACGCTCACGGATGATCACACGGGGCTTCGCCCTACTCTCAAGGCTTGATGATATGATGATGAGTAAATCCAAGAATAATTTTCGTGATTTTGGGGAAGGTTATTTTCACGATCAATACCATACGCAACAGGATTTAAACAACGTGGATGTTTAAGGTTGGCTGGTGATAAGGTAAATGTCATTGAGGGTAAAAAATACTGGGTGTTAAGAAAGAATAGGATGATTTTGTTATGTGTACTGCTATAACTTATTCGACGAAAGACCATTATTTTGGACGTAATTTGGATCTTGAGTATTCATATCACGAGGAGGTGGTTGTTGCTCCTCGAAATTTCCCACTATTGTTTCGCAAATGCGGGAGCATTTGCAGTCATTATGCTTTGATTGGGATGGCTTTTGTGGTGGATGATTACCCGCTTTATTATGATGCCACCAATGAAAAGGGCTTGAGCATGGCGGGTTTGAACTTTCCCGGGAATGCACATTATTTTGAGGAAAGAGACGGCGCGGTCAATATTGCTCCGTTTGAGTTTGTTCCGTGGATCCTGGGGCAGTGCGCCAGCGTGGAAGAGGCGAGGCAGTTGCTGTCCAGGGTCAATCTGATCAATATCAACTTCAGCCAGGTTCTCCCGCTGTCGCCGCTGCATTGGATGATTGCGGATCAGAAGGAAGCGATTGTGGTAGAATCAGTTAAGGACGGCCTCAAGGTATATGACAATCCGGTGGGCGTTATGACCAACAATCCGACATTTGACATACAGCTATTTAATCTAAATAATTTCATGAATCTCTCACCGGAGCCTGCAAGAAATTCTTTCGCGAAGGAATTGAAGCTGGATGATTATAGCCGTGGCATGGGAGCAATGGGACTTCCCGGTGATCTGTCATCTGCGTCACGATTTGTAAAGGTGAGTTTTACCCGGATGAATTCCGTTTCAGGTGATAGTGAGGAAGAGAGCGTCAGCCAGTTCTTCCACATCCTGGGTTCCGTAGAGCAGCAGCGAGGCTGCGTGCATCTTGGCGGCGATAAGTACGAGATCACCATATATTCATCCTGTTGCAATATGGATAAAGGAATCTATTATTATAAAACATACGAAAACTCGCAGATCACAGCTGTTGATATGCATGGGACAGACCTGGATGGAAGCGAGCTGGTACAATATCCGCTAAGAAAACAACAGCAGATACGGTATGAATGACATCATTCACTGGAAAGGTCGAAAACAATGGCATTTGAAAAAGCAAAAGAATATCTGGAAGGATACGGCCTGGCAGACCGGATTCAGGTTTTAACGATAAGCATGAGTATTCCTCTGATTGCCGGATACGCGGCGGTGTATCCGAAAGTGACAAAACAAAAACTGAATACAGAGGAGAATGTGCAGGGGAGGGTCGATCGCGCCTCTCCTCTTTTTTGGGCTTTTTAAGTTAGCCAAGACTAACATCGGAGATACTGTTGAGGTAGGGATTAAATCACCCAGTCTTCAAGGATAATGCCGGGAATTCGTTCAAATTCCCGTGTATTGTGAGTGACAACCGTCAGTCCTTTTGTTACTCCCTGAGCGGCAATCTGGTAATCGTATGGACCTATGATATTTCCTTGCTTTTCAAGGAAACCTCGAATTCTTCCTGCTGTGACAGCATCGTCACTGTCAAACGGCAGAACCGTAAACGGGGCGATGAACTGGCTCAATCTCTGCCGGGTCTTTTCTCCCCAGTTGCTTTTTGCGGCGCCATATTCCAATTCAAAAATGGTGACTGATGACATTGCAATCTGAGCGGGACTGTAGGAAAAGACTTTTTCAGTAAGGGCAGGATAGCTATTCTTCAGGACATAAATGCAGATGTTCGTGTCGAGCAGAAACATTACAGTTCCTCCCTGGGCGGAACCTGATCCCAGGTGGGCTGGTTCCTTTCAGCCATAAAATCTTCAGGGAAAGTGCCAACGACCTGTCGTGCAGGAGCCCACGGGTCATCTGTCGGGTAAATGATGAACATGTCACCGACTTTACGAATGTAATAGTCCTTGATGCTGGTGCGCATTTCTGCTGGGATTCGGATTGCCTGGCTATTGCCGTTCTGGAAAACACGTGTGGTTGCGAGTTCCATTATGAATCACTCCTTCCCGGATGTGGATACGCGATGTACACACGCTTAGTATACGCGCTTGGAGAAGAAAAATCAAGTCATTTTAAGTGGAGGGAAATGTAATGATTCAGAAAACATTGACCCTCGGAAGCCTGTTTGACGGCTCCGGGGGCTTTCCTCTGGGAGGGATCCTGGCAGGCATCGAGCCGGTAAGCATGAGTATTCCTCTGATTGCCGGATACGCGGCGGTGTATCCGAAAGTGACAAAACAAAAACAAAACACATGCCGCGTGACAGGTGCTTCTTTGGACTGTGGCTTTATTTTTCAAGAAGGCTTTCCATATTGCATCCGAGAACCCGGGAGATGCGATATAGGGCATCGGCACTTGCTTTGTTGATGTCCTTGTTCCGCTGCTCGTACATCTGGATTGAGCGGAGCGTTACGCCGGAGCGTTTGGCAAGTTCGGCCTGTGTGCAGCCATAGGAGGTACGGAAGCGTTTCAGGTTGGTATCCTTGAAATGCGCACGTATCTTCTCATCGGCGATGTCCACGAATTTCGTGATGTCTGCTTCGTGAAGCGTATGGTACATGTTCGCCAGATCTTCGTAGGAGAGAACCTTGAAGATCTCGCTGTAACTTCTGCCGGAGAACCACTGATAGTAGCAAAGCGCCCAGCCGATCCAGTATTCCCGTGAACGGCCAAAGTGTTCCTCCGGCTCAGCTTCAAGCTGCTTTCCAGTTGTCTCAAACACGACGTCTGCGGCAATCTCAATCCCGCTTTTCCCAGCCAGTAGCACCGGCTCGCCGTTCTCCATCCGTCTGCTGACAGAACTTGCGGTAAAGAGTTTCATGAAATCCGGGCCGGGAATGCGGCAGGTGTTGATTGCGTAGTCGAAAGCGTCTCCCAGTGCGGCTTGTGCCTTACTCAGATATGTTTCTTGGTATGCGCGGATTGTCATTTGAAATACCTCCCCGGATTATATCCTGAATAAACAGACCATCAGATTCTTCTTCCAAGATATCCAGATAGTTTTGATTGGCCTCGTCGTCTCTGGCTTTGCGAAGGACGTAGTACATGTCCTTTTCCGCTGTCTCAAAGCCCTCGTATTTGATCTTTGAAAACGCGAACTTTGACTTTATGACAATCTGCTCCCCAAGTTTCCCAAGCTGCATGGCGCGGGACAACTGCTCGACGGTGATCGTGTTATTGAGGAAAGCCTCGGCGTAGTCGAAATAGGAGTCGTCTGCCCTGTATCCTGTGATCAGGTCGTAAGCGTTCACATTCACGCCGAAGTGTTCGATCAGGTACTGCTTCGCCCTCCTTGCAACGGGCGTCTTGATGCTGAACAGGCGGTGATCCACGAGAACAGCCACCCAATTGAGGATCGTGTAATCCGGGCTGTTCAGGTTCAGGATATTCAGATACTCCGTGTCCAGGGTATAGCGGTTCGCAAACCCGTCACTCAGCGAGGAAACGGCCCATTCTTTCGCAAGGTCGATGCTCTCGGTGCAGTAGAAGCCCAGACCGAAGTCGTTGTTCTTCCTGCCGAGTCCGAAGATGGGAACCTCTATGATCTGCTTTGAACCGTGATAGACGGTGATCAGTTTGTCCATTTTGCAAGCCTCCATTCGCTCTGATTATATCACTATAGTGATATAAAGTCAAGGGAAGAGACAGCGTTTTGAAGGAAAAATACCACCCGAGTGATAACAGACTGACGGATGTTGAGCAACTTCTTGGCTAATCGCAAACGCGAAGATTCGTGATACAATAACGAAAAAGAGGAAACGACCTCTCCTGAAGCAAGCCTGTGAGAGCCCTGCGAGAGCAAATGAGTGCGTTTGAGGTCAGAAACAAAACAGGAAGACGGCGCCTCAGATCTTTACAGCATCAGCGATTTCACAACGAGAACAACCGACAATATCCTGAATGTTAGTATCCCCATTGTATCCCTGATTTCGCTGCTGGCGAACAGAAATTTTCGAGATGGGCCGCGGACGATGGTGAAGATCTTGCCTAATTGGGATCGGAACCGGTTCCGTTCATCCCGGAACAGGCGTATTGCCCGAACAAAGCGAATCCCGTATACAGAAAACGAATAAAGGCCGTGCAAGTGTTATAATACAACGTTTTTAGCACGTTTTTAGCCCCTCCGATGTCGCCCGTTGTTTCATTGACATTTCTATAGTAGAAACGGTATAATATACCCTGTATAATCATGGGGATTTTCTGCCCTTTTGGACCCCGTGAACGGTTTGCTCCAGGTGGCCTGCCGGAGCAAAACTGCCGCTGAAAACGAAGCGCAGAGCGCTTCGCATGGCGGAGCTATGCCCGAAAGAAAGATTCAACAATCCGTGAATATACGAATTCCCGCGAGATAAGTACGGCCGGAAGTATACAACCGAGTCTGCCATAATTCCAATCATACCGAAAAGAAATTGAAAGCATAAACAATGAAAACGAAGAATATAACACAGTCGGCATATGTAAACGACCGCGAAGCCGCCAAGCTCTTCTTTGCCGAATACAATATCCCATATGAAGAAATCACGGAAGGCAAAGACAAAGGCACCCTATTGGTCAAAGCCATGGACCTGGACGATCAATATCAGATTCACTACGCGCAAAAGCGCCTTGAACGTTCACGCCTGCGTGTTGTCACGGATCATCCGAACGCCTTCCTGGACAAAGATGATAATGTCATTGTTACCTTCAGTCCCTACGATATCGACATACTTCCCCCGAGACGCCCCTGGCTCGAAATGAGCGACCACAGCATCTACGGTAACGGCACGAAGACTTTCGTGGTTCGCATCAGCCGGGAGGAAATCACAAAACAAAGAATCAAAGAACTCCAGACAAAGATCGACACTGCTGAGCAGGATCTTCTCCAGAAGAAAAAGCAGTATGAGGCAGCCATCGAAAAGATGCATGAGCTCCTGGAAGAGAAAGCTCTCCTTGTAAACAGCCTCCCGGACAAACCCACCGGCAGCTCCCCAAAGAGCTCCAAAGACAAACCCGTCACCCCGCAAAAGTGGACCTGCACCTGGCAGGGACACGCAACATGGGATGACGGAACCGGCACAGTCAACTGCAGCTACCGGGCTGCCATGACCTTCCAATCCCGGAAAAAACCCCTTCGCGGCAAAGAAATCCGCAACCTGGAAATCAACAAGCCTGGTTTCACAGATAAAGATGTCATCAAAGCCCTGCAGGACAGCCTCCGCGCCGAACTGGACGCGGAATTCGAAGACTACTGCATGGAAGACGACTATTATCAACCCGTCGTCGAAGACTTCGAAGCGGAATATATCGCCAAAGCCTGGGCGGAAGATCGCAATCTCAACCTGATCACCTTTGAAGGCTCCGGCACAGATGAAGGATACGAGCCGAAGCACAGAAGACGCTGACACCGGTAGTAGACACCGTTGAAAGGAACAAAAAGATGGACCAACACATCCTTGACATCCATCCCGGACGGCTGCGCAGAATGTTTCCCCTTCGAAACCATAGATGAGTTGAAAAGAGAATAAAATTGTTGAGTCAACAAAAAAAGAAGCCTGTATATAAAAAGAAACGAAGGAGGAAATCACCCATGAAATTCTACAAACTTGATAACCAGATTATTATCAGCGATAAAGCCCTGACTCAAGGAGAAAAACTCATCGCCAATACGACAGATGGTGCCCATGAAAAACATGTTCCGGTGATCGAACAGAACGGCAGCACCATCAACGTCAAGGTCGGCTCTGTCGAACACCCGAGCCTCCCGGAACATTACATCGAATGGATCCTGCTGGAAACCGAACAGGGCTTTCAGATCCACTACCTGAAACCCGGCATGAAACCGGAAGCCACCTTCCTGACCGGTGAAAAGGTCAAAGCAGCCTACGAATACTGCAACCTGCACGGACTTTGGAAGGCAGATGCATAAAAAGCAGAAAAGCACGAAAGGAGTGCTTTTCTGATATGGAAAGGCAAAATGGCACTAAAGGAACCGTCCCTCACGTATCACTTTCTGACACAGGAAAGCAGAACGGAACGAAAGGAACCGTCCCTCACGTACCACTTTTGTGGAAGGCGGAAGCATAGCAATATATGAAGTGTCTGATCCTTGCGGGAGGACGGGGAGAGCGGCTGTGGCCGCTCTCGCGCACGAATTTCCCGAAACAGTTCATTAACATCCGGAAGAATCATTCGATTTTTCAGGAAACAGTTGCCCGGAATATGGCTTTCTGCGATGAATTCATCATTGTGACCAATGTGGCCTACCGGCCGATCATCGCGAACCAGATGGAAAGCTTTCAGGGTGTTTCTTACCGATGTGTCTATGAAGAGGAACCGAGAAAGACGCTTGCGGCAATCGCGCTGGGCTGTAAAGGCCTGCAGCCTTCCGAGCTCGTTTTTGTTGTTGCGGCAGATCATCTCATTGACACCGGAGACTGCGAAGGCCTGAACTACAAGGATGCTATTCTCAAAGCAAAAGATCTGGCCCGGGAAGGAAAGATCGCCATCTTCGGCAAACCGGCAGACGAAACGGATCAGCGCTTTGGTTACTTTACCGAAAACGCGGAAACCTTCTTTGAAAAACCCGACAAGGACCAGAGCGCGAAGCTGAAGGAAAAAGCAAAAAACCAAAGTGGCTCACCGGTCATCTATCAGAATCTGGGTATGCTGCTGTTTCAGTGCGGAACGCTGTTCAACGAACTGAAAACGCTTTGTCCCGACCTGTACAGGCAGATCCAGAAAGCCAAGGAGACGCCGGTTCCGGAAGGAATTCTCTACACAAAGGAAATCCTGCAGACAATCGATTCTGTCTCCATTGAAAACGCCGTCATTGAACCCACCGGAAAACGGGCGGGAATTGCCATCGGATTTGACTGGAGCGATATCGGGAGCCTAGAGGATCTTGAAAAGACCGGAATCCTCTCCGAGGGAACCACCGTTACCCGGAACAGCGAAGGCGCGAGAATCATCAACCACTCTCCGGACCAGGCAGTCGTGGTGAACGACATCAATGACGTCCTGGTCGTGAATACCGCGGACGCGGTATATATCGGGAAACAGGGAAGTTCCACGCTTCTGAAGGGAATCATCCGGGATAATCCCGCGCTTGAACCCTATATGAAGCAGGGAAAAACAGTCTACCGCCCCTGGGGGTATTATGTCCAGCTGACGGCAGGTGAAGCCTACAGTGTCCGGAAGGTCGTCATTCTTCCCGGAAAGACGATCTACGAACACAGTCACGAAAAACGGACCGAATACTGGACATTGCTGGAGGGAGAAGCCAGAGTCATTATTGACAACACTCCGACGGCATTCACATCCGAAACACCCCTCTCGATTCCCCGGCAGACCCCTCACCAGATTTCGAACATCGGGGATAAGCCCCTGCAGATGATCGAGACGGATATGGGTGAAATCCGGAATATCGGCGATATGCGCGGAAACGCCGGCAAGGATGTGACCGAGGCAGACTTGGGCCTGAAGATCGATCCGGTCATTCGCCTGGATCCGGCTTACCGGGATTATCTCTGGGGCGGTACAAGGCTCCGGGATTTGTATCATAAACCCTGTGACTATGACATCATCGCGGAAAGCTGGGAACTGTCTGCGCATCCGGATGGCAACAGTATCGTTGCTTCCGGCCGCCATAGAGGATTTCCTTTTCGGAAGTATCTCAAGACCATCGGTCGGGAAGCTCTGGGATGGAAATGCGCTCCCCTGCAGGCATTTCCCCTGCTGATCAAATTCATTGACGCGAAGGAAAAACTCTCCGTACAGGTTCATCCGGACGATGATTACGCGCTCGAACACGAGAATGAGTACGGGAAGAACGAAATGTGGTACGTCATTGACGCGGAGCCCGGCGCGGGTCTCTTCGTCGGTTTCAAAAAAGACGTCACCAGGGAAGAAGTCAGACAAAGGATCGAAAACAACACAATCGAAGAGATCCTGAACTTCTGTCCGACGCATCCCGGCGATATTTTCTTTATTCCCACGGGTACGGTTCACGCCATCGGCGCAGGCAACCTGATCTGTGAAATCCAGCAGTCCAGCAACAGCACCTACCGCCTTTACGACTATGACCGCAGGGACAAATACGGCAACCCACGGGAACTGCATCTGGAAAAGGCCCTCGATGTCCTGGACTGTACGAAATACGAACCCGCTGAACTGACCGTCGAGGAACAGAATGAGGAAGAAAAGCACATTCGCTGCAAGTACTTCGAAGCGGCGATCCTGACGGTTTCCGGGGAGAAATCCCTTCATATCAGCGACGACAGTTTCCGGTCCCTGGTGTGCATCAGGGGTGAGGGCACCATCTCCACAGATGACAATTCATCCCCGATTCCCGTAAAGGCCGGGGACAGTTTCTTTATCCCGGCGGCAGACAGGACACTCACCTGCGAAGGAGAGATGACGCTGGTGGTTGCCGGGGTCTGACAACGGACAGCAGACAAAGCAACAAAAAAAACGGAAAGCAAGTTCCGAAACCATCATATCCAGGAAACACAGAGCAAAAGAAACAAAAAACCGGAACCGGGGTGAGCAGCAGATGATTCGCAAGAATCAGGAATTCCTGAATAGGGTGAATATTCTGCTGGACATGGCGCTTGTCATCCTGGCCTATATCCTGGCTTCCTGGATCCGGCTGGATTTTCTGGACGGCGCCAGTGAAAACATGGCAGCGGTCAATGAGAAAACCGTTCTCCTCGCGTTGGCCTATTCGGTTGTCCTGTTTTTCTTTCTTTCTTTGATGGGCTTCTATAACACGACAAGAACCAGAAGACTGTCCTGGAAGATTCGTACGATCTTCCTCTGCGTTACGCTTTCCATCCTGATCGCTTCCACCCTGCTGTTCCTGTTCCGTCTGGTGGAATTTTCCCGCGGCGTTCTCCTGATTTTCTATCTGGCAACGCTCATTTTCCTCATTGGTAAATATACGTTCATGCGGCTGGTGCTCAGCCGCTTCCGGGGAAAGGGCTACAACCTCAAGCATGTGGTGATTATCGGCACGGGAAAACTGGCCAGGCAATACAGAGAAGATATTGCAGCAGAACCGGAACTGGGTTTCCATATCTTGGGTTTCATCGGCAACCGGAACCTTCTCCAAAACGAAGATCCCTGGCTCGGGTCATTCAAAGAAGTAGAAAACGTATTATCGTCTACGGATATCAACGAAGTGGTCATTGCGCTGGAGCCGGAAGAATATAACCGTCTGTGGGCAATCATCCCGGCCTGTGAGCGTAACGGTGTAAAATACTCTGTTATTCCCTTTTATAACGATATCATTCCGAACAACCCGACGATCGAGACCATCGGAAAAAGCAAGCTGATCAGCATGCGGGTAAACCGCCTGGAGAATCTGGGCTGGGCAATCCTGAAACGTGGTTTCGATTTCATAGCCAGCGCGTTAGGCTTAATCGTACTCAGCCCCCTGCTCCTGATTATTTCCATCTGTGTAAAATGTTCCAGCCCGGGCCCCGTCCTTTTCAAGCAGACGAGAGTCGGCTACCAAAGAAAAGAATTCCAGATGCTGAAGTTCCGCAGCATGAAAATCAATAGCGAGCAGGACACTGCCTGGACCACGGATGAAGACCCGAGAAGAACCAAAGTCGGCGCCTTTCTGAGAAAGACCAGCCTGGACGAACTCCCGCAGCTCATCAATGTCCTGAAGGGCGACATGAGCCTGGTTGGCCCAAGACCCGAACTCCCCCACTTTGTGGAACAGTTCAAGGACACCATCCCCTACTACATGGTCAAGCACCAGGTCAAACCCGGCATGACCGGCTGGGCCCAGGTCAACGGCTACCGCGGCGATACCAGCATCGAAAAGCGCATTGAACTTGATCTATGGTATATCGATCACTGGAGCGTCTGGCTGGATATCCGGATCCTGTTCGAAACCATCTTCGGCGGAGCCGTAAACAAAGAAAGACTGTAAACAAGACCACAGACTATTCGGCTGTTAAACGAAGGGTCGTAGGAAGTAAACCTAACAGCAAAGGTGAAGGGCTACTCCAAAACCTATCAGCCGTTAAGGATGGAATGATTATGTATACACCTACAGTATCCGTCATCATCAACACCTACAATCGCGGTGCACATCTGAAGAGATTGCTGGATGCTTTGTCCAGACAAACCTATGACAATTTCGAAGTGATTGTTGTCAACGGTCCCTCAACCGACAACACAAAAGAAATCATCAGACAATACAAAAAAGCAATCCGTGCTGCAAAATGTCCCATCACCAACCTCAGCGTTTCCCGAAACATCGGAGTCCGAAAAGCAGCAGGCGAAATCAACGCCTTTATCGACGACGACGCCGTACCGCAGGATACGAAATGGATCGAAACCGCCGTATCCTATTTCGAAGATGAGAAAGTCGGGACAGTAGGTGGTACTGTATATCGGTTAGACGGCGGTATCAACTTCCAATACGGCTGGTTTGATATCTGGGGAAATAATATTTGCATTCAGGAAACCCCGGTAGTTTATGACGATCCCAAAGGAGAAAGATTCAGCTGCGGATAGGGATGCATTGTTTTCTTCCGCAGAAAGGCAATTGCCGAAGCCGGCGGTTTTGATGAATACTTCTCATATCATCTGGACGAAAGTGATCTTGGAATGCGGATCATTCAAAATGGCTATACCTGCCGCTACGGCGAGTATATGGCCGTAGTGCACGAATCAGCCCCCGGTCCTTACCGGAAGGCGGAATTTCACAAAAACTGGTTCGTAATTGGCAGATCCCACGGATATTTTGTGATAAAAGCAACGGAACACACAGACAAGACAAGAAAAGAACGTGAAGAAATCGCAAGACAGTCTGCCGAACCCAGGATGAAGACTTTTCAGGCGCGCCTGGACAGTCACCTGATAACTCAGGAAGAGTATAATGAATGTACAGAAGCATTATGGAATGGCGTTGAACAGGGAATTACAGGTGCAGAAAACCAGGAGCGGCAATTGGACAATAAAATCAGACTGAAAAAATCTGCAATCAAAAAATATAAAAAACCAATATTGTCAGGCCATCAGAAATTTCTGCATGTTTTGCGAATCAACGAAAGAAAACATGTCTGAATAGACAAGATTGCTGATAAAGAATTGTCTGATTCAGGCCACAATGTTTATGTAATAATCCCCGGAGAAAGAACAAAGCCGGAATTAGCAAACGGAGTGAATTATAAGACTTACCTTTGATGTTCAGAGGATTATTCCACCGATTCAGGATGCTTTGTAACCATATGAAAAAAATCTTACAGATTTCGAACTACTTTTATCCCAACCGAGGCGGCATTGAACAGGTGGCCCGGGATATTGCCAACGCAATCAAAGGCAGTTATGAGCAAAAGATCATCTGTTTCAACGAAACCGCAAGTGACGGAACGATATCCTGCCGAAGAAGGGAAACGACGACCGATATCATAGACGGTATCGAGGTAATCCGGTGCGGCTGTATCACCAAGAAAGCCTCCCAATCCATTTCACCGGACTTTCCTTCAAAGCTGAAAGAAACACTCAATCATTTCAAACCGGACATTGTAATTTTTCACTATCCTAACCCTTATCAGGCATTCTTCCTCCTGAAGTATCTGAACAAAGACACGCGCCTTATCCTTTACTGGCATCTGGATATTACCAAACAAAAGAATCTTGGCAAGCTCTTCCACTGCCAGACATTGCGCCTGATTAACCGAGCAGACACCATTCTCGGAGCAACCCCGGCTCATATTGACGGAAGCCGGTATCTTTCCCAATTCAAAGACAAATGCAAAGTTTTACCATATTGCATTGATCCGCAGCGCCTGCAAGTGACCGAGGACATCCGGATAAGAGCAACCACGATCTGCAACGAAAACAAAGGCAGGATCCTCTGTTTTGCCATCGGACGGCATATCCCCTACAAAGGATGCACCTACCTGATTCAGGCATCCAAATATCTGGACGACCGTTTCCGCATCATTATTGCCGGAAGCGGCCCTCTGACAGACCAACTGAAAGCAGAAGCAAAAGATGACCCAAAGATCTCTTTCCCGGGCAGAATCAGCGACGAAGAGCTTATCGCTTACTACCTTGCCATGGACATCTTCTGCTTCCCGTCCATCACCAAAAACGAATGCTTCGGCCTGGCCCTGGCAGAAGCCATGACCTACGAAAAGCCGGCGGTCACTTTTACGATTCCCGGCTCCGGTGTGAATTATGTCAATCTCAAAGACGTGACCGGCCTCGAAGTTCCGAACAGGGATGCAAAAGCCTACGCCGAAGCGATGATTTGCCTGGCGGACAATCCGGATCTTCGGCAGCAATTCGGAGAGAATGGTGCGGAAAGAGTCCGGACACTGTTCAGCCCAGAAGTATTCAAAACGAATATTCTGAATCTATTATCTGAATCCGGAACAATCCGGTCATGAAGGGAGACAACGAGATCCGTTGAAAGTTGTACAGCTCCTGACAAATCTGAACTGGGGGGACGCCATCGGAAACGAAGTTCTGGCGATGGATGATGCTCTGCGGCTGCAGAAATATGATGCCCGGATCATGGCTTTTACCGTTCATGATTCTCTCCGAAACCGAACGGAGGATATGAATCTATCATCTTTAGCTGCAAACGATCTGGTTATCTTTCATAAAGCTACCGGTGATATGCTTACGAAATCAGTTGCTGCTTTACCCTGCAGGAAAGTCTTGGTCTATCATAACATAACCCCGGCAAAATACTTCCTTCCGTATGACCGGTTGATGGCAATGAATCTCTGGCTGGGCCGGAATCAGCTTCGTCGCTTTGCTGCCCGGATGGATATGTGTTGGGCAGATTCATCCTATAACGCAAACGAACTAAGCTGCTGCGGCGTATCTGCTGGCAAACTAAAAGTTCTTCCCATTTTGTTCTCAGAAACAGTAAAGAAAATCACTCCTGATCCGGCAACAGAAAAGGAATTGAGAAGCGTAAACGGCACAAAATTGCTTTGTATCGGTCGTATTGCCCCAAACAAAAAGCTTGAAGATGCGATTAAACTATATATCCATTACAGAGAGCGCTTTGATGATAATGCGATCCTTTATCTGGCCGGAGGCTGGGATGGAATTGAAAAATACTATGCCAAACTGAAAGGTTTCTGCTCAGACCTTGGTTTAAAGGATAATCAGGTGGTTTTTGCAGGACGGGTGACGGAAGAAGAGAAAGAGGCTTACCTTTTGAACTCAGACGTACTCCTGTGCATGAGCGAACACGAAGGCTTTTGTGTTCCTTTGCTTGAAGCCATGAGCCATCGCCTTCCCGTACTTGCTTATTCGTATGCCGCTGTTCCCGAGACACTTGGAGATAGCGGACTTCTTTTCCCAAAAAAAGATTATCCTGCCATGGCCGAGGCGCTGAATAATCTTCGCAAAAATGAACTGTTCAGGGCTAAAGTAGTCGGGATACAACTGGAAAACCTGCGGCGATTCGAGCCGGAAACAGTCCGCCAGCAGTTCCTGAGTCTCGTTAACAATGTAATCAGTAAAGAAGCATGAGCTAAAAAACGGAGTCTTCATGGAAAAAAGCAAGAGATTCAAACCGTTATGGATGATCCATAACGCAACATACAGAGAATTGACCCGGGGAATGGCCCGAAACAGATGGAAAAAACACATCCGAAAAATCCTGAAAATGCTGAAACTAAAAAAGTAACCCAGGAGGAAACAAATCACATGAACCACTATGGCGTCATCATGGCCGGGGGCGGCGGGACCCGTTTCTGGCCCCTCTCCCGGCAGAAAACCCCAAAGCAGCTCCTGAACCTCTCCGGAAAAGACCTCATGGTCAACGAAGCCGTTGACCGGATGGCTACCGTCATCGGCAAGAGCAACATCTTTATCGTGACTGCAGATGTCCAGGCGCCTGCCATGATCACGGCAACCCAGGGAAAAGTCTTTCCTCGGAACATTCTCGCAGAACCGGCCGCCCGAAACACTGCTGCCTGCATCGGCTATGCCGCCATGGAGATCCTCCGCAAGTACGGCGACGGTGTCATGATCATCACCCCGGCGGATCACTATATCGAAGATGTCCCCGCCCTGACGGAGATCTTCAAAACCACGATTCTGACCGCGGAAGAACAGGACAAGCTGATTACCATCGGCCTGAAGCCCACCTTTCCCTCCACCGGTTTCGGCTATATCCGCTATCAGAACAGTGACCAGTTACCCATTAAGCAGGTCCTGGAATTCAAAGAAAAGCCGGACGAGGAAACCGCAAAGACCTACATCGAAAGCGGAGACTATGCCTGGAACAGCGGCATGTTCATCTGGAAAGCAAGCCTGATCCTCCAAAAACTCAAAGAATACGTTTCTGATATCTACGATGACCTGAATATCATCGGCGATGCCATGAACACCCCCAAAGAGCAGGAAGTTCTTCATGAGGTCTATCCGAAGATCCGAAAGATTTCCATCGACTACGCCGTCATGGAGCCAAGCGCGGCCAAAGGCGAAGTCCTTGTTATCCCCGGGGACTGCGGCTGGAACGACGTGGGCAGCTGGGACATGATGGACATCCTCCACAAACCGGATGAAAACAACAATGTCCTGCTCGGAGACACTGTCGCCATTAACGTCAAGAACAGCGTGATCTATTCACAAAGTCGTATTGTTACTGCTTTGGACGTGGAAAACATTGTCGTTGTCGAAACACCGGACGCTATCATGGTCTGCAGCAAAGACAAAGCACAGGAAGTCAAACAGATTGTTGATCTCCTGAAGGAAAAAAATAGAAAAGAACTACTTTAAAGCAACGGAAAGGATATTCACCATGAAAAAAGCACTTATTACCGGTATCACGGGCCAGGATGGCTCCTATCTCGCAGAACTTCTTCTTGAAAAGGATTACGAAGTTCACGGTATTGTTCGGCGTTCTTCTGTTCCTACCACATATCGGATTGATCATATTCTGGACAAACTTATCATCCATGAAGGTGACCTGAGCGATTCCTCCAGTATTTCCAAGATTGTCCTGAGTGTCAAACCGGATGAAATCTATAACCTGGCAGCTCAGAGCCATGTGCAGGTTTCCTTTGAAGCAGCTGAATATACCGGCGATGTGGATGCCCTGGGCGTCCTGCGCATCCTGGAAGCAGTCCACAATGCCGGTCTGGACAAAACCACCAGAGTTTACCAGGCGTCTACCAGTGAACTCTATGGCAAGGTGGAAGAAGTCCCACAATCTGAAACGACTCCCTTCCATCCCTATTCTCCTTACGCAGTCGCCAAACAGTACGGTTTCTGGATGATTCGGCAGTACCGGGATGCCTACGGGATTTTTGCCTGCAACGGTATTCTGTTTAATCATGAATCCGAGCGTCGGGGTGAAACCTTTGTTACAAGGAAAATTACCCGCGCTGCCGGACGCATTGCGGTCGGCCTCCAGGACCATCTTGAATTGGGTAACCTCGACAGCCTCCGGGACTGGGGCTATGCCAAGGACTATGTGGAATGCATGTGGTTGATTCTCCAGCAGGATGAACCGGACGACTATGTGATCGCCACGGGCGTGCAGCATACCGTACGCGAATTCACAACCCTGGCCTTTGCCCATGATGGTATCGAACTGGAATGGAAGGGCGAAGGCATCAACGAAAAAGGTTATGAAAAGAAGACCGGAAAAATGGTTGTCTGTGTTAATGAAAAATGGTATCGCCCGACAGATGTCGTCAACCTCTGGGGCGATCCCACCAAAGCAAGAACAAAACTTGGTTGGAACCCGCAGAAAACCAGCTATGAAGAACTTTGTGCCATCATGGCGGAATATGATCTGAAACTGGCAAAAGCGGAAAAAGCTCAAATGGAGGCAAAAGCATGAAGCGCAAAGCGCTGATCACCGGCAGTGAAGGCTTTGTCGGAAAATACCTTCGTCAAGAGCTGGAAGAAAACGGGTATGAAGTTTTAGGCCTGGATCTCATCTCAGGGTCCAATACCATTATCGCGGACCTTCTGAATCCGGAACAGATCAATACCATTATCCGAAGGGAAAAGCCGGATTGCATCTTTCATCTTGCCGGACAGGCGAATGTCGAAAAAAGCTGGCAGATCCCTCAGAAAACAATAGAGATTAATGTCAACGCTGCAATCAACCTAATGGAAGCAGTCCGAAATTATGCTCCCTCCACTTTCATCCTTCTGGTCGGGTCTTCTGACCAGTATGGGAACCTGAGGGAAGCGGGTATCTCCGTCAATGAAGAAATACCCATGAATCCTATGAATCCCTATGCCATCTCCAAAGTGACGCAGGAACAAATGGGCAGGGCCTATGCCAAAGCATACAACCTTAAAATCTGTATGACCCGATCCTTCAACCATGGCGGAGCCGGCCAGAAGCCTGGTTTCATGATCCCGGACTTTGCTTCCGGCATTGTCAAAGTGGAGCGCGGAGAACAGGATGCCCTGAAGGTCGGTAACCTGACTTCCAGACGGGATTTCACGCATGTAAAAGACGTCGTCCGAGCCTATCGCCTGATTACCGAGAGAGGAACCCCCGGAGAAGTCTATAACGTCGGCTCCGGCAAAACCTACAGTGCCCAGGAAGTCCTGGATAAACTGCTTGCAATGGCAAAAACCCCCATCCAGGTTATCCAGGATCCTGCCCGTATGCGCCCCAGTGATACCCCCGTCGTCTGCTGTGATCACAGCAAACTGACAAAAGACACCGGATGGGAACCGGAAATAATACTGGATGAAATCCTGAGAGATACCATTACTTATTATCGAAATCAGGAGAAGCAATGAAGAATATCAAAGAAATATATCAATACCGGGAAATGATACGGATGTTGGTTCGCAGGGATCTTCGTGGACGCTATAAAGCCAGTTTTCTCGGCTTTTTATGGACATTTATAAATCCGCTTTTGCAGCTAGGCGTTTATACTATTGTTTTTTCTGTGATTATGCGAAGCAACATAGAGAAGTATTATCTCTATCTGTTTATTGCACTGATCCCCTGGATATTTTTCTCAACCTCTATAACCGGCGGAGCAACTTGTATACTTGCACAGAAGGATATGGTAACAAAAATACATTTTCCCAGACAAGTCCTGCCCATTGCGCACGTCACTTCATGTTTTGTGAATATGCTTCTTTGTTTTGTGGTTGTATTGTTGGTTTGTCTTTTCAGTGTCGGTTTACGCTTCTCGATTCTTCCGTTACTGATCCCTATTATGCTGACAGAATACTTACTTGCATTGGGACTTTGCTTTATTGTAGCGGGAGCTACTGTTTATTTCCGGGATCTGGAGCATATTGTGGGCATCTTTGTAATGCTCTGGCAATTTCTTACTCCGGTTATGTACTCCGTGGACATGGTGCCGGAAAGTATCAGACAAGTTTTCATGCTGAATCCCATGACACCTATTATTGTTTGTTACAGGGATGTTTTATATTATAAACAAGTTCCGCAATTACAAACTTTATTTGCCTCCATCGGATTGGGAGTTCTGTTTTTAGTCATTGGATGGCTTTTGTTTAATCGTCTGCAACGACACTTTGCGGAGGAACTGTAATGGACGATAAGAAAACGATAATCCGAGTTGATCATGTATCCAAAGAATTCAGGCTTTATCTGGATAAAGGTATATATCTGAAGGAAAAGCTATTATTCCGGAATCGCAGAAGATACGAGGAAAGGAAAGTACTGAAAGATATCAGTTTTGAGGTAAAACAGGGAGAAGCAATTGGCCTGATCGGGGAAAATGGGTGTGGAAAGAGCACAACACTGAAACTCCTTTCCCGAATCATGTATCCAGATAAGGGCACTGTTATGATGAACGGGCGCGTATCAGCATTGATTGAACTGGGTGCAGGTTTTCATCCGGATATGAGTGGAAGGGAAAACATTTACACCAACGCGGCTATCTTTGGCTTGAACAAAGATGAAATTGACAAGCGCCTTCAAACCATTATAGATTTTTCGGAATTAGGAGCATATATCGATAATCCTGTCCGTACTTATTCATCCGGTATGTATATGCGGCTTGCATTCGCAGTTGCAATTAATGTAGACGCAGACATATTGCTGATTGATGAAATCCTGGCTGTCGGCGATGTGGCTTTTCAGGCCAAGTGCTTCAACAAATTACGTGAAATAAAACGAAAAGGGACTACTATTGTAATTGTTTCACATTCTCTTGGACAAATCGAACAGATATGTGACAGAAGTTACTGGATCGACAAGGGTCATATCAGAAAGCAGGGTGATCCGAAACTGGTTCATTCCTATTATTTGGAGTATATGGGCCAGAAAAATGGCCAGACTCTTTATCAAAGCGAAGAAGAACTTGAAGAAGAAAAAGCAATACAGCAGGAATCAGACAGGGAATCATCAGAGGCTGGCAAAAAAGAAGTAGAAACCGAAGAAACAACCAAACGTTTCGGAAGCGGAGAAGCAGTCATAGATACGGTAAAGATTTACGGAGAGGACGGAGACGTCAAAGAAGTATTCAAATCAGGGGAAAGAATGCAAATTGAAGTTGCCTATCATACAAAAGAAAAAATCACTGACGCCATGATTGGTTTCGGCATTTACAGAGTTGATGGGGTACATGTGGCAGGAACAAATACCTATATTGATCACTTGGGGGATGTTGAGCTAAAAGAGCGAGGAATTATCCATTGCGAAATACCTCATATCAATCTTGTATCCGGTGAATATTTGTTTGACTTTGCGATTCATTCAACATCTGCACATGTTTATGATGACTGGAAAGAAATCCAAAGGTTGTGGATCTATTCGGATACACCGGACGTGGGAATCGTGCACATTGAGCACACATGGATAATTGATTAATGACTATGGAAGGAACTGACGGGGGTATTATGTCGATGTTTGATCAGGATTTATATGATATTCTGTTTCATGGATCTTCAGGGACTAATATTAAAAAAAAGGAATCGGAAGAAAACCGCCAAAACGATGAAAAAAGGGAAAAGGACTTAACTATAGCAGAACTAGAAAACAATGTCCGGAGAATGGAACAGCAAGCATATAATCCCAGTTGGAGAGAAATACCACGGTTCAGGAAACCCTTTGGAAGAATTGCCCAAAAGATAAAGAGGGTTATCAGGAAACTAACTAAGTTTTACATCGAACCATTCAGCGAACAGCAGAATATGTTTAATGATGCCACGACAAAAGCAGTTTCCGGATTAGAAAAGCTTGCGAATACTACTGAAATTTCCATTTTGGCAATAAAGGAGGTGCAGGCGAGTCAAAACTATCAAATTATGGAATTAGATCCCCTCAAGTCTGAACTAACAAAGAAAGCGAGTGTTACCGATGTTGAAGCCCTCAAGTCTGAACTAACAGAGAAAACTAATGCTATCGATTCATCTATTCTCGCTATGGAGGAAGTACAGGCAAGTCAGAATTATCAAATTACGGTGCTAAATGAGATGAAATCCGAACTGGAGGAGGCTTTTTCACGTATATCAGAGATGGAGGATTGTGCAAAAGAATTAAAAGAAATCAGTACCTCTTCCAATGTGTTTGCTACTCTTTCCTATGCACAAAGCGGAGAAGATCAGATTATCCAATACATACTTAAGTATCTCGGGATTTCAGTCAGTTCTGTCCGATATCTGGATCTTGGCGCAAACCATGCCAAAGAAATAAGCAATACTTACTCGTTTTACAGACAGGGGGCCAGAGGTGTTTTGTTGGAAGCAAATCCCAAGCTTATCCCTGAACTTAACCTCTACAGAAGCGAAGATGAAATTATCCCGAAATGTCTGGTAAGCGATCCAGAAATCAAAACCATTCCGTTCTATATTCTCAACGGAGACGGTCTTTCTTCATTTGACAAAAAATCTGTTGAAGATGCGATTGCTCAGAATCCGGAACTGAAAATTGAGGCAGTCGAAGAAGTCAAAACGATTACGATGAATGAGATTATCGATACCTATTTCCCCACTGCTCCGACAATCCTCAATATTGATATTGAAGGCTCAGAAGAAGAAATCATAGCGTCCATTGATTTTGGAAAATGGAGACCGCTGGTCATTATCATTGAGACAATACCGTATCATCCGCATCTGGTATACGATGAAAAACGTGACAATCTTGTGAATCAATTGATTGAAAAAGATTATACGGAATATGCTTTTACAGGCATCAATTCCATTATGCTTGACAGAAAACAGTTGAAGTGAGGTATTGCCATATGGAAGTTTTTTTTGATATGGATCCCGCAGTTGCTAATCCGGAAATCCTGAATCAAAAGATAATTCAGAAAGTGCAATCAACTATTGAGAAGATCAAACCAGAAGAAATGAGAGAGATAACAAGCTCTGCAGAATATGCTGCAACGGCACACGGATATTCACATGAAGAGCTGAAAGCATTGCGCAGTCAACTGGATAATGTCTATGAGCAACTTCAAAAAATGAATTTCACTTGGGACATCAGCAATCACGTTGTTCAAGGGAATAGCCGGATTGCCAAAAAAATAAAACAGATGATCTGGAAGATTGAGAAAAAAATGCTCAAACCGTTTGTTTCTAGTGTTTCTTCTTGTAATTCTGCGACAACGGTAACGGTATCGGAGATAATCAGACTTCAGGATATGATTATCTCATATGAAGAGCGGAGGGCATAAAAAATGATGGTTCATCAGTTCCATTCAGGAACAACAGTTGGTGATGCAATAACAAACCAGATGTTGCTTATCAGACAGGAACTAATCAATATGGGCTATAGTGCATCTGAGATCTACGCAGAGTATATTGACGAAAGATTAAAAGGACAGATCAGATCGTTTTCAGGCTATAAAGGAAACAAGGATGATATACTGATTATCCATCATTCAATGGGAATCACTGAAAAAAGCTTTCAAAAGATTCTGTCTTTACCAAATAAGAAAGTACTGATTTATCACAATATCACTCCTGAGAAGTACTTTAATGACGAGTTCACAATCAATGCCATTCGTGATGGACTACGGCAGGTATCAGAATACTCGCGTCATTTTGACTATCTCATTGCTGATTCTAATTATAATCGACGCGACTTAATTCATATGGGCAGCAGGGATTGCATAGATGTGCTTCCGGTACATGTCTCTCTTGATAGATTTGATCAGACCGAGATTGATTTGAAGCTGGCTGAGGAACTGAAAAACAGAACCAATATTTTGTTTGTGGGACGAATTGTATGGAATAAATGCCAGAAGGATCTTGTAAAAGCTTTTGCTGTATATCAACAGTGCTTCAACCCAAACAGCAGACTGATTCTTGTCGGCGATACCGGTATGTCCGGATATGTTGAAGAAATCAGGAATCTCGTTAAACAATTAAAAATCAGTGATTCTGTATTGATATCCGGCAAGGTGTCGGAATGTGAATTAAAAACATATTATCAAACTGCTTCTGTTTTCTTTTGCATGAGTATGCATGAAGGCTTTGGTGTACCATTGCTGGAAGCCATGAAAATGAATGTGCCGGTACTGGCGTTTCGGTCAAGCGCAATTCCCGAAACCATGAACGGCGCGGGAATTATCGCAAACAAAAAAAATTATGGCATGCTGGCTGCTATGTTGGATGAGCTGGTCACAAACAAAGAATTAAGAGAACCTGTCATTGAACGGCAAAAAAAGAGAATCAGGGAACTGGACAGTATTGAAACAGGAACTATCGTAAAGAACGCGGTTGCAAACACAATAAACAACTCCCGCAAATGGTCTGTTCAGATGCAAGGTCCCTTCGAAACATCTTACAGCCTGGCGATTGTCAACAGAAAGCTTGCGGAAGCACTGGATGATCAGGGAAAAGCTGACGTGTCGATTTACTGTACAGAGGGGCCGGGAGATTATCAGCCGAAAGAAAAAGACCTGGAAGACAAGGAACACGCCAAGAGACTCTGGAAAAAGTCTGCTAAATGTTCTTATCCGGATGTGACAATCCGAAACATGTATCCTCCACGGGTAAATGATGTTAGGGGCGGGTTGAATTTTCAGTCATTTGGTTGGGAAGAAAGTATTATTCCCGATGAGTACATAGAGAATTTTAACATATTTCTGGATGGCATCGGAACAACGTCAGATTATGTGACAAAGCAATTAATTGAATGTGGAATAAAAATACCTGTCAGGACAATGGGAAATGGAGTTGAATTCAGTCATGATTTTAACTCGCTTAAACCCTATCCAGTAAAAACAAAAAAACATATCAAGTTTCTGCACATCAGTTCAGCGTTTCCGCGTAAGGGTGTTGATATTCTACTCGAGGCTTATTTCGAAACGTTTACCGGGGATGATGATGTCTGCCTTGTGCTGAAGACATTTCCTAACCCACACAATGAAGTCGAAAAAATCCTGAAGGAACTTCTCGAAGCGCATGAAAATGCCCCGGAAGTCGAATGGATCAACAAGGATCTGAAACAGGATAAATTGGAATCTTTATACAAGGCTGCGGACTGCTATGTCTCCGTAGCCCGGGGTGAAGGATTCGGATTACCGGTTGCTGAAGCTATGCTGGCAAAGATTCCGGTTATTGTTTCGCCAAATACTGGTATGGCAGATTTCTGTAACAAGGATACTGCTTTGCTTGTTGGTTATAAAATGGTTCCTGCTAAAACACATGTCACGACCGGTGATGAAAATCATGTTTCCTTATGGGCTGAACCTGACAAGGAAGACCTCATGAAACAAATGCAACACTTTGTCGATCGTGGCAGAGATGCTGAGACAGAAAGAAAGATTCAGAATGCCTATGACCTGATTTCGACTCGTTTTACATGGAAAGCAGTTGCGGATCGCTGGTATTCCTTTATGCGGAACGTTGAGAAAAAACAGCGAATACCAAAGGTTGGAATGGTCACAACATGGAATAATAAATGCGGCATTGCAGAATATACAAGAATGGAAGTGGAAGCATCCGAGCGCATTGCAGATTACAGGATTTATCCTAACAGCGGAGTTGAACTGATCCGTCCGGATGAGGAATTTGTTGAGAAAAGATTGTGGAAAAATGTGTTTGAAGACGATCTTGGTGAACTGACAAAAGAACTGGTCCAGTCAGACAGGGAGATAGTCCATTTCCAATTTAATTTCGGTTTTTTCTCATTGAAGAACCTTACAGGTTGTATCGGAGCAATCAAAGAATCCGGGAAACACGTTATCATTACTTTTCATAAAACAGCAGACGCGAAGGTACTAGGAAAGACAGTTAGCCTGAAGCAGATTGTCCCTTCCCTGAATCAGTGTGATGCTATTGTGGTCCATCAACAGGATGATTTTGATCGCCTCGTTTCATTTGGCGTGAACAAAGAGAGGATTCATATTATTCTTCTTGGACAATTGCAGTATCCGTTCATTCCTGTGTCTTATGCAAAAGAGCGGCTTGGGATTAAATCTTCTTTCGTGTTGGGTTCTTATGGTTTTCTGCTTCCTCATAAAGGTATCAAAGAGATTATACAGGCAATGCCAGCTGTTCTTCAGAATTATCCCGACGCAATCTATATACCCGTATGTTCTTTACATGAAGCAGCTGAATCATCCGAATACCTGATTGAATGTCGGAATGAAATTGACAGGCTGGGACTAAAGGATCATGTACACATGGAAACAAAATACCTGACAAACGATGAGTCCATGAGATTGCTCCACGCTTGTGATATGATGTGTATGACTTATAAGCCCAGCATGGAGTCGGCAAGCGGTGCGACTCGTTTTTGTCTGGCTGCGAGAAGGCCGACGATTACGACCAAACAAAAGATCTTTGACGAATTCAAAGCGTTTACCAAACAAATTGACAAGGCAGAACCTCAGTTGATCAGCCAGGCGATTCTCGAATTGGCAAAAAACACGGAAGAACAAAACAGATATACTGAAAAATCAGCGGAATATATTGACGCCCATAACTGGTATCGCACGGCGCAGTTTTTCCAGGATCTCTATCTAAATGTATTATCAGAGTATAATGAAGCACAATACTGAGACTTTGATGAAAGTTGACAGTATGGTGGAAAAACCGACGGACGATTATGCAAAGGAGTATTTGAGTGTACGCGACAAACATGGAACAGAGAAATACTATGCCACTTTCGGACAGTATGTATTGACTCCTGAAGTATATAGTGAACTGGATAAACAAATCCGACAGGAAGAAAAACCATCGGAAGGAAAAGAGTACGGCCTGACCGCCGCCTTGGATGCTGTTTGTGAAAAGTATGGCATGTATGCTTTTGTTCCGAACGGTAAGTCCTTTGATATCGGATTACCAGATGCCTATCGCGAAACCATGTGGCAATATTGTTTGTAATGGAGGAAGAGTATGTGAGTAAGATCTTTTCCTCCGAAAATATTAAACAATTCCTTTCTTATTTTGGCGTTGGCGGAGTTGCTGCTATTGTTGAATGGCTCACGTTCTTTCTGATGGATCGGATTGGTGTGCCGTACCTCCTTGCAACAATTATTGCATTTATTGTGGCGACACTGGTTAATTGGTTTTTAGGACGTACATTTACATTTAAGAATAGCGCGTATAAAGATGATAAAGCAAAGGAAATCTTCCTGGTTTTTTTCGTCAGTGCAATTGGCTTGGGTTTTAATCTGATATTGATGTATCTTTTTGTTGATGTCATCGGAATGAATGAAGGTCTGTTAAAGACCGGGGCAAAGGTATTATCGACAGGGATTGTATTTGTTTGGAATTATCTTTCAAGAAAAATATGGATTTATAAGGACAGGGTAAATGAAAACTGCTGAAGAATTGTATGTATATCTTGTATAATTCTCGCTTTCAGTTCCAATCGTGAAGAAACGTTAGGAAAGCATCCACTGAAGAGCTTATGATAATATGAGTAAAAGGAAAAGAATGATGGAAACAGATCAAAAAGATTCTCAATTTGTAGTTATGGCAAAGAAACAATGTTGGATTGTATGGGGATTTGGTTGTTTATTGTTTTTTGTGATAATAGCTACAACTGCATTTGCTGAACTATCAGTGGATTTCTCTATGGAATCAGGGTTCTATAATAAACCATTCTTATTGTCAATGAATAGTGAATATGGGGAAATTTATTATACTCTTGATGGTTCAAAGCCGAATAATCATAGTATCCACTACGAAGGCCCCATACTTATTGAAGATGCAACAAAAAACATAAACAAATATTGCATGTATGATGATGTTTGCCTTGAGTTAAAGGAATCTAAAGATGTCTCCTTATATAACAAACACGGATATCATATCCCAGTAAGCCAAATAGACAAAACTACAATTGTGCGAGCTGTTGCGATAGATAATGCGAATAACATTTCTGAAGAAACTAGTGCTGTATATTTTGTCGGATATGATGAAAAAAAAGGATATAATGTTTTTATCATGACAATTACTACAGACCCAATAAATCTATTTGACAGTGAAACAGGGATATATGTTTTGGGAAATTGCTTTAATGAAAGTGTCAAGGATAATAAATTGCCTTTAACGCTAAATTGGGGATGGTGGCCAGCGAATTATACGCAACGCGGTCGTAATTGGGAACGAGAAGCAAGTGTATTTTTATTCGATCAACATAGAAATTTGATTCTTACAGGCAATTTTGGTGTTAGAATCCAAGGTGGTTCTAGTCGAGGTCTGCTTCCCAAAAGTTTAAATTTGTTTTCTAGAAAGGAATATGGAATTAACAGCTCTTTTTCGGAGATAAATAATTTGTTTAATTGGAATGCATGTAGTATTACCTTGTATTCTGGAGCACATAGCATGCAAACAAAACTAAACGATTATCTGGTTAATTCACTTTGTAAAGATTTAGAAATTACCACTAGAACATTTATTCCAATAGCTCTTTTTTTAGATGGAGAATACTGGGGATTCTATTGGTTGACACCTCGATATGAAAAGGAATTTTTTCAAGCGAAGTATAACATCAATAAAAATGAGATTATTGAGATCAAGAATGGATATATCGAAGTTGGAGAAAATATAGATTTGGATACTTATCTTGATATGAAGGAATATATAATCTCCCATGATATGTGTGAAGCCGATAATTATCAGAAAGCAAAAGAACTCATTGATATCAATAGTTATATAGATTATTATGCATTGGAGATTTATATTGCGAATATGGATTGGCCCAGAAATAATTACAATTTGTGGCGCACACGATATAGGCAAACAGGCAAATATACCGATACACGTTGGCGTTGGATTGTTTATGATGTCAATTTATCTATGAATACAAAAGAGGCAGCCACTGATTCTGTTCAACGTGCTATTAATATGGATGCCATGTTTGCAAGTTTGATGGAAAATGACGAATTCAAATCTTTATTTTTCAATAGACTGATTAAATTGGCTTGTAATCATCTTAATCCAGTCAGGATTAATCATTTTATAAATGATTATGAAAACAAAATGTGTGATGTGATGCGAAATGAATATGTACGTTTTCGTGGAAGTCAGGCAATTGATCTCTTTATCGACGGATGTGAAGACATCAGGGATTTTTTTGCTTTAAGGTATGATTATATTATGGGAAAATATGGTGAGCAAAATTGAAGGTTAGGGTATTCGCACAAGAGAAATATCGCCATGAATTAAAATATATCTGTTCCGAATCTGCAATGTTTATCATAGAGTCAAAAATATCCAGAACAATGAAGCGTGATCCTTATGCAGACCTTAACGGTGAGTATGTAATTCGAAGTGTGTATTTTGATGATTATCGTCATACATGTTTCTTTGAAAACGAAGACGGTGTAGATCCTCGGGAAAAATACAGGATTCGGATTTACAACCAATCCGCAGGTCGTATCTCACTGGAACGGAAAAGAAAAAAAAGCAGCATGACTGGTAAAGATGTCTGTATCATTACGCCCGAAATCTGTGAACTAATGCTTTCTGGTGATCATAAACATATTGGTTCATATATGGGTTACCACCCATTGCTGAATGACTGGATCGTTCAGAGTCGCACAGGACTCCTTAAGCCGGTTATGCTTGGTGAATATGTTCGTAAACCCTTTGTCTGTCACTTGGGAAATGTTCGAATCACTTTTGATCGTAATATTTGCGCCAGCAGACAGTTTGATTGCCTTTTTGATAAAGATATCTCCCGAGTAGCTGTACTGCCTACCGGATATCACATTCTGGAAGTCAAGTGGGATGATTATTTACCCGATGTGATTTACCATTTGATCGAAGATGGACATTTGCAGCAAAGTACTTTCTCAAAATTCTATTTGGGGCGCAAAGCCTTAGGAGGAAACGTTTATGAGCTTTGGTGATATTATTAAAAAGGGATTCCTTAATTCGTATGCAAACAATGAGATCACTTTTCAGTATGCTGTAACCGCCATGTGCGTTTGCTTATTGATTTCTATTGTCATTTGCATAGTTTATTACTTCAAATCCAGAAAATATTTTTTTTCTAAAGAATTTGCTGTATCATTGATGGCCCTTTCAGTAATAACGGTTTCTGTCATTTTGACGATTCAATCCAGTGTTGTTGTTTCTCTTGGAATGGTTGGTGCTCTTTCCATCGTCCGTTTCCGGACTGCTATCAAGAATCCTCTGGATCTTGTGTTTCTGTTCTGGTCGATTTCTGTTGGAATAATATGCGGAGCCGGTATCTATTATATTGCTGTTCCGCTGACATTAATTCTGGGGATTGCTATTCTGCTTTCCGATGAAATTCCTGGTATCTCCCGTAATAAGCTTTTAGTCCTGGACGGCAGATATCCCTATGATACTGAAGAACTCAAAAGAATTTTGAACAAGAATGTGAGTTGGTTCAGAATCAGAACCGAAAGCGTTCATAATGATGATGTCAATCTGATTATTGAAGTTCGAAAAATAAAAGACAGTGAAAGCTTAATTGCTGATTTAAAACAAAATGGTGATTATCATGATGTTTCCATCCTGATACAGGAAGGAAGTGTAGAGTAATGAAAAAGGATTCGGGAAAATGGATACTCCTGATACTGATGATTTGCTGTTTTGGTATAATAATATATCTGACTATACCACGCACGCCAACTAAAAGTTCTGAGGAAGCATTACCTACAACTTCTCCGCTGACTGTTAGCAACTGGATTAAGCAAAGCAATTTGCGTTTAGATAACGAGAGTCTTTTCCTGTTCAAAACCAAAGATGATATCATTTATATCGGTGGAAATGGAAAGCTTGATCAGGATGATTTTGAAAGTCTTCTGAGGTATAATGATATTCTCGGGGATGAAGTCACTCATCTGATTTTAGGCGACGGGATTACAGAAATTGGTTATAAAGTGATTTCTGAAATGGATTATCTTACCTCCCTTTGGGTCGGCTCAGAAGTTAAACGAATCAGCAATGGGGCAGTTAGAGATTGTCCTCGGTTAAAGTATTTATATCTGCCTAATAGTGTTAAACGATTAGGTCCCGATTTTCTTTATGAGTGTAAAGAGGTTCGCATCATTACCAATGGTGATGAAAAAGATCTTCCCGAAATTGAGAATTTGAGTAGAGACAGAATTATTTCCTATGTTGATTCATATGAAGAGCTTCAGTCAACTATTGAGAATACTCCATATCTTGTAATTCAGCCTATTAGGCTTAGAACATCCGATTCTGATTCAATTACCAACCCATTATTGGTTAGAACCGGTGTGTTGCAATATGGACCGTATATACCATTAGACAAAGGAGATTATCATGTTGAATACTTTGGAAATTATTTTGATAAATTGGATAAAAACACGATTGATGTATATATAGAAGGTACGAGATTGATACCGGAAGAAATCCATATTGAAGAAAAGGGAATCTCTTATTCTTTTAGCCTGCCGGAAGATTTGCAGAACATAGAGTTTCGTTTCACGAATAATACGGATAAAACGATTGAAATAGATCATATCGATGTTTATCAGATCAAAGATTTTGATGGTCCAGACGTTCTAAAGCAATGGTGGACAAAAGACTATCTGAAGGATGAAAACATTCTGTTATATTCTGTCATTGAAACCGTTGCCCCCGTTTCTGTAGACGTGAAATAGAGATTTTTCCAACGGAAGAAAGTATATGAAAACCCTGATTCATGGATTTTGAGTGTGAACGCAACCCGTTTGACAAGTCTCCCGAATGATTGTACTATGTTGCAAAACCAATGAAGAGGGTAATCGCTATGTGGACAGAAACGCAGGGGAAGGCAGATTACCGCAGAAGCGTTGGATGAGAAGGTTTCCAAAGCGCAGGATAATGAATGTTATCGACAACCTGTTATGTTAACTTCAGTGTGACCTTTCAGAATAATTAACCCGCTTTGGTATGAGACGAATCATTCCAGATCTTGTGCCAATGCGATTGTTAACTTCTCATGAGTTTTCCGACTCAATCCCCCAAATCGCTCTCGGAGGATTGAATGTGAACTTCCAAATAATTAACCCGCTTTGGTGTGAGACGGATTATTCCAGATTTTGTGCCAAAGCGATTTTACTATACTTTCTGTTGCGAGATCAATGGCATTGTGGTAGTATGAAGCGGGTTAATTAACCCGCTACAGGAGGCCGCAATGTATCAGCAGCAGAAAGTGTATATTCCTATTTCGGATGGTGGAGTGACGGTCAAAACCATCAAAGGAACAGGGTATGTGTACTACACAACCGGCCGTGTTTATTCACCAGAAGGGAAGAGGTCGAATCCTGTCCGTGTGACCATAGGAAAACAATGTAAAGACGATCCGACTTACATGATGCGTAGCGTATAATGGTTTTACCGAAAATCGGAAAAAGAATTCCCGATAATCGGAAAAGGAATTCCGTGAAAACGGAACGGGACATGTTGAAGCAAAT
>OMYT01000037.1 GCA_900315315.1 uncultured Eubacteriales bacterium | reverse complement strand
GCAAGGACGACTTCACGGCAGAAGAGTAAGACGCTTAGAAATGGAATAATAAGATTTCACAGAAGGGGACTGAGTGACTGGTCCTCTTCTTTTATCTTCCCAGATTCTCCTGAAAAGGTGTACCTCGCGATTTACCGTACAGCTGCTTTCTGAAAAAGTGTACCTCCATAAAGTTGTACCTTGATGATACAACAAAATGATATAAAAATCTTTGTAAAAAGAGAAGGAGATGTCTTGCCTTCATTCCTGGACTTCTGCTATAATTGTTAAAACTTTTCTGAAAAGCTCTTGGGCTGGATGGAGAGGTGTCAGGCTTTCAGGAGGATGTAGGCGTGATATTTTTATATATTGACCCGGGAACGGGAAGTATGATGTTCTCTCTGGCAATTGGCCTTTTGTCAGTAGCATGGTTTGGTATACGAAAAGTCTATCTGAAACTCAAATATCTGTCTCCCGGGAGAGAAAAGATAGATGACAATGCTATTCCTTTTGTTATTTTTTCGGACCATAAGCGTTATTGGCAGACCTTTGAACCAGTTTGCAAAGAACTGAACAGGCGAGGTTTCGAAATGACCTATATGACCATGTCCGAAGATGACCCTGCTCTGAATGCGTGCTGTCCGTGCTTGCATGCAGAGTATATCGGGGATGGCAACAAAGCTTTTACCAGACTTAACTTCCTGAATGCTACTATGCTTCTTTCTACTACACCGGGCCTCGAGACATATCAATGGAAACGCTCAAAGAGTGTTCGCTATTATGTTCATATCCCTCATGGGGCTAATGACTCCACCACCGGCTACCGCAGTTTCGGTCTGGATTATTATGATGCTGTCATGATTTCGGGGAAATATCAGGAAGATGCCATGCGGGAATTAGAAAAGCTTCGCGGCCTTCCTGCAAAAGAAGCCGTTATGGTCGGCGTTCCCTATCTGGATGAATTGGCAGAAAGATTCCGGGAAAGCCCGGAACTTCCGCCTCACGGACGGACCGTACTGGTAGCGCCAACCTGGGGAACAAGTTCCCTTTTCAGCCGATTCGGCGAAGCAATGATTACGGCGCTGATTAAAACCGGGTATCATATCATTCTGCGTCCGCATCCCCAGTCTTTTACAGCGGATAAGGAGTTGATGGAGAAGCTCATGAATGCATTTCCGAATTCGGATCAGGTTGAATGGAACCGGGATGCGGACAACTTTGAGGTGCTCCGGAAATCGGACATTATGATCTCCGACTATTCCGGTGTAATTTTCGACTTTGCTTTCGTGTTCGATAGACCGGTAATCTGTGCGGATACAAAAATGAGTACAGATCCGTTGGATGTCTGGTGGCTCGGAAAACCTCTGTGGGCGGTGGATGCCATCCCGAGAATTGGCCCTCTGCTTACGGAGGATAAACTTCCGCAAATAAAAGAGTTGATTGACATGGCATTAGAAGATCATTCGTATACCGAAAGCCGGCATCAGGCCAGGGACGAAACCTGGGCTTTCCGAGGAGAAGGTGCAAAACGGGCAGCTGATTATCTGGTCAGCAAATATGAGGAGCTGACCGGACAATCGGGAAAACCAGATAATAAACTGCAGAATGACAAAAACGGGCCGGAATCTTAATTCCGGCTTGTTCTTTTTGACAGTTTTCACCTGTTCCATTTTAAAGCATTGACAACTTGAATTAGAACACTTATAATGGGCAAAAATGAAATCTGGGGGGGGAACTATGGAACTGACTAGAAAACAGTTTTCTGTTTTGGAACAGATGATTTTGGACGGGTCTCTTTCTCAAAGACAGATCTCTGAAAAAGCGGACATGTCTCTGGGTACAGTGAACCGTACGATCAAGGAACTGTCCGATGTGGGGTATGTTTCAAACGGAAGGATCACGGAAAGCGGTTTGAACGCGATGGAGCCGTACAAGGCTAAGCGAGCCGTGTTTATTGCCGCCGGCTTCGGAACACGGCTTGTACCGATCACACTGAACACACCAAAGCCGCTTGTGAGGGTCCATGGCGAGAGAATCATTGACAGTTTGATTGATGCATGCCTCGAAGCAGAAATTGAGGAAATCTACGTCGTCCGGGGTTATCTTGCAGAGCAGTTTGACCAGCTGCTATACAAGTATCCCATGATCCGCTTTCTGGAAAACCCGCTTTATAATGAGGCAAATAACATCTCCTCTGCGCTCGTAGCCCGTTATCTTCTGTCCAATGCCTATGTGTTTGAGGCAGATCTTCTGCTGTACAATCCGAAAATCATTCGGAAATACCATTACCGTTCTGACTTCCTGGGTATTCGGACCGAACGGACTGACGACTGGTGCTTTGAGGCAGCGGACGGTCTCATTAAGGAGGAAAAGGTGGGTGGCACGGACTGCTGGCAGATGGTGGGGATTTCGTACTGGAATCATGACGACGGTCAAAAGCTGTCACAGGATATAGCAGATGTTTATGCTGCCCCCGGAGGCAGGGAAAGATTCTGGGAACAGGTTCCGCTTGTTTATAGAAAGAAGCATTACAAAGTGGAACTGCGGGAATGTTCGTCCGAGGATGTCATAGAGATTGACACTTTTCGGGAATTGAAACAGATTGATAAGACCTATGACGTTTAAAGGGGGAGATCATGGATAACAATTCTCTTCGCAGGCAGTTATCGCCGATGCACGTTTGGGCGATTGCTTTCGGCTGTGTAATCGGCTGGGGCTCCTTTATTAACCCGGGAAAGAAATTTCTTCCGAATTCCGGCGTGGCAGGGACAACGATCGCGATGATACTGGGTGCGCTGGTTATGATTATCATTGCGTTTTCTTATGCCTATATGGTACCGAAATATCCCAATGCCGGCGGAGAGTTTTCCTTTGCCAAAAACACGTTTGGAAAACACATGGCATTTCTCTGCGGCTGGTTTCTTGTTGTGGCTTACTTGACCAATGTGCCGATGAATTCAACGGCAATCGGCCTTATTGTGGATGGACTGGACGGATCAGCTGATATTTTAAAATTCGGCTTTCACTACAATATTGCCGGCTTTGATATCTATATGGGAGAGATGCTTCTGTCCATGGCAGTGCTGATCTTTTTTGGATGGCTGAACATGATTGGCGTGAGAAAAGCCGGAATCGTGCAGACGATTCTGAGCAGCCTTCTGGTAACCTGCGTCTTTGTCCTCTTTTTGTCTGCTGTGTTCAGCGCTAAGGCGAAGGGCGTCAATATGCAGCCGATCTGGGGCTTTGACAAAGCAGCGGCAAAAGCTGCCGGGGCAGTGACGGCGGACATCCCCAAATATGCACATACCGGTACGGCCGGTGTGCTGAGCGCGATTCTGGCCACCTTTGCAATTGCACCCTGGGCTTATGTCGGATTCGATGCAATTCCGCAGGCAGCGGAAGAGTTTAATTTCAGCTTTAAAAAAGTCAGCTTTATCATGATGATTGCCATTGTTTTCGGATGCTTTGTGTATGTGTCAAACAACGCTGTCGCAGCAGCTGCCTTGGAAAACTGGCCGGAGCGTGTGATGGCCGGAGACTGGGTCCTGCTGATTGCTGCGGAGGAGCTGCTGGGCAGTTTTGGAAAAGTGTTGATCGGACTGGGCGTTTCCTGTGCTGTTTTATCGGGCATCATGGGCTTTTATCTGGCATCCTCCCGTCTGATGTATTCGATGAGCAGGGAAGGATACCTTCCGGAATGGTTCGGAAAAGTGAATGAAAAATACGGCACGCCCCGAAATGCCATTCTTTTCTGTATCCTTGTGAGCCTGAGCGGACCGATTCTTGGGCGTGAAGCACTAGGATGGTTTGTAGACATGAGCGCTATCGGTGCCAGCATTGGATACTTCTTTACCTGCGCCAGCACATTAAAAACGGAGAAGAGAGACGGGGACGGTTCTGCTTTCTTAAGAGCTATGGCCATCACAGGCATAGGATTCAGCCTGGCTTTCATGATCCTTCAACTGATCCCGATTCCCGGCCTGTCCGGTGTTCACTTCGGGAAAGAGAGCTACATCATGCTGGTCATTTGGGTTCTGCTCGGCCTGATATTCTATATGAAACAAGGGAAAAAGTTCCGCGAGGAGTGAACCGAAGCCAGACCGGGCGAGGAGAAAGACCGGCAAAACAATCGGATGAACATCCTCCGGCCAGGAGCAGCATTATTTTCACGAAGAAACAGTCCAACAGAAAGTGTGAAAAAAGCCGGCTGTACAGCCGGCTTTTTCTTGCAGTCAGACCGGGCTTATGATATAATCACTTTGAATTTTATGTAAACTGAAATGCAGGTGAGCGGATTGATAAAAGAAAAAGTGAAATTCAGCGTCGAACGGACGAGCATTGGGGTACATGCAATGATCATCCTGATGGCTCTTTCCGCAGCTTTTCGTATCATCGGATGCTGGGGCATGTGGACGGATCGAAATTTTCTTGTCTTCCAAATCTGCCTGCCGATTCTCAGCGCCCTTCTGATGATCCTGCTTGTGTGGCTTTTCGGCAGACGTGCGCTGTGGATGACGGTGATTCCTGTTTTCCTCGGGGTGGTTTTCTTTATTGTTAAATCTCTCGGCATTGAAAGCCAGCTCCATACCGTTCTCTGCATTCTCCTTTATATTGTGATCCTTGGTGTTTACTGCTGCACGGTTTTCGGCATCCTGAAAACCAAATGGTTCCTGGTTCCGCTTTTTGGACTTCCTTTTCTCTATCATGTTTTTGTCGAGGACCTTGCTGCGCTGAGAGATACGGCCCATCCGGTCAGTTTTGCTGCCGGAATGCAGGAGATGAGTGTGCTCTGCATTATGCTTGGGCTGCTTTTTCTCGCGCTTTCCATGAAGAAGACTGTTCTGGAGCAGGAGGCCAATCTTCCGAAAATCAGACCGCCGAAGGTGGTGAGACCGGAAACACAGCCGGAACCGCATTGTGAAGTCAATCCTTCAGAGAGTGCTTCTCAGCAGGGAACAGATGACAGAAAGCCGGAACAAGAGGAGAATCTGAGCGACGGCGAGGATTCCGCTGCAGATTCGGTTTCAGTCACAGCGGACGAAAGCATTACCGACGATTAAGAGGATGGATAGAGGCCGCGGCGCTTGAAGAAAGAGACAAACAGACAGAATAAACCAAGCAGCAAGGATCAGTGGTATCTGATCCTTGTTGCGGTGCTGCTTGTTATTCTCTCAGCGGCGGCGATTATTCTGCTTCGTGATAACAGGGAATCCAGGTCCAGAGAATACTCTCAAAAAGCCCGCGAGTGCTATGATACCGGAGACTATGAAACTGCGCTGCTTTATCTGCGAAGAGGAATGGAAAAGGGGGAAAACACCGGCGCGGAAGACCTGATGCTGATGGCTGACTGCTACGAGGCCCTGGGAAACTATCCGAAAGCTCTTGAAACTCTTCGGAGAATGAATACTGCGGATCCGGCTGTCGCCGGACGGATCCAGTCTATCGAGCAGAAACGCAGCGCAAATCGGGAAGCCGAACTGATGACATTTGCCGGGTGCACTTTTGAAGAGGACGCCCAGACTGCAGTATTGGACGATAAAGGCATTACGAATGAGCAACTCTCTGAGATTACCGCGCTCCATTCTCTGAACAGCCTTTCTCTTCGAAACAATCGGATTAGCGATGTGGAGGCCCTTGCTTCTCTCGGCGGGCTCGATGAGCTGGATCTCAGCGGGAATCAGATCATCAACGTGGATGTGCTGAGCACGCTGCGGGAACTGCGCACATTGAAACTGGACGGCAATCCGATCCGAGACTGCCGAAAGCTGGCGGCACTCAGCAATTTAAATATTTTGAGTCTGACAGGGACCGAGGTAACATCGGAATGCCTTGCCATTTTGGCTGATGCGCTTCCATTCTGCGCAATTCGTTATACCAATGAAGATTCAGAAGAAGTGCTGTTCGGCGGGAACTGTTTCCGCGCCGATGCGGAGGAGCTGAATCTTTCCGGGAAAAGGATACGGGATATTACAGCGCTGGGAGATTTTCCGGATCTTTGCATATTGAATCTGAGCAATAACGAGATTACTGATCTGCGTCCGCTGATGAACCTTCCAAAACTGGAAAAGCTGAATGTTTCTGGAAACAGTGTCAGTGATCTGCGTCCGCTGATCGGTCTTTCATCCCTTATAAATCTGGATGCCTCAGACAACCTGATTTCCGACACGACGCCGCTCGGCGAGGTGAAAAGCCTGGAGGATCTGAACCTAAACGGCAACCGGATCAGTGAGTTTTCCGGGCTTGGAAAGCTGACAAACCTGAAAATCGCAAATTTGAGGAACACCGGAATCAGTGATTCGGCACTTCTCGAATTGAGCACGATGAAAAGCCTGCAGACGCTGGACCTTCAGGACAACACAGGTCTGAGCGACAAGGCGGTAAGCGCATTGAAGGCCGAAATCCCTGGATGCACGATTCTAACCCCGGAGCTGATTTATGAGGTGGATTTTGCAGGCCATGCAGTGCAAAGCAACGAAAAGACGCTCTCGTTCCCAAACAGCGGCATAACGCTTCTCAGCGGGCTGGAGCGTATGACCGGACTGGAAGAACTGAACCTGAACAACAACGAGATTACGAGTCTCTATCAGTTTGAGATCAGTCCATCCCGTTCTACACTGGTCAGGCTCGACCTGTCTGATAACCAGATTTCGGATGTCCTTTCGCTGTCTTTCCTGACAACACTGGAAGAACTGGATCTAAGCGGTAACCAGATTCCTGCGGTATCCGGTTTGAAAAAGATTCAGACCCTGAAGAAACTGAATTTATCCGGGAATCCTCTCGCAGAAGGACAGCTCGAGGAGCTGAAGGAAGCGCTTCCCGATTGTGTCATAGTTTACCCGTGAAAGAAACGGTGAAGGCCGTAAAACAAAAGCGCGCCGACAGGCGCGCTTTTCAAAAAGAGAGGAAAAACAATATGAGATTGGATAAATACCTCAAAGTGTCACGCCTTATCAAACGACGCAGTGTCGCAAACGATGCCTGCGACAGCGCGCGTGTAACCGTCAACGGACGTGAAGCAAAAGCAAGCTACCAGGTGAAGCCTGGGGATGTGATTGAGATCATCTTCGGAAGCCGGCGTCTCTGCGTAGAGGTAACCGCTGTTACGGAAAATGCCGGGAAAACCGAAGCGGCGGCGATGTACAGAGAAGTCTGATTATATGAGATAAGGCTTGAGAGAATCCGGGGCTGCCTCGGGATCTGAGGTCACCGACAGCACGAAGCTGATATGTTCGCTTTCCGAAAATTTTTCAAGCCAGGCAATGAATGCAGCAAATGCTTCCGGGCTTTTATCGTTGACCAGCTTATAGAAATTATCAATAAAGAAATGTGTTATATCATAATTGCCGGCATGGATGCCGCAGATGAGGCCCTTCAGGAACTCATAGCTTCCGATTTCATAGGCGCCGGCTTCGATCAACCTGGCCTGATAGGGAATATCATAGGTAAGCTTGCGCTCTTTCTCAATGCATACGACATCGCCAGTTTCTTCCTTGACGGCTTCACGGACCAGTTCCACGAGGCGCTTTGTTTTTCCGCTTCCCTTCAGACCCATGAGAATGCTGACCATGGCAATCCCTCCAAAACGATTGTATTTGGGTAATACCCTGTCTATAGCTTACCATGTTTTGCCAAGAGGCGCAAGTGCTGAAATATGAACTTTCCGATTTTTCCTCCTATAGAGGCCTGGAATTGTTTTCGATGGTATCTGTTGTTTTTGATTTGTATTTATGATATGATGTTCCAAAGAAAAAGGAAAGAATATGCATTATATGAATCTCTATCAGAATCCGTTTTTTTATGCCATTCTTTGCTTTCTGATTCTAGGAGTTCAATTCATCTGGCTCCATTTTCCCAAAAACGGAAAAGTGGTCTCAGAACAAAACGGCCGAGTTCTGGACTTGTTTTTCTGCTTCTGTACTGCAGTTGCAGTGGGGACACTTTTCCATCTTTACCCGGGGAATCATTTGCATCCGACTGGGGATTCGGCAGCTTTTGTTTTCATTGGAAAGCAGATGCTGAAAGGGAAAGTGCCATATTTAGACTACTTCGACCACAAAGGCCCTCTATTATACCTTATTGAATATGCTGGCTTAATGATAAGCAGAGGCAGCACAAATGGCTTGTGGGTTGTCGAAGTCATCAATATGGCTGCTGCGCTTGTGATTCTGGTAAGACTTTGCTTTCTGGCATCAGAGAGGCGAAGCAGTGTCTGGCTGGCTTTGCTGATTACATTTATAGCCTGTGGTTGGAGAATTTACGAGGGCGGGAATTTCACGGAAGAGTATGCCTTGCCTTGGATTTCTTTGGCTCTCATGGTGTTTTTTCGCTTTTTTCAAACAGGAAAATACTCCAAATGGTATATCTTCCTTTTAGGGGTTGCTTTTTCGGCTGTATTCCTGCTCCGCGCCAATATGATTGCGGTTTGGGTAGCCTGCATGCCGTTGGTACTGATTTGCTTTCTAAAAGAAAAGCGATACCGGGATTTGAGCATCTGTACAGGTTTATTCTTTACCGGTGTATTGGCTGCAGCATGTCCCATTCTGCTCTGGCTGGTTCACAACAATGCATTGCGCCCGTTTATTGAATGCTATTTTTCTTTTAATCTGCTTTATTCTGCAGAAGTAGGAATGAATGCTGCAATGATGCTGCACCTCGGTAAGGTTTTTTCTTTAATGATTCTTCCGGGAGTTGCGGCCTTCATAATCAGTCTTGCAACGCGCGGGAAGGACGCTTTGCGACGGATCAATTTTTTGTGTTTTGCAATCAGCTTTCTGATGCTGGAAATGAGCGGAAGAGATTATCCTCATTATCTGATTACCATTCTGCCTATTTTATCGTTCAGTTTTGCAGATCTGTTTGACTGGACGGCCTCTCTTCAGAATAAAACCGGTTATGAGCCAAGCAGGATGTTGTTGCTTTTTTCCTGTTTCTGTATTTTCGCAGGTTCGCTCGGTTACCATGTGTTGACGGGGAAAAAGGTCTGGCCAGAAGCGCCAGCTATCACTTGGCTGAAGAAGAATACCGTGGAGAAGGATGATGTTCTGATTTTGGGTAATGATGCATGGATATATCTGGCGTCAGACCGCACAACAGAGAATCGCTATTTCTACCAGATGCCTCCGATTGAAATCAGTGACGAAATCCGCAGAGATTTTGTTCAGGAACTTCAATATCACCCATCAGATGTAATCATCGATCCGAGCGGATGTTTTGATCAGGCTGAAGGCTGGCGGAGAGAGATTTACGGACAATTGCTGAAAGATGGATATACTTATCAGACGATAGATTCTTTTTCTATATTTCAAAACCCTTGATGAAAACACATCTTTTATCTCTTTTGATATGTCTACCGCAAAACATTTAGAAGCAATAATAGTTCACCGTATTCCTCATATAAGAGGAAGAGTATTAATATGAATGCTGTATCCTTATTTCTATACCTGTTTATCATGCCGCTGCAGATTCTTTTTGAATATATTTTCAGTGCTGCGTATAATCTCCTTGAGGATCCGGGCTGTTCGATAGTGATCCTCAGCCTTGCCATGAATTTTCTGCTGCTGCCGCTTTACCGACGTGCTGACATCATGCAGGAACAACAACGGGATATCGAAAAAAAGCTTGAGCCTGGCGTACAACATATCAAGAACAGTTTCCAAGGGGACGAGCAAATGATGATGCTCCAGATGTTCTATCGGCAGAATCATTATAAGCCGATCTATGCATTAAGAGGTGCCGCCCCCCTCTTTCTGGAAATTCCCTTTTTTATTGCTGCCTATCGTTTTCTTTCCAACCTGTCCCTTCTGAAGGGAGCCTCCTTCGGCCCTATTTCCGACCTCAGTGCACCGGATGCCATGTTCCGATTTCTGGGATTTACTGTGAACCTGCTTCCCCTTCTTATGACCTTTTTTAACGTGGTTTCTACGCTGATTTTTACAAAAGGTTACCCAACTAAAACGAAGATTCAGCTTTATGGCATGGCTGCGTTCTTTTTGGTTTTTCTGTATTCTTCACCTTCTGGTCTGGTTCTATATTGGACCATGAATAATTTGTTTTCACTGATAAAGACTGTTTTTTATAAGCTGAAACATCCTAGCGCAATCCTGCGCCTGCTTGCCTCTATTACCGGTTTTTTTCTTGCCTACTATGCTTTTCGCATTTTTCGATGGGGCGATTATATGCCCAAGGTCAGGATTTTTTTCACGTTGCTTTGTCTATTGCTGCAACTTCCCTGGATCGTCCCTCTTGCGAAGAAGCTTTTTCACATTCAGAATCGTCGATTCCATGCAAAACCTGACTATCAGATGTTTTTTCTTGAAGTCCTTCTGCTCGCCCTCCTGACGGGACTATGGATTCCGTCGTCCGTCATCCGTTCGTCTCCACAGGAATTCATTATCCCCAATCTCCTGCTTTCCCCTCAGGAGTATCTCCTCTATTCCCTTTGTCTTTCTTTCGGGACCTTCTGTATTTGGTTTACGGTTTTCTATCATCTGGGACCTCCTGACTTTCGAGTCGTATTTGAACGGGTTCTGTGGATTGCCTGCGGACTTGCACTGATTAACTATCTCTTCTTTGGACGTAATCTTGGCACACTCAACACATCACTTCAGTATGAGCGAGGGCTGGATTTTTCTTCGAATGAGCAGTATAGCAACCTGTTTGTCGTCTTTCTCGCAGCCTTGTTGCTTTTCGCAGTGTTATATCTCCTCAAAAAACATGCCAGAAACCTGTTGGTTATCGTCATACTGAGTATCCTGTCCGTATCTGCTTGGAATATGAGTCAGATTTACCACTCTGTTAGAGCGATCGAGGTTCAGGACAATTCTTCTAAAGCCAGGCTGACGCTGAGCAAAGATGGACGAAATGTTGTCGTCCTGATGCTGGATCGTGCTCTTGGAGAATATGTACCTTATTTGCTGAATGAAAAACCTTTTCTGCGGGAACAGCTTTCGGGATTTACCTGGTACCGCAATACTTGCTCCTTTGGACGCTGCACAAATATATGCTTACCGAGCCTTTTCGGGGGATATGATTATACTCCTGTGGCTATCAATAAGCGCGACACAGAGCCTTTGGGGAGCAAGCATGATGAGTCTTTGAAAGTCCTTCCTGCGCTTTTTTCAGATGCGGGGTATAGCGTGAACGTTTTCAATCCGGTTTATGCGGGATATCGGTGGATTCCTGACCTTTCCATATATGATGACATGCCTTCGGTGCAAGCCTTCATCCTAAATGGCAATTCGGTTCAAAGCAATTCGGAAACGCTGAACAACAATCGACGTAACTTTTTCTGCTTCAGTATAGTAAAGACAGCTCCGCTCTTTGCTCAACGCTTTCTTTACGGACTCGGCTCTTACCGGAATCCCAATGCGATCGCGGTTCAGACGGTCTATGACCGGGATCATGCTTCCGGCTATTCAACCTCATTTATGGACTCATTCTCTGTGCTTCAAAATCTGCCTTCTCTTACTGAAATTGTATCCGATGAGCCCGGCAGCCTGCTGATGATGGTGAACGAATCTACACATGAACCCTGCCTTCTTCAAGAACCAGAATATTTGCCGATGGAGAAGGTTGACAATGCAGCATATGAAGCAGAGAATGCTGATCGTTTTACCGTGGACGGAGTAAGCCTGGATATGGGGAATTCTCTGCAGATTGCACACTATCAGATTAACATGGCTTCTTTTCTCCAGCTTGGCAACTGGTTTGACTATCTGCGTGAGCATGGTGTATATGACAATACTCGTATTATTCTGGTATCTGATCACGGCTACGATGTCAGGCACCTGGATTTGACCATACCAGATTGCCCGGATTCTTCGCTTTCAGATGTCGAGCTTTATATGCCCCTGCTTCTTGTGAAGGACTACAATACAGAGGGTTTTCAGATTTCCGATGATTTTATGACCATTGCAGATGTCCCTGCCTTGGCCTGTAATGAGATAATTGATAATGCTGTCAATCCGTATTCCGGATTCAATATTGATCAGCCACAGGCGAAGAAGATGGTTTTCGTTCTCGGCTCCAATGAAAGCAAAATCCAGACAAACAACGGTAATACCTTTCTGCCGGGAATTTGGTTTTCAGTTCATGATGACGTCCGTGATATAGACAACTGGACTGTCCGAGCTGACAATGCAGTTCTGCCGATGGAATAAAGAGTAGAATGAAATAAAAAAGCAATTTGAAAATTATAGAAGTGATTTGAATTATGCATTATAGTTGCTTCCTTACTGAAAAAAGATGATACAGGTGGTGAAAAGTTTGGATATTCTCTATATTGTCATCCCGGCATATAATGAAGAGGAGAATATTGAGCAGGTTATTGAAGACTGGTACCCCGTTATCCAGAAACATGACGGCAGTGGTGCTTCACGTCTTGTAATAATTGATGATGGCAGTAAGGATAAAACCTTCTCTATCATTCAACAGGCAGCCATATCAAAACCGTTGCTTTGCCCGATTACGAAGCCGAATGGCGGTCATGGAGCTACGGTTCTTTATGGATATCGTTATGCACTGGATAATGGAGCGGATTATATTTTCCAGACGGACTCTGATGGTCAGACCCTCCCTGCAGAGTTTGAACCTTTCTGGACGCAGCGGGAAAACTATGATATGGTTATTGGCTGGCGAAAGGGGAGACAAGATGGTGCCTCCCGGGTTTTCGTGACAAAAACGTTGAAGGCTGTAATCAAGGTTTGTTTCGGAGTTGTCGTAAAGGATGCCAACACACCCTACCGACTGATGAAAGCCGAGACAATGAAAAAATACATCGATTTGATTCCACAGGATTTCAATCTCTCCAATGTCCTTCTTTCGGTAATCTATGAGAAGAAGGGTTGCAGTGTGCATTATATTCCGATTACCTTCCGCCCGCGGCAGGGTGGAGTCAATTCCATAAACATGAGGAAGATTTTTAAAATCGGAGAGCAGGCACTCTCTGATTTCAGGAAGCTAAACGAAGTATTCTCGAAAGAATAAGAGGAAAAGCATTGGAGAAGAACTCTGTAAACTTGTCAAAAAACAGATGGAAAACAGCAGGCCTGTTTGTTCTCTTTTTTCTGACATTTCTCTTGATTCTGCATGGTCTGCCGCTTTCACTGGATGATTATGGGTTCCTAAATGAGCATTTTGCATCGACTTCTCAAGCTCTGCATTATGTTCTTACATTTGGAAACGGCCGATTTTTGGGCAACAGCGGCATCATCTTTCTTATGCACCATCTGGTTTTGGGAGATGTGATTCGTGCGGCTGCTCTTGCCGGCATTGCTATTTTGCTGCCAGTAGTGCTTTCACTGAACAGTCTGCCTGCCCGGTTGCTTTCGATGTTTTTGCTGCTCACGATTGCACCCGGCATTTTTGGACAGGTTTATTCCTGGATGAGCGGCTTTCAAAACTATGTCCCGCCACTTCTGCTCCTGTTGCTGACGCTTCTGCTGATACGGGAGAGCGGCAGAGGTAGCCTGTTAGCAAAAATACGCCAAGGGTTGCTGGTTTTCCTGCTTGCTGTTTGCATGCAGTTTTACATTGAGCACAGCTCCTGCATGAATGTGCTGACAGCATTCCTGCTGACGATCTGGCTCAAAAGGAAAAAGGATCCCAGGTTTTCTTATGCATTCCTGTTTCTGTTGGGTGCGCTGCTGGGGCTTGTCTGCATGTTTTTTGCCATGTTTTTTGTGGCTCCGGAAGTCCATGGCGGTGTTCAGAGCTATTTTTCGGGCGGTTTTTTCAATATCTTGCGCGGCTTGCTCAGAAATGCGGTTCTGCTTTTCGGAATGTATACGGAGAATGCAATTGCCCTCGGCACAATGGCTATTTTTTGTTCTGTGCTTCTTGCTCGTTTTCCTGACGCTGTTCCCGAAAGAAAACGGTGGTTTGTGTATTTTGGCATGCTGGGACCCTCTGTGATTTTTCTGCTTTCTCTGATCAGCTCAGTCAAGCCGTTCTACGGAAAGCTTGCTGTAGCTGAGAGTATTCTTCTTGTACTGGCAATGTTGGTTTATATGATCTCGGTTTTGTATACGCTGCTCTCTCTGTCAAGGAATACAGGAAGACAGAATATCATACGTGCGGCCGTTCTGTATATATTGGCTCTGGTTGCTGTTCTTCCAATCTTGGTCGTATGGCCGACCGGATACCGTTGCCTGTTTCACTCCGGCGTGATGCTTTTTGGAGCAGAACTATCTCTGGCTGAGGACCTGATGGAATATGCTGACCCACCCAAAGTGAAAAAAATGATCTCAGAAGCAATGGCCGCGGCTTTGGCTGCTGCTATACTTTGCCAGACGGCGGTGTTTACAGATATCCGGCGGATGGTTTCCATTCGCGATGCCTGGCTGGAAGAACAGGCAGAAATGGGCGCTGACTCAGCGGCATATTTCCTGCTTCCAACCCAGTATATCTATGACATCTGGAATGGAGAAAACGTGCATTATGCGACCGTTGGTGACCGTCAGATTCAGCTGGAAATTCTACCGGCAGATGTATGGTTCCGCATGTATTATTATCATTATACTTGAATAGACGGCAGCACCGTGCTTTCAAAGCGCGGTGCTGCTGCATCAGGATTGTTCTTGAATTCGCATCAGGGCTTCTGATTCTGCTTGCCTGGCAGAGCTGGTAAAAAAACGCCGGTCGTTTTCGCTGGTGACACGGGCAATGTCTTCCGCTTCGAGAACTGCTCCGGGGTGAACCAGCAGTTCAAGCCCCCGGCAGAGTTTCTCAGCCATAGATTCTGCATCCGGAAGTACAGCCTTCATCCTTCGCAGGTCAAAACAACCCGACAGAAGAACACCAAGAAAGATATGCTCTTCCATGTGCCCAAGCATCTCTTTCCAACGGTGACGGTTGATTTGGGCAAGAATGCTTAGCAAGATCGATTTTATAATGTTGATGGGCGGGAAAGGAAGAATTCTGAAAAAGTTTTTCATATAGACAGAAGCGGGTTCAGCGGGGATCCGAATATAGGAAACCGGAATCTTCTCATCCCGAATGACCTCCATCAATGCATCGAATACCACTGGGATCATGTGCCAGTGTGCATGCCCGTCAATACGGATCGGCAGGTTTTTTTTCAGAAAGAGAGGAAGAAGAGCGAGAATCTGAGCAGAAAGTTCTCTTTTTAGCTGGCGCTTATAGACATCTCTCTTTCCAAACAGTGAGCAAAAGAGAAGTTCACAGAAGCCAACGGAGAAAACACCGTTTTGATCTGTCAGCAATGAAACGGAGGAAGGTTCTGCAAGGCAGTGACCCTGCATCAGATTAAGATGGACTGTCAGCGAGAGGCCGGTATCCGGTAATAGTGAAAGACAGTCTGCAAGTTCGTCTCCGTTCGGAATAATACTGATGCCGTTGAGAGCACCGGTTTCCTTGCATTGAAGAATCCGCTTGCTCTGTGCGGTAAATAATCCATAATCATCAGCATGAAATTCTGTCATCTTCCTGTGGCCCTCGTTTGTTTTTCGCATGATCAAGCGTACTCATTATACAGAGATTATACCATAAGAAACCGGCAATGTCTATCGTTTTTGATTTCACCTGATGGTGCCGGAAATGAATCATTTGTTGCAAGAAACAAGGAAAAATGGTATTCTCTATACAGTTTTTTCAGGAGGCTTAAAAATGTTGGTCAGAACAGAAACAGCATTCATACATCGAAACAAGTCGGTGTTTTTCGTTTCTCTGATTGTTTTTCTTATCCTGTTTCTTCTTTCTGCCATGACGCCCATGGTTACTGACGATTATTCCTACTCTTTTAATTGGGCGGACTGGACGCGGATTTCTTCTATAACACAGATATTTGAATCGATGGCTGCGCACCGGCAGCTTCATAATGGCCGTGTTTTTGCGCATGGACTTGTTCAGTTATTTCTCTTTCTTCCCCGTATGATCTATGTGATTATGAATGCCGGATGTGGGGTCCTGCTTTGTGTTCTGACAGCAAGACTAATCTTTACAGAAAGTGAGACAGATCAGTTCTTTCTTCTCCTCTTCGGCGCTCTCTTTGTGATCTCTTTCACACCGGCATTCGGTGAAAACTATCTCTGGCTTGATGGCTCGATCAACTATTTTTGGAATATTGCCTTTTCTTTTCTGTTTCTTTTGCCATTCTTTATGGATTTTCTCAATCGTCCTTTGAAGAAATCCCGCTGGATAGTGGTTTTACGATGTTTCCTTGCATTTTGGACAGGTGCCTATTCTGAATCCATGTCGCTTGTTGTGCTGGCTATCGCTGTTCTGCTCTGGATCTGCTCTTGGATGAGAGATCGGCGTTGCAATATGGTTTTTTTAACCTGGATTTTGTGCTCGGCGTTAGGCTATCTGTATTTAATGATGTCTCCCCTTACGTCTGAGCTTGTCGGAACATTGAAAACTGCGGCACTGGGTTACCGTTTTCGGGAACTATTCCGCATGATAACGAAATATCTGATTTGGCCGTATCTTTTCTTCGCCGTGCTTTTAACGCTGTCAGTATGGTTTCACGCTGAAAGCAGGAGAATTCTACTGTCTTGCCTGCTTTTCCTTTCCGGGCTTGCCTCACTTGCTTCATTTCTTTTTTCAGCATATGTAGTGCCACGCCATTTCTGTTTCCCGGTGTTTTTTACTATGCTCTCCTGTCTGCTTTTGTTGTCATCGCTTTGCGGAGTGGAAAAAGCGCTTTATTCCCGTGTGGCTGTCGCGGTTGTTTCTGTTCTCTTCGTTCTGCAGTTTCCTGTCGGCGTGCTGGATGTTGCGGTATCCTGGCATAAACAAGAAGTCCGTTTACAGCAGATTCAGGCTGCTCTGGATGCGGGCGAAAAAAGCATCGTCCTTGAAAACTATTATCCATATACATCCTATGCAATTCCATTTTATGCAGACAGCAAAAATGCTTCAGGTTGGCCAAATGCAGATATTGCTCGATACTACGGTTTGGATGCCGTCTTTGGGGTAGACCCTCCGGAAGAAGGGTGATTCCGAAAACAAATTGTTTTTCCCTTGACACTGTGGTATATTCTTGTTGGATAAAAAGGGGGAGTGCGGCATATGGAACTGTATGATAACAATCTGTTGTATGCTGCTCTCTGCGCATCCGTACTGCTCCTGCAGGCCTTTTGGTTTCTGATTCCAAGCACCGGCCTTGAAGTGGAAGTGTCACGAAAGAAAGAGTTATTAGCATTCGCAGTCTGTTGCGCCTGTATTACCCTTGCGGCCTCGACTCTGTTTCGGCTGTTTCCTGGCAACAACCGGCCTCCTGCAGAAGACTCCTCTGTCTTTCTCTATATCGGAAAACGGATGCTGGAGGGAAAGCTTCCTTACCGGGATCTGTTTGATCATAAAGGTCCCATCCTCTATCTGATCGAGGTTTTAGGCCTTCGACTCTCCCCGCACAGCACCAATGGCGTCTGGATGCTGGAAGTGCTGAATCTTCTGGCTGCATCTTACTTGATGCTGCAACTCGGCTTCCTGGAGGCAGAGAATCGGGCATCCGGCTTTCTTGCAGTTTTGACGGCTGTCGGCGTATGCGGATGGAAAATCTGGCAGGGCGGCAACTTTACTGAGGAATATGCGTTGCCGTGGATTACTGCGACGGCTCTCGTTTTTTTTCGGTTTTTCCAAAGCGGGTGTTATCGTCTGCGAGAAATCTTCCTGCTTGGGTTCAGCTTTGCCATCGTCTTTCTTCTGCGGGCCAATATGGTTGCAGTCTGGGTGGCGCTTCTCCCGCCGGTCCTGATTTGTTTCCTTCGGGAAAAACGCTTTCTGGACATTGGAAAATGCCTGGGGCTTTTTCTGCTTGGCGCGGCTGCGGTCTTCTTTCCGGTACTGCTGTGGGCAGGAAAAACGGGTTGCCTTTCCGCCCTGTGGGAGGACTATATTCTTTTCAATTTCTCCTATACCGGCAATGCGGCAGCACAGGAAAACAGCATACTGAAGACAGCGCTCCAGTTTGCTGGTGTTGTTTGGCCGGGGACAGTTGCTCAGCTGATCTGTTTGTTTTTCGACCACAGGAACAGCCGACAGTGGTTGAACACCCTGTTTTTTGCTTTTTCACTGCTGGCAGCGGGGATGAGTGCACGGGGCTATTATCATTACGCCATCATTCTGCTCCCGGCCATGATCCTTCCGCTGACCGGGTTTTATGATCTATCCGGACGGCTATGGTGCCGACTGTTCAGAAAACCAGAGACGGTTGATTTTCGTCTGATTGTTGTTTCCTTCCTTCTCATTGCGGCATCGGCATTCCTTTATCGCCGGATTTCTCCGGGGGAACTGAAGGAAGCTGCTGCTGTCCAGGCGCTTCTGGAGAAAACTGCGCCGGAAGATGACGTGCTGGTTTTGGGCAATAATTGCTGGTATTATCTTGCCTCCGAGCGGAAGACGGAGAACCGCTTTTTCTACCAGCTTCCGCCGCTCGAGATCAGCAGCGAACTCTATGCTGCCTTTGAGGAAGACCTGGATCGGCATCCCCCGGATACAGTCTTGCTTCCCGGAAGAGAAGAAGAACGCGAATGGACGGATGTCCGCCTGAAAGGCATCAGAGAGAAACTGCTGAGCAGATCCTATTCGTCGGAAGCATTTGATGAGTTTGAACTGTTTACGCGGAACAGGGAAGCAAGCTGACAGGAGAGTAAAGAGAACAGGTGAAAAACACGCAACAGAAGTGGTATCGGTTTCTTACGGCAAGACGGCTTTCTGAGCTGGATTCCATGGGACAGAAGGCACTGTTCTGCATCTGGAATGCTGCTGCGATGCTGCTTTCCTCTATGGCTCTGTGCGCGGTATGCCTCAGCTTTGCCATCGGCAGATACGAGAATCTGTTTTATATCTTCCTTGGCTATCTGCGTACGCCGGAGATTTTTCTTCTGAACTGGCTTCCGCTGCTTCTGGTTCAGATCCTTCTGTATGCTCTCTTTAACCGGCAATGGGCTTCGTTTCTTCTTACCGGTACTGCCGCACTTGCCATGTCGGTCGGAAACTATTTCAAACTGATCTATCGAAGCGATCCTTTCAAATTCAGCGATTTGACCTCCATTCGGGCAGGCCTGATGGTGGCCGGGGACTATGACATCAGTATGGACTGGAGAATTCTCCTTGCACTTTTGTTTGTGCTGATCTCCACGCTGATCCTGTTCTTTTTTGCAAGAGCTGAGGCACGGGGAGGCGTCCGGATACTGCTTGCGGCACTGGTGCTTTTTTCTGTCTGGCCGCTTTGGACGCGCATCTATTCCGACGGTGACCGCTATTATGAGAACTCGTACAAGAACTATCTGTTTGTAACCCGTGATACCCGGGACAGCTTCATTGCAAATGGTTTTTTCTATCCGTTCCTTTTCAGCATAACTGAGAGCTCAAGCATTCCTCCCGAAGGCTACAGTGAGGCAGACACAGAAAAGCTTTATTCGTCCTTTCAAAATGAAGTACTCTCGCCCGAGAAAAAAATCAACCTGATGGTCTTTCAGCTGGAGAGTTTTTGTGATCTTGAGGCTGCAGGCTTTACCGGAGTCTCACCTGAAGTATATGCACCGCTTAGACAACTGCAGGGTGAAAGTGTTTCCGGGACAGTGATTGCCAGTGTGATCGGCGGAGGAACCGTTACGACCGAACGCTGCTTCCTGACTGGAACCTACAACCAGCAGGACTATTATCATCCTGCTTATTCTTATGTTCGATATCTGAACGGTCAAGGCTATCGGAGTTTTGCCACACATCCGAATGTCGGCTATTTCTATACACGAGAGACCATTGACCTGCTTCTTGGCTTCGATGCTTTCTACGGACTGGAGAATCACTTCCAGAACCTGACGGGCGGTGAGTGGCGCTGTGATGCCGTTTATCTGCCCGAGGTGTTCCGTATGGCGGCTGCAGAGGCAGAATCCGGAGATCCTGTATTCTCCTTCCATGTTTCCCTGCAGGGTCACTTCCCGTATAATAATGATCATTATGATCGGGAGGATGATCTCTGGACCGGGGAAGGTGCTTCAGATTCCACGAGATATCTTTTGAACAATTATCTCTCTCTGATTCATGAGACGCAGGAGATTCTTCTTCGTGAACTGGAGCAGCTGCGGGACGATCCGTTTCCAACTGTTGTACTGATTTACGGAGACCATAAGCCTTGGTTCGGGGATGAGGTGTATGCTGAACTTGGCATCCCGATCACCATGGAGAATGAGCCGGGCATGGTTGACTATTTGGGAACACCGTATCTGATCTGGGCAAATCAGTCGGCAAAAACGGTCCTGCAGGATGATATGACAGGGGATGGTCCCATGACAAGCCCTGGTTATCTTATGAACATTCTGTTTGACCGAATTGGATGGAAGGGGCCTGCCTATATGCAGTTTACTGAGCAGATCCGTGCTTTCATACCGGTGATCTGCACAAAAGGGGGATACATCGAGGACGGTGTTTATACGCAGAATCTCGGTGAGAATGGCGAGAAACTTATGAAGAAGTACCAGGACATGCAGTTTTTTGTCCGCTATAAACCCGAACTTTCTGAATAAGCCTGTTTTGGGGGAAGAAAGGGAACAGGACCAGAATGAGATCCAATAAAACCTTTCCTGCTGAGCTGAAGTGTCTGGCGTTTTTTCTCGCCATCCCGGTCCTGCTCGTTTTGCTTTGGGTTGTGCTTCCGCATCCGGTCAACACGGCACTTCTGAGACTGAGACAGCAGTTGGCAGAGGACGGCTGCATCATTCATGCGGGCGGTTATGTAACGCTGTCAGACGGTACACAGGTTTCCTATACCAACAGCCTGGAAGCTTTGGAGAATTGCTGGCGAAACGGGAGACGCTTCTGTGAAATCGACCTGCAGGAAACCACAGATGGCACGCTGATCTGCGGGCACGGAGATGAGGACGAACTGGTCTTCGGAACCGGTCTCCCGACAACGACATCAGGAGAAATATTTCTAAACTGTAAAATATACGGTGAATTCACACCGCTATCTGTTGAAGGACTTGCGGCTTTCATGCGGGACCATCCTGACTTCTATGTGATTACCGATGTCAAGACAGATAATCTTCGGGTCTGTCGCCGCTTGGCGGAAGATTTCCCGGACTTGCGCAGCCGTTTTATCGTTCAGATTCAGCTGCCGGAGGAATATGATACTCTGCGGGAGCTCGGCTTCCCATATGTCGCATATCCGATTTTTAAAACTCCGGACGAACATCGAGACTTGGTGCATCTGGCAGTCTTTGCCAAAAACCATGAGCTACTGGCGTTGATTTTGCCAAATGGCTATTATTCACCTGATTCCAAACTGTTTCTCGCGGAAAAGCTGATTGGGGTGCCGTTTGTTTTGCATACCTTGAATGATGGCTGGGAGATTGCTTATTATTTGAGGAATCATTTGGCCCTTGCGGTATATACCGACAGACCAGACTGTCGTTGGAATGGAGATTGATAATGAGCGGAAGGGCACGAAATTGTTTGATGTTTTTACTTGTGATGTTGATGGTATGCTTTCTCCTCTTGTTTACTGTCCGACCGGTATATCTGTCAGCTGGGCCTGGAATTGAAGGACTCCGCAAGGAAATTCGGACACAAAAGCACATCGTTCATGCCGGCGGTATCCTGAAGACACAGGCTGGTGATGAGGTTATTTATACCAACAGCATGGATGCTCTGCGGAACATGTACGATGCGGGGAACCGCTTCTGCGAGATTGACATCAGGGAAACATCAGACGGAGTGCTGGTCTGTGCCCACGGCGATGAAACGTATTTGGCCAACGGCTCTTATCTTCCTGTGGATGCCGAGAGTGCAGATTTTCTTTCCGAGCGCCTGTTTGGCGAGTTTCAACCGATGACGGTCGAGATGCTGGTTGCGTTTATGCGCGATCATCCGGATTTGTTTATTGTAACAGATGCCCAGGGTGACAATCTCAAAATCAGCCGAAAGCTTGCTGAATCATATCCGGACCAACTGGACAATTTTATTATCCAGATTTATCACGATAGTGAGTATGACAGTATCCGACAGATGGGTTTTCGTAATCTGATATATACACTTTACCGAGCAGAAGATGAGGAAAGAAATCTCTGGAGAATCGCTCATTTTGCTGAGAAGCATGATCTGGTTGGTGTGACCATTCAAAAAGAGCAGTTTTACAGCATGAAAAACCGAATTGCCATGGCACACTGTGGCGTGCCCTTCATGTTCCATACTGTTGATAATCCGGAGGAAATGAAAGAAATGCAGCGAAAACCCTATGTATGTGCGGTCTATACAAATTTGACACAAGACTGTTGAAAGGGCGGACAAGCCCTCACATATGGATGCGGAAAAAGAGAGATAATGAGCGGTTTTTCACAGAAAGGAAGCTTGAGAGTGCTGTCAATATCGGGAGATAAGGAAAAAGGAGTATACTGCCAAAAACGCTTGGAAATGGCTTTCTTCTTCGGGTTTGCTGCGCTGATTATTTTTTTAATATGGCGTTGCTTCTTCGGTTTTGCAAATGTTGATGAATGCTTTTACCTGACAATTCCATACCGTATCTGTCAGGGAGATAAACTCCTGCTACATGAATGGCACATGTCACAATTGTCCGGTCTGCTGTTGATACCGCTTATGAAAGTATTTATTTCATTCTCTGATGGAACAGACGGAATCGTGATTGCTTTTCGGCTTTTTTATATTGCTGTTTGGGGGCTGGCTTCTCTATTCTTTTACTTTCGACTTCGACACTTTTCATTCTATGGTTCAGTAATTGCTTCGCTTTGCTTCTTGCTTTATGCCCCTTATGGGATAATGGCTCTGAGTTACTACTCTATGGGCTTACTCCTATACCTGTGTTCATGCATATTGATTGCCTTTTCAGAGAGTAAAATTGAGCTTTCCGTGGCTGGTTTCATGTTTGCTGGAGCTGTTCTCTGTTGCCCATATTTGGCGCTCCTGTGGTTTGTATTGTTTTTTATAGGTATTGTGGACAGACTGCTTTTTCATAAAGTGCCTAATAAGTATTGGCACTATCCGTCTATTGGAGTTGCTGGCGCGTTTATCCTGTTTTGTATCCTTATGATTATAAACGCTCCCATATCTGAGTACCTGAAAACATTACCGTTTGTTCTTGATGATCCAGAGCATCCTATGGTATCTTGGCTGACAAAAGTGCAGTTTCTCATCTATGACGCAAGACAAATCAATCCTTATTGGCTCCCTCTAATCCTGTTTTCCTTAGCTGTGACTCTTCAGACAAAGCTGTGCAAAACTTCCTGGCTTGGGTTTTCCCTCACATGCACAGCAATCACAACCTTGCTGCTTTCTTATAGATGGATTTATCATCTGAACAATCTGTCGATGTTCCCATTAAGTCTCCTCGGGTTGTTTTGTGTTGCCTGCTCAAAGGAAGCAATTATAAAGAAACTGTTCTATACTGTTTGGCTTCCGGGTTTTTTATTCTCATTTTTCTATTCATTCTCCTCTAATCAGCCATTTTTCTCTTTCTCTAGTGGGTCAACGGTCATGACAATTGCATCGGTTCTCATGGGAATTAGTTTCATTAACTTACAAGTGATAAACAGGGATATCGGAAAGACACAACGGCTTGTGATGATATTGACATTTGCGATAACGACTATGGTTCAGATCTTTTGCGAGTTCTCGGATCGCTATCAGAATGTTTTTTGGGACGAGGCTGGTATAACGAATCAGACAGTACTGGCTGAAGAAGGACCGGAAAAAAGCATATGGATGAATCAGGATGTTTATGATTTTTATTTAACAACACAGAGAGATTTGCAAAGTATCCGAGATGACACTACAACGAATAATGTGCTTTTTCTTAGCAGAAATACTTGGCTATATCTGAGTGCAGAAAAGATGAATGCAAGTTACTCGGCATGGCTTTCTGGAGTAAATGACCATACGATGCTTCGTCTTGAAGAATACTATCAGTTGTTCCCAGAAAAAATACCTGATGTAGTGTTCTTCGATCGGGACTATATCAAATATGTTCCAGCTTTTGAAGCACAGGGATATCTGCTGTCGGATGAAAAAACCAGCGATTACGCCTATATAATGCGCAGAAAGAGTGCTTTGAAATAGTATCCTGGAAAAACCCCTGGCCCGGAAGCATAGGTCCCAGCCCTGAACAATTGGGAGCATAGAAAGTTGGGCCAGAAATACAGAAGTGATAACCGAACCAGTGGGACTATTCTTGAAATTAAGCAGACGACAGTATGCCGGAAAGAAGGCGACTATGACCGAAGGCAGAAAGCGGTTTTTTCGTTCAGATAAGCTAATCTGGGTTTTGTTTGTTCTCCTTTTTGTTGAGAGAATGTTGGTTTTCCTGCAGCTTGGTCCGGAATATAACAGCGGTTCTGACGATATTAATTATGTACAAAGCGGTATTCTGTTCGCAAAAACAGGGATGATCTCATATGGAGGTGAGTATCCGAGCGCGTTGATCATGCCTGGAATGACTATGACAATCGGGTTATTCTGTCTCGTTTTTGGAGAAGGTACGGAGCTTTGGATTGCACTTCGCATTTTCTGGAGTATTATGGGCGTCGCGACGGCGTTGGTTTCCTATAAAACGGCAAAGCTGCTTTCAAACAGCTGGGGAGGATTTGGCGCAGCGTGGTGGTTTGCGGTCCCCAATATGGCATGGATGAATCATGTGATCCTGACGGAAACACCCTATCTGCTATTTTCAACAATGTGTCTGCTGTATACTTTTCGTATGGCGAGAGAACGAGATAACAAGTGGTTTGCATGCTATATTGTTTCATTCTTGTTTGCCCTAATGTTCCGTGCCAATGCGATAATACTGCCTTTCTTTACAGGGTTGTATTGTATTTGGATAAGGAAAATCTCATTCAGAAGAGTAGTTTCTTTTGCTCTGATTCTTCTTCTATTCTTCGTGCCATGGTCAATTCGAAATTATAAATTGTTCCATGCCTTTGTTCCGCTCACGTACGGCAGCGGACAGCCAATGCTCCAGGGAACCTACCAAGGTGAAAACTGGCCAGAGGACAGTACTCTTGATTATGAGACAAACGTTCATCAGGTAATGCTTAGAAAGTATAGCCAATACTATAGAGATGTTCCTTCTCAGGAATCAGACAGAGATCCTTACCTGGTTCATTATGATCCGGAAGGAGAAGTGAAAGAGCCACAGGATGTCCAGTTTCTAGCTATGCAGAAGGATGGGGTCAAGGCAAGATACCGCCTGGAGGAATGGTGGAAATCAAATTTGAAAAGCCTCCTCAAATCCTACCTGTATATTAAACCGAGATGGATGTTGAACTGGTCTTGGGCCTGGGAAGAAGTCTTTCATGTTCCTTATCAGATTTTGCATCGGATTAGCCAAATTAATCTGCTCTTTTGTTTATTCAGCTTATTTCTGTGTATCACACTCAAAAAGCCTTCCGGAATACCATTTTTGAGTATCGTGTATTTTACCCAGGTTTACATTTATTCGCTTTCTTTTGTAACGGACCGTTATGCAAGCTCCCTGCTTGTCATCCGCTATATTTGGGCTGGCGTTGGGGTTGGATTATTAACTGACTTGATACGGTACCACAAAAAAGTGAAACAGGAGGAAGCAGAATGCAGACAATAAAGAAAAATAACTGCTTGACCCCATATCGGCTGATTTCCAAAAAGCGGTTCGAGATTATGGGAGTTACGATTCTGTGGGTGGTGCATTATCATTCATCTGTTGCGATTAATGTTCAGCCTTTTTCCTTCATAAAGGACATCGGTTTCGGTGGTGCTGATGTTTTCCTTTTCCTGGCGAAGCTCTTTGACAAAACTGCACGGTATGCTTATTGGGTAAACCATATTATTTGGCCTTTTGGTAAAGCATTGTTGGAGGAGTTGCTGACAACGGATTATATTCTCTTCTGGACAGGATACTATGTGGACTACGGAATGGCGTCTGCCTTTTTAGCTGTAGTGGCAATACTTGTAGGACACCTCTATCATTTTGTGATCGAAAAGATAAAAACAGGCGTTGTATCGGCTGTGAAAATGAGGAAACTGGCATGACTCAGAAAAGTAAAAGAATTAAGAGAGCGGAAACAGCTTTGCTAATTGGTGTTTTCTCTGCTATATTTTTGATGACATGCCTGACCCCCATGCTAGCCGATGACTTTTCGTACAGTTTCAGTTATGCAGACGGCAATCGGATCGAGAGTCTTGGCGATATTATCCGATCGCTTTGCGCCCACCGTCAGACAATGAACGGCAGGATGTTTTCACACGGTCTTGTCATGCTTTTTCTGCTGCTGCCCAAAATGGTATTCAATCTTTCAAATGCTGTAAATGCGGTTTTGTTGGTGCTTCTTCTCCAAAAGTATTTAGAGGATATTGAGCCTTGGAGAACGCCTGTTCTAGTGCTGTGCACTGTCTTATTGATTTGGACTTTTACACCGGTCTTTGGTCAGGTGTTTCTTTGGCTGGACGGATCACTGAATTATTCGTGGGCCATGACGGCTGTAATGGCCTTCCTGTATCCTTTTTGCTGCGTGTTCACCGGGAAACCAACAGCGTTTACAGAAAAAAAGTGGATGCAGATCCTGTTTATTATGTTTTCGTTTGTAGCAGGGGGGTATTCTGAAAACGCCTCCAGTGCTGCTCTTTTTGCTGCGGTGTGCTTTGCATATCCCGCTATGAGAAAAAAAAAGCTCCCGCAATGGCTGATTGCTGCATGGGTTTCCGCCTGTCTTGGTTTCCTGTTTATGATGACGGCACCGGCAGAAAGCGGCAGAGCGGCGCAGACAGATTTACTGGGAATTGCTAAAAACATTCAACGAGTTTTTGAAGCTCCTTGGCAGGAACTTCGTCTTTTACTGTTCCTGTTTGCTGCATTGCTGGGAATCTCTTTGACTGTCAAAGCAGAAAAAAAGACGATTGTTTTATCGCTTGTCTTTTTCCTGAGCAGTTTGGCCTCGATCTTCGTTTTCGTTTTTGCTGTATACTTTCCATGGCGTTCTCTGTGTGCGACAACGATATTTCTGACTTTGTCCTGTGTTTTTTTGCTGAAGGGAATCTGGGAAAGAGGAATGAAATTGACAGCTCCGGTACTGCTGGCTGTACTCACTGTAAATTTTATTTTCAGTTTTGTTCTTGGAATGGGTGATATTGCTGTAATGTACATGGAATCTCAGCAGCGGATCTCAACGATCAAGGAAGGCATTACACAGGAGCTTGACCCGATTGAAATCCATCAGTACAGTTCGAACACGAAATATGCAGCCTGCTATCTCCTCCCGGATGTTTACGAAGATTCTACATTGTGGCCAAACTATGATATGGCTGCTTATTATGGTGCGCCGGCCATTGTTGGTATTCCACCAATTGAAAACTTTGGAAACTGAAGGACGGACAGCGTGAAGGAAAAGGCATCGACTCCGCCACCGAACCTGACTGGTTTGTATCGACTCTTATTAACTCAGCAACAAAATATTGCCGATAATATATAGCAAATTGAGTTCAGACATGGTATAATATTACCATGGTAACCGAAGAGAAGACAGATTATC
>OMYT01000023.1 GCA_900315315.1 uncultured Eubacteriales bacterium | reverse complement strand
AACCAGGTGAGAAGATTCATACGTGTTCGCGATGCCTCGCAACAGAAACCCTGCTCGTGAACGCTTTGGGTCATGATATTGAACATCATGATTCCCAGCCGGCAACCTGTACTTCTGTCGGCTGGGAGGGCTACGACACGTGTAAACGCCGGGACTGCGACTATACCACCAAGGTCGAACTCCCCGCACTGGGCCACGATTTCGGTGATTGGTCCGTTACCGCCGAACCGACATGTACCGAACCAGGTGAGAAGATTCATACGTGTTCGCGATGCCTCGCAACAGAAACCCTGCCCGTGGACGCTTTGGGTCACAATATTGAACATCATGATTCCCAGCCGGCAACCTGTACCTCTGTCGGTTGGGAGAGTTACAACACGTGCAAAAACCAGGTGAGAAGATTCATACGTGTTCGCGATGCCTCGCAACAGAAACCCTGCTCGTGAACGCTTTGGGTCATGATATTGAACATCATGATTCCCAGCTGGCAACCTGTACCTCTGCCGGATGGGAGAGTTACGACACGTGCAAACGCCGGGACTGCGACTATACCACCAAGGTCGAACTCCCCGCACTGGGCCACGATTTCGGTGAATGGTCCATTTCCATCAAACCGACATGTACCGAACCAGGTGAGAAGATTCATACGTGTTCGCGATGCCTCGCAACAGAAACCCTGCCCGTGGACGCTTTGGGACATGATATTGAACATCATGATTCTCAGCCGCCAACTTGTATTGCTGCCGGCTGGGAGAGTTACGACACGTGCAAACGTTATCACTGCGACTATTCAACCAAGGTAGTAAGCCCACCTACAGGGCAGCATACACCCAGCAAACCCGTGGAAAAAACCATTACTGATGCTACCTGTACCATCGCGGGCAGTAAGATTAATATTGTTTATTGTTCCGTCTGCGGTGATGAATTCAGCAGGACTACTGCTTCAATAGATGCACTGGGTCACGATTACGGTGAATGGACTGTCATAATTGAACCAACATGTACTTCTGTAGGGAAAGAAACCCGAAAATGTTCCCGTTGTGATACCACAGAAATTCAAACCATGAACACCATTAACCATCCATTCGGCGAATGGATTCAGACAACCGCCCCTACCTGCCTGGAGGACGGGGAAGAAATACGTTATTGTTCCTATTGTGACGCCTCGGAAACCAGAGTCGCATCTGCTCTGGGTCATGAACTGACTAAAATCGATAAAAAAAGTCCCACTTACACGGAACCCGGCAATTCGGAATACTGGACCTGTTCCCGTTGCGCAATCGTCTTTCATGATGAGCTTGGTATCCATGAATTCGACGAACAGGATAGTTTCGTTATTGCTGCCCTGAAAGATATGAATGTCCTGAATCTGCCCTCCGGTCTGGAGGTCATAGAGGAAGAGGCTTTTGCCGGAATCGTCAGCGAAGCTGTCATTATCCCGGAAAACTGTCGGGAAATCGGTCCAAAGGCCTTTGCAGACAGTAAAAATCTCAGATACGTTCTTATCCCGAAGAACGTAACCTGGATAGCTGAAAACGCATTTGACGGTTGTAATAAAATCATCCTTGATATTGAACAGGAATAATAAACTACTCAAACAAACATTTGTTACAAAACATTGACAAAAGTCCTCATTGCCTGTATCATTGTTTTGTTCGGCTGTGCGGGTTTTTCAATGGAACCCGCCTGCTGTTATCGATAGAGTGTCCCCCAAAAGTCCCAACGCGGAGCCTTTCCGCGATCTGTTTACGTACGTGGATGCCCTTTGGGTAAACCGCATATTTTCAGATTGTTACGACACCGGGATCCCTCGGTCGAAGCAGCGTACAGCCGTGCGAAGCGTTTGTTTTCGTACGGTTTTTTGCATGCCGATGCCTGAGAATGTAAATGAGAGTAAACGAAAGGGAGGGAATCATGAGTCCGATTATCACCGTCATTATCGCGTTCGCCGCCTGCCTGATCGGCGGCCTCGTGGGGTATACCTACCGGAAGAACTACACGGAAAAGAAAATCGACCGGACCGAAGAATACGCCAAGCGGCTGTATGACGACGCGGTCCGGAAAGCGGAAGACTACAAGAAGGAAAAAGTGCTGGAAGCCAAGGAGGAAATCCTGAAGGCCAAGGCAGAAAACGACCGGGAGCGGGCGGAAAACGAAAGGGAGATGCGGGAACGCCGCAACGAAATCCAGAAGAACGAACGCCGCCTGATCCAGCGGGAAGAAACCCTCGACAAGAAGGCCGACAACCTGGAGACCCGGGAAGAGGCCCTGAACAACAAAGCGGCCGAGCTGACCAAAAAGGAAGCCGAGCTGGACGAACTGAAGGCGAAGCAGCTGACCGAACTGGAGCGCATCGCCAGCCTGACCAAGGACGAAGCAAAGCAGATCGTGATCGACCGGGTGCAGAAGGAAGCCTTCCATGACGCCGCCGCCTCCGTGCGCGAAATCGAAACCCAGGCGAAGGAAGAGGGCGAAAAGAAAGCCCGGAACATCATCGCCCTGGCCATCCAGAAATGCGCAGCGGACCACGTGGCCGAAACCACGGTCAGCGTGATCTCCCTGCCCAACGACGACATGAAGGGCCGGATCATCGGGCGCGAAGGCCGGAACATCCGGGCCCTTGAAACCGCCACCGGCGTGGATCTGATCATCGACGACACGCCCGAAGCGGTCATCGTTTCCGCGTTCGACCCGGTGCGCCGCGAGGTGGCGCGCATCGCCGTCGAGAAGCTGATCATGGACGGGCGGATCCATCCGGCCCGCATCGAGGAAATGGTCGAGAAGGCCCGGAAAGAGGTTGACAACCAGATCCGCGAGGCCGGCGAGAACGCCGTGTTCGAAACCAACCAGCACGGCATCCACCACGAGCTGGTGAAGCTGCTGGGCCGCCTGCGGTACCGCACGAGCTACGGCCAGAACGTGCTGAAGCACTCCATCGAGGTGAGCCACCTGGCAGGCCTGATGGCGGCGGAGCTGGGCGCGGACGTCCAGCTGGCAAAGCGCGCAGGCCTGCTGCATGACATCGGCAAGGCAGTCGATCACGAGAGCGAAGGCACCCACGTGACCCTGGGCGCGGAACTGGCCCGGAAGTATCACGAGAACAACGACGTGGTGCACTGCATCATGGCCCACCACAACGACGTGGAACCCCAGACCGTCGAGGCGGTGCTGGTGCAGGCCGCGGACGCGATTTCCGCCGCCCGGCCCGGCGCCCGCCGCGAGAGCCTGGAGAACTATATCAAGCGGCTTGAGAAGCTGGAAGAGATTGCCAACAGCTTTGACGGCGTGGAGAAATGCTACGCGATCCAGAGCGGCCGCGAAGTGCGCATCATGGTGAAGCCGGATGACGTCACGGACGAAGGCATCAAGGTGCTGGCGAAGGAAATCGCCAAGCGCATTGAGGAGCAGATGGAGTATCCGGGGCAGATCCGGGTGAACGTAATCCGGGAAACGCGGAGCACAGAGTACGCGAAGTAATAAATTGGAGCTGTAAGCGTAATTATGGAGAGCAAATTGATTGCTCTCCATTTTCATTGGGGTATTTACAGATATCAGGCGCTTCTGTTCAGTCGTTATAGAGGCTCTGGAAGGGGGTGCCGTAGACCGGCCAGAGGAGAATACCGGCCGCCTCGGCCCGGATGCCCGGCCTGGGTTTCATTTTGATCCGGCGGTATGGGAAGGTCCGGATCTTTTTGTTCTCCTCCGCAGGGGTTTCTTCCTTGCTGCCGGTGCTGACCCGGGTGGTGGTGGTCGTCGTTTTCTTGCGGGCAGCGCCGGTGGTGTCTCCTCCGTCCGCGGTTCCGCCGGTCTGTTGCTGCTGCGGCGCAACATTCGCGGTCACGTCCTGCGCCTTTGGCGGTTCTTCCTTCGTCTTCTGCTGCTTCGCGCCGTTCCCGTCCGCCGCGGCCGTTCCGGTCTCGCCGGCCTGTGGAAGCGGTTTCTCGCTCTGCACAGACGCTTCCGTTTTGGCATCCGTCTCTGACTTCAGGGGATCCTCCGACTGCGCGGGCGCCTCCGATTTCGCTGCTGGCTCCGCCGCGGTCTCCGTTTTCACGGGCGTCTCCGACCGGGCAGGCTCATCCGGTTCCGCAACCGGTTCCGGATCCGCAACGGGTACCGGGTCCTCGACAGGGGCCGGGTCTTCAACAGGGGCCGGATCCTCAACAGGTTCTGGGTCATCCACCGGTTCCGGATCCGACTGAATCACTGCTTCCGACACGGTTTCATCGTCTGAGGCAGCCGGGTGATCCGCCTCCGGCACCAGGGCCAGGAGGATCTCGGTCTCCACGACCTGGCCGCATTCCGGGCAGGCCAGCTCCACCCAGCCGTCCACGCCGATCTGCGGGTCAACCCGGTTGACCTCCTCAAGCTCTTCGTACACCACCTGGCCCGGATAATGCTCACAGGGGGTTGTTTCGGCAATGGTGGGCAAGAGAGGGAAAGCAAGCAGCAAAGCTGCCGACAGACATAGGATTCTTTTCTTCATGGGGGAGACTCCTTTAGGGGGGATGTAGATGGGGATCCCTCGACTGCGCTCGGGATGACACGAGGGGGAAAAGTATTCGGTTGATTGTATATTTATTGTACCAGTTTGCAGCGCGGATGAAAACCCCCAGATGTTGTGGGGCAAGGGTTTGGCTTGTCATGATGATGGGGATTGTGCTATAATGTTTTGAATATACCCATTCGGAGAGAAACGGGATCCGCCGGAATCGAGGAGGACTGCAAGATGTTCAAAAAAATGCTTTGTCTGCTGATCGCCGCCACGCTGGGGCTTTGTGCTGCCGCCTTCGCGGAAGGCGGGCCGGAAGCCGTGACCGCGGCGGAGCTGGAAGGGCTGCTGGCCACCGTGCGGGAGCAGGCCGCCGCGGAAACGCTGCTGAACGACCCGACGGACGAGGCCGCCCGGAGCGAGGACGGAACCCTGTTCCAATACGAAGTGGCGGAGATCTACGCCGAGGGAGAAACGCTGACGGCGGAAACCCCGGTGAACACGCTGGTGTTTGAAGACAGCGAGGGGCCGGTGTTCCGCGGCACGGGGATCGACACCCACCGGGTAGACCTGCTGGCTGCTTTCCGGCTGGACAACCGGACGTTGGGAGGCACCTGGGAGCAGGCCCTGCTGTACCTGACGGAAAACGCGGACGGCGGCTTCCTCTACGGCACGACGCTGCGGGACGGGCAGCGGCTGACGGCGGTGAAATACGGCGAGATGATTAAAAACGGGGACGAATACCGGGATGTATCCGTGACCTACAGCCTGCTGAACAGCCTGGTGACGGCGATCCGGGTGGACGGGCTGAACCCCTCCGCCACCGTCGACGCGCAGCAGGCGGAAGACACGCTGACGGGCCTGAAGGCCCTGGGCACGGAAACGGAGTACCGCATGGTGCCGAACAGCCGGGTCGGAACCGACCTGACCGCCTTCAGCGCGGAAGACCTGAGCTTCAGCGGGATCCGCTACACGGAGCTGACCCCGGAAACCCTGCCCGGCGAGGCGGAAAAGGAACTGATCGACAACGAGGACGGCACCTGGCTGATGCGGTGTGACGGGGACGGCTTTGAAGCGGTGTTCACCTGCGAACGGGACGGCGGGAACGCGAAGATCCTGAGCTACACGATCCTGGACCCCGACGCGGAAGGCCCGCGGGCCGTGCGGCTGGGCGACCTGATGAGCGACGACTACTGCCGCTTCCGCAGCGAAGGAAACGAGATGACCGAAGAAATGACGGAGGTCCTCTACGGCACGGAGAAGAGCGGCGAATTCGGCCTGGCTTCCTTCGACTACTCCGCCGGGGAAGCCTCCCTGCGCTACGGGACGGAGGCGGACGGCACGCGGGTGGAACTGCTGCTGAAATACGAACAGAACCAGCTGAAGGAAATCATCCTGCACACGGTTTGAGCGGAAGGAACGACGTATGTTCATTGACTTAACCTGTCCGGCGGAAGTGTTCGGCACGGTGCTGCCGACCGAGGAGGTGCCGGCCGCCGCGCTGACGCTGTTCAACCTGAGCGACCGGGTCATCGTCTCGGCCGAGGTGGCGCTGCGCCTGCTGGACAAACACGGGGCGGAACTGGAGAAGGTCTCCTTCCGCGGGCGCGCCCTGAACGGCCGGCCGCACTCGACCTTCATGATGACGGTGCCCTGCACGGCGGCGGGCGTGTGCGCGGCGGAAGCGAGCATCGAAAAAGTATGGTTCCGGGACAACGAGGTATGGCGCCGGAACCCGGCGAACGCCGTCGAATACACGCCGAACGCCCTGCCGATGAGCCGGGCGCTGACGAACCTGCAGTATGTGGCCGGGGAGACCGCGGTCGGCTTCCCGGTGATGGAAAACGGCCTGTGGATCTGCGTATGCGGGCGGCCGAACCCGGAAGAGGAAACGGTGTGCGTCCGCTGCGGACGGGCGCGGGACGCAATTTTCGCCAGCTGCAACCCGGAGGCGGTGGAAGCCACGGTGAGCATGCGGGAAAAACAGCTGGACCTGAACAGCCGGAGCATGCGGGAGGATACGATCCGCCTGCAGCGGCTGCGGGAAGAGGAATACGAAAAGGCCCAGACCCGGCGGAAGCGGCGGATCCGGATCGGGATCTGCCTGGCGCTGGCGGTTGCCCTGTGCGCGGGGATCCGCTTCGGCGCGGCGCCGGGGCTGCGGCTGCTGGCCGGGCGCCGGGCGCTGGACAGCGGGGACGCCGAAGGGGCGAAAAAAGTGTTCGAATCCCTCGGGACTTTCGGCGGGGCGGACAGGATGATCGCCGAATGCGACTGGATCTCCGCGCGGGACAAGGCGGACGAGAGCCGCACGCCGGAGGAAATGGCGGAAGCGGCCGCGCTGCTGCGCGCGCTCCCGGACAACCCGGAAGCCCTGCAGAAGGCGAACGAAACCGACCTGGCCCGGGCGCGGCTGCTGCTGGCCCGGGGCGAGCGGAAAGCCGCGGAAGAGGCGCTGCGCCAGGTACCGGAAGGCACTGGGGACCGGGAGGCCATCCTGCGCGACTGCCGCATGGCGGAAGCGAAGGACCTGCTGGAGAGAGGCGAATATGAAGCCGCACGGGCGATCTTCCTGGAGCTGACAGACCTGCCGGGCACGGGCGACCTGGCGGCGGAATGCCTGTACCGGCCCGCCGAGGCGCGCATGGCGGCGGAGGACTGGGACGGGGCGATCGAGCTGCTGAGCCGGATTCCGGACTATCGGGACAGCCGGAGCCTGACCTTGCAGTGCCACTACCGGAAAGCGGCGGCGCTGGAGGAGGCCGGGGATCTGGAAGGCGCGGCAGCCGAGTTCCTGATGGCCGGCGAATGGGGCGACGCGGCGGAACGGACTGCCGGTATCACGCTAAAGCAGGCGGACGCCCTGTATGAAGCGGGCGACCTGCGGGGCGCACATGCCCTGTACGCCGCACTGCCGGACAACGAAGAATGCGCGGAAAAGGACCGGGACTGCCGCGTGAAGCTGGCGGAGGACGCGGTGAACAGCCTGGAATACACGCTGGCGCTGGAACTGCTGGAGGGCGTGCCGGACGACTATGCGAATGCCGGAGCCCTTCGGACGGAAGCTTCCTACCAGAAGGCGAAGGCCGCCGTGAAGCAGGAAGAGTTCGAAACGGCCGTGACGCTGCTGCAGCCGCTGGACCGGAAGGCACTGCGGAAAAAGTACAAGGATATCGAAACGCTGTACCTGGCCGCCTGCGAAGGCGCGGGAATCGAGGCCTACCCGGCGACGCCGGACCCGGAAGCGGAAAGCACGCCGGAGCCGGCAAACACCCCCGCCCCGGAGGGTGAGACCGAAGCAACGGACGAAGCGACGGAGCCGTCCTTCCTGGTGACCGAGGACGAGCCGGCATGAAGAGAGTGAAAGCGCGCATCCCTGAGCTGGACGGCCTGCGGGTGCTGATGATCTTCATCGTCAGCTGGTACCACATCTGGCAGCAAAGCTGGCTGCGGCCGTACATCGGGAACTACAGCCTGGACTACCTGGTGCGGAGCGGCTATGTGTGGGTGGACGGTACGGTGCTGCTGAGCTGCTTCCTGCTGTTCCTGCCGTGGGCGCGCACGATGGCGGAAGGGACCCCGGCGCCGGAGACGAAGGATTTCTACTACCGGAGATTCCGGCGGATCGTACCGGGATACTATTTCATCACCCTGGTGACGTTCTTCGCCATCGCCCTGCCGTGGAACTTGTATAACAGCCCGCAGTACATGGTGAAGGACCTGGCGACCCACCTGACCTTCACCTTCACGTTCTTCTACGACACCTATGTGGCGACGCCGCTGGGGGCGGCCGGCTGGACGCTGGCAATCCTGGTGCAGGGATATCTGCTGTTCCCGCTGATCGCCCGGGGGATGATGAAAAAACCCGCGGCGGCCGCCTGCGTAATGCTGGGGCTGTGCTTCGGGTTCCGGGCGTGGTGCATCTGGGCGCTGGATGACTTCACGATGGTGGTGAACCAGCTGCTGAACTTCCTGGACGTGTATGTGATCGGGATCGCGGGGGCGATTGCTTACGTGCATCTGGAAAAGCGGCGGGAAGGGATCAGCCGGAAGGCCGGATGGGCGTGGCAGGGCGCGGCGACGGCCGCGTTCGCGCTGGCGCTGTTCCTGCTGCTGCGGCTGCTGCGGGTCCAGGCGACATCCAGCGGGTATGTGGAGATTCAGAAGCGCCAGATGATGTTCCGCCCGCTGTTTGCCCTGTGCTTCGGGACCCTCTGCCTGAGCGCGCCGTTTTCGCTGAAGCCGCTGAGACTGCTGCTGGGCAACCCGGTGACGCGGTTCCTGGGGGGCATCAGCATGAACTACTACCTGATCCACCAGACGGTGACGGTGCACCTGAAGCGGCTGGGGATCCCGCGGGCCGAGAGCGAGAACCCGAACATGGCCGGGGAGCTGCCGTGGCAGATGAAATACACGTGGCTGTGCTTCGGGATCAGCCTGGCGCTGGCGGTGATTGTGACGTACGCGGTGGAGAGGCCGGTGGGGAAATGGCTGGATAAGAGAAGAAAAAAGCGGCTGCAGGAGCAGCCAAACTGAGTGAAGAGTGAAGAGTGGAGAGTGAAGTTCCGCTGCGGCGGGCGCCGTTACTTTTTCCTGGTTTTGGGGGTGACGCCGCGGATGGTGGCGGAGGGAACGGAGGCCTGCTTCATGAAGGCGCTGGGGCTGATGCCCACGATGTGCTTGAACTGCTTGGAGAAGTGATAGGGATCCTGCATACCGACCTCGATTCCGGCCTGGCGGACGGAGCAGTTCTGGTCCCGCAGGAGCTCCTTGGCGCGCTCCATCTTGCAGTGGAGCACATAGGAGAGCGGCGGCATGCCGACCTCCGCCACAAAGCGCTTGCGGAACGTCTCCATCGGCATGCGGGAAATGGCGGCCATATCCGCCAGGGAGAAATTATCCTTATACTGATTGGCGCGGAGGGTATCCACGACCTTGGCGATCTCATGGGAAAGCATGGCGTCCATGGCGACGGGCTGGCCCCAGTGGGAGGCGATCATCCCGTAGAGCAGGTGCTGCAGCTGATAGGTGGCATCGGCAGTGCCGGAATGGCGGACGATGACCTGGACGATCTGCTCCGCGAGGTAGATCTGGCTCGGGAGCGCGCCCTGCTTCAGGGGCATATGCAGGAGGGCGCCCATCTTGCGCACGACCATGGGGCTGAGGGGGCCTTCCAGGGCGATCCAGAGGCAGCGGGTTTCCTTTTCCGTGGTGATTTCGCAGCGCTTGTCGCCCCCCGGGAGGAAACAGGTCGACTCAGCCGGGAGCTCCAGCTCATGATTATCCCAGGAGAGGACAATGTCCCCCCGCTCGACCGCGAGCCAGACCCACTGATCATGCGCGTTGAGGGCATGGGTCCCCTTCTCCAGGACGAAACAGCCGGCCGCGTGGATCCAGGCGCCGCTGGCCTGCGTCAAGCTGCCGGGCTTATGGACACCCTCCACGGCCAGGGAGCTGAGATGCTCCGGGATTTCTTTCAACAGGTACGAAGCCATGGTTAATCCTCCCGCTAAATTGACCAAATATGACAAATCGCGATCCCAGTATACAACTCGCGGAAGCGTTTGTCAATGCGCAGGGGGATTGATTTCAAAGGTTTTTCCGCAGTTTTTTATCAGGCAGAGAAAGGCAGAGGGAAGCGTTTCGGGAATGAACAGCAAAGCGATCGATCGGATCCGGGAATACCGGGAAAGCCACGGGACGGCCTACACGCTGAAACGGCTCGGGCAGAAGGGAAAACAGATTCTGCTGGGAACCTACGACCGGCGGTGGAAGCGGGAGAAGGCGACGGCGGCGGAGCTGCAGCGGCAGCGGGAAAACCCGCCCGAGGCCGGGCTGATCAGCGTGGTGGTCCCGATCTACAACACGGACCCGGGCATGCTGCGGGCGCTGCTGGAGAGCATTGCGGCGCAGAGCTACGAAAACTTCGAGGCGGTGCTGTACGACGGGGCGAGCACCCGCGCGGAAACCCTCGCCGTGCTGGAAGGCGCCGCAAAGGCCGACGCCCGCCTGCGGGTGATCCGCGGAGAGAAAAACAAAGGCATCAGCGGCAACACAAACGAAGCCGTGAAGGAAGCAAAGGGCGAATACGCCGTGCTGTGCGACCACGACGACCTGCTGGCCCCCGACGCCCTGTGGCGGGCGGCGGAATGCATCGCGAATAAGCATCCGGATGTGATCTACTCCGACGAGGACCGGATCACCGAGAACGGGTGGTGCCACATGGACCCGCACTACAAACCGGACTACTGCCCGGATACCCTGATCAGCGACAACTATCTGTGCCACATGGCGGTGATCCGCCGGGACCTGCTGGAGGAGACCGGACTGCGCAGCGGATTTGACGGCAGCCAGGATCACGACCTTTTCCTCCGCCTGGCGGAAAAGACGAGCCGGATCGAGCACCTGCCCTACACCCTGTACAGCTGGCGGGAGGTTTTCTCCAGCAAGAGCCACCGGGACATGTGGACCTGCCTGGAAAACGGATGCCGCGCGGCAACAGAGCACGAGGGCAGGATGGGACGGAAAGTCGAAGCGGTGCCCGTGAACAAGGAAATCCGCCTCTGGTACGAAATCCCGGCGGATGCCTCCGTCGAGGCAATCGTCCACGGGAGGACCGACGAGGAGTGCCGGGAATGCCTGGGCGAGCTGCAGTTCCGGACCGACTGGCCAAACCTGACCGGGAGTCTCGTGACGGGCGGGGAGGAAGAGCGGATCGGAATGATCAACGAGGCCGCCTCGACCTCGAAGTCGGACTACCTGCTGATCCTGGACGCGGGCGTGACGGAAATGAACCGGTATTTCATCCGGGAAATGCTCATGTATGCCCGGCGGGACGACGTGGCGGGCGTGACAGGCGTATTGACAGATCCGAAAGGCCGCATCACCCACGGCGGCTTTGCCGTGGGCATGGAGCATACCGCCCAGTGCATCAACGAAGGGATGTATTACCGGGCCGGCGGATGGCACGACATGATGAACAAGGTACACAACGTCAGCGCCGTGAGCCTCTGCTGCCTGATGGTGAAGCGGGTCAACTGGGTGCCGCTGGACGAAGGGTTCCGGGGCGGGCTCGCCGCGGCGGACCTGGGGATGCGCCAGCGGCTGGCAAAGAAATGGTTCGTGTTCACCCCCCATGCGAAGGCTGAACTGACGCCGAACCGGCTGCTGCTCAGCGGAACAGCGCGGAACGAAAATGATGTTTCCCATTTTGAACAAAAATGGGGCAAGAACGTCCACGACCCCTGCTACAGCGAGCGCTTCAGCAAAAAGAAAGCGAATTATCATTATTAATTCTGAATTTTGAATTATAAACGAATTCCGAATTCGGATTGTCCCAATCCGTTGTTTGTGCTATACTTCATTCAATATTTTGAAGGATCAGGTGAAACGCATGGACCGTATTTATGACCCGAAGGTGATCGAGAAAAAATGGCAGCAGTACTGGGAGGAGCACAAGACCTTCCATACCGACGTATGGGATTTTTCCAAACCCAAATTCTACGCCCTGGACATGTTTCCCTACCCCAGCGGCGTGGGCCTGCACGCCGGTCATCCCGAGGGCTACACCGCAACGGATATCGTCAGCCGCATGAAGCGGATGCAGGGCTACAACGTGCTCCATCCCATGGGGTACGACTCCTTCGGCCTGCCGGCGGAGCAGTACGCCGTGACGACGGGGCACCATCCGGAAGGCTTTACGAAGGAAAACATCCGGACCTTCAGCCGTCAGCTGAAGGAGCTGGGGTTTGACTACGACTGGGACAAGATGATCGCCACGAGCGATCCGGAGTTCTACCACTGGACCCAGTGGATCTTCAAGCAGCTGTACCTGGACGGCTACGCCAAGTATATCGACATGCCGGTGAACTGGTGCGAGGAGCTGGGCACAGTGCTGTCCAACGACGAGGTGATCGACGGCAAGAGCGAGCGCGGCGGCTACCCCGTGGTGCGGAAGAACATGAAGCAGTGGGTTATCGACCAGCCTGCCTTCGCCGAGAAGCTGCTGGAAGGCCTGAACGAGATCGACTGGCCGGAGAGCACCAAGGATATGCAGCGCCACTGGATCGGCAAGAGCGAGGGTGTCGAGGTGAAATTCCAGATCGTCGGCGGCGGCGAATTCAGCATCTTCACCACGTGTATTGAGACCATCTACGGTATTACCTTCATGGTGCTGGCGCCGGACGGGCAGCTGGTGCAGGACCTGATGCCCCGGATCCGGAACAAGGAAGAGGTTCTGGCCTATATCGAGGAAACCAAGAAGAAGAACGACATGGACCGGACGGAGCTGAACAAGGGCAAGAGCGGCTGCCGCCTGGAGGGCGTAACGTGCATCAACCCGGCGAACAGGAAGGAAGCAGAGCTGTTCATCGGCGACTTCGTGCTGGCGAGCTACGGCACGGGCGCGGTCATGGCCGTGCCGAGCCACGACCAGCGCGACTTTGAATACGCGGTGGCCCACAAAATTCCTATGGTCCAGGTCATCGACGGGGCGGATGTCTCCGAACACGCCTTTGAAAAGGGCGACTACCTGGGCAAGGGATGCAAACTGATCAACAGCGAGGAATTCACCGGGCTGACGGTGGAGGAGGCCAAGGAGGCCATCACCGCGAAGCTCGAGAAGATGGGCGTGGCCAAGCGCACGGTGAACTACCACTTCCGCGAATGGATCTTCGCGCGGCAGCGGTACTGGGGCGAGCCCGTGCCGATGGTGCACCTGGAGGACGGGAGCATCTATCCCCTGCCGGACGACGAGCTGCCGCTGATCCTGCCGGAACTGGAGGACTATAAAGGAAAGAACGGGAAGGCCCCGCTGGAAAACGCCGAGGAGTGGAAACACTACGACAAAAACGGCGTGAAGGGCATCCGCGAAACCAGCACCATGCCCGGCTCCGCCGGCAGCAGCTGGTACTATATGCGCTACATCGACCCGCACAACGACAAGACCTTCGCCGACTACAAACTGCTGGAGCACTGGCTGCCGGTGGACCTGTACATCGGCGGGCCGGAGCACGCGGTGGGCCACCTGATGTACAGCCGGATCTGGAACCGGTACCTGTATGACAAGGGGCTGAGCCCCGTGAAGGAACCGTTCCGGAAGCTGGTGCACCAGGGGATGATCCTGGGCGAAAACGGCATCAAGATGGGCAAGCGCTTCCCGAAATACGTGGTAAACCCCAGCGACATCGTCGAGAAATACGGGGCGGACACGCTGCGGCTGTATGAGATGTTCATGGGCCCGCTGGAAGTCTCGAAACCCTGGAGCCCGCAGGGCGTCGAGGGCGCGCGGAAGTTCCTGAACCGGGTGTGGACTTTCTTCACCAACGAGGAGAACATCCCCGAGGAAAACGACGGCGCGCTGGACCGGGTGTTCCACCAGACGGTGAAAAAGGTGACCGGTGACTTTGAGACGCTGGGCTTCAACACCGCAATCAGCCAGATGATGATCTTCGTGAACGCGTGCTACAAGAACGGCAAATGCCCGAAGGAGTACGCGGAAGCCTTTGTGAAGATGATCAGCTGCATCTGCCCGCACATCGGCGAGGAGATGTGGAACGTGCTGGGCCATGAGGAAACCCTGGCCTACGAGCCTTGGCCGGTATGGGACGAGGAAAAGATCAAGGAGGACACGATCCAGATCCCTGTGCAGGTGAACGGCAAGGTTCGGGCCACGGTGGAGATCGGCGTGGACGAGGAACAGGCAGCGGTGCTGGAGAAGGCGCACGCGATGCACAACGTGCAGGTTACCATCGCCGGAAAGACGATTGTGAAGGAAATCTATGTGAAAGGCAGAATCGTAAATATCGTAGTGAAGTGAGTCGGGATGACATGAGAATCGGAATGACACCGATTCTCATTTTTCTTTAGAAAATTGAAATGTTTTTGTTGACATTGTAACATTTTCGTAATACAATGACTCTGTACAGTTGTGTACCGATTTTCGAGACTGAACAATGAGGTGAGCCATAAATGACAGTATACCGCCGCCAACGCCTGCTGTTCTTCGCGCTGATGCTGAGCCTGCTTTGTTTGCTGATCCCCGCCGGGACGGGCCGGAATACTGCTGCCCGCGCGGAAACCAAAAAACTGGGCATCACCCTGGATAAAGTCAATGTCAGATACGGCGCGAGCACGAGCGAGAAGATCATCTTCTCCCTCCCGAAGGACCACGTGTGTGAGATTCTGGATGAGAAGAACGCGGAAAAGATTCACTGGTACCGGGTATCCACAACAGACCCGTCCAGAAAGAACAGCAATACCTACTTCGGATATATCCACGGGGACTTTTTCCGCGAACTGACGGACGCCGAATACCAGGCATACAACGCCACCGGCTCGGCCGCGACGCCGACCCCGATTCCCGAATCCAACGGCAGCGACCCGACCCCGACCCCGACCCCGGCCCCCGCCGGCACCTCCGACCTGACGGCCAAATCCGGCACGAAGGGCGTAGTGACCGCGGGCGGTACGAACTTCCGGGAAGGCCCCGGCACCGGATATCACAGCCTGATGAAGCTGGACCGGAACACGCAGGTTGAAATCCTGACCATCCCCTCGGTGATCGGCGCAGGATCCGGTACCTTCTATAAGGTAAGATACGACGGCGTGACCGGCTATATCATGAGCGACTTCATTTCCATCCTGAGCGGCGGCGCCGAAAACGGCGAGGCCACAGTCGCAACGCCGACCCCCGCACCGACAAACAATTCCTCAGGCTCTTCCTCATCCTCGGGTTTCACCCATGTGAAACTGATCCTGAGCAGCTGCCACCTGCGGACCAAACCGAACGGCGACTACGACACCAAGAACGACTGGACCGGTCAGGGAACAACCCTGCCCCTTGCCGGCAATTCCGTCAAACAGGGCGGATACACCTGGTATCCGGTTTCCAGAAACGGAAAAACATACTATGTCCGGGGCGACTGTGTGCAGCCCTTCTCAAGCGGAGGCAGCGGTTCCTCCAATACGCCGACACCAACCCCGGCGCCGACAGAAACCGTTAATCCCAACGGCATCGGTTGGGTCAAAACCAAGGTCGGCGGGTGCAACCTGCGGGCCACCATCAACGGCACAGTCATCAAGCAGATTGCCAAAAACGTAACCCTGCCCTATCTGCTGACGCCGGTTTCGAAAAACGGTTATACCTGGTATTTCGTCCAGGACGGCAACAACCGCGGATATCTGCGCGGCGACGTGGTGACCGTCGTGAGCGCTCCGGACGTCACGCCTGCTCCAAGCGGTGAAACGCCGACGCCCGCACCGGAAGACACGCCCACCGGCTGGGTCAAGACCACCGCCGGCGGCGTGAACCTCCGCAAGAACGCGGGATATTCCGACGTCATCGGTACCGTCAGCAGGAACGTGGTCCTGCCCTACTACGGCTATCCGACCACGGTCAAAGGCGTCCAGTGGTACGAGGTGAAACACCCGACCCTCGGCAAGGGCTTCCTGCACGGGAATTATGTGACTCAATGCAATCAGGACGGCAGCCCGCTCGTGACGCCGACCCCCGCGCCGTCCATCACCACCGCGCCGGTCGACGACGGAGGCGGCGGCAACGGCCAGGAAGCTTCCTATACGACGCTGAAGACCGGTTCCACCGGCAACGCGGTGAAAAACCTGGTGCAGGAACTGATCAACCAGGGATACTATTCCGGCAGCGTCACCAACAAGTACACAACCGCCGTCGCGGAAGCGGTCAAAGCCTTCCAGAAGGCTAAGGGGCTGAGCGCGGACGGCATCGCCGGCGCGGCCACGCAGCACAAGCTGTTCGGCACTGTGCCCGTCGGAACCGGCGACACCAGCAACCTGACCATGACTCTCTACCCGGCCGAGAAGATCGACTGGTACACGGGCGGCATCAACGAAATGTGGCCCAGAGGCGCCAACTACAAGGTTTACGACGTGAAGACCGGTATCGTCTGGTGGGCTCACCGCTGGGCCGGCGGCCGCCATGTCGACGCGGAACCGCTGACGGCAGCGGACACCGCCCGGCTGTGCAAGTGCTACGGCGTAAGCAACAGTACCGAAATCGCAAGCAAAAACCTGTATCAGCGCCGGCCGCTGCTGGTCACCATCGGCACGCGGACCTTCGCCTGCTCGCTGTACGGTGTGCCGCACAATTATCCGGAAGGCGACACCATCTCCACGAATAACTTCAAGGGCCAGGTATGTATCCACTTTACGAACAGCCGGACCCACGACAGCAACAAGGTGGACAGCGGGCACGAGCAAGCGATTGAGTATGCGTGGGAGCACGCGCCGAATGGGCATAAATAAGGGGGCTTTCCGATCGCCCCCTTAACCCCTTCGGACACAATGAGGAGAGGGTAACAATATTCCGGGTGGACTGAACGAGAAAAAAGACAAGGGGGCAGGGCAAACGCTCTGTCCCTGAATTATATGTGCGAGGAGAGGACGATGGCGAAGAGCAGATCCGTTTTTGCCTGCACCGCTTGCGGGTATGAGACGCCGCGGTGGGTCGGGCGGTGCCCGGGGTGCGGCGCGTGGAACACGCTGGAGGAAAGCGTACAGGCCGTGCCGGAAAAAGGCGGCGGCGGAAAGATCGCCGCGAACCAGCGGCCCGGCACCGGTGCGAAACCCCTGCCCCTGAAGGATATCCCGGAGGACATCACCCTGCGGACCGGCACCGGCATCAGCGAGCTGGACCGGGTGCTCGGCGGCGGCATCGTCGAGGGCGGGCTGATCCTGATCGGCGGCGATCCGGGCATCGGCAAGAGCACACTGCTGCTGCAGGTGTGCGACCATCTGGCCAAAAGCGGGAAGCGCACCCTGTACATCAGCGGCGAGGAAAGCGCGCGGCAGATCAAGCTGCGGGCCAACCGCCTGGGGATCACGAGCGACCTGTACGTGCTGGCGGAAAACGCGCTGGACGCGGTGGAGGAAAAGATCCGGGAGATCCAGCCGGACACGGCGGTGATCGACAGCATCCAGACCATGTACCGGCCGGAGATGACCAGCGCCCCGGGCAGCGTCAGCCAGATCCGGGAAGGGACGAGCCTGATTATGCGCCTGTGCAAGGAAACCGGGACCAGCGTTTTCCTGGTCGGCCATGTGACAAAGGACGGGGCGATCGCCGGCCCCCGGATGCTGGAGCACATGGTGGACGTGGTGCTGTATTTCGAGGGCGACCGGCAGCAGGACTACCGCCTGCTGCGCGCGGTCAAGAACCGCTTCGGCTCGGTAAACGAACTGGGCGTTTTCCGGATGACCGGGCAGGGCATGCAGGTGGTCGACAACCCGAGCGAGGAACTGCTGAGCCACCGGGCCAAGGGCGCCAGCGGCAGCACGGTTTTCTGCGGGATGGAGGGCAGCCGGCCGCTGCTGTGCGACGTGCAGGCGCTGACGAGCCCGACGCCCTTCGGAACGCCGCGCCGCTCCGTGAACGGGGCGGACAGCGGGCGGGTGGCGATGCTGCTGGCCGTGCTCGAAAAACGGGCCAACATGCGGACCTATAACCAGGACGTATACATCAACGTGGCCGGCGGGCTGGAACTGTCCGAGCCGGCGGCGGACCTGGCCCTGTGCGCGGCCGTGGCCTCCAGCCTGCGGGACAGGGCCGTGGGGCCGGAGATCGCCGTGATGGGCGAAGTCGGCCTGGCGGGCGAGGTACGGACCATCCCCCAGTGCGAGCGGCGCATCAGCGAATGCGCGCGGCTCGGCTTTACCACGATCATCGTGCCGAGGGCCTGCGCAAAGCGGGTGCCAAAGCAGGAGGGCGTGAACGTGGTCGGGGTGGACACCGTCGCCCAGGCGCTGAGCGTCATTTTCTGAAAAAAACTGCGAACAAAACAACTGAAGCACAGGGTGACGAAAAAGTCATCCTGTGCTTCAGTTCGGAAAGGTTTATAGGATGAGACGATCCTTATTTCAGGATTCCCTTGGTGGCCTCGTCCTCATACTGGCGGGTATAGAGCCGGTAATAGGGGCCCTTCGCCGCGAGAAGCTCCTGATGGGCGCCCTGCTCGACGATCTTCCCGTCGTTGACGACGAGGATCAGATCGGCATTGCGGACAGTGGAAAGCCGGTGGGCAATGACGAGGGACGTTCTGCCGCTGATGACGGTATCGATGGCGGACTGGATCTTCTGCTCGGTGAGGGTGTCGACGGAGGCCGTCGCTTCGTCCAGGACGAGAATGCGGGGATCCGCAAGGATGGCCCGGGCAAAGGAGATGAGCTGTTTTTCCCCGGTGGAGAGCAGATCGCCGCCCTCGCCCACATCCGTATCGATGCCCTTTTCCATGCGGGCCACGACTTCATCGGCGGAGACCAGCTTCAGGGCCCGGTCGATCTCCTCCTCCGTGGCGTCCGGATTGCCGTAAAGCAGATTTTCCCGGATGGTGCCGGAGAAGAGGTGGGGCGTCTGCAGGACATAACCGATGGCGCTGTGGAGCCAGAGCTGGCTCCGCTCCCGGGCGTCCCGCCCGTCGATCAGCACGCGGCCGGAAGTCGGCTCATAGAAGCGGCAGACCAGGTTCACGAGGGTGCTTTTGCCGGCGCCGGTCTCCCCGACGATGGCGATATTGCTGCCGAAGGGGATCTCCAGGTTAAAATGCTCGAGGACATATTCGTCCCCGTCCGGATAGCGGAAGGAGACATCCTCAAAGGCAATATCGCCGCGGATGGGCTCCCAGTTTTCCCTCTTCGGGTCAAAGGAATCGCCGTATTTTTCCACGACTTCCGGCTTGTCCGTGACATCGGACGGGGTGGCGAGGAGGCGGGTGAGGCGCTCGATATTCACCTGGGTGGTGATGATATCCGAGATGGCGTCCACAATCCAGCGGACGGGCTCCATCATGCCCTGGGCATAGGACATGAACATGGAGAAGGTGCCCACTTCCTCCGCCGCGATGAGGCCGCCCTGCCAGAGGACAATGGCCAGCGCCATGGAGGAGGCCAGGTGCATCGTGACGGAAAAGCCGCCGCGAAGCCGGGCCGCGTGGACAGAGGTGTTCCGGTATTCCCGGGTATCCTCCACAAAGTCCTTCGCCATCCGGTCCTCAATGGTGAGGGTTTTGATGGTGCGGGCGCCGGTGATGGCTTCATTGAAATCCCCGGTGATGCGGGAATTCAGCTCCCGGATGTTCCGGTTGGCCACGATGAGCTTTTTCTCAAAGAGGGAGAAGAGGATCACCAGGAGCGGGAGGATCGCCGTGACCATAAGGGCCAGGCGAAGGTTGATGATCATCATCACCGCGACGGCGCCGATCAGATAACTCATATGCCAGACGCAGTCCATGAGCGTCCAGGAAACCAGGCTGCCGATGCGGGAGGTATCCGACATGACGCGCGAATGAATATAGCCGACGCTGTTCTGATTGAAATAGGAAAAGGAGAGGGTCTGCAGATGGCTGAAGGCCGCGTTCCGCAGGTCCCGATTCATGGAGACCTCGACGGTCATGGCGCCCCGGCAGGCAATGAACGTGGCGCCGGAGGCTGCAAAAATGGCCAGCACATAAATCACGATAAACAGAGGGAGGGTGTCCAGGGTGCCGCCGGCAATGAAATGATTGAGGGCATAGCGCTGAAAGAGGGGCAGGGCGACATCCATGGCCGTGCCGGCCAGGCCGCAGAACACCATGGCGACCAGCGTGCGGCAGTACTTCCGGGCATAGGGCATGATGCGCGGGATGCCGAAAAAGGGCAGGGACGCGCTTTGTTTGCGGGATGCCGCGACGGTCCGGGTCGTCATGCCGGGGTCACCTCCTTCCGGTCCAGGGTCTGAATCTGTTCAATCTGCCGGTAAAGCCCGGGCTGCGCGCTGAGTTCCGCCGGCGTACCCAGCTGCGCCACGCGGCCGCGGTCCATGACCAGGACCTGATCCGCCCTGGCAAGGGTGGTGATCCGGTGCGAAATCAGGATGATCGTGGCGGAGCCGAAGCGCTTCTCCAGCTCGGCGCGGATCTTCGCATCGGTCTCGGTATCCACAGCGGAAAGGGAATCGTCAAAAATCATGATGGGGGTGGGCCGAGTCAGCATCCGGGCGATGGCCGCCCGCTGCTTCTGGCCGCCGGAGAGGGTCACGCCCCGCTCGCCCACAAAGGTGTCATACCCCCTGGCAAAGGAATCAATCGTTTCCTGCAGACAGGCGGCCTGCACGGCGGCGGCCAGTTCCGCCTCGGGCAGGTTTTCCGACGTGATGCCCAGATTCTCCCGGAGGGTGCGGGAAAAGAGATAGGGCTCCTGCAGGACGATGCCGATGTTGCGGCGCAGGTGCTCCAGGCGGATCCTCGCGATATCCGTTCCGCCGACGGTGATCCTGCCGCTGCCCTCCGGCAGGGGATAAAGCCGGTCCAGCAGATACATAAGGGTGGACTTGCCCGAGCCGGTGCCGCCGAGGATGCCGAGGGTCGTGCCGGCGGGGATGGTGAAGGTCACGTCGTGTACCATCTCCCGGCCGCCTTCATAGGCAAAGGAAACATGGTCAAAGCAGATATCCCCGGTCATGGGCGGGGTCAGGGCATCCTCCGGATCCTTCTCCTCCTCGGCGTCCATGATATAGCCGATGCGGTCGATGCCGACGCCGGCCTTGGACATCTCGCTGATCATCCGGCCCAGCTGGCGCACGGGCCAGACCAGCATGCCGTTATAGCTGATAAAGGCAATAAACTCACCACTGGTCATACTGCCCCGCAGGCAAAAGAGCACACCGAACACAACCACGAGCATGATCTGGATTCCGGAGAGCGCATCCGCGGAGGACCAGAAAAAGCTCATGAGCTTGCCCAGAGAGACCCAGAGGCCGGTATAGAATTCATTATGTTTTTCAAAGCGGTCCCGCTCATACTTTTCACGGCCGAAAGCCCGCACGACGCGCACGCCGGTGAGGTTCTCCTGGGCCATGGCGGAAAGCCTGCCCTCGTTTTCATCACAGCGCCGGAAACCGCTGCGGAACTTGCGGTGGAAAAAGACGGAATACCAGAGGATGAGCGGAATCGGGATCACGGCGACGAGCGTCATGGAAGCGTTCATGGACAGCATGAAGCTGATGCTCATGACGAGAAGAATCGTGATCCGGATCAGGTCCGTCATCTGCTCCGAGATGAAGCGGCGGGTGGTTTCAATATCGCTGGTGCAGCGCTGGATGATATCCCCGGTATGATGGCTCATATGCCACTGGAAGGGCAGGCGCTCGATATGGCTGAAGAGGGTATCCCGCATGGTTTTCACGAGGGTTTCGCCGGCCTTGGCGTTGAACACGCGGAAGCCGTAGCGCGCCACGACGCTGACCAGGGCCACCGCCATGACGCCGAGCGCCGCAAGCCAGAGCTTCTGCCGAAGGACTTCCGTGCCGCCGAGGGCCTCGAGCATGGCCCGGACCGGGCGGGCCAAATCCCTGACGGGCGCGCCGCCGATCACGTTATCCACGGTGACGCGGATGATCTGGGGAATGACCATATCCGCGAGCGCGGCCAGGGCCGCACAGCACATGCAAAGGAGGAATAAGGCTTTGCTCCCTTTCAGAAAACGCCAGAACAGCTTTCCCCGACCCTGACGGGGCGGAGCCTGGGGCTGCGTGAGATTCATTTCCATGGTTTTGTCTTCTCCTGTGAGTCGTATGCCCGATCACACCGAAGGAAGGCATAAAAAGAGCCTGCCATCGGTTCCCCGACGGCAGGCGTTGATCGCACTAATACAGCTTGGGGGCTTTCCGGTCGCCCCCAAACCCCTTCGGCCTTACTTGAGTTCGGCGAAGTACTTGATGGTGCGGACCATCTGGCTGGTGTAGCTGTTCTCATTGTCGTACCAGGACACGACCTGCACCTGATAGGTGTGAGAGCCTGAAAGTGGCTTCTCATAAGGGTTTCTGGCATTTCAACGAGTTTCCGCGTAGGCTAGTTTTTCAACCAAAATTCGGGATGCCTATCGTACCTCAATCCTCTGGTTTACTGGACTTCAAACGCAGTTTATCATACCATTTGAGCCTTGGCAAGATGGTCTGTGATGCCATAATCGGGGAAATGAGCTTTCATTGTCATTTTCAGTATTATTATCTGCGTTAATCATTATTCCAAATATTCTCCATCATAGTAATCTCCTTAATATAACAGTCTGCGGAACCAGTTCTCTTTTGACTGTTATAGCCCACCTCTATACAATCATAAAGCATTCGAGTTGCCACGCACGAGGCATAATACCCTTGAACAAATCAATTGTCAAGAATAATATATTCTCGCACTGTGCTCTTCCCGATATGCCTTATGTCTTTCTTTAAGCATATCCTTCATCTGCTTGGCTACTTTAAGCGGGTATTCTATCATAACATTATCGCCCAGACCGAATACCCAACCATAGAATTGCGGACTAACTGCAACTTTTACTTTAATCCTAAAGCGGTCACTATAGGTTGCTAATACTTCGACATCTTTTCCGAACTTGTCAATAACAGTATCCATCATCTCTTTCTTGAATAGCATTGTCACTTCTGTTGTCTCTCCGTGATACATACCAAAGGTAGATGTCAAGAAGTTGTCAATATCAATATGCCCGCTGATGTTGAGCCAATCGTCTTCTCTTTCCTCTGTTTGTTTTACACTCGCCATTCTATCAACGCGGAAGGTCTTTATGTCCTCCCCTTCATCTGCAAGAAGGTAATAGGTATTATTGTCGTACAATAAATAACGCGGGCGAACATGGTATATTTTGCCGTTATGTTTGAATTCCCGCTCTTTGTCCATATTGTATTGGTAGTATTTGAAATCAATATAATCCCTGTTTGCAATGGCAGACTGAATGGTATCAACACTATACAGAACAGTGTTGTTCATGCTTTTTACTCGCCCGGAAACCACAACTCGCCGTTTTAGTTCCCTTCGTTGATGAACATCCGTCAATTTCCCAATCTTCTCAATCAATTCTGCGCTTTTCTTTTCAGAAAGGAACTTGGAAGAAGCAATCAAATCAACGATTAGTTTTATCTCGGCTGTATCAAAATCTCGTTCATGTAAATAATATGATTTATTGTCATCTTTGTTACGTATTTCCAAACCAAATTGTTCAAGCGCGTCAATATCAGACAAAACACTTTTTCTTTCTGCTTCAATTCCATGTTTTTCCAGATAGCGCAAAATATCGCCCATAGTAGCATCATAAAAATCATTGGTTTGTTCTTCAAAGAACTGCTTAATGTACAACAACCTCATTTTCCCATTATTTACAGGTCGCATTCCGATAACTCCCTTCAACTTATGGATAGTTCGGTGAAACTTACGAATAATTGATAAGAACAAAGGGATAATCAATTAAAACTTTGGGATAATTTATTATAACAAAAGCGGGCAAAGGAACACAATCTCCTTTGCCCGCTTTGTTTTTTATTTGAAAGCCTTGCGTAATGTGTCATAAACTAGCTTTTTAGCATTAGAAATAAGGACGTTCATGATACATGTTCTTTCATTCAGGAATAAACATAAATATCTACGCTCTTGTAAACTGCGAATACGTGTCTGCCATAAATGCAATTCAAAAAATGGATCAGGGATTGGACAGATCATCATATCTGCTAGACTTCTTAGGCGGTTGATTCCAAGAAGGGTCAATTGGCACATCATCAGGAATATCATATAAATCACTGTAAGAATTACTAAGCTTCTCATCAACACTCTTGGCTCTTTCGATCAATTCACCAAATCCATAGGTCAGCAAACTTCCCATCCAGGAACTTAATGGGCCGACAACCAGAAAGACAACCCCTGTAGTAATAAGCCCAGGCTCCTGGTTGCTATTGGCAAAACAGATGATTGCGCCAATCACAGACATAATGATACCCGACCACAAAATAAACTGTGCCAAACCCTTGATTTTAGCGCCAATGTTTTTATACATTTCCTCTACCTCACTTTTTGCAACTGCTTGCATATATTTCTACTAGCATATTCTATAGTGATCTATGATCCTCCTGCAGTTCCATTGTTATAAACAATCAGATCTCCTTGTAGACTATCTAACTGTTTTGATAATAGAACACGCCATTAAGTGCTGACTGACAACATAGTAAGCCCTGAATCAATATTGAAGTTTATAATTCGTCATCAAGCTTTGCATATCTTATATTCATATAGCATTCATTTCACCAACATACTATTTAGCTGGATTTATTTATTTGAAAGCCTTGCGCAATGCGGCATAAATCTGTTTTTTCACATCGGAAACGAGACCGCTCATAGTGCAAGGTCTTCCGTTCAATGTTGTGTTGACACTAATATCAACCTGTTGGTCATGCATCCGCAAGGCTTCATCGATCATTTGAGCACACATTTCCTTGAACTCGATTCTGTGGAAATCATGCGCTGTCTCTGCATTCATTCTTGCGATTCTATCTTTTTCCATTTGTAAATAATCCATAGTGTTTTCACTCCTCTTTAGCTACATCTTCTTCAGTAGAAGAAGAAAGATATATATATAATTTTAGTAGTACATAGTTAAGAACCTATGCCGCTACTATCACTTGGGGTTCGTTTTCCAAGAAATAGAGCAGTAAAGCGTCTGCTTTGGCGGGAGACAAGTGCACCTTTTCATTGCTTGTCCACTTGTATAGTGTATTCGGCTTAATTCCGCTTGCGGTCGCTATTTCCTTCACGCTGTTCTATGATAAAGTGATTGCTGATTTAAGCAATGCTTCTGTTTCTGCGAATGTATTCATTTAATCACCTCCCGCATTTCTGCATAAAATAAGTGATTTTGCCAACTGCGAATTCAGGTTTTTTCTTTCGGATTCAAAAAATTTCTACTTGCTCGGAAAAAATTAATATAGTGTTGCAAATAATAGCAACTTTTTTATGAAAACAGTATTGACTCGCAGTGCTGGATACTTACATTACCCAATGTAAACAAATAATGAACTCAGCACTGTGAAAAGCCAATTCCCACATATATTTGTGCAATAAGGTCTTTACACCGACCAGTGTAAACAAAACCCTTGACAAAGAAAAAATTCAATGTATAATATACTTAGCTGGTTGGATAACTGGCGGCACAAATAGTACCTGGATAGGTTCTGGAAATATAGGAGTTGACACTCAGAGCCGACACTTGTACGTGTTCGGCTCTATTTGTTTCCACAACCTCTCCTGACAAAAAGAAAGGAGAATCCCAATGGCTATGGAACAGAACGGCATCATCCTCAAATTTGACTTTGCTGGTGAGCAAACTGTCAAGAACATCACAAAGATTACAGGTTTGGTAAACGCACGATACCTTATCCCTGTAATCGACCACTTTAACCTCGAAGCCAATCCTCGTTCTTCAAAGACAGGAGACGTAACTGAGGCCATTCAGAGCACGATTGAAGACACACCTCAACTCTTTCCATTTAAATCTAAGGGAGTTCTGATAGCGGCTTCACAGTATGAACGGCTTGAACGTAATCGCATTCGGATCAGTATTGTTGACAAACAGGTAGAAGGCATTCTCGATGGTGGTCATAACATGTTGGCTATTGGACTGTATATACTCGACAAAGCCCTTTATTACGCAGATGAAAAGATGCCTAGAGGATCAAAAACATGGGATCAGTTCAAGGAGTTGTGGGTAGCAAAGCGCGACAAGGTTGAAAACTACATTTCAGATCTGCAAGCTACCGAAGCAGACGATGAACTGAACTTCCTTGTTCCAGTCGAACTACTGGTTCCTCGCGACCCTCAGGATGAAAACTGTGTTTTCTCCTTCAGGAACGATCTTTACACTATCTGCGAAGCTAGAAACCACAATCACGAACTAGATCTTTCCACGAAAGAAAACCAGCGCGGATATTTCGATGACTTTAAAGAAATATTGGACGCGCACAATCCGCAGATCGCCGAACGCGTTCGTTGGAAGACAAATACAGAGGGTGATGTGAAGGCTATCGATCTGATCGCTCTAGCTTGGATCGCTCTAAATCTTGTAACACCTGTTCGTGATGAAAGAAATACCAATAAACTAGTTGAGCCCATTGCACCAACTCAGATTTTCAGCGCAAAAGCCGCATGTATGACTCAGTTTGATCGGCTCATGGGTTCTCCTGATGTCACAGCAGAAGGTGATGGCAACTACAGGCGTGAATTGAAGAATCCCGAAGTCATGTCTGCCCTAAAGGTTGCGGTACAGTTGCCCGAATGCTACGATTACATATATGAAAACTTCCCACAGTTGTATAATCAGGCGGGAGGTAGCTATGGAAGCATAACGGCTGTAAAAAATGTTAACAAAAGGACCAAGAAGGTGGCCCCGTTCTCAGGTAAAGAAATCGAAACACTCAGTCCCGATGGTTTTATCGTTCCCCTCGTTTACGGATTACAATCTTTGATGGAAGCAACTACAGATAGGGACGGTCAGCGTATCATAAGATGGAAGCAATCACCGTTGCCGTATCTGGTAAATAACCTCGAACGGATTGTTAAAGAGTATTATGATTACATACAGCTGTGTGATTATGATCCGGTGAGAATTGGAAAGGCTAAATTTAGTTACAGAACTGCACTAGACTATTACAAAGACTAAACTCGTATTAGTGGCAAGGAGAGTTTTCTCTCCTTGCCTTTTTTCTTGACATCACACTACTTAAGTATATAATAATGCATATACTTAAGTAGATTTGATTTCTTAAGTATGGAAGGAGACTCGGATGGATTTTTCATATAAGTTTCCTGCTGTGAAAGGTAAACAAGCCGGTAAACAATACTTTATAACAATGATCCCTCTTCGACTCATTGACCGACTCTTTGGTAACGATGAAGAATACGTTCCTCCCGAATACCGCGCACAACGAAGACTGAATGAAAGCCGTATTCCTGCCATGCGGGATTATGTCCTGAACAACAGAGATTCGTATGTTTTTTCTGCACTTGCTGCATCGATTGATGGTGAATTCATGTTTTCTCCCGAAAAAGAAGATCATGATATCGGTATCCTTGAAGTGTCCATGGATGCCAGATTTATGATTATTGACGGACAGCACAGAAAAGCGGCTATACATGAAGCTTTGGTTGAAGATGCTTCTTTGGGAGAAGAAACCATATCTGTGGTTATGTATGCAGATGAGGGGTTGGCACATAGTCAACAGATGTTCACCGATCTGAACAAGCATGCGGTAAAAACATCAAACTCTATAGCTGAATTGTATGACTCTAGAGACTCTCTCGCTGTGATAACAAGACGAGTGATCAACTCCATTGACTTTCTGAATCAGTATACAGACAAAGAGAGAGACATTCTCGGTAAGTTTTCATCAAATTTCTTTACGTTGAATGCGTTTTATAAAGCCAATAAAAAGATCATTAGCAGATATAAAGCCACCGATGAGGAGATCGAAAAATTCTTGGCTGAATACTGGTCTACCGTAGCGGATCATATTGTTCCTTGGCAAGAATTGTCTAACAAGGCAATCACAAAAGTTGATCTTCGTGAACACTACATCGTTACACAGGCAATTGTAATTCAAGGGCTTGGTTTTCTCGGAAACAAATTTGCGCTTCAATTCAGTCTGGAAGATATGAAAGAGAAACTACAGGGATTGGAAAACGTAGACTGGAGTCGAACCGCAAACTGTTGGAAAAAACGTGTTATCCGTGATAACGGCAAGATTATCAACAGTACAGAAGCGGCAAGATGTATATGTGACGTATTAACGGAAGTAATCGGAATATAAGCAGATTGAAAAACGAAAGCGAAGGCGAGCATTGTGAACCAAAGCAAACTGACCAAACAAGATATCGAGAATGTTCTTGAAGTAATCCGTGATTTATATCTGGAAGATTCAATTCCATGGGTAATCGGTTATTCTGGCGGTAAGGACTCAACTGCGACAGTGCAGTTGGTATGGACTGCACTTGCCCAAATCCCTGCTGAAAAGCGGCACAAGCAAGTGTATGTGATCTCATCCGATACACTTGTTGAATCTCCTGTTGTCGCTGCGTGGCTTGCCCAAAGCCTGAAAAAAATGGAAAAAGTGGCAAAAGAATCTGACCTTCCTATTGAAGTCCATCAGTTGATTCCGAAGATTGATAACACTTTCTGGGTCAACGTTATTGGTCGCGGGTATCCTTATCCTCGCAGAAATATGCGTTGGTGTACAGATCGGCTGAAAATACAACCCACCAACAAATTTGTTGAAGACGTTATTTCTCTTTCCGGCGAGGCTATTATGGTGCTTGGCACTAGAAAGGCTGAAAGCTCTGCCAGAAGGCAAAGGATGGAAGGATATGAGAAAAAAAGAGTTCGCGAACACTTGAGTCCAAGTACAACTCTTGTAAACGCCTTCGTCTTTTCCCCTATTGAAGATTGGACAAGTGATAATGTATGGCAATATCTCATGCAGTATCCGAATGTCTGGGGTCAGTCAAACAAGGAATTGCTTGCTATGTATTCCGGGGCTTCCGCAGATGGAGAATGCCCATTGGTTGTTGACACAAGTACTCCTTCATGCGGCAACAGTAGATTCGGGTGTTGGGTATGTACAATGGTTGCGGAAGACAAATCAATGGCTGCAATGATTCAAAATGATGAAGAAAAAGCTTGGATGCTTCCGCTGCTGGATTTCCGTAACGAGATTGGTGTTCCTCAGGAAATCGATCGATCACGGCGTGACTTCCGAAGAATGGATGGCTCTCCAACGCTATATAACGGGAAACTGGTTCATGGCCCCTATACTCGTGAGGTGCGTGAACATTTTCTTCGTCGTTTACTTGAAGTCGAAAAGTACATTCAGACATGTGGGCCAGAAGAGTTAAAAGAACACCCACTAATCACACATGAAGAACTATGTCGAATCCGTCAAATTTGGCTCAATGATAAACATGAATTCATAGATTCCCTCCCTAAAATATACAAAGAAGTCACAGGAAAAGAATTTGTTGATTATAGCACCGTGACTAACCGGTATTTCAGTGATAAGGAATGGTCTATACTTGAGGAAACATGCAAGGAAGAATTCCCGGATGAAGAATTGCTGCATACAATGTGTGCTAGCCTTCTTGATGTTGAATCGCGGTATAACTTGATGACATCCCGTAGAGGTGTTAATCAGCAACTTGAAAAAATAGTTAGGAAGTGTTTCTATGCAAATGAAGAAGATGCCGAAAGCTTCCTTAAACAGTATTCTCCTGCAGATGAACTTCACGAGCAAGGAGACGTTTCCTTGGTTGATGAATACTATGTACAGGAGGTGAGTCCTGAATGATCCTCCAAGCAATTAAACTGGTTAACTTTGGTCTTTACAATAGCGAACATGAAATCCAATTCGAGCACAACCCACAAAAGCCTGTAACATTGATTGGCGGTCTAAATGGTCGCGGAAAAACTACTCTTCTGGACGCAATTACGTTGGGACTCTACGGTCGCCGCGCCCTTAAATATCTTCAAGATGAAAGGATAAAATATAGTACATATCTGAATAATCATATTAACAAAAGCGTTCAGTATGGGTCTACTACGTCCATAACTATTACCCTTGCTGATTCAGATCAAGAGTCAGACATAATAACAATTTGCCGTTCATGGGAAAAACGATTTAAGCAAAACCCCGAAGAATCGCTGATTGCAACAAGAAATGGAATTGTTGACAATTATCTGTCACAGAATTGGGATTATTTTGTGGAAGAGATCTTGCCGCTTAACATTTCCCGCTTCTTTTTCTTTGACAATGAGAAAATTGCCCAAATTGCTGATGACGAAACATTTGATTCGGTAAAAGATTCTATTCGTTCACTTCTGGGTTTAACCACCATTGAGCAACTAGTTTCTGATATGACCAAACTATCAAAACGTACACTCACCGATAGTCAGGATACTGAAAGTAAAAAAATGATGGCAGAAATCGATCAACTCCAAACTCAGATCGATCAATGTGATGAAAAAGCAACTGATGCAAAAGATGAATCTGAAAACTATCAGGCCTTGATAACAAAGACTCGGCGTCAATTTGATGAAGAGTCAGAGAAATTCTGGAAGGCTGGCGGCAACCTCGGACTAGAAAAGGAAAAGCTACAAACCGAGTTGGAAGAGACAAAACAAATCATTCTTCAACTCGAAGGGAAGATTATGCAGACCGTCTGTGATCCATCCACGCCACTCCTTCTTTGTACCAGTCAGTTGTCACAAATTCAAGAAAAACAGAAAAAAGATGACCTACAGAAAAAGCAAGCTCTTTCTGCTGAAGTAATTGACAAGCTCAACTCTATGTTGGATCAATCCAATGGATATACTACCCCGTTTGTTGATGAAGCAAAGCGGTTCCTGCATGATGCGAAAAAAGAACTATGCCCAATAACAGTAGTATCTATTGTCAATAAACTCTCAGATGAAGCGTCTTCTCTGCTCCTGGAACTTCTTCAAACCAATGAGTACAAACTGCAATCATCAATACGCCTAATAAACAGGATGGAAGAAGCCCAAGAATCGATAAAGCGAATTGAATCTCATTTGGCGCGAGAAGTTAATGATCAAGAAGCGCAGAAGATCTGGGCAAAAATCATGGAACTAAATCAGGCTGCAAATAACTATGATGTTTGCAAACAACTAGCAGACGAAAGGCTAGAGCGTATCGAACGAGAGAAAGAACTATATGTATCCCGTCGGTCAAAACTTATTACAAGTTCCTTTGGCATTCAGAAGACACACGGGGAATCGGTTCGTTTAGTCCGGTATTCGCAAATGGTTGTCCAAGTAATGGAAAAGTTTAAGGAACGCTTGACAGAAAAGCGGGTTCACGATCTCTCAGATAAAATACTGGAATGCTTTTCTTCTATGGTTGGTAAAACATCAATCATACATCATATTGAGATAGATCCGAAAACCTTGGACATCAAATTAGTGGACTTTAAAGGCACAGAACTGCTTAAAAGTCAACTTTCTGCCGGGGAGAAACAACTATTCGCCATATCAATCATCTGGGGGCTGGCAAAATGCTCTGGATATGAAATGCCCGTTATAATCGACACCCCTTTGGGACGTTTGGATTCACATCATCGACAAAATTTTGTGGAAGGATATCTTCCCTATGCAAGCAAACAGGTTGTTGTACTATCTACTGATGAAGAAATCAACGGACGTTATTTGAGTCTCATTACTCCCTATGTCAATAAAGCTTATACTCTTGTTTACAACGAGGATACTCGCAGTTCTTCAATCATTAATGGATACTTTGGAGGTGAGTTGAAATGATTGTTAAGCAGATTAAGCTCTCTCGAAAGGAAAAAGACAAACTAATCCGAATAAAGGCAAAAACCGGAATCGAATCATGGAATGTAATTTGTCGTTGGGCACTCTGTATTTCAATTGCAGATAAAAGTGTTCCCTTCGGACCTGATGTTCCATCTGATAGTAATGTAGAAATGTCTTGGGGCACATTTGGGGGAGAGTATCAGGAACTCTATGATGCTTTATTCCGGGAACGCTGTGTTGAGGATGGAATTGAAAATGATCCATCGCTTATTGCAAAGCACTTCAGGCTTCATCTACAGAGAGGCATTAATGCATTGGCGGCAAAAACTGGCCCGAAAAGTGTCACAGAGATTCTAAAGCTTTTAAAGACCGATGTCCCTGTTCCTGAATCCGATCACAATGATGTTCCTACTCCCGATTATAACGATCTTATACGTGATCATGCAGAAAATGATACATTAGTCATGAGGTGATTATATGGCTGTATATCTGGATTACTGTGCATCCACACCAATTGATCCTCGCGTGTTAAACGCGATGATTGATGTATATCATAATACGCCCGGAAATGCTGATAGCCGCACACATGTATTTGGTACAAAAGCAAAAGAAGTTGTTATGAAATCTCGGAAAGTACTAGCCGAGATTCTGAACGTAGATCCTACTGAAATTATATTCACATCTGGTGCTACTGAGAGCGATAATACTGCTATCCTTGGGTTAAGGAAATATGGCGAAGAAACCGGAAAGAAACATATAATTACTACAGCTATCGAACATAAAGCCGTTCTTGAATCAGCGAAAAAGATGAAAGAATACGGGTTTGAAGTCGATTTTGTTACTCCCGATGAAAACGGACGTGTTGCTCCCGATAAAATTCTATCGCTTGTCCGGGAAGATACTCTTCTTGTTAGCATCATGCATGTGAATAATGAAACTGGCGTGATTCAGCCCGTTCGTGAAATCGGGGAAGTGCTTGACAAAAAGAATGTTCTCTTTCATGTTGATGCAGCGCAATCCTTTGGCAAGCTGAACAATGAACTTCGTTCTCTAAAGTATAATATGCTTTCTATCAGCGGACATAAAATTCATGGCCCACAAGGAATTGGTCTGTTTGTGATGAAACGCAAGAATTATCAACGGCCACCGATTACGCCTCTTCTCTATGGCGGGCAGCAGGAATATGGTTTCCGTCCGGGCACTACACCTGTGGCTCTAGTTTCGGGAATCACCGAAGCCGCAAAAATCATGGATCAAGAATATCCTACAATTGCAAATAACCTTCTGAGCACAAAGAAACGCCTCTTTCAGATGTTGGATAAATATAAAGCAGTATACAATGGTGATCAGCAATATGTTCTGCCCAATATTCTGAATGTTAGCATTCCTGGAATTGACGCAGAAGCATTCTTTGCAGCAGAAAAAGAGAATTATGCTGTTTCTAACGGATCTGCATGTAATTCGGGAAGCTATAAACCTAGTTATGTGCTTGAAGCAATGGGACTAAATGAAACCCGGATCTCGGAAGCTCTTCGGATTTCTTGGTGGTTAGAGCCGTTTTCTCTTGATGCTTTTGAAAATTTCATTCAAGAATGCCAGTAAAAAAGAGCGGCCACGCCGCTCTTTTTCCATTATAAATCTATCATCATAAATGGTATTTCTCGTGTTAAAATATTCATAATTGTCTCTAGTTTATGCTTTTCAGATTCAAGCATCGTTTTCTCATAGGCATAACAATTTGGAGAATATACCAAATCGCCATTTGGGTCTTCTTCATAATCACAGCCTTTGATTTCCCTTTCCAGTTCTTCAAGGTTATGCCTTATGAATTCTTTTACCACATCAATGCGTTCATGTTCGGTTTTTACTGTTATCATACTGTTCCCCTTTCCGTGAACTGCACTATTAGCTTTCTGCGGCTGAAGCGTTTTCTTTCATCATCTTGATATACTTGTATGCTGTAGGCCTTGAAAGTTCACATATTCTTGCTAATTCAACAACCGTCATCGTACCATTTTCATAAGCCGGATAATATTTAAAAAAGGTTGCTGGAAAATCCTCTTTTGTTGTTGGCCTTCTCCCAATCCTTTTCCCTTTACTTCTGGCGTTGGCAAGTCCGGACTTTACACGCATTCGAATCATTGATAGCTCCAATTCAGAAAACACACCCGCCATTTGCAAGAAAGCCATAGACATTGGATCAATGTTCCCATTCCGACAGTCAATTGTAACGCTATTCAGGATTACAAGGCGCAGATGCTTATTTTTTATCGTGTTCAGGATTTCGCATAATTGCTGTGTTGAGCGTGAAAGCCTGCTGACTTCAGTGACATATAGAGAACTGTTCGGTTCAATATGTTCAAGAAGAAAGTCCAACTGTGGTTTTACCTTAGAATCTCCATGAACCCTTTCACTGATTATTTCTTCCGCTCCCGCTTCCTTCAATTCCCGAATCTGACGGTTTAAATCCTGTCCTTTCTCTTCTCCCAGAGAGCAACGAGCAAATCCATATTGCTTTGACATTGTTTTCCCTCCCAATCTGTAAAGGAAAGGCTAAAAGTATCATTTTACACTTTCAGCCCCTCGAAAGTCCTTATTTTTCGTACTTTGGTTTCTGAGCTTTCAGTGTCATTTTTGACGCTTGTTTTCTTTAACCTCGAATATCAATATCATTATGCTGTATCATCGAGTACGTTTCATTGTTAGAGACAATAATATGGTCGACAAGTAAGATACCGATGGATTTCAACACCCTCTGAAGTTGTTTCGTTGAAGCAATATCTTCAGGAGACGGTTGATTTGTTCCACCCGGATGATTGTGACAGAGAAAAACAGCATGTGCATTATAATCCAAAGCTGTTTCGATAACCCTGCGTGGATAACAAGACACTTCCGACAGAGTGCCTTCAGAGATTTTTTTATGTCCTAATAATTTACACTGTGCATTTATACAAATAACATAAAAACGCTCTGTCTGTTCTGCCATTACAAGAGACTTGCAATAAGCTTCTGCATCAAACCGGCTTCGAATATATTGGGCATTAGTCATGCAGCATCTCTCCCATACTTTAGCCAATGGAGCAATCATTGCTATCAGGGAAGCCGTTTTTTTCGTCATTCCTTCGATCTTCATTAATTGAGCAGGTCTAGCTTCTAAGATTCCTTTGAAACTCCCGAAAGTTGAAAACATATTATCTATCAAAACCGGTATATCAGTCCTTACACCAGCAGTACTTAACAGACATTCCAGAACGGCGCTATCATCATAGTTTTCGAAGCTTTTTTCTTTAAGAAACATCGTTTGCAGATTCATGCTCTTCTCCTTTCTATGTTTCCTATTCTCTGTTATAGACTCCTTGGGGCTTATACCCCAAGGATTAGGTTTACTGCTTTTTCTGCCTTTCCTGCGGCGCTGACGATAAACCGCTTGTCATTCTTCAGCACTTGCAGCCAGTTCTGAATGTATGCGGTATTGTTGCGGAAGCTGTTCGGCGTTTCCAATCCGCAGTGATGAACAAGGGCTGAAGCTCCAAGCTCTGCAATCAATTCTTCTTTGCTGTAGCTTTCAGAACCGAAAGCAGCAGGGCTATCAATCCGCGCCAGTCTGGAAACGTGCCCTGTGCTGTGAGTCAGTTCGTGAAACGCTGTGCTGTAGTATTCCGCACTTTCCGCAAACTGTTTCATCAGCGGCAAAACCACTTTATCCGTTGCGGGCTGATAGTAAGCACGGTTTCCCTGTTCGTGTTCAATCATTACCCCTTCGCGGGCGGTATAGTCTGAAATAATGGCTTCAGCAGTTTCGTCAGGGTTCGCGGTTTCTGTCAGCTCTTTCGTATATTTCGGCTTGATATTCTCGCATTGGTCAATATGGAATACATTGTAGTAGCGAAGAAACGGAATCTGTACGGTTTCGCCTGTTTCCTCATCCTCTTTCTCGATAAACTTCCAGAAAGTGATAATTGAGGATTTTTCACCCTTGCGAACATATCCATTCTCTTGCTTCACCTGTGCAAAGGTCAGGTATTCACCCGCCCGCCCGAGAAGCATCTGATTCAAAAGGCTGTAGGGCTTTCCTGTGCTATGGCTTATTGCCAGCCCTGAAGCCATCCAAGGCTTTCTCCAAGGAATCTCACCCGATTCCATATCGGCTATCATGCGGTCAGTGATTGTTGCGTAAATATCCATTTTCTGTTGCTCCTTTTCTATTGAGAGGGGAGCGGAAACTGTGGTATTATTATTTCCGCTCCCGTGGTTGGTGGTTCTTCTGCGGTAGCTCTGCCTTGGATGCTCTGCAAAGCATTCAAGGCTTTTTAGACGATTTTAAACGGCCGCGTGATAACCGTCTTGTAATAGCCTTCCAGAGCATCACCAAGGATTTTCTTTAATGCGGCCGTATCCATCCTGTGGCTAACCTGCTCCTTGTAGGTGATTTTCCAAGACCCGCAAAGCATTGTGTCCTCATCACCCATATAGGCTTTAATGGTATCGGTCAGGGCATTTGCTTCGGCTTCCAGTTCCTCAATCATCTTGCGGACTTCCATCAGTTCAGATACCGTGTTTTCAATTTCTCGATTCGGCTTACACATTTTTTGTTTACCATCCTTTCTTAACTCTGTGAGGTTGTTCCTCACTTTCTGGTTAAATTATATACTATAAAGTGAATCTTGTCAATAGCAAAATTCACTTTTTAATAAATTATTTTTGTTTATTTGACTTCTATCACTTTCAAGTGTATAATTCCAAGTACGAAAGGGGGCTTTTGTATGGGGCTTTCGACTAGCGAAAAAATCAAAATCATGATGAAACGCCGAAAAATGACATTAAAGGATTTGGCAGAAAATACGAATCAATCAAGTTCTAACCTCTCCAATAAATTATCAAGAGATAACTTTGCTGAAAACGAAATTAGGGAAATTGCATCTGCCCTTGATTGTGAATATGAAACTTTTTTTGTGATGCGCGATACAGGCGAAAAACTGTAGTTACATGACGATAGGGGGGATAGTTACAGGCAAGCCGACGCTTTAGCGCGTGAAAGTGCCCGGTACCTCCCCAAGTGCCATCAACGGGCGAGAATTCTTTCTCGCCTTTTCTTTATAATTCCTTTTCTTCTTTGTCAAATGAATGCTTGATTTCAAGCTTGATAATACCTATATTCAGACTTTTTCCATACTGCTTTTCTGTATTAGTATGCTCTTCTATCAAGGCATTTGTCTTAGGGTGTGATTCGGCAAGTTTATGTTGTGTCCAACTTTCCTGAATACTGATCATGGAAGTAGCACTGTCCAAATCTTCAAGAAACGCATTGCTTTGTGATAAGGCAACTTCCAGTTCAACTTTTGCTCCATTTGAATAATCAACGTTCAGTACTTTGTTTCCCGAAGAGGCATCAGAACAACTTACCGATTTAACTGAGTAAAAGAATCCCATGTTTTTCAGAATGCGTTTTGCATCATCGATATCTATTCCTATAACGTCAGGCAAATCATATTTGATTCTCACATGTATCAAATTATACTTTTCGCGATCCCGTGTGGCTTCAATAACCGTTCCCGTTATATGTTCATTTATTCGGTCTTCTTCCTCGCAGATCAGATTGTTACTGTTCAAGATATGAATCGCTTCGTGTCTCTCTTTACCAACAACATCTGGAATCGGTTGCAGTAGTCCCGTAAGATTTTTGATAACTGCTTGCGTTGTGTTGAAATCAGAATGCAATTTATCAAATTCATCATGCAATCTTGAAATTTCGGCTTGTATTCTATTGTTTTCTAATGTAATAGCTTTAATAATACTTTGCTGAACCGTTTCCAAGTTCATCGGACTACATTTGGGTTGTATTAAATGTAAAAAAGGCCTTATCATCGTTAGGCCACCTTCGATTAATTCAACTGTCCCGTTTGAATAGTAAACAAGCAAGCTGTAACATGTACTGTTAGTGTAATAACCATTACCACCATTTTCTGCCATACGAGTTCCCACAATTTCTGCAAGGATTGGGATTGCAGAACCACCATTGATTCTTTGATTCTCTTTCTTCTTAGCAATTGTTATCTGCTCGTCAGTAATACCAAGCGTTTCATATATAAAAGATTTTGCGCGAGAAGAAAACTTATTATCATTGAAGCAAGAGTATAAATACTGTATTGCTTGATTTTGCTTATTAAAATCAGTTGAAGACAATTCATCGATTTTCTTGTGGCATTCTTGGCATGACAAAAAAGATTCGTTCCCTTTATGCTCTGTAAAGAATTCATCTGGCAAGCTTTTACCGCATAATTCACATACCGTTATTCCCATATCATATTCCTCTTCTGCTAATACATCTATCGTTGTAAATCCCACATTATCTATCGTACCAAACCTGAAGGATCAAAGATTTTATAACTCGTTTCACCAGTAAAGAAGCATCTTATTGTTCCACCAATTTTCTGAAGCCAAACGGGAGTTGAATAGGGAGCAGCAATATACCACAGAATCAAACCAGCAACAACAATAGCAACTATCACGCCCAGCACACCAATTCCACCCTTTCTCTGCGCCGAGGTTGCTTGCGGCTGAGTTTGTTTCATGTTACCAGGGAAAGGGCAACCGCACTGCGGGCAAGAAACGGCATCTTTGCTGATCATTCGTCTGCAATCCGGACAGCACATCAGATTTGATGCATTATTACCGGGATTTGGTGTTTGGCTTTCTGGGATGCTTTGGCGCGTCTTCTGCTCATAGGCAACAAAGCCACAGGTTTCGCACTTCCCATCTTTGACATACATACCGCCGCATTTCGGGCATCTGAATGAGATGATTCTTGACATATCAGGCCAACCTCTTGACTTCATCCACAGACTATCTTCGAGTTACCATAGATTCACATCGATAATCTCGTTTCTTATTTTCCTGTTATCATTCTACTCGATAGCCACAAAACCCGCAAGCAAAAAGGCAGACGATTTCTCACCTGCCTTACCTGCGGCCGCATTACTTACGTTTTCGCCGCAATTTCCTAAATTTTCATCATCATTTTTTCATAGCATGCTTCACCCGGTATCCTTGCCGCAAAGTACGTAGATAAAAACTGTCTTTCACTGATACCTTCTTTTTCCGCATCTCTCATTTCCCGCAAGAATAAACATTCTGATATTTCATCCAGATAGAAGTAGACGCAGAATGTGAATACATTGTCATTGTAAAAAATCAACTATTGTAGTTCTTTATAATTCATTTTTTCTCTCTCCTTTATTTCCCAAAGCTCCCCTTCCCCTTGGGGAAGGGGTTTTGAGGTTGGAAGCGACGTGCTCGCCTGAAAGGCGAGCCGGAGCGACAACCTCAAAAACGGGATGGGGGTCATATAGTTGGATCTGGAATTCGGATACCATTTTGGGGAATGAGATTATCACTTTCCTCGAAATGGTATTTTTTTCAGGCTTTGCTGATCACTCTATACCATTTGCCGCCATTTTTCGAATCCTTCTTTGACTCTGATACATGATAACCGTTTTCTTTAAGCATTTCGATAATGGTTTCTTTTCCGTATGTTCCACCATGCGGTTTTTGCGCTTGGTAATAAGCACATATTTCCTTCCAATCCTCGGAATAAATACGCTTATTCAAATAGCGTTCAGGCAATTCATGTTGTGGAACCAATTGTGAATTGGCTTCCTCAATATCATGAAAGTAAAAGTATTGAAGGTCACCATTGTATCTACCACGCACCTGTGTCTTGATTTCATCGTTACAGTTATGGACAATCATAAACTCAATTGGATGGAGTATATCAGGTTGAATTTTGATACATGTTTCAGATGCTGCATTGATCACTAGCAAATCAAGATCTCGCGGCATTACCTCTTTCCCTAAAATGGTATTCAGCAAATCAAATTGTTCATCACTCATCGGATGATCCTTCTGAGTGTCAGATTTTGTGCTCCAGAATCCGTTCGCCCGCATGCCGATACTGTTCGCAAAGCCAATATATCGTTTCATGCTTCGGACTTCGGCAACATACAGTATTCCTCTTTTACCTTTGCACTGCAACAAAATATCCTCTGCTTTACCATTATAGGGAATGGTATGGAATGTTTCCAACTGTTGCAAATCAGTTCTGTCAAAGGGCACATCATAACAATAAGGTTTTAGCCGTGTTCTATCGCGGATTGCTTGCGGTGTAGCACTTAATGCAACGATTTTTGTCTTTCCTTCGTTGAGAACATTTATTAATGCGTCCTCTGCTGCTGCAACATTCACAGATCCTCCTTTATAATGCTGATAATGAACCATGTTTTGCATTTCATCGCAGATAATATAATCAAAGTCCGAAAGCTTAAAACTGGTCAGTTTATTTCTCTGCTGCCATCCTGCTTCCGAACCAAAGCCCGCATATGTCATAATTGGCATTTTGCCATCTGCTGCATGCTCATCTCCCCAGATATGTTTTGTATTGTAGTCACAGAATGCATATGTCAATCTGTCAATTGGTTTTGCCGCATCTGGATCTTTTCTTGCTCTCTCAAGCATATTCAGTTGAAGTCTCATTTCACCATTAGTGGTATCAATCAGATATAATATCTTTTCTGGACTGCTCCACTGAGGTATGGTAGTCAGCGCGAAATGAGTCTTTCCCGCGCTGACACCTGCATCGATAATGTTGATCTTTCCCGGCAATATGATGTTTGGACTGGTAATCAAATCAGAGATGCGTTTCGTTCCAATCATACTCAATCATCCTGCATTATTGCTTCAGACAACTCAATGATTTGCCAATCCACATTAAAACAACAAGCATTATCAGTAATCCAAGCGTGTTCATCATCATAGTCAAATTCATCTTCCAACCCTTCGTGCTCTTCCAAATGCTCAACATCTGTTTCTAGGCAATTCGCTAAATCTCTTTTCATTGCTTGATACGCTTCCGCATGGGTTTTGAAAAACTTGGGTGAGTCAAACTCTCTGTCCTGAACACTAATCAACATAAACTTTTTAGCCATACTTATCATGCCCCACACTTTATTTCGGCGTGGGCTCCTTTGAATTATAGTTTTTTGCAAGAGCAATATGAAATACAAACCGGCTGCGCCATCCGCTTACGCATCCGAATCGGTTCCATTTCTTTTCTCTTTCTGTAAAAAGTATACCATAATTTATACACCCAGTCAAATAATAGGTTTTTCAAACACTAGATTTTCGTGCAAATAAAAATGCCCTCTCTCGTTTGGAAGAGAAGGCATCCGAGGCGAATAATTAGTCTGTGAAAGCATATTGGGTCATGCGTTCAGCATAATAGTCATGCTCTTCATTTAACAGGCAATACTGGAAATATGCTTCTTGATCAGCAAGCATTTCATCACCATTTTCACAAGCATAATACAGGGCATCAAACCAAGTATCATCATGCGTCCAAGCACATTCCACACAAAAGTCGTACCAATCCTCAAGGGAGGTTTTTCGCGCATTTAGAATGGCAGCAATCTTTTCTTCGTCACGTGGGCCAGGAATCAGTTTAACTTTCATATATTTGTCCTTTCTGGTTTTAAGAGTTTTCCATCTCTGTATTAGTATTTCTTGAAAAAAGGGGCAAAAAATATAGACCATGATAATTTCAGGCCATTCCGTTCGTTTTCTGCCCTTTTCTCTTTCTGATATTATTATACCAGAATTTACATTCTTACTCAAATGTTTAGCGCTTTTAAACATTTAAGTATGGGCGATTCATCTAGGAGACGCTTGACTCCTGATACCTCTTAAGATGCCATTATCTTTCCGGCTGAAAGCCATTCAAGATAGATACTGTATTGCTCTCGGGTCATAGTTTCCCATTCAAAGGAACTTATCTTCTCTAGAATTTGCATATCACCACCATAAGCATAGAAGACTGCATCGTAAACCTTATCAAAGCCATACTGGCGGCAAAGTTTCATTAAAGCACAATCAAACTTGTTGCAGCGGCGGCAGTACCTACACGATCCCACTTCATGCGGCACTTCACAAACTTCGCCTTTATCAATGAAGAACATACGGGAACTATGTTCATCACTTTGGCAGTTCTCAACAGTGGACTTCACCAGATCAATCATTTTCTCATCACGGTTTCCGACAATCAGTTTAATTTCCATTTTTCGTTCCTCCATCAAATTGCTTCACGTAATTCAGTAACATCATCAGGATCGGATTCCTTCTGATCATTGGCAGGAGTAGTTTCCGGTCCATTTCCTTCCAACCAATCATAATAATCCGGATAGTTGTCATCAAACCAATTCAAGACGAAACGGTAAGGCATTGGCTGCACACGCGAGAGGCGCTTCTGTCGATCGAACTCTTTTTCCATAGCATCGGCATTTTCTTGCAGTCGAATATAGTTCAGCATCATATCATAGTTCAGGCCCCTGCCGCTTTTGCGCTTCACAATCTTCTTTACTGTAACCTGTGGATGATCGCGCTTAACCTTAAGGATCATCTGGTATTCAGGCGTGCCGACCTGAGATGCTTTTCGTGCAAAAGATTCCGTCATCCGAAATTCGTTAGTGGTAAGATCAAATTCATAGCCTTTATTCATTTTATTGTTCCTTTCTGGTTTTCATGTCTTTTCCTTGACATTAGTTTTTTTACGCACCAATCCGGCGCACGTTATTTGTTACAGGGACTACTCGAACATTTGAAGATGTCAGGCAGTTTTCTTCATCCCGTACCGGGATCTTGTTGAAATCCGGGTACGTTTGCAGGAACCATTTGCGGACATGCTCATACTGATTAGTGGTGCTTTTGCCAAGATTCATCACCGCATGAAGCTCTTCAAGCCGCTTGTCCTTGTTATCAAGGCAAGAAATATAGTTTTCCATCTGCGCAAATGTAATGCGTGTCGGGCAAGCCCTGCGTTCCTGTTTCGGCCGCTCGGTAAGGTAGAATCCATTCCGGCGGGCATCCAGTAAGATTTCGTACTCCGGTGTACCCTTCTGGCTAGCCCTCTTGGCGAATCCCTTAGTCATCGTGATTGTGTTAGTCATCCAATTGATTTTGTAACCCAGATTCTCAGAAGCCATTTTCTTATCCTTTCTGGTTTTAAAGGGTATCCTTCCCTTTATCATCATAAAATCTCACTATATTAGGCAACTTCGTCTTCTTTAAAGTCATCAGCATATTTGCTTAGGAACCATTTCTTCACATAAAGATATGAGCCAGGATAACTCTTCGAAAGGTTCTTAATCCGCTCAAACTCTTCAAGAACTTTATCCGTATCATCACTTTCTTTCGCTCGAATATGGATTTCCATTTCATTGTAGGTCAAGCGGCCGTATGCAGTTTTGCGCGAATTCTTTGTAATTTCACGCTGCACAATCGGATAATCAGGATAGTCCTGCCTCGCTTGAGCAAGATCGCGATATGCTTCGCTGCCTATCACTCCGGCAAGCCTCAGGCACTGTTTGGTTACGATGATTTCATGGGTTTCGTGGTTGACTTCATAAATGTGTTTCATAATAATGCCTTTCTGGTTTGTAAGAGTTTTCCTTCTCTTAATAACATTAGTTGTTCGTTTGGCTTTAGCAGGCATATGCCAATTCCCAGAAGTCTTGTTTGTCATCCTCGTCTGATATCCATTCGGGAACATCGATCAGTTCCATAAGCAAATCCTGCTCCGAAGGTGTTCCTATTGCCATCTTGATCTCAATACCCATCTTTAGATCCTTTCTGCGGTTATTGGCTTATCCGCATGCCATTCTTTAAGTTGATACCTGAAACTTGTAACTTCATAACCAGATTCCATTCTCATTTGGCCTTTTTCTTTTTCGGAATATCCTTTTATCTTACTGGATTATCATGGTCTTTTGTTTGATTCCGCATCTCCTTTCTCGGTGATTTCCTTCACTCACCTTACATGTTTATTGTAACAAGAATGGGTGGTCAAAATCCGGACTGTTTTTTAGGTGTATAACATGGCCTCTATCCTTTACCAGATAAGGTTTTGATGGCATTTTGTGAAAAGGTTAGGTGTGGCGTTTTTGACAAAATTTGTTCTGAGATATAAAAAGTCTCAAGGAAGTTATTTCCCTGAGACAATACGATAAAGCTCTTTGTCGTTAAGCAAAAGATACTGCAAACTAGCCGGAACTTCTCTTTTATTACCCATTAGTTCTATAACAATAACTCTTGTTAATAGAAATATGTAAATGATTCAGAACAACACTCTGATTTGATGTATCATCAACTATTACAAATGAGCCAACACCCCTGTTTTTATCGCCGCTTCCACTACTTCCCTGTCTTCCAGTCCATCCAAATAGCGCTGAGTAATCGCAACATTCTCATGTCCCATCACCCGCGACAGAGAATACAGGTCTAATCCATTCTTCAACTGCATATGGGCAAAGGTATGGCGGCATGTATGCGGCGAAACGCGAATCTGTTTATTTACGCCTACTTCTTTGGCTGCTTTCTTCAGAAACTTCGTAATTGCCTCTGGTGTCAGTTTCTTTCCCGTGCGGGAAACGAAAAGATATCTTTCAGGCAGTTTGTATCCCTCAAAGTGGTAATTCCGAACTATCTGAAACTGCATTAGCGATTTTGCAAGGTAAGGGGAGACAGGCACAAGCCTTTCCTTCGCGCCTTTCCCATGAACAAGAATGTAGTCCTCATGAATTTGACTGGCTTCCATCATAATTACTTCGCTCAACCGCATCCCTGTATCAAAGAACAAAGCAAGCATTGTTCTGTTCCGAACACTCAGGAAATCCTTTCCGTTATAGTATTCCAGTAGCGCGCGAACTTCTTTGTTGCTAAAGGATAGAATCTTCACCTTCGGCATCTTCATATTTTTGATAGACGCAGTAGGTGTCCCGCCTATGTATCCTTCCTTGTCCATATAAGTAAAGAATGTTTTGAAAACTTTCAGAAGGTCATTGATATAGCGTGGCTTACGCCCGCGGTCATCCATCAGAGCAAGGAAGCGTTTGATATGTATTTTTCTGACATCTTCCACATTCTGAATCTGAAACTCACTCAGCAGGAAGCGCTGTAAATACTTCAACTGTTTCTCATAATTGTCAATCGTCTTCGGTGACAGTTTCCTGACTTTACAGTCAAATCCATACTCCCGAATTGCCTCGTCCATAACCATAAAAAACCCCTCTTTCCAATCTGATTTCCAGAGGAAAGAGGGGCGAATGCCTACCGAACTTAGAGGGTAGTTTTCCTACTATGCCTACGCGTGTTCAGCAACATTTTTCGTACTTTGCCTGCCTACGTTTAGGAGGCTCAAAGCCTTGATTTATAAGGCTTACTTCAGTTCGGCGAAGTACTTGATGGTGCGGACCATCTGGCTGGTGTAGCTGTTCTCGTTGTCGTACCAGGACACGACCTGCACCTGATAGGTGTCGTCGTCGATCTTGTTGACCATGGTCTGGTTGGCATCGAACAGGGAGCCGTAGGTCATGCCGATGATATCGGAGGAAACGAGCTTTTCAGTGGTGTAGCCGAAGGATTCGGAGGCCTGGGACTTCATCGCTTCGTTGATGGCTTCCTTGGTGACATCCTTGCCCTTGACGACGGCCACGAGGATCGTGGTGGAGCCGGTGGGCACGGGCACGCGCTGGGCGGAGCCGATCAGCTTGCCGTTCAGTTCCGGGATAACCAGGCCGATGGCCTTGGCAGCGCCAGTGGAGTTGGGCACGATGTTGGCGGCGCCGGCACGGGCACGCTGCAGGTCACCCTTGCGGTGCGGGCCGTCCAGAATCATCTGGTCGCCGGTGTAGGCGTGAACAGTGGTCATGATGCCGGCCTGGATCGGGAAGGCATCATTCAGGGCCTTGGTCATGGGGGCCAGGCAGTTGGTGGTGCAGCTGGCAGCGGAGATGACCTGATCTTCGGGCTTCAGGGTCTTGTGGTTCACGTTGAACACGATGGTGGGCAGATCGTTGCCCGCGGGAGCGGAGATAACGACCTTCTTGGCGCCGGCTTCGATGTGAGCCATGCTCTTTTCCTTGCTGGTGTAGAAACCGGTGCACTCGAGCACAACGTCAACACCCAGCTGGCCCCAGGGGCACTCTTTGGCATCCTTGATGGCGTAGATGGTGATCTCTTTGCCGTCAACAATGATGGAATTCTCGGTCGCTTCGACGGTGTGCTTATTCTCACCGATCACGCCGCAATAGCCCTTCTGGGCGGTGTCATACTTGAGCAGATGAGCCAGCATCGCGGGGCTGGTCAGATCGTTGATGGCGACCACGTCGTACCCGGGAGCGCCGAACATCTGACGGAACGCAAGACGACCGATGCGGCCGAAGCCATTGATAGCAACTTTAACTGCCATTTGGAAAACCCTCCTCATTTCATATCGCTTTCGCGAATTCATTAACCGGAGGTATTGTACCCGTTAATTCCTTTTTTGGCAAGGGGTTGAGGCAAATTTCATCCCCCGCGGAGCCCTGCCGACGGCGGCGGCGGAAACCGCACCGGCGGACCGGAGGACCGCCACAGGTCTTTTTTGTGTTTTCTGGGATAAAATTCAACAGAAACAGGTAAATAATCAATTGACTTGCCACGTTTCGGATGGTATTCTTTAGAGTACTGAGGTAAAGTCCGTACATTTGCGGTCTACATTATTTGAGGAGGTAGGTTCTTTATGGAAAATATCCCTGTCATCAAACTCGGCCTCGTGGCTGTGAGCCGCGACTGTTTCCCCATCGCGCTGAGCGAGAAGCGCCGCGCCGCGATCGCCAAGAAGTGCAAGCAGAAGAAGCTGAACTTCGTCGAGATCAAGACCACGGTGGAAAATGAGCAGGACATGCTCAAGGCCGTGGATGAGCTGAACGCCGCCGAGTGCAACGCCGCGTGCGTGTTCCTGGGCAACTTCGGCCCCGAAACCCCTGAAACCCTGATCGCCGAGAAGTTCGACGGGCCCGTGATGTTCGTGGCGGCCGCCGAAGGCGACGGCGACATGATCAACGGCCGCGGCGACGCATACTGCGGCATGCTGAACTGCAGCTACAACCTGGGCATGCGGCATCTGAAGGGCTACATTCCGGAATACCCCGTGGGCAACGCCGACGAGCTGGCCGACAAGATCGCCGAGTTCATCCCGATCGCCCGCGTGATCGTCGGCCTGAAGAACCTCAAGATTATCACCTTCGGACCCCGGCCGCAGGACTTCTTCGCCTGCAACGCCCCCATCAAGGGCCTGTACGAGCTGGGCATCGAAATTGAGGAGAACAGCGAGCTGGACCTGCTGGTCAGCTACAAGGAGCATGCCGGCGACAAGCGCATCCCCGACGTCTGCAAGGACATGAAGAAGGAGATGGGCAAAGGCAAGTACTACGAAGACATGCTCGAGCGGATGGCTCAGTTTGAACTGACGCTGCTCGACTGGGCAGAGAACCACAAGGGGGCCCGGAAGTATGTGGCCTTCGCGGACAAGTGCTGGCCCGCGTTCCCGTCCCAGTTCGGATTCGAGCCCTGCTACGTGAACAGCCGGCTGGCTTCCCGCGGGATGCCCGTTTCCTGCGAAGTGGACATCTACGGCTGCCTGAGCGAGTACATCGGCGCGTGCCTGACGGGCGACGCCGTGACCCTGCTGGACATCAACAACAGCGTGCCGGAATACATCTACGACAAGGAAATCGACGGCTGGTTCGACTATCAGCTGCATGACACGTTCATGGGCTTCCACTGCGGCAACACCCCGAGCTGCAAGATGTGCAAGGACCGCGCGATCAAGTATCAGCTGATCCAGCACCGCCTGCTCGAGCCCGAAGGAAGCGATCCGGACTTCACCCGCGGCACCCTCGAGGGCGACATCGCCGCCGGCCCGATCACCTTCTACCGGCTGCAGTGCGACAGCGAAGGCAAACTGCGCGCCTACGTGGCTGAAGGCGAAGTGCTGCCCGTGGCCACCCAGTCCTTCGGCGGCATCGGCATCTTCGCCATCAAGGAAATGGGCCGCTTCTACCGCCATGTGCTGGTGCAGNACCCAGTCCTTCGGCGGCATCGGCATCTTCGCCATCAAGGAAATGGGCCGCTTCTACCGCCATGTGCTGGTGCAGAAGCGCTATCCGCATCACGGCGCCGTGGCGTTTGCCCACTGCGGAAAGCTGCTGTTCGAAGTGTTCAAGTATCTGGGCGTGAAAGACATCGCCTGGAACCAGCCCAAGGAACTGCCCTACCGGACTGAGAACCCCTGGGCATAAGACCGGACTTTCGAAGGCCGCCGCCGGCGGCCTTCTTTCATGCCTTCTTTCATGACGGAGGAACCAATGCGCAAAGTGCTGCTGGTGTCCCTGGATGCCTTTTTTGAGCCGGATCTCGAACGGCTGCCCCCGGACGGCGCCCTTGCCCGCATCCTGCGGGAAGGAACGTGGTGCCGGAAGGTGAAGACGATTTTCCCCGCACTGACCTATCCGATCCACGTGACGATGGTGACGGGGTGCGAACCGGAGGATACGGGCGTGGGCCAGAACCAGCCCTTCCAGCCCGACACGCCGAAGGAAAGCCGCCGCTGGTACTGGGAGCGGGAACATATCCGCGTGCCCACGCTGTTTGAAGCCGTGCGTGAAGCCGGCGGACGAAGCTGCTCGATCCTGTGGCCGGTCAACTGCAAAAACCGGGCCGTCAATTGGTGCTTCCCGGAGGTTCATCCCCTGCCCGGCGAGAACGCCGCACTGAAAGCCCTGCGCTACGGGACACCGCGCTTCATCCTCCAGGGAGAGAAGCGCTTCCGCCATCTGCGCAGAGGGATCAAGGAACCCTGGCTGAGCGACTATGCCACCGCCCTGGCGGACGACATCATCCGGCGGAAACAGCCGGAACTGACCGCCCTGCACCTGATCGACCTGGATGATGCCCGGCACCATACGGGCACCTTCTCCAAAGAGGCGAATGAGGCGATCGGCCGGCTGGACAAGCGGATCGGCGAGCTGATGAAAACCCTCGACGACACACCCGGCATGGAGGAGGCGCTGCTGATCCTCGTGAGCGATCACGGACAGGCGGACATCGAGCGAACCGTGAACCTGCGGGAAAGCCTCGAAAGGCTGATGCCCGGGTTTCCCCTGCTGCCCCAGTCCAACGGGATGAGCGCCTACTTCTTTCCGAAGGGGGAGGTTCCGGATCCGGACAGACTGATTCCCCTGCTGGAAAGCCACCGGGAGGAGCTGGGGATTTCCCACCTATACAGCCGGGAAGAGCTGAACCGGCTGCACGCGGTGAGCGGACCGGTGCTGGCGGCCGAAGCCGCGGAAGGGGTTGTTTTCTCCGACAGCCTCGCCCCGGAAAAACGAGAAAAGGCCACCCACGGTTTCGGACCGGGGCATCCCGGCGATCTGTGTTTTTTTGCCGTATACGGAAAGGGCGTCCGGCAGGGATACGAAATGCCCTCCTTCCCGATGCGGGACATCGGGCCCACCATTGCCGGGCTAATGGGGCTGACGCTTCCGGCAGCGAAGGGCAAAGACCGGTCCGGGGAGATCACGGAATAAAAAACAAGTGCCGAACACATTCCGGTGGGGATAAACTGCCGGAATGCGTTATTTTTGGGTTTATTTATGGTTTCACCCTTCTCTGAAATCGGGCAAAATTTGACAAAAGTGGGACATGGTGTTACAATTCCCGTAACGTTTTTGATCAACGTTTTTCCGCTGCCCTTCTCCTCAAGGCGGCTTTATGATAGATTCGATCTTTATCGGCAAGGGGCCATGGAGGCGCACATCTTCAGTGAAGCAACCATTTTTGATTACCCATTATTACCACAGCGGTTTTTCCGTCGCGGGAGAACACACGCTGCTGGTATTCGACTACTGGCGCGGAGAGCGCGGGGAACTGACGCCCGAAATCCAGCTGACACCGGAAAAACTGCGGGCCTATGAAAACGTATTTGTATTCATCAGCCATGAGCATATCGATCATCTGGATCCCATTGTCTTTTCCTGGAACGAAGCAGGAAACGTATCCTGGATCGTATCCTCGGATATGCCGGTGGGGACCCGGGGAAAGCGGATGGCTCCCGGGGATACGGTGAAGCTTTCGGAAGAGGTGACCGTGACCGCCTTCGACTCGACCGACCTGGGCGTGAGCTTCCTGGTGGATTTTCTCGGGATGCGGTTCTTCCACGCGGGTGACCTGAACTTCTGGCACTGGCGGGAAGAATCCACGATGCAGGAAATCGAGGAGGCAGACCAGGAATTCCGCAAGGCTGTTCAACCCCTCTCCCGGGAGAGGATCGACGTGGCCTTCTTTCCGGTGGATCCGCGGCAGGGCGCAATGTTTGAAGCCGGAGCCAATTACTTTATCCTTGCCGTCAAACCGCGGATCCTGATCCCGATGCACTATTTCCACCGGACGGATACCGCCACGGAATATGCCCGCACGGCCAGCTGCCGCACGACAGAGGTGCTGGCCATGCCCGTATACGGTGAAACCATCCGGCTGGAAGAGGACGAAGAAGGGTATCTGAACATTTCCCGCCCGTCCGGGACGAGCGTTTTTGAATCCGGGCTTTCCGAAACGCAGGATCCTTCCGGAACGGATAATGCACCGAAGGGTGCCCCCGCCGAAGAAGACGGACCGATTCTGCAGGAAGATGATCCTTTCCTGGAGAGCGACCTGCCGCTGACCTCCCTCGCAACGGAAAAGCAGGAACCCCCGGAGAATTGATTTTTCAACAGGCAGAACAGTTTTCCACAAGTTATCCACAGTTTTCCACCGGCATGAACAGGTATGCACAGATCCGCGAAAACATTGATTTTCCTTGCTTTCGCGGATCTGTGTTTTTGAAACCCTTTGCTTTCAAGGCTTTTCAACCTGTGGATAACCTGTTTATTTCTCCGAACGCTGATTTGACGCGGTTGAGACCGTTTTCCGGGGCCTGAACCGTAATCCACAGACTGTGCATAATGACTGACTGTGAGTTATCAAAACTGGATCGAAAGACAAAAATGTCTCCTGAGGACGGGTTTTGTCCGTCCGGTCATTTCAGAGCAAAAAAACCTTCCACAGTTCATCCACAGGCAAAAACAAAAACAAGGATTTATGCCCTCTCTGACGCCTGTGGAAAACTGTATCAATTTCCACAATTTCCTGTTTATAACTGCAGGAAATCCTTTTATATCAACGGTTTGCAGCCTGTGAACAACTTGTGGATAATATTCTGTTTTTTGCTGTTCTGCCGGGTATAATCCTGACGACAAAAAAACAAAACAGAGATCAAACGATCTCCATTTTTCCAAAATGTTTCACGTGAAACATTTTTTACTTTTCGGTTTCCGTCAGCGATGCCGAGCCGCTTTCAGCAGAAACCTGCCAGATTCTGCTGACTTTTTCACAATCCACATCCTCGCGGTCCGCGCAGGTAATGAACGTCTGAAAGGAGCGGATCTCATTGATCAGGCTGGCCCTGCGTTTCCGGTCCAGTTCGCTCATGACATCATCCAGGAGAAGAACCGGTTCTTCCCCGCTGTCATCGGTCAGGATTTTCATCTGGGACAGTTTCATGCTCAGGGCTGCCGTGCGAACCTGCCCCTGGCTGGAAAACTGTTTCATGAGATTCCGGTCCAGGGTCAGAATCAGATCATCCCGATGGGGACCGACGGACGTCATTCCGAGACGGATATCGTCCTCCCGGTTTTCCCGCAGAATTCTGCAGAGCGACTCCGCGATATGATCCTCTTCCCGGACAGAAGAATGATAAGCAATGCGAAGCTGCTCCTCCGTTCCGGAAATTCTGCAGTATGTTTCTCCCGCGATTTCCGAGAGAAGGGAAATGACCCGGCGTCTTTCCCGGATAATTTCCGCGGCGGGTTCCGCTATGGCTTCCTCAAAGACGCCGAGAAGGCTTTTTCCGGCGGACGGATCCGTCCGCAGATTTTTTAGAATCGCGTTACGCTGGTCCAGACCGGTTCTGTACTGCTGCAGGGCAATAAAATAGCGGCGGCTGATCTGGCTGATCATCATATCAAGATATCTGCGGCGGACAGAGGGCCCTTCCCTGATGAGGCCGAGATCCTCGGGAGAAAAAATGACGCATCGCAGGCAGCCCATCATATCCGAAAACTTCTGAATTTTCTTTCCGTCAATCAGGATTTCCTTTTTCTGCATTTCTCCCGGGTGAAAACGGACGGCAATCTCCCGCTGCCCGAGGGCCGTGCTGACCCCGATGGTGGAAAGAGCACCGGCCTCCCCGTAACGAACGACGTTGGCATCATTCGAAATCCGGTGGGAACGGCCGAGCGCCGCATAATGAACAGCTTCCAGCAGATTAGTTTTTCCGGAACCGTTTCTGCCGAAGAAGAGATTTACACCGGGATCCGGACAAAGTGACAGATTTTCATAATTTCTGAAGTTTTTCAGTTTCAGCTCTGTTATCTGCATCTTCTTATAAAACAGAAAACGGCAGGACCCGTTTCCGGGCCGCCGTTCTGCTCTTTCACTCTTTCTGATTTACTGGAAAACCCGAACAGGAAGGATCAGGTAGAGATAATCGTCACCGGACTGAGGAATCACGACGCAGGGACTGACGGAGGAATTGAACTTCATAAACAGTTTTTCATCCGGTACATTCCGGATCACATCCGTGATGTAGCGGGCGTTGAAGGCGATATCCACCGGCTCCCCGTTGAGGGACGCTTCGGTTTCTTCCTCCACATCACCCAGCTCGGCGTTGGAAGAGATTTTCAGCGTATCCTCCCGGAAACTCATTTTGATCAGATTGTTCTTTCCCTCGCGGGCCATGAGGCTGGCACGATCAATTGCATCCTGAACACTGGCTTTATCCGTAAGCGCTTCGGTCTTAAAATCCGAAGGGAGGATTCTGCGGTAATCAATATACTCTCCGGCCAGCAAAACGGTGGTCAGGCGAATATTGCCGAAAACGCACTGCATCCGCCCCTTGTCGATAAGCAGGGAGCAGAAAGCATCATCATCCGGCAGGATCTTGGTCAGTTCATTCAGGACCTTACCGGGAATGACAGCCTTGACGACATCCAGCCCGTCCGCCAGCTCAAAGGGCTGGAAGAGTTTGTACATCGCCAGGCGGAAACCATCCAGTGCCACAAGCCGCGCCTCACTGCGATTCACCTCCAGGAGGCTGCCCGTGAGAATCTGGCGGCTTTCATCCGTCGCCACAGCAAAGGCGACATGGCTGATCATATCCTTGAGCTTATTCTGCTGAATTTTGACCGTCGCGCCTGTTTTCATCGGAGTGATTTCCGGATACTCGGCAGGATTCATGACAGCCAGGGAGCTCCTGTTCTTCATGCAGCGAATGGTGGCGGAGCGGTGATCCTGCTCGGTAATGGTGACCGTACCCTGGGGCATTTTCCGGATCATCTCCGTAAAAATCCTGCCGGGCAGAACCGTCTGGCCTTCCTCCTGAACGGAAGCCGTGTTGGTATACTCGATGGAGAGCGACCCGTCGGAGCAGGTCATGAGCACACGATTATCCTCCGCGGAGATCAGCACCCCTTCGAGAATCTGTTTCGCCGGCCTCGGCGACAGAGCGCGGGTAACAATATTCAGACCTTCCAGGAGGTCCTGGGAATTCATGGAAAGAATCATCTGGCAAAACCTCACTCATCCTGAAAACGTAGAATGATCATAATATATATAATCATTATCGTTGTCGTAGTAAACCCTGTGGAAACGGTGGAAAAAGCGGAAAGAGTCAAGGATGACTGCATTCATGCTGTGGAAAAAAAGTGGAAAACCTTTCAATTCATACACAGGATTCCTGTAAATATTCCATGTGCGAAAAAGGAAATCCTTCTTTTGGACCGAAGCGGATACCGCTGTGAGCCGAAACCCGGTGGCAAACCCTTCCGGAAGCCGGGGAAAAAAACCGCAGGAACTGTCAATAATCCACTGAATTCAATGAATTCACCGGGCTGTGGAAAACAGGCTGTGAATTGTCGCAGGGCCTTATTTTTCCGCAAGAACCGAGCGGTTGCGGACAAAATAATCCACAGCGGAAACCACCGTGAGCAGGACCATGATCCCCGTGAGCACCATGACCGGCCAGGAGGACCAGAAGGAAAGATTCAGAATCAGCATAACGCTGATGAGCACCATCTGGCAGGCGGTTTTCCATTTTCCGAGCGGACCGGCCGCAATGACTTTGCCCTGGGTGACGGCAACCATCCGCAGACCGTCCACCGAAAGCTCCCGGCAGATGACGATGATGACGACCCAGGCGGGCATCAGCTGCAGGTGAATGAGCATAATCATGGTGGTCAGGACAAGGAGCTTATCCGCCACCGGGTCAATAAACTTGCCGAAATCCGTTACCAGGTTGCGGCTGCGGGCAATGCGCCCGTCGAGAAAATCTGTGATGCAGGCGAGGATGAAGACAATGCCCGCGGCGATCCGGCAGGCCGGATCCTGAAGATAAAGGAGCACCACAATGACCGGAATACAGACAGCGCGGGCAATACTGAGTTTATTGGGCAAAGTCAAAGCATTTCACCTCGCAGATCATATTCATCGGCATCGGTAATCCGGACCGGGATGAAGAGGCCGGGTTCCGGCCGGGCATCCGGGCAGGAAACATAAATTTCCCCGTCGATCTCGGGCGCTTCACGGCTGCTGCGGCCGAGGCAGTTTCCTTTTCCGTCGGTATCGGTGACAAGGACCTGCTCCACGGTTCCGACCCGCTCCCGGTTCCGCTTCAGGGAAATACGCTGCTGCAGAGTCATGAGGCGGTCAAGCCGCTCCTGCTTCACCTCGTCCGGAAGCTGATCCGGTAGTTTGGCAGCCGGCGTTCCTTCCTCGGGCGAATAGGCAAAGGCGCCGAGCCGGTCGAACTCCGTTTCCTCCACAAAATCCAGAAGCTCCCTGAACTGATCCTCTGTTTCCCCGGGGAAGCCGATGATGAGCGTGGTCCGCAGGGTCAGGCCGCGGCTTTTCGCGCCGCGGACACAACGAAGGATATCCTCCCGGGTTCCCCGCCGGCGCATGCGCCTGAGCAGATCGGCATTGATATGCTGAAGGGGAATATCCAGATAAGGACAGACATTATCGGTTTCCGCGAGCACGTCCAGCAGTTCTTCACTCGTCTCATCCGGATAGCAGTAAAGCACCCGGAGCCAGTCCACCCCATCGATGGCGGCGGCTTTGCGCATGAGGGCGGGCAAGGTGGTGTGGGGATGATCCTCGGTGCCGAAACGCGTGGTATCCTGCGCGACGAGAATATGCTCACGGACACCGGAAGCGGCCAGCTGACGGATTTCCCGAAGGACCGCATCCTCACTGCGGCTGCGGTAGGGGCCGCGGATCAGCGGAATGGCGCAGAAGGTGCAGCAGTTGGAACAGCCTTCACCGATGCGGATATAGGCGGAATAAGCCGGCGTAGTCAGCACGCGGGAATGCTCGAAATAACCGAAATCATCGTTCCAGCAGGCCTGCCGCTCGCCCCCGAGGGCCTTTTCGATGGCCGCGGGGAGATCCGCGTACTGATTCACACCCAGGAGCAGATCAATCTCCGGGATTTCCTTCAACAGATCCTCCGGATAGCGCTGCGTGAGACAGCCGGTGACCACCAGCAGGCGGCAGCGGCCGGTTTCCTTATACTGCGCCATATCGAGGATCGTATTGACAGACTCCTCCTTGGCGGAATCGATAAACCCGCAGGTGTTCACGAGGAGGATGTCCGCCTCCTCGGGATTTTCCGTCAGGACAAAGCCTTTTTCCGTCAGCAGCCCCAGGGCTGTTTCGGTATCCACGCGGTTTTTGTTGCAGCCGAGGGAAACGGCGCCTACCGTATATGCCATGAAACTGATCTTCCTTCCGTTTGCCGGTCAGCATGATACAGAATGGAGTATAGCATGTTTCGGGCTGTTTGAAAAGAATGGACGAACGGGGAGACTTCCTATATAATATCGATAATCGAAAACGCCCCGGAGGCGGGCGGAGGAGGACCCATGAAAGACACATTTTTGCTGGTGGACGGGAACAGTCTGATGCATCGCGCGTTTCACGCGCTTCCGCCGATGGACGCGGACGGGATTTATACCAACGCGATCTACGGCTTTCTCAGCATGCTGCTGAAGGTGATCAAGGAAGAGAATGTGCAGTATCTGGCCGTGTGCTTCGACGAGCACGGGCCGACTTTCCGCCATACGGTCTATCCGGATTACAAAGCCGGGAGAAAGGAAACCCCGCCGGAACTGCGGCAGCAGTTTACCACAATCCTGACGCTGCTGGACGAGATGGGGATACGCCGGTTTTCCCTGCAGGGATGGGAGGCGGACGACCTGCTGGGCACGCTGAGCCTGAAAGGCGCGGAGGCCGGCGCGGCGCCGCTGCTGCTGACCGGAGACCGGGACGCGCTGCAGCTGGTGGGCGGCGGAACGGAGCTGATGTTTACCCGGAAGGGAATTACCGAGACGGTGCGGTTCAACGCGTCAAAGGTGTATGAGGAATACGGATTCACGCCGGAACAGGTGACGGACTGGAAGGGCCTGGCCGGAGATTCCAGCGACAACATTCCGGGCGTTCCCGGGGTGGGGGACAAGACGGCGGTGAAACTGCTGCAGGAATACGGAACCCTCGAAAAGGTGCTGGAAAACGCGGACCAGGTGAAAGGAAAACTGGGCGAAAAACTGAAGACCTACGCGGAGCAGGCCCGATTCAGCAAGGAACTGGCCACGATCCGCCGGGACGCGCCGGTGAGCTTCAGCCTGGGCGCGTGCGCGATGCCGGACCTGAAAAAAGGAATACCGGCACTGGAAAAACTGAAGCTCAACAGCATTATCCGCCGGCTGGGCAGCGAGGGAGAGAGCGAAGGCGGAGAAAGCCGGGAAGCCCTGACGCTGCTGCCCTTTGACAAAGCGGCGGTGCTGAGCGAGGCGGAAGAGATCTCCGCGTGGCTGCGGGAAACGGAAGGAGACGGACCGCTGTGCCTGTTTGTTTCCGAAACGGCGGTTTCCCTGGCCAGGGCCGGAGGAAAGCGGGCCGAGATCTCGCTGGGCGGGGACCTGCTGAACCCGGGACTGGATCCGGCGGAAGTGCTGACGCTGCTGGGCGCGGAACTGCAGAAGGGCGACGCCGTGGTGCACAACGGCAAGGCGATGCTGCACACGCTGGACCGGCTGGGCCTGCCGCTGCCGGAGACCTTCGGCTGGGATACGATGCTGGCGGCCTATCTGCTGAACCCGCAGGAAAAGAGCTACCGGCTGGCGGCACTGTGCCCGGACCTTCAGGAAGACGCGGCTGCGCTGTGCTCCCTGGCGGCATGGCAGAAGACGCAGGCGGAAGCGGACGGCATGATGACCCTGATGAAAGAAATCGAGCAGCCGCTGAGCTTTGTGCTGTTCCGGATGGAAAAGGAAGGGTTTACGGTCGACACGGAGTTCCTGCGGGAGCTCGGAAAGAAATACACGGCGGAAATTTCGCAGCGGCGGGACGAAGTGATCGCGGCCGCGGGAGGATACACCTTTAACCTGAACAGCCCGCAGCAGCTGGGCGAGGTGCTGTTCGAAAAGATGAACCTGCCCCACGGAAAGAAAACATCAAAAGGATACTCCACCTCGGCGGAAGTGCTGGAGGGGCTGCGCTTCGACGCGCCGGAGCTGATCGAACCGCTGCTGCGCTACCGCCAGCTGACCAAGCTGAACGGCACCTATGTGGAAGGGCTGCTGCCGCTGGCAGACAGGAATAACCGCGTCCATTCCACCTTTGACCAGACGGCGACCGCCACCGGGCGGATCTCCTCTTCCGAGCCGAACCTGCAGAATATTCCCGTGAGGACGGAGGAAGGACGGGAAATACGGGAAGCGTTCCTGCCCCGGGAAGGATGGGTGCTGCTGGACGCGGACTACAGCCAGATCGAACTGCGCCTGATGGCGCATTTCTCCGGAGACGAGACGCTGATCGACGCCTTCCGGAAGGGAGAGGATATCCACGCCCGGACGGCGAGCGAAATCTTCGACGTGCCGCCGGAATGGGTGACGCCGGAGCTGCGCAGCCGGGCCAAGGCGGTGAACTTCGGCCTGATCTACGGGATCAGCGGTTTCGGCCTGAGCCGGAACACGGGCGTGAGCCGGCGGGAGGCCGCGGAATTCATCGAGAAGTATTTTCGGACCTATCCGGGCGTGAAACGCTTTATGGACCGGACGGCCGCGGACGGCGCGGAAAAGGGATACGCGGAAACCCTGATGGGGCGGCGGCGGTATCTGCCGGAGCTGCGCTCCCCCAAGGCGCCGATCCGGGAATTCGGAAAGCGCGCGGCGATGAACACGCCGGTGCAGGGAACGGCGGCGGACATCATCAAACTGGCGATGGTCCGGGTGGACCGGGCGCTGCGGGAGGCGGGAATGAAGAGCCGCCTGATCCTGCAGGTGCACGACGAACTGCTGCTGGAATGCCCGCCGGAAGAGGCGGACCGGGCGGCGGAACTGCTGCGGGAAGCGATGGAAAACGCGATCGAACTGAAGGTGCCGCTGGTGGCGGAAGTTCACCGGGGAAAGAACTGGGCCGAGGCGAAATAAAACGGCCGGAGCCGTTGACAGAATTGACTTTTTTGCCCGGACATGGTACATTGGGTTCTGTTTCCGGCGAGCCGGGGGCAACAATAAGCAAAGGAGCTGTTTACGACCATGCTGGAATTCAAATTCGACACCCAGCTGCTGATCGAAGGAGAAGGACTGGATGAGGATGAGATCAACGAATACTTTACCAACAACTTTGAGGGTGACTGCCTGCTGGCGGTGGGCGATGACGAACTGATCAAAATCCACTACCATACGAACGAACCGTGGAAGGTGCTGGAATACTGCGCGAGCCTCGGGGAGATCTACGACATCGTTGTGGAAAACATGGAGCGGCAGGAGCAGGGACTGGAGGGCTGAGAAGCCCTTTTTGTCTTTCCTCTGCACTTTGATTGTTTTTTCGGGATGAAATGGGTATACTGTTAAAACCGCAAGGTAAAAGCGATTTACCTGAAAAACAAGGAGGAAACCGAATTATGAAGAAACTGATCGCATTGGTTCTTGCTGTGATGATGCTGGTCCCCGCCTTCGCGATGGCGGACAACGTCATCAAAATCGGCGTGTTTGAGCCCTCCACGGGCGACAACGGCGCCGGCGGAAAGCAGGAGATCCTGGGCATCCAGTATGCCAACAGCCTGAAGCCCACCGTGAACATCGGCGGCGAAGAGTACAAGGTTGAACTGGAGATCGAAGACAACCAGTCCGTGAACGACAAGGCCGTGACCGCGGCTGCCAGCCTGGTGAACAAGGGCGTGTCCGTGGTGCTGGGCTCCTACGGCTCCGGCGTGTGCATGGCTGCCGGCGATACCTTCGTGGACGCGCAGGTGCCCGCCATCGGCGTCAGCTGCACCAACCCGAACGTGACCGCGCTGTGCGACTACTACTGGCGCATCTGCTTCCTGGATCCCTTCCAGGGCTCCGTGATGGCTAACTTCGCCTGGGACAAGGGCGCCAAGACCGCTTACGTCCTGAACATGCAGGGTGAAGACTACGGCAGCGGCCTGGCGAACTACTTTGTCGAAGCCTTCAAGGCGCTGGGCGGCACCGTTGTGGGCGACAAGCCCGAGACCTTCCCGGAAGGCAACAGCGACTTCACCGCGTACATCAACAACGCCGTGAACGCAAACTGCGACGTGTTCTTCGCTCCGTGCTCCACCACCTACGCCGCGCTGATCATTGACCAGGCCGCCGCGCAGGGCGTCAAGTTCCCGATCATGGCGGGCGATACGTGGGAGAACTCCGCGATCCTGAACGCCGCCAAGGGCAAGGACGTGGAAGTGTACTGCTCCACCTTCTTCGATGAGAACGACGACGCAGCTTCCGCCGCGGAATTCGTCAAGGGCTTCAAGGAATGGCTGAACGCCGACTCCGGCAACCTGAACAACAACGGCGGCAACGACATCGTCGCTGCGGTTTCCGCGCTGGGCTTTGACGCCTACAACGTGGCCCTGACCGCGATCGAAGCGGCGGGAAGCGCTGACAGCCAGGCGATCGCGGAAGCGCTGCCCGGCGTGACCTACGACGGCGTGACCGGAAGCATCGCCTTCGACGACATCGGCGACGCGAAGAAGGACATGGCCTACATCAAGTACGCCAATCCCGAGACCGGCGCATTCGACTTCGTCAAGACCCAGAAAGTCGGCGAATAATCCTTTGCTGAAGACTGGGAGCTGCTGCGGTTAGCAGCAGCTCCCGTTTGATTTTTTCATGTTTGAACTGAAATCATTTATGATTATTTCCATGGAAGGGCGAGACTGATATGTTTGATACGCTGCTCCCTTACCTGCTGGCCGGGATCTCCGTCGGCGGACAATACGCGCTGATTGCGGTGGGATATACGCTGGTTTACGGCATCCTGCGCCTGATCAACTTTGCTCACGGCGATATCTTTACGGCGGCGGGTTTCTTCATGGTCTACCTGGCAGCCGCGCTGCCGCCGGCCCTGGCTGTTCCGCTGGTGATCATCCTGACGGTGATCCTGGGCTTCACGGTCGAGCGGGTTGCCTATAAACCGCTGCGGACCGCGCCGAGAATGTCGATCATGATTTCCGCCATCGGCGTGAGCTATCTGCTGCAGAACCTGATGTGGTACCTGACCGGCGGCCTGGCCCGCCAGTATCCCGTGCTTCCCGGCCTGGGCGATTCGATCCAGATCGGCAGCGCGAGCACGAAGGTGGTTACCCTGGTGACACCGGTGGTGACGGTGATCCTGGTCGTGGCGCTGGTGCTGCTGATCAAGCGGACGAAGATCGGCATGGCGATGCGGGCGGTTTCGGTGGATTTTGAAACGGCACAGCTGATGGGCATCAAGATCAACAACGTGATTTCCGTCACGTTCATTATCGGTTCCGCGATGGCGGCGATCGGATCGATGCTGTACTTCACGAACTACACGGCGGTGACGCCGACCATCGGCGCGATGCCCGGCCTGAAGGCATTCGTGGCGGCGGTGTTCGGAGGGATCGGGTCGATTCCGGGCGCCATGATCGGCGCACTGATCATCGGTATCTGCGAAAACCTGATCAAGGCGGCCGGACTGACGATGTTCTCCGACGCGTTTACGTTTGCCCTGCTGATCGTGGTGCTGCTGGTACGGCCCACGGGACTGTTCGGCGAAAAGACGCGGGAGAAAGTGTGAGGTGAGAAAGATGAAGAAAAGAGGAAATCGGCGTCTGATCATCTCGCTGGCTGTGGTGGCCCTGATCTATGTGGCGGGATTCATTGTGGAACAGACCTGCGGATCCAAGTCCATGGCGGTGACGGTGCTGCAGAAGGGCGCGGTCTACGCGCTGATCGCGGTCTCGATGAACCTGCTGAACGGATTTACGGGACTTTTCTCCCTGGGACAGGCGGGATTTATGCTGATCGGCGCATACAGCTACGCGATCCTGACCATCCCCATGGCCAAGCGCGCGGCGGTCTACCAGTATTATGACGGCGGGATCGTGCAGTTTACCATCGGCATGATTCCGGCGCTGCTGGTTGCCGGAATCGTGGCGGCGCTGTTCGCGGCGCTGATCGGCATGCCGGTGCTGCGGCTGAAGGGAGACTATCTGGCGATCGCTACGCTGGGCTTCGCGGAGATCATCCGCGCCTTTATCCAGTGGGACGCGATCGGGCCGCTGACCAACGGATCCAACCTGCTGAAGACCTATCCGACCCTGAAGACGGCTATGCCGGGGAACACGGTGCTGTTCACGTTCATCGTGGTCGGGATCTGCATCGGGCTGATTCTGCTGCTGATCAATTCCACCTACGGGCGGGCCTTCAAGGCCATCCGGGACGACGAGATCGCGGCGGAGGCGATGGGGATCAACCTGTTCCATCACAAGCAGATGGCGTTTGTGATCAGCTGCTTCTTTGCGGGGATCGGCGGGGCGCTGCTGGCCATGTATCAGGGAACGCTGCAGGCCAACGGCTTCAAGAGCGCCATGACGTACGAGATCCTGCTGATCGTGGTGATCGGCGGGCTGGGCTCCGTATCCGGCAGCATTATCGCGTCCTTCCTGTTCATTGCGTGCAGCGAATGGTGGCTGCGGTTCCTGGACACGGAAACGATGATCGGCGATTTCAAGGTTCCGCTGCTGGCGCCGGGATTCCGGATGGTGGCGTTCTCGGTGGTGATCATGGTCGTGGTGCTGTTCTTCCGGAAGGGAATCATGGGTGACCGGGAGCTATGGGACCTCGGCAGCCGCAGAAAGGCGAAAGGAGGCAGCGACATCAAATGAGCGAGAGCAAGAACAACGATAACAATGTCCTGCGCCTGACGGATATTACCATGCAGTTCGGCGGCGTGGTCGCGATCAACAACCTTTCGCTGGAAGTGAACACGGGGGAGATCGTGGCCCTGATCGGCCCGAACGGCGCCGGGAAAACAACCGCCTTCAACTGCATCACCGGCGTATATGAGCCGACCAACGGCGCGGTTTATTTCCACGGAAAACCGATCGCCGTCAACCATCCCCAGGGGAAAATGGTCAAGCAGTACAGCGGGATCAACGCGGACAAGTATAAAGACCAGAAGGCGGTTGTGTATACACCGGACAAGATCACGCACATGGGCATTGCCAGGACCTTCCAGAACATCCGCCTGTTCAAGAGCCAGACGGCTTTCGAAAACGTCCTGATCGGAACGCATCTGCGCCGGACCAGCAATTTCCTGACGGCTTCCTTCCGGCTGAACGCGAAGGAAGAGAAGGCCATGCGGGAAAAGGCAAGGAACCTGCTCGAGATCGTGGGCCTGGCGGACGTCGGGGACGAGCTGGCGACCTCCCTGCCATACGGCAAGCAGCGCAGGCTGGAAATTGCCCGGGCCCTGGCGACCGACCCGACGCTGCTGCTGCTGGACGAACCGGCGGCCGGCATGAACCCGCAGGAAACGGACGAGCTGGGCGAATTTATCGTGGGGATCAAAAACAAATTCGACCTCACGGTTTTCATGATCGAGCACCATATGAACCTGGTGATGGACATCTCCGACCGGATCTATGTGCTGGACTTCGGCAAGCAGATTGCCGAAGGAACGCCGGACGAGATCCAGAAAAACCCGGTCGTCATCGCGGCCTATCTGGGGGTGGATGAAGAATGAGCCTGCTGAAAGTGACGGATCTGGTGGTTTCCTACGGCGGCATCGAAGCCCTGAAGGGGATCTCCTTTGAGGTGGACCAGGGCAAGATCGTGACCCTGATCGGCGCCAACGGCGCGGGCAAGAGCACAACCCTGCGGACCATTTCCGGGCTGGTGCCCGCGAAATCCGGGCGGATTTATTATGAAGGCCGGGATATCACTGACTTCGGAACCCAGAAGATCGTGGAGACGGGGATTGCCATGGTGCCGGAAGGACGGCGGGTGTTCGCCAACCTGACGGTGCTGGAGAACCTGCGGATCGGCGCATATCTGCGCAAGGACAAGGAACTGATCGAAGAAGATATCAACTATGTATATGACCTCTTTCCCCGGCTGAAGGAACGCTCCTGGCAATTGGCGGGTACGCTGTCCGGCGGCGAGCAGCAGATGCTGGCCGTGGGCCGCGCGATCATGACCCGGCCGAAGATCATCATGATGGATGAACCCAGCCTGGGCCTGGCGCCGCTGGTGGTCAAGGATATCTTCATGATCATCCAGACGCTGAAGAGCACCGGCATGACGGTGCTACTGATCGAGCAGAACGCGAACGCCGCCCTGCACGCCTGCGACTACGCCTACGTGATGGAGACCGGGCGGATCACGATGTCCGGAACCGGCGAGGAGCTCCTCGCGAGCGAAGCGATCCAGGAGGCGTATCTGGGGAAAACGAGCAAAGGCTGACAATCAAAATAAGCAGCTTTGATGCCGGGAGATCGGATTTTGGCCTACGCCCGGCAGGCTGCCGTTTCAGTCAGGAGAGAATCAATGAGCAGACTGGGAGACCTGATCCGGACAGAACGAATCCGGCAGAAACTGACGCCGAAACAGGTGGCAAAGAAGTGCGGCGTCAGCGAGAGCTATCTGCTGGCGGTGGAAGCCGGCACGCGGATTATCGCGGACGACCAGGCAAGGCGCATCCTGAAGAGCATGGGCCTGAAGCAGCAGACCGAAGCCGAATTTACCCTGGACGATATCGCCGCGACGGTGGACCTGGCGCAGGTACAGCCGAGGATGGCGCAGGCGCTGAAAAAACCGCCGAAGAAGGAAGCGGAACTGGCGGCCTCCACCGAAGAAAAGGATGAAGGCGTGGCCGGCAGCGTATGGCTGGACGCGCTGCAGAGCGTGCTGAAGCGGGTGCCGGTGATGAACGCCGTGATGAAGCCCGTGGGCTATCAGCTGGTGCCGGTGGAGAACGGGCGCATCGAGGGCGCCAACCCGGACAAGGTTTTCTTTTACCTGGCGCCGGACGACAGCATGCGGGGATTCCGGATCCACAAGGGCGACATCGTGCTGACGGTTCCGGCCCAGAGCCCGGTGGACGGTGCGGTGATGCTGATGAACTACAACGAGCACCGGTATCTGCGCAAGATCAAGATCCTGGACGACCGAAATGTGCTGCTCCAGTCCTACGACCGGGAATACGAAGCGGAGACAGTGCCCATCAACGAAATCGGCTTCCTTTCCCGGTGCGTGAAAGTCACGTTTGAACTGTAAAGGAATAACAGCGGAAAGAACAAACAGCAGCCCGAGATGCGAGCTGCTGTTTTTGACTGCCGCGGTATTAGGCGTGACCGCTTCTTCTCCCGCTCAGATCAGATTCTCTTTGCTTCCATGTAAAAGCGTTTCTCATCGGCTTCGCCCATGGAGAAGGTTTTCCGCGGCAGGACGCCGAGCCGCTCCACATCCGCGAAGAAGGTATGCTTGTCAATCTCCGGCAGCAGGAAACCGACGGCGGACGGCTGCTGCGCCAGCGTGCGCAGGGACTCCTCCCCGTGGATATAATCGATCTCCGTTTCCGGATGGCGGGCGAGGAAATCATCCAGATACTTCTGAATTGTTTCGCAGGGAATGGCGCCCTCGGGCGAAGCGACAACCACGGACTCTTCCCCGTCTGCGGACACGACGGTGAAGCGGTGGCCTTCTCCCCCGGCCTGCAGCGACATGCCGCGGGTTGCGGCATACTGCCGCCAATCGGCCAGGAGCGCCTTGCGGTCCGTTCCCGTGACGATCCGGTGGATCGGCTCGAAAAGCAGGGCGTTATCGTGAATGTTCACGATTTCACAGAGGGCGAAGCGGGCGGGATGATTTTCCCGTTCTTCCGCGGTCAGGCTTTCCCGGAGCTCGTTCCAGTATGCCTTGGCGGTGGCCAGGCTGTGGTTTCCGTCGCCGACGGCCAGGAGGAGCGGATGCTCACCTTTGGTGTCCATCAGCGCGTTCAGGCTGCGGTCGACCTGCTCCAGCAGGTCCGGGGTATCCAGGGCCCAGCCGGCGAGATGCCCGCCGTCCATCATCAGGTCAAAATCGTAGAGCTTCCGGAGGGAGGCTTTCTTTGCCTGCAGGGGCTCCAGGACGGTCCGGTCCGGATCATCGATGAGGATCATGATATGGGTCAGCTCCACCGGCGCGCCGCGGCGGATAACCAGCCGGGGAGGCAGCCGGGAGGCGATGGTCTGCTCCGTGGGGCGGACCAGGGGCAGGGACCCTTTTTCAAAGGAATACTGTTCCAGATCCACCGCGCAGACCAGGCCCAGCCGGGACCCGGAGGCAATGGTCCGCTCGCAGAGGACGAAGCCGGGATCCACCGCCGGAGCCAGGAGGCCCTGTTCCAGATACTCCGTCATGGTTTGGTGAATGCCGGGGATCCGCTTTTCACTGTCCTTCAGATAACATTCCGGAAGGATCAGCCGGAGGGCGGAAGGAGAGGAACCGGCTGAAGCGAAGGCTTTCTCCCAGTACGCCGGCTCGGAGGTATACTGATCACAGGCGATGCAGGCCCAGGTTTCCGGCCGGACGGCGGGAGCCGGCAGGAGGATCTGAGCTGGACGGATACCGATACGTTCAAAAGACATGGAAATCTTCCTTTCGATACATAGTCTGAAACGGAACCATTATACCGGAAAACTGAATTTTCAGCCAGACTCATTATTGCAGAATCATCTTCAGCATTTTCACAGATTATGCCAAATAACAACTTAAAAACAGCATAATCCATGCAAAAAGAGAAGATTATGCCGAATTAACCATTAAAAACGGCATAATCTGCGTTTCGCGAGGGGATTTTGCCATGGAATATTCGAAGACGTTTACCGGATACAAGGCGGACCGGTGTTTCTTTCTGACCGGGTGCTATCTCTTGTCGTAATCGATCTGTTTGAGAAAAAGGAAGCCGATGAGGACATAGAGCAGGGTAAAGGCGATCAGGATTCCCCAGTTCTTCAGGACGTTTTCGGCCGTGAAGGCATATTCGCTGTTCTGCAGCTGGGAAGCGGTCAGCTGCCCTACCTTATGGTTGACTTCGTCGATGGAAAGTACCCGCTGAACCCTGGAGATCAGACTGTCGGGATCTTTGTTGCTCATGGTGTTCAGGGCGGTCAGAAGCACGGTTGACTCCTGGGAATTATAGTCTGAGACGCTGCAGACAGCCTGAATACCCCATTTGCTGATGGTAACATTGGAAAGCTTTTTGCCGACGGCATTCAGCGGGATGACGAAATTGGCGAACACCAGCTGAACGATCAGCACAAAGGGCATGACGGTCATGGCGGTCATGGGCGAGTGCACGATGCAGGAAATCATCAGACCCAGCATGTCCGACGCATAGGTGATCAGGAACATTGTGATACCCAAATCCAGCAGGAAACTGCCGGTTACCGCGCTGCCGGAAGGGATGTGCACGCCGAAGATCAGGAAGATGACGATCATCATGACGACCTGGATCAGGCAGATAATCGCCTGATAGATCATATGGGACGCCAGGTAGGAGGTGATATGCAGACCGGCCCGGTGTTCCCGCTTGATGATGCCGCGTTCCTTGCAGACGACCTGAATGGAGTTGAAAACACCGTTCCAGAGGCATACGCAGGTGATGGCAAAGGCGGCATAGGAGGTTCCCTCCATGTTGATGAACATCCGCTTGCCCATGACATAAACCACCAGATAGGCGATGATGGCCGACAGGGGCAGCACCTTCCAGTTCCCCTCGGTGATGAACATCCGGAAATGCTTGCCCAGGAAGATGGGGATCTGCGCCAGACGGCTCTTATAGCGAATGCTGACATCCACGTCCGTGGCGGGAATCTCTTCCTCTTCCGCCCCCGCTTCCCGGAAGTCGTCTTTTTCCTTCGCGTCCCGCTGAGCCGAGTAGGCCCTGTATTTTTCTATGAACTCGTCCGCCCGGCCTTCGCCGCCTTCGTTGACGGCGTTGATCCGCTTGACGACGTTTTCCAGGGAATCCGTTCCGAAGAAGTCCTTCGCCTCCTGAATACCGCCGTAGAAGGCCAGCTGGCCGACATGGTTCTCCGTGCCCTTGGCGAGGACAATGACCTTGTCAAAGAGGTTTGCGACCCGGTCCGGCGCGTGGGTGATGACCAGGACCATTTTTCCCTGGCAGGCGATCAGCCGCAGGTTTTCCATCAGGCTCCGGGCCATGATCCCGTCCAGGCCGGAATCCGGCTCATCCAGAATGAACAGATTGGGGCTTGCGACAAACTCCGTACAGATGGACAGGCGCTTTTTCTGGCCGCCGGAAAGCTTGCTGACCAGCGTGTCCTCCCGCCCGGTCAGGCCGAAGGTTTCCAGCGCCATCCGGACCCGGCGTTTTTTCTCCTCCTCGGAGATCGTTGCCGGAAGGCGGAGGTCTGCAGCGTTGCTGACCGTCATCTCGACGGTGTCCTCTTCGCGCATCAGGTTTTCCTGGGGCACGAAGCCGATCCGGTGCTTGACCTGGTCATACTGCTTGTAATAATCCACGCCGCCTTCTGTGATGACGGCCTTTGCTTTTTCATAGCCGGTGACGGCGTTGACGAAGGTACTTTTGCCGGCGCCGGAACCGCCCAGGATCATGACCATGTTGCCCGGCTCGATCGACAGGTGAATATCCTTGAGCAGCGTGTACTTCTTCATCGCGTTGCGGACGGTCCGCTCGTCGATGGAGATGTTCAGACCGCCCTGATGGGAATGCACGCTGTAAAGCATGCCGGAACCTTCGAAGATAAAACGGGTGGTGCCGATCTGCAGGCAATCATCAAACTGCAGTGCGGTCGGCTCGTTGACCTGTTTTCCGTTCAGGAGCAGATTGGAAACGCCGATGTCGTCCAGGTGCCAGCGGCTGTTTTCATATTCCAGCGTGAGCGCCGTGTTGCCTTCTTCCCAGGCCTCGTTCTCAATGACAACGGTATGACGGCCGTCGTCCATGTTGATCATTTGCCAATCGGCGGAAGAGGCGAACTCTTTCAGAAAGACCGCCGTGAGCATCCGGTCGTTGGAAAGGCGGATGACTATATTGTCCCGGAGCGCCTGCTCCTCCCCGCGGGGCAGGAGTTTTCCGCCCACAAAGGTGAACACGTTTTCGCTCAGGTTTTTATATATCCATTTTCCGTCTTCAAAGCGGATTTCACACTGTTCCTCATCCAGGAAGGGGTAGGTCAGCTGAAGCCCGGTGGGGGTGAAAATTTCCATCTCCTGGCAGCCTTTGATCAGGGCTTTGTCAAAGATCACATACTGCCGGGGCTTTTCCTGCGCCTCGAAGAAGACAAGCCCTGCCGGGGTTTCCGGTCTCGCCTGGCTGAAGTTCTCGCTCATGGGGTAACCTCCTCACTGGTTTTTTCATTACCGGCTGTTTCCGGGCTGTCCGTTTCCGGATCCGCCAGGGCCCGGTAAAGCGCCCGGGCTTCCAGCATGGTCTGCTTGAAGAAGACGTTTATTTCCGGATCGCTCGTGATGAGGACGAATTCTTCCCGAAAAACACGGTCCAGCTCCGAATTGCCGCCTGACAGATGGGCCAGGAAACGCCAGAGGTTTTCGTTTTTGAGCAGCTTCGGCACCGACTTCCGGGCCCATTCGCTCCGGTCCATGACGGTCAGGGCCTCGATGATCAGTTTTCCGATGAAGGAGGACTGATCCACATTCCGGTTCAGGGCTTCCTTCGTCAGCGCGCCGTCCGGGTTCTTTTTTTCGGCCGTTTCCGCTTTTACGGCTTCACTCAGGGTGTCCAGGATTACAGTCAGGTCCTCAGAAGTGGCCAGCGCCTGAAAGTTGACCAGGGATTCCTGCAGTTCCGGATCGTTTTTGACCGCCTCGGCTTCCGCCTGCAGCTGCCTGCCGTCCTCTGTCTGCGAATGGTTCATGAGCGCTTCGCCGATCCGGTCGGCACTGTCCCAGAGTTTTTCGATACAGCGCCGGTCCGACTCCTTTACGCCGAGCTCCGCCAGGATCTTCATGGTCACGGGACGATTCTGATACAGCCAGATCAGGACCCGCCAGATGATTTCCGAGGTGACGGTTTTCACCTCTTCCATCCCCAGCAGTTCACGCACCTCTTTGTTCTGCGCCAGATCCTTCAGAAAGCGGATGTTTTCCGACAGGGTGCCGAGGCTCTCCCCTTCCACGGAGACGACGGTTTCCTGAATGTCGGCGTTTTCCTTCGGCTCGGTGCTTTCCGCCAGGCACAGGCTTCCGGAGAAGAGGATCATCACGGACAGCAGGACGGCCAGCCATTTTTTCATCTCATGATCTCCTTCAAATGACTTTGGTTCCCCTATCATAACATATTTTATTTTTTTGATTCAATAAAGTCCGGCAGACTTCCGATCTCCGGCAGCAAGTCTTCGATCGGGCCGCACTGCACTTTTCCGTCCGAAACAATGAGCGCCAGGGGAAAGGCTCTCCAGGTCAGGGCGTCAATGCCCTTGATTTCGTTCGGATACAGCTGCAGATCTTCCCCATGGATAAACTTGGCCAGCAGGAGCTGAAGCGTTTCAGACAGGTCGGTGTTCATCACATTGCCGTACAGTTGCAGAGCTTCCCTGTTTCCGAGCAACGCTGCTGCGGCATCGACCGTGCCTGAACCCAGGTTTCCGATCAGCGGTTTTTCATTCCAGTAGATCAGACGCACCTGATTTCCGCCCTCCGCCAGTATTTCCGCGCTGCGATAAAGGGATACTGCGAGGCATTGCTCCACCAGTTTCGATTTTGCTTCCAGCCCACTGCCTGACGCTGCCTGCGTCTCCGTATACGCCCGCAGCGCCCCGGCGGCGGAATCATCCACGCTGTTCTGCAGATCGGTTACAGCCGCGGACAGTTCTTCCGTATAGTTCTGATCGCCGACAAAGGAACGGTATACCTGCATTTCATTTCCCGGAATGCCGATGATTATCCCGATGTCCGAAGCGGTTCCGTTCTGCCAGGCCTGAAACACATCAGCCGGGATCAGTGTTCCGTCGCAGGTTGGCCCGCACATATCCCGCCAAAGCTTTTGCGACGCATCCTTCAGGGCTTCCGTGCTCAGATGCGAAAGTTCTTCCATTGTCGAGGTGCGGGTTTCTTTGAGCAGCGCCTGTGCCAGGGCCTTCGCCTGCTCCGGCGTTTCCCAGGCGGAGGCCGGACTGCCGTTAAGCGCAAACGCTTTCCGGAACAGGCCTTTCGCCCGTTTGCAGGCGGAAAGCAGACAGACGGAGGCCGCTCCGGCCTCAAAGCCGAGCACCGTAACCCGGCCGGGATCGCCTCCGAAGGCGGCAATGTTATCCCTGATCCATTCCAATGCCGCGATCTGATCCAGCAGCCCGAGGTTTACGGCGTCGGGATAAGCCTCCCCGCCGGGAACCTCCGAAAAATCAATAAAGCCGAAAAGGCCGAGGCGATAATTGAAACTGACAAACACGATGTCGGGATGTTGGTCTGCAAATTCGCTGCCGTACAGCAGGGGATCGGCGGATCCCCCGCAGGTAAAACCGCCGTGATGAAACAGAACGAGCACCGGTTTCGGGCTTTCCGCTTTGTCGGCCCCCGTCCAGATATTCAGGGTCAGGCAGTCCTCACTCTGTCTGTGCAGCTTTAAGATCGAACCTTTGTGATCGACCTGTATGGCCGAAGCGCCGAAACATTTCGCCTCAAACACGGTATCCGACGGGGGGAGCGGTTCGGGCGCCTTCCATCTGCGGTCACCCACCGGCGGGATTGCATAGGGAATTCCGCACCAGGAAACGGTTTGTTTATTTTTTTCCCCGACATAGACGCCGGTTTCCGTCTTTACTGCACATTCGGGATCGTATTCACCGGAAACAGGCTGATTCTGCCGGTTGATCTCCTCGACATCCTCTTTCGCCACATCGAAGACAAAGCCTTCGCTTCCGTCCCCGTAAAGGCTGCGGATCTTCCTGATCTGATACGCGCGGATGAGCAGATTGATTCCGAAGCCGAGAAGGGGAAGGACGACGATGTACGCGAAATGCTCCGTCAGATAATTAACCATGGATACGCCCGCCGACAGAAACGAAACCGTATGGGCAATCAGAAAAACCAGACAGAACGCAGCATAAGTCAGGATCCGGTTTCGCAGGCTTTTCTGCACCGTTTCGCTGAAAGCAATCCTGTTGATGATGATTTCGAGCACCATGCCGAGCACAAGGCTTGCCAGCCCGCAAGCGAACGGCGGCCAGCCCAGAAGCCTTGAAATGGTCTCCCCAAAGCCATACCCCAGCGCCGCCACGAAAGCAACCGCAAAATCATCAACCGTAAACAGTTTTTTCATTTTCTTTTCAATTCCTTTGCTTTTGATGTCCCGGTGGATTATCATATGGACGAGCCTGAAACGGGAGGTGTGCAGCCTGAATACGCTTTTTGCGGAAACCCTGCGGAAACTGAGATCCGAAAGAGGACTTTCACAGAAGCAGCTTGGCGAAAAGCTGTTTGTTAACCATTCCACCGTTGCACGGTGGGAAAACGGAACCCGCCTGCCGGATGCGGCGATGATTTCCCGCCTGTCTGCCTGCCTCGGCGTAGACGTCAATACGCTTCTCAACCTGGAGGAACAGAGCGACGAAAGCCCCAATGTGATCCTGGTGGACGACAGCAGGGCTGTTCTTTCCGACGCGGTGACCGTGCTGGGGGAGGTCCTGCCGAATGCTACGATCACTGGCTTTGTCTGGCCGCGGGAAGCGATTGAATATGCCAGAACAAACCGGGTCGCCCTGGCGGTTCTGGACATTGAACTGGGATCGGCCAGCGGGCTTGATCTCAGCCGAACGCTGCTGGAAATCAATCCCCGTATAAACATCGTGTTTCTGACCGCTTATGCCGACTACTCCCTCGACGCCTGGCAAACCGAGGCCTGCGGATTTGTGCTCAAACCCCTGACCCCGGAGCGCATCCGGGACCAGCTGAAAAAGCTGCGCTATCCGCTTTCGACGGGAGGCACGGACGAATGATCGACTGGGTCTATTTTTTCTACTTCTTCCTGCTCGGCGCGGCGCTTTTGCTAAGTCTGATGGGGCTGTGGTTCACCCGGATCATGCCCGGAACCGACCGGTGGAACAGACGCTTCTTCAAAAGCTATTTTATCGTGCTGATGGTAAACGTGCTTTTCGGTATCCTCGAAATGGTCATCGAATATTATTATGCCCCGATGGCGGTCATTTATGCCGTTCTCTTTCTTGAATCCCTGTTTCTTTCGTTGCCTATGTCTATGCTGACGGTTTACCTGCTGCACTGCTGCGGGGAAGACTTCCGCTCTTCCGGGCTCCTGCACACCATCCTCGGCCTGTGGGCTGCCTATGTGGTTATGCTTATCTGCGCCGTCACGATGGACGGTTTTTTCACGATTACGCCGGAAGGGCTGTATTTCCGCGGACCCCTGTACCCGCTTATTCCGCTGCCGATCCTCATCATCCTGCTTCTCAATCTCACGGGCGCCATACGGCGCCGGAAGCAGCTTTCCCGCAGAACCTTCCTCAGCTACCTCATTGCGGTCCTGCCGATGACCATTGCTCTGGTCGCGCACCTGTTTATCGATGTTTTCCCGCTGATCGATATCTGCGTTGTTGTCTCCGCCGTGTCCATGTACGGGCTGGTCCTGTCCGAGCAGGTGGAGCAGGACCTGCGCCATCAGCGGGAAATTGCCCTGCAGCAGCAGGAAATCGCAAATCAGAAGGCCAGTATCATGGTCCTGCAGATGCGGCCGCATTTCATTTACAACACCATGACAAGCATCTACTGCCTCTGCAATCAGGATCCCCGGCTGGCCCGGCAGGTGACCCTGGATTTTACAACCTACCTGCGCAGGAACTTCACCGCTGTTGCCAGCGCCGCGCCGATCCCTTTTTCCTCGGAACTGGAGCATACGCGCGCCTACCTCGCCGTCGAGCAGGCCCAGTATGAGGACAGCCTTTTTGTCGACTACGATACGCCGCATACGTTCTTCCGCGTTCCGCCGCTGACCCTGCAGCCGATCGTGGAAAATGCCGTCAAGCACGGCAGGGATCCGTATGCCGGTCCGTTTCATATTTCCATCCGGACGCAGAAAACGGACACCGGCAGTGAGATTATCGTTGCGGACAACGGCCGGGGTTTTGATCCCGCCGGGGATGACGAGCCGCATATCGCGCTGAAGAACATACAGCAAAGGCTTGAAATCATGTGCGGAGGCAGCCTGACCATTGCGCCGGGTGACGGCGGCGGAACCGTGGTGACGGTTACGATCCCGGACAGCGGCGCACAGGACGGCGACGAAGGAGGAGGGGTATCAGATTGTCACGCCTGAGCTGATTCGTTTTCCGCGATCCATTCGACCAGCTGATCCAGAATCTCCCTGCTTTCCGGAAGGTCGGGCTTCAGGGCAGGGAAAGAATGGGTCAGAGCTTTGTTATCCCTGTAATAAACCAGCCGGCAGGAATGCCCTGCGCTGCGCAGGGCCGCCGCAAAGCGCTTTGTATAGCCTTTCAGGAAATCCGCATCGCTTCCGGCCAGAAAAACGGGAGGAAGTGAACCGGCTACCTCAGAACATTCCGGGTTCATGTACCGCATAAAGGAAGCGTCTTTTCTCTTTTTGCCGACCAGATACCGGGGATAGAACAGACCCGGAAGATCCCTGCGCGCGGCATAAAACATACCGCAGAAGCAGGCAAGCGCGCGGACCTGAAGGGATCCATCCGGAAGTCCGAAGGCTTCCCGCAGAGCCGGGGAGCTCAGGGAGGCGACGGTATAGACAGACAAAAAAGAGCCGGCACTTTCGGATACGACGGTGACCTGGTCCGGATCACCTCCGTATTCCGCCAGCATGCCGGAAACAAAAGAGAGGGCCGTATACAAGTCCCCGATTTCCTGAAACATGTCCGCTTCCGTTATTCTCCGGTATTCCGGGGCAAACACAAGAAAGCCCTTTGCAGCCAGATTTTCGCAAAAAGGCCGGGACATCTTTCTGGTGCCGACCATCAGCCCGCCGCCATGGATCATCACAACAACAGGAAGGGGGCGAAGGTCCCGGGTTTTTGCCCGGAAGATGTCCACTGCCAGCGGAACGCCTTCTGCCCCCTGAAACGGTATATCCAAATATTCCTGAATATCATCAGGAATCCGACGGCCGGATTCCAGGCCGGCTTCCCAGACCCTGCATCTGGCATCCATCTTCCTGATGATGAACTGAAACAACCGATTCATATGCCGATCCTCTGATGAAGAATCAGACTTCTGTCATTACTTCGCTTTTTCTTCTGCCGCGGCCTTGGCTGCGTCCAGGTTGGCTTCGACGGTCTCCACGGCATCCGTGACCATCTCTTTTACCTGCTGCTGCCGCTGCATCCTGCGCTCAAACGCATTGTCGGCCTGCTCCACGACCTGGGCATTGGCTTTCTCCTGGAATTCCTTCGCCTTTTCCACGACTTCTTTCGGAGACACGGGGGCGGCGGGCATTCCGGGCACAGAGATCTTCTCATCGGGCAGAGCGTCAGCAACGGTCTGCTCCATTCCCATCAGCTGGGCAAAGAAGGTTTCCCACTGGTCTTTCCAGGCTTTCTTGGCGGCCTTCTGCATATCCTCGTACTGGTCCCAGAGCTTCTCGGCGTTGGCTTTGAATTCTTTCCACTTCGCCTTCTGTTCTTCGTTGTCCCAATCCCAGGCGGGCATGGCCGGGAAAGCATTCTTTTCCTTGTTCTTCTTGTTACCCATTTTTTGTTCTCCTTTCAAAATTCGGATAAGATATATTGCTTGAAAGCCGGCACCGTCACCAACGTCGGCAATCAGACTTCGTTTACCCCTCATTCGCTGTCGGCATTGTCCGCTGTGTCGTCAGAGGTTTTCTTCACGTCGTTTTCGATGTTTTCCACCGTGTCCGAAATCACGGATCTGGCTTTCTGCTGCCCCTCCTTGCAAAAATCGCGGAAGGCATCAGCCTGTTTCCTGGCGTTTTCGTTGGCCGTTTTCCGGAATTCGTTCATCCGTTCCATGAAAGCTCTCGGAGACAGCATCCCGGGCAGGAGAGGCGCCTCGTCGGGCAGGATGGCGGCGATTGCTTCCTGTATCTCCATGTATTTGGGGAAGGCCTTGTCCCACTGTTCCATGTATGCATCCATGGACACCTTCTGCACATCCCGCATCTGCTCAAGCTGTGTTTCCACGCCGGTTTTCAGATGATCCCACCGGTCGCCGGCATCGTTCTTTTTGCTGGCCTTTTTTCCGGACAAACTCCAGGGCATGAACGGCACGGGAGGCATGAGCGGCAGGGCCGGTACGGGAGGCATGAGCGGTACAGGCATTGGGAGCTCGGCGGCTTCCATTTCCTCAACCATGGAAAGGAAATTCTTCATCCAGTGCTTCGTATCGCCTTTTTTGCTGTCCCCGTTCATCTTCGGCATAGGGGGCAGCTCATCCACAGACATCTTCATCAGTTTCGGAACGAATTTGCCCATGCTTCCCGGAATATTCTGAATGTCAAAATCCGTGAGTTTCAGGACCAGGTCCCGGATGCCCGGGATGCGGATGATCCGGGTGAGGCCGCCCTCTTTGATCTCCGGAATGGCGGCGAAGATTTCACTCAGAATGTTGTAGGGATCGTTCTCCAGTTCCTCCGGTACGCCGGCCCCGACCGTAGCGGCTTCGCCCTTCGGCGCGGGTATGAGCATAATATCCACGAACTTGTCGTTCAGCTTGACGCCGCTGACGTTGTACCGTTTCCCGTTCACACCGCCGGATGCCAGTCTCTTCGTGTCGACCTTGCCGCCAGCATTCAGCGGGATCTTCTCTACCAGCACAACCTGGCTGGGCAGGTTGGTGTCCGCCAGCTTTCCGTCGTTGATAAACACCTGAATCAAGGCGTCGCGCACAACGCCCAGTCCGTCCGACCCGCCGGCGGTTTCCACATACAGGATGGGAACGTTGTCGTGGATCATCTTGTGGAACTCCGGCACGATGCCGCAGGCATTGATACCGGGCTGGGCGGTCATTGCTGTTTCAATCAGGCCCGCGTCAAAACGGATGCCGGCGTTGTTGACAAAGAACTGGTTGGACCGGCCGATACAGGTCAGACTTCCGTCCTCGTTGACCCGCACCAAATCGTTGGAATTGAAATACTCTTCCCCGTCGATCTTTACCAGTTCAAAGAATACGGTGTCATCCAACCGCCCGCTGCTCATCGTGGGCGATGAAAGGCACAGGACGCCGGTACGCGGCCCGTCTGAAATATTGTAGTACTTCTTTTCGTCTTCCGAATAGATTTTGACTTTGAAGCCCGGCAGCGGGAAGCCGATGGCGTCATCATCCCGGTCCGAGGGGGCGATGATACACGCGCCGCCCAGCTCAGACATTCCGTACCCGTTGATAATCCGGGCGGCGGAACCGTGGGACCGCAGATAGTCGTTGAAGCTCTTCTTGAATTCGGGGGAAACGTACGCGCCCCCCATGAACACGACCTTTACCTTGGACATGTCAATATCCGGCATCATCTTATTCCAGGTATCCAGAATGCTCATGCTGGTAAAGAGGATGCTGATGCCGTAGTTCTCGATCGCATCGGCATAACGGGGATTGGTGGCGCCGAAGGGCAGGCAGACTACTTCCATGCCCAGGCCGAAGGCGGTGTGAAGCATATCCACCATCGCGTAAACCCAGCTCAGCGGCAGCGCCAGGAAGCTGACCAGATGATCCGGCACGTGTTTGAAATCCTCATACGTGTTCTTTGCTTCCAGGGCGGCGATCACGAAAGAGTTCAGCGCCTTGTCGGACATGGGCACCGGCTTATGGATGCCGCTGACCGTCCCCGTCGTGTGCAGGATAATGGATCCTTCAGAGGATTTTTCGTTTCCGTAGGCGATGGGAGCCGCTTCATATTCCTTCATCAGGTCTTCCATCACCAGCCCGCCCTCAAGCTCCCGGAACATTGACGTGTTCAGCTTGCGAACCATCTCCAGCGGGGGAAGGGCATATTCGCCGCCCATCGGGCTTTCCAGCACAATGATGTTCCGCAGGCCGAGCAGCTCCCGGTCCCGCAGGAGTCCCTTCATGACCTTCGGAAACGCATATACTTCGGAAATCACCAGATCGGTGATTTTTTCCCGTTCGATCATGGTCCGGATGCGCTTATCATCATACAGATCCAGATGATAGATCAGGGAGACGGAGGCCCCGGTCATGTTCAGGGCGTAGAAGGCGAAAATCGTCTCCGTCTGCTGCACGCCGATCAGGCCCACGCGGGAATGATTCCTGCCGGTCAAATGCACACCGGAAAAGGCTTCCGCATATTTCTCCCAATAGCGGAACATCTGGCGGTAGGTGTATGTCCGGTACCCGTCGCGGACCGCTACGCTGTCCAGGCGCTCCTCGCTGAAGGAATTCAATTCCCTGATAAAGGACCAGCATTTTTGATCCGTAATCTCACCGCTTTTAATGCGCTGTCTGATTTTGGTCAATCCTTCTTTACCTGCTGCTTTCATATGCTATTCAATTCCTTTCCCGCCGATTTAAGTCCGATACGGCCTTTTACCTGATGAACTGTATTCTAACAAATCCCGAAGGCTTCATGCAAGGGGGTTTCCAGAATGTCACACCGATTTTTTATTCGATACCCTGGGCGGCGGTAATGATGCTCATCAGATAGACCTCCTCTGCGTTGCAGCCGCGGGAGAGGTCGTTAATGGGGGCGTTGAGACCCTGGAGAATGGGACCGATGGCCATGAAGCCGCCGAGGCGCTGGGCAATTTTGTAACCGATATTGCCGGACTGGATTTCCGGGAAGATAAAGGTGTTGGCATAGCCTGCAACCGTGCTGCCGGGGAACTTGAGCTGGCCGACTTCGGGAACCACCGCGGCGTCAAACTGCATCTCACCGTCGCATTCAAGCTCAGGGTGGGTTTCCTTGACAATGGCGGCGGCAGCGCGCATCATCTCCGGACCGGCGCCTTTGGCGGAGCCGTTGGTGGAGAAAGAGAGCATGGCGATTTTCGGGTCAATGCCGAAGAGTCTGGCAGTCCGCGCGGTTTCAACGGCGACTTCCGCCACCTGCTGGGCGGCGCTCAGAACGACATTGCCCTGATCGTCCAGTTTATCCTCGTAGGAGACGTTGATGGCACAGTCGCCCATGGCGAGCTTTTCGTCTCCGCGGAGGAGGATCATGCAGGAGGATACGAGGTTTGCACCCTCGCGGGTTTTGATCAGCTGAAGCGCGGGGCGCACGGTATCGGCGGTGGAGTAGGTTGCACCGCCGAGCAGGGCGTCGGCAAGACCTTCCTTGACCAGCATGGTGCCGAAGTAGTTGGGACTGAGGAGCATTTTGCGGGCTTCCTCAGCGGTAGCCTTTCCCTTGCGCAGCGCAACAAAATCATCCACCAGCCTGTCCATATCGGGATAGGCGGCGGGGTCGAGGATCTCCAGCCCCTCGATATCAAAACCGCCTTTGGCGGCCGCAGCCCTGACTTCGTCCGCATTGCCGATAAGTACAGGCGTAAGGAAACCGTCCTGCTTCAGACGTGCGGCGGCTTCAAGGATGCGGGCATCGGTGCCTTCCGTGAATATGAGCCTGCGGGGGTTGGTCTTCAGAAGTTCAATGAGCGGATTAATCATTGCGGGAACGGCGCTCTCAGCAGGAGCGTTTTCTTCCGCCCAGGCCGGGACGGACAAACACAGAACCATCAGAAGCGCCAGGAGCAGAGTTAAAAATTTCTTCATGGGAATCCTCAGGCCGGCGCGGCAACCGGCACAGGCAGGAAGGAAAACGAGGGCCGCAGAATTTCCCGTTTTCAACCATCCGAGATGCATTGCTGTTTCCGAAATTACATTCCATTTTATTATTTTTTTCATGCTCAATGCAAGAGGGTGTTCCGGAATGTCAAATCGAATGTTGACATTCCGGAACATCCCTTGACGACAGCAACATAAAAACCACATAATATATGTTATGCAACGGTGCTTTTTCAGACGGAATATCGAGGAGGTTTCTCAATGAATATCAAAGTTCGGTTCAGACCGCTGCTTCGGCTTTTGCTGACAGCGCTTCTGTTTACCGCAGTTGCTTTCAATGTTTTGCCCGGATCATGCTCCGCGCAAGCGGAGGAGAAGGCGAACAAGAAGAGGCCGACCGTGCTGCTGATCCTTGACGGATTCGGCCTGAATGAGCAGCGTGAGCACAATGCCATCGCGCTGGCGGAAACCCCGGTACTGGACCGGCTGATGAAGGAGTGCCCCTTCGTGAAGGGCAATGCCAGCGGCATGGCCGTTGGCCTTCCGGAGGGACAGATGGGCAGCTCCGAGGTGGGCCATCTGAACATAGGGGCCGGCCGGATCGTGTACCAGGATCTGACCAGGATCACGAAGAAGATCGAAGACGGTGATTTCTTTGAGAACGAGGCGCTGCTGAAGGCGGTGAACAACGCGAAGGAAAAGGGAACGAGCCTGCATCTGTACGGCCTGGTTTCCGACGGCGGCGTACACAGCCACAACACCCACCTCTATGCCCTTCTGGAACTGGCGAAGCGCCACGGACTTGAAAAGGTATACGTACATTGTTTCCTGGACGGGAGGGATACGCCCCCGGAATCCGGAAAGGATTATGTTCAGGCGCTGCAGGAGGAGATGGACAGGATCGGCTGCGGCAGGATCGCCACGGTGGCAGGCCGCTATTATGCCATGGACAGGGACAACAACTGGGACCGCATTGAAAAGGCATATCGGGCCATGACCCTGGGCGAGGGTGTGACGGCAGCCTCTGCTGCGGAGGCCGTGACGCAGTCCTATCAAAAGGGAGAAACGGATGAGTTTATTCAACCCACGGTGGTGATGGAGGACGGTGCACCGGTGGCCACCATTGGGGACGGGGACTCCATCATCTTCTTCAATTTCCGCCCGGACCGCGCCAGAGAGATTACCCGCACCTTCTGCTGCGATGAATTTGACAGTTTCGACAGGGGACCGCGGAAGCAGGTGACCTATGTATGCTTTACGGACTATGACGTGACAATTCCCAACAAGGATGTCGCGTTTGAAAAGGAAGTCCTTACCAACACGTTCGGCGAGTGGCTTGCCGCCAACCATATGAAGCAGGCAAGAATCGCCGAGACGGAGAAATACGCCCACGTGACTTTCTTCTTCAACGGCGGGGTGGAAGCGCCTAATGAGGGAGAGGACCGGTTTATGATCCCGTCCCCGAAGGTGGCGACTTATGACCTGCAGCCGGAGATGAGCGCGGAGGCAGTATGCGATACCCTGATCGAGAAGATCCGCTCCGGCGAGTATGACGTGATCATTACAAACTTCGCCAACTCGGATATGGTCGGTCACACCGGTGTAGAGAAAGCCGCCATTGAGGCCGTCGAATGCATCGACAAATGCATCGGACGCATTGTGGAGGCAGTTGAAGAGGCGAACGGTCAGCTCTTCATCTGCGCCGACCACGGCAATGCCGAGACGATGGCAGACGAGGAGACGGGGGAACCGTGGACGGCTCACACGACCAATCCCGTTCCCTTCATTCTGGTTAATTATGATCCCGCCTATACGCTGAGAGAAGGCGGCTGCCTGGCTGACATAGCTCCCACGCTGATCGAGATGATGGACATGGAGAAGCCGGCGGAGATGACGGGAGAGTCATTGCTGATAAAGAAATAAATGAAAAAAAAACATTATGAAAGGGTGAAGCATAATGATCTTCAGCGTAACAGCCGGAAACATGTTCAACATTATTATCATCGCGGCAGGAATCGGGATCTGCGGAATGAACATCCTGCAGGTCAGCACGGGAGCCAAATTATCAAAAGAAGCCACGCGGTATTTCCAGCTCTTTTTCGGCCTGGTCATTGTGTACATCGGCAGCCACCTTGCCCGTCAGCTGATGGAGGGGATTCCGGGTCAGGGGATACGGATTGCGCTGATCACTGTGACACTGCTGGAGTTTTTGGCTTCCGGCATGATGGCCTTCCTCTTTTCACTGCTTACGCTGCATGTTGCAAACCCGGAGCGGCAGCGGAAAACTTTTCTGCGGCTGTTCCTGGGAATCCTTATCGTGCACGTACTGCTGATGATCGTTTCGCAGTTTACCGATCTCTGCTACTATTTTGACAGCGGGAATGTTTATCACAGATCTCCTGCCTATATGCTCTCCAATCTGGCGCATCTCTTCATGCTGGGCATCGACGTTTTCCTTCTGATCCGCTGGCGGAACAATTTCAGCCCGCGGATCAGGCACGCGTTCTGGGCGTATATTATCGCGCCTATAGCGGCGATTGCGATTCAGGCGTTCTTTCAGGATGTCCAGTTGATTATCCTGGCTACGGTCGCCGCGGCGGTTTATATGTCCATGGTGATCATGCAGGATCAGAGGGAGAAATACGAACAGGAGCATGAAACCGCGACCCGGATGGGTGCTGAACTGAGCATGGCCACGGACATACAGGCCAGTCAGCTGCCCCGGCTCTTCCCCGCATTCCCCAATCGCCCGGAGTTTGATGTCTTTGCCAGCATGACGCCCGCAAAAGAGGTTGGCGGTGATTTCTACGATTTCTTCCTGATCGATGACGATCACATCGGTCTGGTCATGGCAGATGTTTCGGGCAAGGGCGTGCCGGCCGCGCTGTTCATGATGGTGGCCCGGGTGCTCATTAAATCCCATCTCCAGAACGGTGAGAGTGTCGGCGAGGCGCTTGAGAATGTGAACGACCAGCTCTGCGAGAGCAACGAGGCAGAACTGTTTGTTACCGTCTGGGCGGCGGTGATTCAGATCTCCACGGGCAAAGGCACTGCCGTCAATGCGGGCCACGAACACCCGGTTCTGTGCCGTGCCGGCGGTCAGTACGAACTCGTCGTCTATCGCCACTCCCCTGCCGTTGCCACGATGGAAGGGATTCCGTATAAGGAGCACAGTTTTGAACTGCACCCCGGTGACAGCCTGTTTGTTTACACCGACGGCGTTGCCGAAGCCACGAATGCCCAAAACGAACTTTTCGGCACAGACCGTATGCTTCAGGCGCTGAACCGGAATCCGGACGCCATGCCGGAGGAAGTTCTGTCAAACGTCATGGACGGTATCAACGCATTTGTGGCCGGGGCGCAGCAGTTTGACGACATCACGATGCTATGCCTGAAGTATAACGGGTGAGAAGAGGACAGAGGCATTCAGGTTGTCCACTGAATGCGTCCCAGCGGTTCCCCGTATTTTTCCGGAATCACGCCTCCCAGGTTTTCCTCAATGTATTTCATGAGCATTTCGTTATCGGAAAGGGGCATGGTTTCCAGAATATCCGCCTCTTTGAACATCGTATATCCATCCCCGCCGGTCAGCAGGAACATGTTTATGGCCAGCGTATATTCGGCTTTCGGGTCAAGAGCCCTGCCTGCGATTGTTACGTCATGTACACGGCGGTCTCCTTCCACACAGATGAACTGCTTTTTCTCATCTGTTTGCACGCTGCTTCCGAGGTCCGGATTGACGCTGAACGAAATGCCCGAAACCTGGAGGAAACCGCCGACTCGTTTCGGAAGGAAGGATACGCTGAATTCCAGGGCGTCCAGAATCATCTGCCCGCTGACGCTTACCTTTACGATTTCATTGTAATAAGGAAGCGTGTTCAGGACATCCTTACAGGTAATCTCTCCCGCGCTCAGGTTGTTGCGCACGGAACCGGCATGAACCATGGCCGCCTGGGCTCCGGCGAGAACGCGCTGGGAATCCGCGACCAGGTCGCACAGGCCGTTTTCCTCAGCCCGGTTATAATCCCGGACACCGTCCCATACGACCAGATCAGCCGGATTATAGCCGATCTTTCGTTCCAGCACAGGCTCATAGGAAGCGGTAATATCGTCCAGGAACGCTTTCATTTCCGGATCGACATATCGATCCGTTTTTTTGCGTTGGACAAGCTCCGAGGGGATGCCGGAAACGGACGGAACCAGCTCGACAAGGGTTTCCTCCATGTGGCCGTCCCGGTAGATTGTCAGCTGTCCGACGACTTTCAGTTTCTCTCCGGCCTGGGCAACCGGGATCATGCGGCCCTCCTTGTCCGGGATCCGGGTGTTGTACACTTCATGCGTATGGCTGTCGATCACCATATCCAGGCCGGTCAGTTTTCCGACAACCGCGTTGCTCGAATAGATCGAGGGGGTTTTCGTATCACTGCCGAGGTGGGCGAGCAGGATCACGTAATCCGCTCCGTTTGCCCGGACTTCATCGATACGCTTCTGCAGGGCGTCGCACAGCCTGTCCCCGGTATTGTCCACAAGGAAGTCATACATCGGTTCGCCGACTTCGTTCACGATATTCCGGATACTGGTCTGGGTAAAAGTATACGGCGTAACCGTTGCGACAAATCCGATTTTCAGGTCACCGGCTTCCAGGATCTTCCAGGGGCTGAATACCGGCTCACCGTCGGCGGTGCAGAAATTCGCGCAGGTATAGCCGCAGGAAAGCAGCTCGGAACATTCCTCCAGCGCATCAAAGCCGAAATCAAATTCATGGTTTCCGGGAGCCGCAAGGTCATATCCCGCCCGGTTCATCATCCTGATGATCTCCGTGCCATTGGAAAGGGAAGCGATGACGGTTCCCTGCACGGCGTCGCCGGCATCCACGAGAAGGACGTGATCATAAAACGCTTCCAGTTCCTTTTTATACAGAACAAGCCCGTCATAACCGATATTGTCCGCATATCCCGCGTGAACATCGTTGGTGTGGAGAATCACAGCCGCCACCTCATCAGGGGATCCGGCCGGAAATACTGAAACAGTTTCCGCCGCGGATTCTTCCGCCGAAGACGCAAGGGCAGCGGTCATGACTGACAGAAGCAGCATTACGGTGATGATGAGGGAAACCCGTTTTTTCATTCTGTGTTCCTCCATTCCAGGCTCTGTGCAATATATCTGAATATTCGCCAAAGACGAAAAAAGCCCTGCCTCCGAGAATATCATATATTGGATAAGGATTCGTGTGACATTTCGTCACATACAATTGTTTTTTTCTTCATTTCCTTTATAATAGAAAAGGAGTATTCATAAAAGCTGAATACGAGGAATGAAAATGAATGTTTATGATTTTGACGGAACGATTTACCCATCGGACTGTTCGATCGGTTTCTGCATCTGGTGTATGAACCATCATCCCAAGTTATGGATCACGTTTTTTCCGAAGGCACTCAGCTATCTGATCCGGCGCAAGACAGGGAAAATGACAGAGGCTTCGCTGCAGCGCAAATTTTTCAGATACCTGACGCTGATTGACGATTTTGACGTGCAGATCAGGCGGTACTGGGACAAAAATGAAAAAAAGATCGTCCCGTGGTATCTGGCTCAAAAAAGGCCGGACGACCTAATTATCAGCGCGTCCCCAACCTGCATTATTGAACCGATCGCAAGGCGGCTAGGCGTGAATTTCATGGCATCTGAATATGACCGCGAATACGGAGTGTTCCTGAACAATATGATGTACGCAAAGGAAAAGGCCCGGTACATCATTGACAAGGGTTTTCCGGTGATCGAAAACTTCTATTCCGATTCCCTGGCCGACACACCGCTTGCCTTATGCGCGGAAAAGGCCCATCTGGTCTCGAATAAAGCAACGACGGTTGCTGACTGGCCGGAAATGGATGATGCCACCAGGGAAAAGGTAAAAAAGAAGATCGACACAGGATGGAATATTCACCTCAAAGAGGACGAATAAATGATATGGGAGGTCTCACATGAAAAAGAAACTTTGGAAACATCTGACTGCTATCACCCTTGCGGTGATGATGCTGGCACTGCTTGCCGTGCCCGCGACGGCTGAACAGGAAGCGAAGTATAAGCTTGAACAGGTTGTTGTCCTGAGCCGCCACAACATACGGTCTCCGCTGTCGGGCAGCGGTTCGCTGCTGGGTGATATCACACCGCATCAATGGTTTGAATGGACGAGCAATCCCAGCGAGCTTTCGCTGCGCGGCGCGATGCTGGAGACCCTGATGGGGCAGTATTTCCGGCTGTGGCTGGAGAAGGAGGGCCTGTTCCCCGAGAACTGGAAGCCCGAGGATGGCGCAGTGCGGTTCTACGCAAACGCGAAGCAGCGCACACTGGCTACGGCCCGCTACTTCTCCGCAGGACTCCTGCCGGTGGCGGTCGTGCCGATCGAGAGCCATGCGGAATACGACACAATGGATCCGACATTCAATCCCATGCTGACGTTCTACAACGATCAATACGCGAAGGACGTTGTTGCCCAGATTGCCGAAGCGGGCGGTGTGGCCGGGCTGAAAGGAATTCATGCCGGACTGCTGGACGCCATTAAGCTGCTGATGGATGTGACGGACATGGAAGAGAGCAAGGCGTATCAGTCAGGCCAGTTCGGCGATCTGCTGGCGGATGAAACAACCATTAACCTGGAAGTCGGCAAGGAGCCGGGTATGACCGGTCCCATCAAAACTGCGACATCGGTGGCGGACGCCCTCACGTTCCAGTTTTACGAGATGGCTGACGAGAAAGCAGCCGCCTTCGGCCACGATCTGACAAGGGACGACTGGCGGAAGATCCACAGCATCGTGGACACCTATACCAAAATGCTGTTTGAAACGCCGCTGATTGCCGTGAACGCGGCGCACCCGCTGCTTCAGGAGATTCGCTCCGAACTGACGGCGGAGGGCCGGAAGTTCACTTTCCTGTGCGGACATGATTCCAATGTCGCCGGCATACTGTCCGTACTGGGAACGGAGGAATACACACTGCCCGATACCGTGGAGCCCATGACGCCCATCGGCGTGAAGCTCGTATTTGAAAGATGGTCTTCAGAGGACGGCGAATCTTACGCCAAAGTGCGCCTGGTTTACCAGAGCACCGAACAGCTCCGCGGGATCATCCCGCTTTCACTGGACAATCCTCCCATGTCCTTTGACATTGATCTTTCCGGCCTGGAACGGAACGCAGACGGGTATTACCGCATGGACGACGTGCTGGCGCGCATCCAGAACGCCATCGACGCCTATGATACGCTGGTTGAAACCTATGGCGGCGAGGATGTCCAGATGGATGACGCCGCATAAAAATGTTGACATTCTGGAACACCCTCTTGACGGCAACGTTAAAAGAATGGATAATAACTATCCTGTAACAGGCATTTTATGTGCTGTACAATAAATCATTTTATGGGAGGAATCCAAATGACTGCCCTGATCGTGATCTTCGGAGTCCTGCTGATTATCGCAGGCGTCGCCCTGATGGCCACGCCGCTCATGACCTTTATGAGCGCGGGTTATTTCATCATCATCCTGTTTTTCCTGTGGGGTATTTACGGCCTCGTCCGCGGAATCAGAGAAAAGCGCTACGGCGTGGAGTTTTTCTTCGCGATCCTCAGCCTGATTCTGGGTATTGTCGGTCTGGTTGTGCCCAACGCGGCGGCTATGACCAATGACTACATACTGCTTTATCTCGCCGCAGGCTGGTTCATCGTTCACGGGATCCTGTCCATTGTAACCGCTATTCAAAGCAAGAAGGAAGACGCCGATACCAGCACCGTGGTGCTCTGCGTTGTGCTGGGCGTGCTGGAGCTGATTATCGGTATCTACTCCTTTGTGCATCCCGCGATGATGGCAGTTGCTCTGGGCATCCTGATCGGCATCTACTTCATTGAAGCCGGCATCAACGTGATAGTTATCGGAAGAGAAGTGGATGACTGAGGCGGCAACAGACCGCAGCGATTGAGCATTTCAAGCACGCAGAGACACGCTCTTTCTGCGTGCTTTTTTGTGACGGAGGTCCGAAATGACATTATCCGACAAGCTTTACACGATCCTCATCAAAGGTGATTCCTGGAAGACCATTCTGGGCGGCCTGTGGGTCACGGTGCAGATTTCAGCCCTGGCCCTGCTGCTGGGCACATTGCTGGGGGCGCTGATCTGCCTGATGCGCACCCGGAAAAACCCCGTCGCCCGGACCATTGCTTCCGTGTATATCGCCATCCTGCGCGGCACACCGGTGCTGATGCTGCTGCTTTTGCTGTACTACGGCGTGTTTGCCCGGGCGGGCATTGCGCCGGTGATGGTTGCGGTGATTACTTTCGCGCTGAATGTGTCGGCCCATGTGGCGGAGCTGCTGCGCTCGGCGCTGGAGGCTGCCGACCGCGGGCAGGCTGAGGCGGCACGGACGCTGGGCTTATCGGCATGGGAAACCTTCAGGCTCATCACGCTGCCGCAGGTACTGCGCATTGCAAAGCCCGTGTACCAGTCCACCATCGTGAACCTGATCCAGTGGACCAGTGTGGTGGGCTATGTCACGATTACCGATCTGACCCGCGTGATCAACAACATTGCCTCCAGGACGATGCAGCCGCTGCTCACGATCATCATCGGCATGCTGATCTACCTGGCGATCTCGTATATCGTGTTCGGCATCTTCGCGCTGACGGATAAGATCAAGGCACGGAAAAGGGAGGCGGCGGAATGAACCTGGTTGAAGTGAAAGGACTGAAGAAATCCTTCGGCTCGCTGGAGGTCTTGAAGGGCGTGGACCTGTCTGTGGTGCAGGGCGAACGCATCGCCATTATCGGCGGCTCCGGCTGCGGCAAGAGCGTCTTTCTGCGTTCCCTGGCGCTGCTGGAAAAGCCGGACGCGGGACAAATCATCATCGACGGCCGGGATATTACCGCTGCCAAAGGGAATCAGGTTGACGAAATCCGCCGCAGCATGGGTATGGTGTTCCAGAAATTCCACCTGTTTTCCGAAATGAATGTGATGGACAACCTGTGCCTCGCGCCGACGCGGATCCTGAAAATGCCGCGGCCGGACGCGGAGAAGAAGGCCATGGAGCTTCTTTCCCAGGTCGGCCTTGCCACCCGTGCCCATGCCTGGCCCACGGTGCTCTCCGGCGGTCAGCAGCAGCGCATCGCCATCTGCCGGTGCCTGATGATGGAGCCGAAGGTGCTGCTGTTTGACGAACCCACCAGCGCCCTTGATCCCACGATGGTGGGCGAGGTGCTGGCTGTGATCCGGATGCTGGCAAAACGGGATATGACGATGCTGATTGTTACCCATGAAATGAACTTTGCCCGGGAGGTGGCCAACCGGGTGCTGTTCTTCGCGGACGGCGGGATCTACGAGCAGGGTACGCCTGCGGAAATATTTGATCATCCGCAGCGGGACAAGACCGTGGCCTTCATCCACAAGATCAAGTACTTCACCTATGAAATCACCGAGCGCCAGTTCGACCTGATGCAGCTTCAGGGCGGCATCCAGAACTTCGGCGAAAAGTACGGCCTGGACCAGAAGCGCACCTACAGACTGCAGCTCTGCTGCGAGGAGCTGATCTGTGAATTGCTGGATCATTGCTATGCAGGCCGGGAGGATATCGACCTGAAGCTGTCGGTTTCCCATGCGGAGTCGGACGGGGCGACGCAAATCGACATCGACTGCGGCGGTATGGCCTTCAATCCCTTCGAGCAGGAGGAAGACGGCCTTGGAGTGACCATTCTGAAGAATATGTCGAAACAGCTGGAATACAACTACACGGATAACAGGAATCAGATCAATATTACGCTTTGAATATTGTTTAGGAGCTCCTCTACAGTATTACTGACAACAGATCTCCCAAAAGCGACGGGCATGGAGGTATGATTTAGAGTGGTTAAAAGAGCGCAACACAGAAGAAGATGGCTCCCCGGTCTGCTCCTGGCGCTTGTCATGCTGTTGAATGCATGCGCGGCGAGTGCTGACGGAGATTCACAAGGGCTGAAGATCGTGGATCCTGTCGATCACTTCGATAATTGTTCCGCGGTGCTGTATGACAATACCAGCGGATTGCCCACATCCGAGGCCAACGCAATCGTCGAGACAAGCGACGGCTTCATCTGGATCGGCAGCTATGCCGGATTGATCCGGTACGACGGCAATACATTTGAGCGCCTGAGCTCCACCACCGGGCTTACCAGTGTGGTAAGTCTGTATGTGGACAGCCGGGAGCGCCTTTGGATCGGTACCAATGACAACGGCGTGGCTGTCATGGAGCACGGCGAATTCCGACGGTGGGGGAAGCTGGAGGGCATGAAATCCGCCCATACCCGCGCCATCACCGGGGATCAAAACGGCAATATCTATGTCGCGACCACCAGCGGAATCATGATCATTGATCAGCAATACAATCTGACGGCGATGGAGGAGGCGGATATTGCCGACGCATATATGCGCAGCCTTGTGACCGGCCCTGACGGGAAAATCTACGGCACCACTGATTCGGGCGATCTGATCACGATCCAGGACGGCAAACTGACCAGCTTCATCCGTTCAGAAGACAGTTCCACTCAGGGCGCGGGCTACATCCTTCCCGACCCGGAAGCGCCGGGAAAGGTCTATGTGGAGAGTTCGGAATTCGTCCTCCTGCATGCCAACATGGGAGAATCGCTCAGCGATATCGAGAAGATCCATATAGAGCCGCTGAGATATATCCAGCAGATGAAGTATATTGACGGCAAAATCTGGATTTGCGCGGGAAACGGCATCGGCGTGCTGGACGGCGACCGCTTTACCGTGCTGAGAGAACTCCCCATAGACAACAGTGTAGGCAACGTGATGACGGATTACCTGGGCAATCTCTGGTTCACATCCTCCCGTCAGGGTGTGATGAAGGTGGTGCCAAACCAGTTCCTGAACGTGTGCGAACGCTACAGCCTTCCCCAAATGGTGGTCAATTCCACCTGCATGTACAAAGGGAATCTGTTCGTGGCGACGGATACGGGTCTGCTTGTGCTGGGCAATGACGGTCCGATACCCCGTCTCCGCCTGAAGAAGGCAGTGACGGCTTCCGGAACGGATGTGGAGGCGGACGACCTGATCGCGCTGCTCGACGGCTGCCGCATTCGCTCCATCATCCGGGACAGCCGGGATCAGCTTTGGATCTCCACCTGGCGTACCTGCGGTCTCCTGCGTTATGCAAACGGTGAACTCACCGTTTTTACTGAAGAGGATGGGCTGCTCTCCAACAGCATCCGTGCGGTCAGCGAATGCGCGGACGGCCGTATGCTGGTGGCGCTCACCGGCGGCGTCAACGTCATTGAGGGCGATCGCGTGGTTGCCGCCTACAGCAAGGAGGACGGTATCGACGACATAGAGAGCCTCACCGTGGCAGAAGGGGTGAACGGGGAAATCGTCCTGGGCAGCAACGGCGGCGGCATCTATATTTTAAGTGAATCCGGCACGAAGAACATCAATGTTGAGAACGGACTTCCTTCCGATATCGTTATGCGCGTAAAGCGCGATCGGAGCCGGGATCTGATCTGGATTGTCACAAGCAGCGCCATCGCTTATATGACGCCGGACTACCAGGTGACAACGATCAGGGAGTTCCCCTACAGCAACAACTTCGACCTCTTTGAGAACAGCAAGGGCGATATGTGGGTGCTCAGCAGCAACGGCATCTATATCACGCCGGCTGAGGAATTGATTGCCAACGGGGAGATTACCCCCGTATACTACAGCATCGCCAACGGCCTGTGCTGCATTACCACGGCAAATTCCTACAGCGAACTGACCGACCTGGGAGACCTGTACATTGCCGGAACCACCGGCATCTGCAAGGTCAACATTGAAAAGCCCCTTGAAAATGTCGATGATCTGAAGGCAACGGTTCCGTCTGTGCAGGTGGACGAGCAGACGATTTATCCCAACGATGACGGCGTGTTCACGATTCCTTCAAGCACGCAGAAACTGACGGTGCCCGGTTTTGTGTTCAACTATGCGCTGAGCGACCCTCAGGTCAGCTACCAGCTTGAGGGGTTTGAGCGCATCGACACGACGATCAACCGCAGCGATATGGCGCCCGTGAGCTACACCAACCTGCGAGGCGGCACGTATCATTTCGTAATGCGGCTGAAGGACGCCATGGGCCGGGGCAACAAGGAAGTGGCAGTAACGATCGTCAAGGAGAAGACGTTCTATGAACAGGTGTGGTTCTACATCCTCGTGGCGGTCGCGACGGCGCTTTTGATCGCACTGTTGGTGAAGCTGTATATCCGCAGGAGAATGCGCGCGCTGGAGGCAAAGCATCGCGAGGAAGTCGAACGGGAAAAGGCAGAGAAGGAACTGCAGATGGCAACCCGGATTCAGCTGGACGCCCTGCCGACGACTGCACCGGATTTCTCCGATTTTCCGGATTTGAACCTGCGGGGCAGCATGAATACTGCCAAGGAGGTAGGCGGCGATTTCTACGACTACTTCCCCATTGACGAGAACCGCCTCTGCTTCCTCATCGCCGACGTATCCGGCAAGGGCATCCCGGCCGCACTGTTTATGATGACCGCCAAGACCATGATTAAGGACTACGCGCTGAATCTGGATACCACTTCAAAGATCTACACCGCCGTCAACGCCCGACTGTGTGAAAGCAACGAGGCGAACATGTTTGCGACGTCTTGGATCGGCATTGTGGACAAGCGGACGATGACGCTGCAATACACAAACGCCGGGCACAATTACCCGGTCCTCCAGCACAAGGGCCAACCCTGCGAGATGATCAAGAAGAATCACGGACTGTTCCTGGGCGGAATGGAATTCATGCGGTACCGTCAGGACGAGATTCAGCTTGAACCCGGAGACCGGCTGTTGCTGTATACCGACGGTGTGGTGGAGGCCCATAACCGGGATAACGTGCTTTACGGCGATGACCGCCTAATGAGCATGGTGGACAGCACCAGAGATTTGCCGGGCGAACAGGTGCTAGAACGCATTTTTGCGGATGTCAACGAACATGCAGCAGAGGTTCCCCAGTTTGACGACATCACGATGGTTGTTTTGTCTATTCAATAAACAGGATGAACAGCGATGAGGACATTACGCCGTTGGACGCTTATTCTTCATGAAAGGACTCTGCGCCTGAAGTTGTTTGATGCTTTGATGAAAAACAAACCAGATGATATACTGTATCGGGGACGCGTCCACCTTCAGCGAGGTAGGCAGACGCGTATGCGTCAGATATCTTTTGTATCTGCTTGTCATGACGGTGCTGATTGCATTGATCAGTCTGCCTTTTTTCAGTCTGCAGATCGGGAATACGCAGAACGGCAATCAATATTCCGAACTGTATCAGATGGTGCTGAATATCATTCCCGACAACCTGTTCACACCGTTTTCGCGCGGCAATACGCTGCAGATTATGTTTGTCGGTATCATCATCGGCTTAACGATGCTGGTGATCGGCAAGAACACACAGGTTGTCGCGGAGCTGGCGGAACAGCTTGGATTTATCGTCGACGGGATCATGGGCTTTATCAGCAAACTTGTCCCCGTGTTTGTATTCGGGAGTCTTTTCAATATCATTGTATCAAGCGATCTCAGCTCTCTTGCCGCCGGCGGGAAGTTTTTTGCCGGAACACTGGCGGGATGTATCATCCTGATCCTTTTCCACACAGTCCTGGCCTGCGTAAAAATGCATATTTCTCCGCTTGAACTGTGGAAAAGGACGTTTTCCACGTTCATTATAGCGATTTCCACAGCATCATCTTCGGCGGCGTTTGCCGAAAATAAGAGAACGTGTACGGAAAAGCTGGGAATCAGCCACCATCTGGCAAATTTCGGCGTTCCGTTCGGGCAATTGCTGTATCCTCCGGGAGCATCTGTGCTGTTCTGGTTTGCCGCGGTCTGCGTAGCCGAAAGCAGCGGCGCGGAGGTATCCGAGGTATGGATTATTACGGCAATTGCGGTAAGTGTTATTCTTTCTGTGGCGTCTCCTCCTGTGCCGGGAGGCATGACGGCCAGCTTTACCATTCTCTTCACTCAGCTCGGGCTGCAGGTATCTGATCTGGCAGTGATCCTGTCGCTGACTTCCATACTGGACTTTGCGGTAACGGCCACAGATGTTTTTACTCAACAATGCGTTCTTGCAATCACATCGAGGAGCATTGAAAAGACGCAGACAATCAAAGAGCAATCATGATGCCGACAACTGAAGCAGTGGATGATAACTGATATGAAAAAAGGAGGAGAATCGTATGAGAAGGAAATTATTGACCGCTGTGATGGCTACTGTGCTGCAGCTCGGCACGGCCTGCGCGGAATCAGGAGACCTGAATCCGGATATTTCGTTCTGGATCTCTGATATCACGGACGAAATATTTGAAAGGATTCAGGGGAAATCATTCAAGGATGACTGTACCCTTCCCCGGGAAGATCTGCGATATCTGCATGTGCTGCATACGGATCTGAACGGGGAAACCCATGAAGGGGAGATGATCGTGAATTATCACATTGCGGAGGATGTGCTGGATATTCTCAGGCAGCTGTATGAAGCAAACTATCCCATCGAGCGGATCCGGCTGGTGGATGAATACGACGCGGATGATGAACGCTCCATGGAAGACAACAATTCATCGTCCTTCAATTTCCGGTTCATTTCCCATACCACCAGGGTTTCCAAGCACGGCCTGGGGCTGGCGGTGGATATCAACACACTATACAACCCGTATACGAAAACAGTAGACGGTGAACGCATTGTGGAACCGGTTACCGGCGAACCTTATCTGGACCGCTCAGCGGACTTCCCGTATAAGATCGATCATGAGGATCTGTGCTTCAAACTGTTTAAAGAGCATGGCTTTGAATGGGGAGGAGACTGGGAAGACCGGAAGGATTACCAGCATTTTGAGATTCCCACATCTCTGATTGAAGAATGGTATCCGTCGAGCAAATAAACCGGATCAAACCTTATTCCAAAACAGACAGAGCTACCTGAGCTTCAGGCAGGTCTTCGCCCGAAACGGTCAGAACCATCTGTCCCGGTTCATAACCGGCGCGGAGAATGGCTGTGGCAGTTCCCCGGCAGGTCCGGGTTTTCTGATCCGTATAATCTTCCTGCGTGACGGGGTTGCCGGTGCCGAAGCCGCTCAGCAGGACCGGGCCCGATACGTTTGCGGAAAGCGGTATTTCCGCATCCGGAACCCGGTTTCCCTGCTGATCCACCACTTCAATATTCACATAGATCAGATCGTGACCGTCTGCTTTCATGGCTGTTTTTTCAGGCGTGATCCGAAGATGCGAAGGACGGCCTGCAGTTGTCAGTGCGGCGCGGCTTACTTCCCGGCCTTCGGTATAGCTGACGGCTTCCACGATTCCCGGTTCATAAACCGTTTCAAAACGTACGCTGCAGGGCAGGGGACGCTCCATGCTGACCGGTTTTCTGCTGATTGAATGCCCGTTGACAAAGACTTCAACTTCCTGCGCATTTGAAAAGATCAGCAATTCAATGGGTTTGCCTTCCTGTTCCGCAAAATTCCAGCAGGCTTGTACTGCAGGGAAGCCCCAGGGACTGATCAGCTCCGTCTTTCCGAAAGCTTCCGGAGGATAGGAATACAAAAAGGTCCCGGTATTTCCCCAGACAACGCTGCGGTAGGTTCCCTGCGGTGTGATCCGACCGGTGATATCGAAATCTGCGTCGTTGGCTGTTCTCCAGGGGAAAGGCGACGAAACTTGGGGCATCAGCGCCCAGGGCCCTTTTTCCAGCAGCGGATCGTCCGGATCCAGGCTGACCGCTTTACCGATCCCGGCTTCCCCCAGATAATCCCAGGCGGTCCAGGTAAAGTCCCCGAGCACATAGGGAAGCTTTTCGACCAGCGGCCAGCGGAAGCCGATCTCCTTCGGGAAATTTTCCGAACCGAGGATGACGCGCTCCGGGAACATCAGATGATCGCGTTCGTAATGATCTTCCATATAGTTATAACCTACAATATCCAGAGGGGCGGCGAAGGGCTCGGTTCCTTTCTCCCAGAGGTTTTCCGGATCCTCGATTCCGGCGTTCTGTGACTGATCCGTTCCCTCTGCCAGGAAATCATCCAGGCCGCTCCAGAAGGAACAGATCCCGTTGCTGACAGGTCTTGTACCGTCAAGACTGCGTATCCGTTTCGCCAGTTTTGCGGCCAAAGAGTACCCGTTATTCAGGCCGCCCCGTTCCGGAATCTCGTTTCCGGTGGACCAGAGGATCACGCAGGGATGGGAACGGTCCCTACGGACAAAAGCGGTCAGGTCCCTTTCCCAGCAGGCATCAAAAAACTGGCTGTAATCCCCCGCGCGTTTCGCGATTCCCCAGGCATCAAAAGCCTCGTCAAAAACATACATTCCCAGGCGGTCACAAGCTTCAATCAGTGCGGCGGACGGCGGGTTATGTGCAGTACGGATCGCGTTAAAGCCGCTTTCCTTCAGCTTCCGGATCTTTCTTGCTTCAGTTTCATACAGGGAGACGGCGCCTAGCAATCCATTGTCATGGTGGAGGCAGCCGCCTTTCAGTTTAACGGTTTTGTTGTTGATCTGAAGACCTCTGACAGCGTCAGCAGTGACTATCCGGATTCCGAAGAGAACGTCCGCTTCATCAACGGGTTGCACTGCCTCTTTTTCAAAATGGGTGCGGAATCTCCCGAGATTCCTGACCCTGGCCCGGACCCGGTACAAATTCGGATGATCCGCGTCCCAAAGCATCGGATTCCGGAGATTCAGGGAGATTCCGGCGATTTCACTGCTTCGCGCAGTGATATGAATGACCTGTTTCGCTGTTGCGGCTGTTTCACCCGAATCTTCCCGGATCAGAGACACTTCTGCTTCTGCCAGACTGTTTTCTGCTGTCTCATTGCAGATCTCTATTTCGATTTTCAGGAAGGCATACCCGTCCGCGACTTGTTCGGTATGGGCGAAGATCCCCTCCGGCGCGATATGAACTTTTGGGCCATGGAGCAGATGAATGCTGCGGTATAATCCGGAGCCGGTATACCAGCGGGAGTTCGGCTGCATGCTGGTATTGAGGTTGACGGTGATCCGGTTCTCCGAACCGAAGGCAACCAGATCCGTCATGTCGATGCAAAAGGGCGCATAACCGTAGTGCTGAGATCCGGCCTTGCAGCCGTTTACATCGACCGAAGCATTCATCATCGCTCCGTCAAAGAACAGACAGACGCATTCGTTTTCCCATTCCTTCGGGATAAAAATGCCTTTGGTATAATTACACAGACCGCCGGAAAAATAACCCATATCCGCCTGAGCCGGAGCGTCAGGTGTCACAGCGGTGCCGATCATCCCGTCATGGGGCAGGTTGACGGTGATTCCGGGGTCTTCCTTCAGCATGCCGGGAGAATCCAGGAAGCCTCTGCGGAATGTCCAGTTTTCATCAATACAGATCCGGTTCATTTCAGATTATCTCCTTTATGGAATATATTTCGGTTCGTTTTTTTGGTCATTTGCTACTTATCTGTTTCGTCAGATCAGATACCGATCCCTGCTGATGAATCAAACTCCGGTTTTCCAGGCAGATTGATAAGCCTGATCGTTTTTCTTGCACTCGGGACAAAAAGATGATATCTTTTATCCAACGCAAAAAACAGCGGGACTGAAGCAGCATGCGCGGCAAAACGAAAAAATCTGAAGATGATGATCGGGAGGTATGCATGAATAAGAAAGCGATGTACACCATTTCTTATGGGTTATTTGTTGTTACGGCCTGCCGGGACGGCAAAGACAACGGTTGTATCACAAATACAGTTATCCAGCTGACTTCCGAGCCGAACCGGATTTCGGTTGCGGTGAACAAGAGCAATTATACTTCTGAGATGATTCGGGAGACGGGCCTGTTCACTGCCTCTGTGATCGCCCAGGACGCTACGTTTGACCTGTTCAGGCGTTTCGGCTTCCAGAGCGGACGCGATGTGGACAAGTTTGACGGATTCGACAGTTTTTACCGGGCGGAAAACGGCACATTGATTATCACAGAAGGAACCAACGCATGGATTTCCGCCGAGGTTGAACAGACGATCGATCTGGGAAGCCATATGCTTTTCATTGCCCGGGTGACGGATATGAATACGATCGGCGATGTTCCATCCGCAACGTATACCTATTATCAGGAAAAGATCAAACCGAAGCCCGAGGCAATCGGAAAAACGGCGGAGGGGAAAACCATCTGGCGCTGCAGAATCTGCGGATATGAATATGTGGGAGAGGAACTGCCGGAAGATTTCATTTGTCCGATCTGTAAGCACCCCGCGTCAGACTTTGAAAAAGTGACGGGCTAATATTGTTTGTTGAGCCAAATAAATACAGAAGGACCGTTTCGGCAGGAAAACCGATGGCGGAGGTGCTGAGATGAGACGGAAAGACAGAGAAGTGCCGGATCTGCAGGAGATCTTCGATATTCTGCTCCGCTGTGATACGGTGCGAATCGGGATGTCCGGTCCATACATTGTTCCGGTTTCCTTCGGCACGGAGATGGTGGATGGTACGATAGTCATCTACTTCCATTGCGCAAGAGAAGGACAAAAGACAAATGTTCTGAAGAGCGATCCGAGGGTTTGTGTTGAAGCTGATCGATTCATCAGGACTGAGCTTACAGACCACGGAATTACCACAAGGTACGAAAGTGTGATCGGAAGCGGGATTTGTCAGTTTCCGGACGATGAACATGAAATCATTCACGGATTGAAGACCATCACGGATCATTATGGTTATTACGACTATGATTATGCGGATTGCCGGGCATTGGAGCATGTGCTTGTCGGGAAGATTGTACTGGATGAGATTACGGGCAAGCGGAATCCCGTGAATAACGAGAAGAAAAAAGCGACGATTGAACATGCGGCGCTTTATGTGAACGACCTGGAAGCTGCAAGGGATTTCTTCGTCACGTATCTTGGCGGACGATCCAATGATGGCTACCATAATTCCCGGACGAACTTCCGCTCGTACTTCATTCGTTTTGAATCAGGCGCCCGACTGGAGCTTATGACGAAATCCGGGATGGAGGATCAGGAGAAGCCTCTCAACCGCACAGGATACGCGCATATTGCTTTTTCTGTCGGCGGCAGGGAGAAGGTTGATGAGCTGACGGAGCGGCTTCGTTCAGCCGGATTTGAAGTGGTCAGCGGCCCACGAACAACCGGCGACGGATACTACGAAAGCTGCGTGGTCGCTATCGAAGGGAATCAGATCGAGATAACGGAGTGAAGGCAATACCGGTGGATCCGGAGAATTGAATTTCAGAATGAGATAATTGATGAGGGACATGGCCGGCGGGAACGTTGACAGGGAAGAAAGCACATGATATAGTGGTATTTGTAAGGTGATAATCTACATCTTGTAGAGGAATGACAGCTGCAAGACTGTTTTCTCTAAAGGATTATTGCACTCAAGAGGCGACTTGAAAAAGACTTGAAAAAGCGAAGAGTTAAGCGTAAAAAACCGGAAAATAACAAGAAACGATCAAGGCGACTCGAAAAAGGGCAACAAATGAGAAAAACGTAAAAACGTGAAAGACTCGAAGACTCGAAGACTCGAGTCCCGGAAGAGACAAAGACGAAAAAACCGCGAGATAAGTACGGTTGAGCACGTACAAATTCAACAAACAACTGTCCACTGCTGCAAGATGAGCGTTTTTAATCAGATCAGATTGGAGAACAAAGCAACCGTTTCTATCCCCGAGGTCCAGCAGAACATATCCACCGGCTGGACCTTTTTCAGTTGATATCCTTCATTTTTTAAGAGGCCCGCATCCCGGGCCAGGGTGGCAGGGTTGCAGGAAACATAAACCAAACGGTCAGGGCTTGCTTCGGCAATGGCTTTAATGACGGAAGGTTCCAGGCCTTTACGGGGCGGATCCACAACAATGACATCGGGTTTCAGGCCGTCCGTCACCATCCGGGGCAGCAGGTCTTCCGCCTTGCCGGTATGGAAAGAAGCGTTTCGGATACCGTTGCGTTCTGCATTCTGCTTTGCATTTTCCACGGCTGCAGGAACGATCTCGATTCCGACGGCTTCCCGGCAATGGCGGGCCAAGGTCAGAGTAATGGTTCCGGCACCGCAGTATACATCGCACAGAAGATCTTCCGGCTTCAGTGTCGCAAAGTCCGTTGCGGTCTGGTACAGCTTTTCCGTCTGGGAAGGGTTGACCTGGAAGAAAGAGGCGGGCGACAGTTCAAACTGCAAACCACAGAGGGTATCCGTGAGCGTTTCCTTTCCATATAATAAATGGAAACGATCGGACAGAATTACATTGGTGGCGTTTCGGTTCTCATTCAGCCAGAGGCTGACGGTATGAAGCGGGATCAGCACGTCTTTCAGCGCATCGGCGTGCGGCAGGACACTGCCGTTGGCCACGACGGTCACCATGCTCTCTCCCTGCCGGTTGATCCGGATGACCAGATGCCGGATCAGGCCCTTCCGGGTTTCTTCCCGATATGGTTCCACGTGAAACGTTCTCATCCAGGACAGGAAGGCTTCGGTAATTTGATTGGCCGGGGGCATGGCATTGGGACAGGATGCCGCCGGAATTACGGTGTGGCTTCGCGGAGCATAAAAACCGAGAACGGGCAGATCCGCGCTGCCCGCGCAGGGGAGAGAAGTTTTGTTTCGGTATCCGGAAGGTTCTTCCATCCCGATGACCGGCGGGACTTCCGCTTCGATGCCGCTGATCCGGCGAAAACAATCCTCCACCTGCTGCCGTTTGGCAGCCAGGGTGGCCTCATAACTCATATGCCGGCCGGAACATCCGCCGCAGCGGGGATATGCCGGGCAGCCGGGATCCTGCCGATCGGGAGACGGCGAGGCAGGCGGCGTTTCCATGCGGCCGAAGGCGTAGCGTTTTTCGGTTTTGACGATCCGGACGGTGGTTTTCTCGCCGGGAAGGAGTCCGGGGACGAAGATCGGGAGCCCTTCATGACGGCAGATTCCCTCCAGATCCGCGCCGAGGTTATCCGCGGTCAGGGTCAGACAGTCGTTTTTCTTCATCCGGATCTGTTTCCTCCCCATTAAGTGATATTTTTTCCTATTATAATACGCGGATATTTTAGCAGGGAAAGAGTGAAATGTCCACCAAATGTAGCAGGGTATCCGGGGGGATAACTACAACATATGGAAGATGGCCGAAACCGTTGAAAAACCTTTACGGAATGGGCGTTTTTTTGTGATAAAAATTTTCAAAAAAGTTCTTGACAAGGGGGTGGGGCTTTGGTATTATAGTCAAGCTCGCCCGAACGAAAGTGAGGGGAACGGGCAGGCGAACCTTGAAAACGATACAGAGAGAAACGCGCAAGAAATTCAGCGAAGATTCCAAAGAGTTTA
>OMYT01000015.1 GCA_900315315.1 uncultured Eubacteriales bacterium | reverse complement strand
ATTTGCTTCAACATGTCCCGTTCCGTTTTCACGGAATTCCTTTTCCGATTATCGGGAATTCTTTTTCCGATTTTCGGTAAAACCATTATACGCTACGCACCGCTGCGCCGTGAAGGAAGGCCTGGATCCCGTGAAGGCGATCCAGTATGTGACCATCAACCCGGCAACCTGCTTCCGCATGGATCATGAGATGGGATCCATCGCCCCGGGCAAGTGCGCCGACATCGTTTTCTTCAGCGACCTGAACGATATCCGCATCACCCGGACGATCATCGACGGCGAAGTGGTGGCCGAAAACGGCCAAATGACCGTCAAAATCGGCGAGTCCGCTTTCCCGCCCGCCATCTATCACACCATGCACGTCGGCAGCCCGATCACACCCGACAGTTTCAAAATCTCCGCGCCTGCCGGCAAAGACAGCGTGAAGACCCGCGTCATCGAGATCATTCCGAATCATGTCGGAAACTATGAGCGGATCATTGACCTGAAGGTCAAGAACGGTTTCGTGGAAGCCGATCCGGAGCAGGATATCCTGAAAATGGCCGTCTTCGAGCGGCATCACGCCACCGGCACCAAAGGCTGCGGCTTCCTGAAGGGCTTCGGGTTCAAAAAAGGCGCCATGGCCCAGACCGTGGCCCATGACGCCCATAATCTGCTTGTTGCCGGCACCAATGACGAGGATATGGCTCTCGCCGCCAACACCCTGATCGAGTGCGGCGGCGGCCTGTGCGCCGTTGCCGACGGCAAAATCCTCGCCCTCGTTCCCCTGCCCATCGCCGGCCTGATGAACGACCTGCCCGTGGAACAGATGGCGGAGCTGGTCAGCAAACTGAGCGCCGCCTGGAAGGAAATGGGCTGCGTGATCAATTCGCCGTATATGACCATGGCCCTGATCCCGCTGGCCTGCCTCCCCGAGCTGCGCCTTACCAACCGCGGCCTCGTCGACTGCCGCACCTTCAGCTTCGTGGATCTGTTTGTTCAGGAGTAATCTCCGAACACAAAACCCGCTTATTCCACTGTTATAACCCGAAGAACTCCATTCTCCACCTGAAACTCAATATGCTTCCCGCCAAACTCGAAGGCGTAGACCCGCTCCGGGTCCTCCTGGTAAGCCGGCCGCGGATCCTCCCGCAGCACGGCTTTTAATGCCTTCTGGCTTTCCATACTCATCTTTCCGGCCAAATCTTCCGGGATTTCCACCTCAACCCTGCGTTTCTCCGTCCGGTCCGTAAACCCGCCGGTCGCGTCCGTGCGGCAGTCCGCATAGGGCAGATAGGGCTTGATGTCATAAATCGGCGTTCCGTTCACCAGGTCCGCTCCGGTGACCTTCAGGACCATGCCTTCGCTCCCCTGCTCCACACCGATCAGGCGCACGCAGCTCAGCCCGACAGGGTTCGGCCGATACGGTGAGCGCGTGGCAAACACACCGACTCGCCGGTTGCCGCCGAGCCTGGGCGGCCGGACCGTCGGCGACCAGGTCTCCCGCTCCGTTCGGTCAAAGGCCCAGATCAGCCACAGATGAGAGAAATCCTCAATCCCTCTCAGGGCTTCCGGCACCCGGTATTCCGGCTCGAATACAATCGTGGAGATTACTTCCTCCACCAGCCCGCTCTGCCGCGGCACCCCGAACTTCCCGTCGAAATCGTTCTGAATTCTCGCAATGATCTTCATTCTGATATCACACCCGAAGGGGCGTGGGGGCACTCGGAAAGCCCCCACATTCATTACATCACAACAATAATATCGTTTTCTTCCTTCAGTTCATTCTCCAAAATGAGCCCCGCCTTGCGCTCCACCCCATTGAGCACAACCTTTTCCGGCTTCCCCTGCTTGTGGGCCGCGTTATCCACTGTAATATGCAGCTTCTTCCCGCGGAAAACCTTTTCCATCGTAAAGCCGACCCAGCTTTCCGGAATCGCAGGTGAAATTTCAATCCCCTTGGGCGTCGGCCGCAGGCCGAGAATGCCTTCCACGCAGCCCACCATCACCGTGCTGGCGGTGCCCGTCAGCCAGTGCACATGGCTCCGTCCTGCAAAGGGACTCTCATGCCCTTCAATGAACTGCCCGTGCACATAGGGCTCGATCACCCGCCGGTCCGCATCGTCATTGAAGGTTGCCGGGCTGCTCTCCCGGTAATAATCGAAAGCCCGGTTTCCGTGCCCGCACAGCGCCTCAGCCAGGATCGCCCAGCCCTGAGGCTGACAGAAGATGCCGCCGTTCTCTTTGGTGCCCGGGTTAAACAGCCTCATCCGGGCGCCTTCGAAATAATCATAACGATAGCTGGGCTGCATCAGTTCCAGCCCGTAGGGCGTATTCAGTTTCTCATGGGCGGTTTCCAGAATGATCTCCGCCTGTTCCGGCGTCGCGCCTCTGCTGATGACCGCCCAGCTCTGCGGATTCAGCCACATGGAGGCTTCCCGGTCCTTCTTGCTCCCGATGACATCTCCCGTATCCCGGAATCCGCGGATGAAGCGATCGCCCTCAAAGCACAGATCGTTCAGGATCTTCAGCAGCTTCGATGCGGTTTCCTCCAGATACTTCACATACTCCGGCTCATTCTCGCAGAACTCCTTCATGATGTTCAGCGCATAATACAGCTGGAACGCCACAAACGTGCTCTCTCCCTGGGAACCCAGCACCAGACAGTCGTTCCAGTCCGCGTGCAGGCCCGCCGGCATCCCGTGCGGCCCCAGATGGGTCATGCTGAAGTTAATCGCCCGCTTCAGATGCTCCCGCACCGTACCCGTGTCCTTGTCGGCAAACGGGATTTCTTCATCCAGGTATGCCACGTTCCCGGTCTCAGCAATATACTTGTACACCGTCGGGAACAGCCACAGCGCGTCGTCCGCCCGGTAGCTCGGATGCCCTGTCGCCTTGACATAACTCTCCTGCTCCGGCGTATCCTCATGCCCAGGATTGTGGGAATACTTGACCAGGGGCAGCCCGGCTCCGTGATGCACCTGCGCGCTCAGCATAAAGGTCAGCATCTTCCGCGCCATCTCAGGATCCAGATGCATGATGCCCTGGATGTCCTGTACGGTATCCCGGTATCCGTATCCATTCCGTTCCCCGCAGTAGACCAGGCTCGCCGCCCGGCTCCACACAAAGGTCGTGAAGCACTGGAACGCGTTCCACGTGTTGATCATCGCATCAAAGTTCTTGTCCGGCGTGGAAATCTTCAGATTGGCGAGTTCCCCGTGCCAGTAGCTAATCAGTTCCTGTAGTTCCCGTTCCACCGTTCCCGCCGGATCCGCATAGCGGTCCATGATCTCCTTTGCTTCAAACACCGTCTTCTGTCCCAGCAGGAAGGCAGCGGTCTGCTTCCCGCCCGGCTGCAGCCTTGCGCTGAACTGCAGGGCGCCGCAGGGATTGGCATTGTAGTTCAGGCTGTTGTCGCATTTCCCGTCCAGCACCGCCTGCGGCCTGTCAAACCGGTTCCGTCCCAGGAACTGCTCCCGCCGGCCCGTATAGCTTTCCACCGGCGCGCCCGCCAGGCCGAAGAAACGCTCCCGCCCGGTCGTTCCGTCCGGATTCGGATAACTGAATTCATTGATCTGCTCCAGAATGAAGTTGTCATGGAATTCTGTCTTCGTAATGAACTGCGTATACTGCATGTTCACGAGGTCCTGTGTATAGAAACTCTCCGTCGTCAGTTCGGCATAACCGAACACAGCAATCTTCCTCGGCCTGTCCGTCAGGTTCTCCACCGTGATCCGCCATACCTCATGGGTTGCGCCCATGGGAACATAATACAGGACCCTGCTGCGGATCCCGTTATACTCGCTGACAATCTCCGTATAGCTCGTGCCATGGTGACATTCGGTCTTGTATTCTTCCAGCGGCTTCGCCACAGGCTTCCAGCTGGCGGACCAGAAGTCACCCGTCTCCTCATCCCGCAGATAGATATACCGGCCTGGCTCATCAAACTGATTGAAGGTATATCGCAAAATCCGGCCCGCAGCACCGCTCTTGATAAAGCTGTATCCCCCGGCATTCACCGTTACAATCGCGCCGTATTCCGGAGATCCCAGATAATTGGCCCAGGGCGCCGGCGTATTCGGATTGGTAATGACATACTCTCTCGCCTGTTCGTCAAAATAGCCGTACTGCATGATTTTTCCTCCTGAAAACAAATACTCTTTTTCTACGCCAATATTAACACAGCAAACGTTTGCACGCAATATGAAAAAGCAACAAAAAAGACCATCCTTTCGGATGATCTTGTAAGCTGTCTGTTCTATCAGACCGCGTGCACCTTCACGCGCCAGAGGTTGGAAACATTCTCCTCGTCCAGCTCAACATCGAAGAAATCTTCTTCCGCATCTTCAACGTCTTCGTAGTTCTCGCCGCCGTCCACGGAAACCTGCCACTGATAATTGTAATCATTACCATTCGGATCTTCGATGTGGGCCTTGAGGTGCATCAGGTTTTCGCTCCTCATACTGGCAGTGACCTTCACAACGACCTCAGGCGTGGTTTCTTTAGTCTCTTCGGTCTCTTCGATTTCTTCAGTATCTTCAGATCCTTCGGATTCTTCGGTTCCTTCGGTTTCTTCAACAGATTCTTCCGTTTCTTCGATTACCTCAGCAGGCGTTTCTTCTTCCACTTCAGTTACGTCTTCAATCGTTTCCGGAGCATTATTCTGAGCCGGTTCTTCCTCCGCAGTTTTAACCTGTCCTTCGGGGACCCAATCGGGATCATCCGCATGGATGAATTCCTGAGTCATCTCGGGCGTATGCTGCTCAATCAGTTCGCGGGAAACATATCCCCAGTCATCATCGATCTCAACCAGATCGTCATCGTTAACAACAACGGGTTCCTCAGCAGGGGTCGGTTCTTCAATGGGAGCGGGCTCCTCAGCGGGAACGGGCTCCTCCACGGGAGCAGGCTCTTCAACAGGCTCTTCTTCAGGTTCTTCAACAGGTTCCTCAACAAGCTCAGGATCTTCAGCAGGAGCAGGATCCTCAACCAGAGCCTCTTCCTCCTGGGCCGGAGCTTCTGCAGCAGGAGCTTCCATGGCGAAGATATCCACAGGAGCTTCCTCAGCAAATGAGACAGCAGAAACCAACAGGACCATCATGCAGGCCATCATCACAGCGAAGATCTTCATCATTTTCCTGGTCATTTCTGCCACTCCTTTCTTTCGTCATTTCAGAGTGTTTTTTCCTTCCTTTCCACTCTGACAATGTCATTATAACAACCAATGGTTTCATGCCCGGTTACATTTCAGGAAATTCTACAACTTTTTTGGAAAAATTTTTTGATTTTTATTACATATATCATTAACTGTACGCTTATTTAGTGTAATTATTCGTCTTCCCCCTCCCCCCATTAGTTACCATGATCAGTTCCGAAATCGTTTCCGAAACGTTTCTCTTTGGTATTTTATAAGCCTTTGTAGAATAATGTTCATTATTTTTGGTTACACATTGAAAATCATTTTGTTAAATTTCACTTTTATCTTGCAACTAACTGTTTCCGATATTCTGATGTGATGCTCCGAGCATATTCAATCGCCGTTTCCTTCCGCTGTATGGAGATCAAAACACCGGTCTACGCAAACGTCCTCCAGCCAGAATGCCAGCTCCTGTTTTGCTCTTGCGGTACCCGCTCCGTATTTCTGTTCCAGTTCTTCTTCCTTTTCACTCATTTCCCTCTCAAAGATATCCAGCTGTTTCTCCGCGACCTCGGGACTTTCATTCTCCCATTCTTCATAAAGATCACGGATTGCCTGTTCCCACATAGGGACCGCCCGGTCCGCGAACAGGCTTATCGCCTTGTCCGGCAGCGCCGGCAGTCTAAGCTTTGCCGTCAGCTGTCCGGCCTCAAAATGCCGCCAGCAAAAGTCCACCGCCCCCGGCAAATCATCTGTCCTGCAGCATCCTGCCGGATAGATCTCCCGCAGTTCATCTTCACCGAGCCCATCCCCTTCCATGGCTCCCGAAGCGTCCATCAGAAGGAACTGAAGCTCATCCAGCTGTTTCCCCGACAGCTTTCCCGTCGACTTTACCCCGATCGTCTGCTGAAACTTCTTCACGGATGCTTCCGTCTTTTTCCCGAAGATGCCGTCCGCTTCCCCTTCCAGATATCCCAGTTCAATCAGCCACTCCTGCGCCTCCCGGACGCCTTCTCCCCGGCTTCCCCGTTTCATCTCCGAAGCAGACAGCGACACCCCGGGCAGCAGCACAGCAACAAGCACAATCAGGATCACAAAAGCAACAAGTTTCTTCATATTATTTATACCCCTTTGCCTATACAGAGAAAGAGGAGCCGAAGCTCCTCCTCTCTGATTAAGTCTTTCTCTTTCTCCTGCTCACCAGCAGCACCCCTGCCAGCACAATCAGCGCCATACCCGCAATTGTGTAGATCAGCGTACCGCTGCCGCCGGTAGACGGAAGTGCAACGCCGGAAGTATTTCCAACCTTCAGTAACTTCTCTACAGAATTATACACTACAGTCGAGTTTCCATTCTCGAATGCTACTGTGCCATTGGCAACCGTGAAACTGATTGGCGCGCTCAGCATATTATACCCGTCAGGCGCCTTCGTCTCAATCAGCACATAAGTGCCGTCCGTGAGACCAGTAATCTCATAATCCTTGCTCGACTCAACCTCAAACTCGTCTATAACTGTATTGTACTTCGGGTTTCCATCACTGTCAGTACCGTCCGGTATTCCGACTTTGAACTTTGCACCGGTCAAAGGGGTTGCCATATCATCTGCATTCACCTTCCGGATATTGAAGCTTGCCTTTACCGGTGTGTTTGTAACCGTTGCAGCACCGTTGGATACTGCCGTTTCACTTACGGACCAACTCTGCGCATGATCGCCTGTAATCTGGATATAGTCATTACCGTCTCCACGTGTTCCGACTGTTGTCCCATCCGTCAGTGTGATGCTCAGTTCTCTGATGCTGTAGGTAATCAACGCTCCATTATTATCGTATACCGGCAGGTCTGTAAACGAATTTTTCTGTTCGTTATCCTCCGTGATATCAATTTTCATCTGGTTTGCCTGATCCGGATAGGGCTCAACCGTGCTGCCGTTCAGCCAATACAGACCTACCGTCACTTTATTAATATCCGTCGGCCAGGCATGGCTGTCTCCATCCACCCAGGCTTTGGTCACTTCTATGTTCTTCTTCGGCAATGTATTGTCAAGATGGAAGAATCCGTCATCTCGTTTTTCAGCTTCCATCGTACCGGAGAACACCTCAGCAGTACCGATTTTTGCCAGGGTCTCTACGACCTTATACTCGATCACAGATCCATCTTCATAGCGCTTTGGCAGATTCGACCAGGTATAAGTCCAATTTGGGCTGCCATTTAGTGTTACATTCAGCACCGCGCTTGTCAGATCCTGTCCGTTTATGTCTCTGAGCTGAGTTCCCTTGGCATCTTTCAACATAACCGAAACAGTAGCACCTTGAATATCATTCGTGATTTCTGGCGAGCCGCCTGCCTGGAACCAGTGCTTGATCACCTTAACTTCAGTAATCTCCCTGTTGGTTACTGTAACCGTATCGATCGGATTATCTGTTGTGGCGATGGTCTTGGTGGTTCCCATATCGCTATAAACTTCAGACCCAACCTTTGCCCATCCGGCAGGCGGTGTTTCCTCGACTACAGTGTAAGTTGTTCCATAGGGTATGCCATTGATCGTGGCTGTTCCTGCACCAGTGATCGTAATCTTGAATGTAGCCGTATTAGAACCTGTTGCACGGTTGAATTCGGTGATTGCTCCTCCTGTAACGCTCAATTCCGAAGCAGCAAGAATCTTTTCAGCCGGTAAGCTGCTTAGCGTAACGAGGAAGGTAAAGGCTTCCGACGTTTCCACTCCGATTGGGGCAATCGCTTTGATGATCTGAAGAGCACCAAACTTTGATGTATTAGACACCATTAATTTGTTGGAAGTGGCATTTGTTTTCTTCAGAACCAAACCTGAATCCGGGTTATTCTGAACCTCAAAATCATTGTTCCCAACATTCCACTGATAGTACACAGGGCTAAACTCTGTCTCGGTTTCACGTACTGAATACACGGGATCATGGCCAGTATACTTGTATCCTATCTCTTCGAGCTTGTAGATAAAGGGTTTACCACTGTTATTACTGTCAAGGATCGGAACATGATCAATGATTACCTTCCAGGAGTTCCCTTCTTTCAGGATCAGGCACTCCTTGTTCTTGTCAAGATATGCGGAATATGTACCCATATAGTTCTGAGAAATGGAACCAAGTTTCATCTCTGTGCAGATATAATGTGTAAAGTCTTCCCAACCTTTACCATCCGATTTTCTCCAGATCTTGATATAAACTTCATCTACATCCGAATGGCTACCTGACCACTCTTTAATCACAGTCAACGATGATCCGGGGGTATTCACAATGCGGTCATCATCCTGGGCAGTCTGGAGATCAAATACTTTGATCTTTGTCGCTGTATCTGTAATCGGGTCCCACAGATAAGGCAGCCAGGCAGACCATTGTCCACCGATCGTGTTCAGATCTCCATCATAGACATTAATCTCTTTAAACAGATACTGATAGCGAACCGCTATAAGCTGATCCTGGTCATTTCTATAGAAGCCGCGCCTTGGCAAACCATTTCTCTGGCTTTGGCTGTGAATCCTGAATGCCCAGTTGCCTCCTGCATTCTCAACTTCAAATGGATTCTTCTCATTCGGGATTACCTTCGCAGTGCCTGCTTTATCATATCCAACCTTAAAAGGATAACCATATGTATCCCAGACTTTAACCACAGTAGGATTGTTCGCAGGGCTGTCACTGGTAACAATCCTTCGATACATTTGAAGCTCGATGAACATGTTTTTCATGACATCTACTTCCTGCGTTGTGGTATAAAGACTGACAGCCCCACTCTCTTCGAGTCTGTACTCAAGGAACTTCTTTTTGAGATCCATCTGCATATATTCACTGGGGCACCTGTTTTTAATCTTGATCTCACCGGTATTGCCGGTTCTGGCCAGATGCGGATCGGCGTAACCATATTCAGCTGACCATGTGCCGGTTCCGTAAGTATCGCGAACCTGATAGCAGTCAAGACGAATATAATAGTTCTTGTCTGTATTGCATGTTGTATTATCGGTTTCAATAATTGTTCCCAGCGGTTTTGTACATTCGTTATCCAGATACGAATAGCTTTGATCAATACCTGTGAGAGGCTCCTCTACCACAAAGTACTTATATTCACCTGATGATCCTTCAGGGCTGATTGGCAGATGATCTATCGCCCAGGTCCAGTTGTTCTCTGCATCCAATTTATGATGGATATATGTTTCTTGATCATTAGCATCTTTGGATACATATGCTTTTGCTAATCTCTTTTCAGTTTGTCCCGGTGCCAATTGATAGAGCGTAACATAAACCGCCGGACAATTGGGAAGGTCCTCCGGAAGAATATCAATCCATTCCTTATGTACAACCAGTTTTCCGTCAAAGTTCTCCTTAGGCTCGTTCTTTACAATGATGGAATAGCGTTCATTAAGATTCGTGATGGTGATATCCTCACCAGCAATCTCCTGTTCAAAGGTCGGGACGTAATCTTTATCTTTGTATGTTTTATGGGTCAGACTACCATTCTCAGACCATTGTGCAACGATCGCATTTTCATCATTCGGATTCGATCCGGTCCAGACTTTATACTCAATTTCCTTAACCTTATATGTCACTTTATAAACATTTCCGTTTGAATCCTTGCGGTATACATCCAGATCACTGAACCTGGGTGTTGAAGTCGCATTCTTTTCGACCGTCAGCACTTTTTCAGGTACAGCAGTCCAGTCCAGGGCAGCCCCTTCCGTCAAGGCATTGCCAAAGACCAGTTCCTCCTTCTTGTATAACTGGAATTTAACATACCAGTCGTATTGTGAATCACTGAAGTCAGGCCACGATTTCACGACAGGAACATCTGTCCAGGACGTATTAACAATGGTAATCGTCCAGGCTTTTTTCTCTGCATCATATGCGAGGTCTCCCTCAGACAGGCGCGAAATATTGGGTGCAACCCAGTCATCGTCAGAAATTGTCCCACCTGTCAATTCACCGAAATACAGCCCTGTTTCGACCACGAAATATGTGTATACAGTGACTCCGTCCTCATACATCTTTTGGAGGTTCTTCCACTCGTGCTTCCAGCCATCGCTTTCAGTCACTGTCACGACATCGACAACATCAAAGTCGTCACGATCGTCACCCTTGCGGATCAAAGTTAACTGTATAGCAGTCGGCTTGACAGAACCCGTCGTAAAGGCCTTATTTGCATCGATATTGATGGTTTCTTTTCTGGTGTTTGTAACGATAATATCGATCTGCCCGGAACTGGTAACACGATCAATAAGCGGCATATTTTGAGGCTCTCTGCCATCAATCTGCACCAGAACAGATTGTTCATAAAGGTTTGTCTGCCCAATTGATTCGTCATAACTTTCTGAAATCTTGTACAGTGTGTTATAAGGCAGATCCTCAATTGTGACGGAATTTCCATGTTTCAGTTTTACATTTGTAGCGACACCTTGATCAAACGTTACCTGCCCATGAAGTCCCCTGAAATCGGTATCTCTGCTGTTATCCTCTTTCAGGATCTCGATGGTGAATGTGAACTCCCTGTTTCTGTCTTCATCTGTTGCGCTGTCGCCGGCAACCACCTTTTGGATCTTAAGGGAACCATTATTCACTTTCTCATTGGTAAATCTAATTTCTGCCGTGTTGTCATGAGTAATTGTGCCCGTCGTGTTTCCAGTAATAGTTGTCTTATAACCGAGGACCGTTTCTTCCTCGACCTTATACTGCGTATTCTCAGGCAAATCATTGATTTTCAGGCTTTCGTTATGTTTCAGCGTGAACTCTGCATAATCACCATTAAACTCGATTTCCCCTGTTTTTGTTTGATTATTTCTAACTTCTTCCGTGGAGAATTTATCGTATCCCGTATGTCCGATCAGAGTAACCTTGAATTTGAATTCCTTCTCTGTATCTCCGTCACCGGTAACCTCCTTGCTTACTTTCAGAGAGCCTTTCTTTGTATCATCCTTCGTATTAGTCGCTGTCAGTATGAGGCTCTGAGTATTCGCAGCAAGGCCGGTTGAAGAATAGGTCACCTTGTACTTGGGCGGAACAACTTCTTCAACAATCTTGTAATAGTACAGATATCCATCCGGATCACATACTGGAATGTCTTCAAGTGTTTCTATCCAGTGTCCGTCATACAGAGTAATGTCTTTCACAAACTCGTCTTCAGACACAGTGGACTCGCCTACATCCGATCCTCCGGCATATGCACGGAAGCGAATCGCACGATTTGTAGCAATCACGATATCATTATCTTGCTTGCCCGTACTGTCTGATACTTCAGTAACACTGAGGTTACTAACTCCATTTTGATCATAACGAGTGTCAACTATTTCAATAGTTATTGTTTCATTTGCCGATACAGGACTTGGAGATAAATAAGTACATTCACCTGCACTGAATCTTTCCTTTAAAACTCCATTAACATAAATCTCATTATCAGGACCTAATGCATTCCATGAAATACAGTAACGTTTTCCCGCAGTAATATTGGTCGTTTTTATTGTTTCTCGTTTATCCTTATTGTCTTTATGTTGTGAACGAACAACCATAAGTGTCGCTTTTTCAATTGGTTCCTCACCAGTGCCACTACCTGAAGCTCCTCCAGATCCTCCGCCAGTACCAGGGTCAACAGGAGCTTCATATTTCGTTCCGTTGGTATAGCGATACAGTTTCAATATGACAGAATCTTCCGTGTGACTCGCTGAATTGTCATCCCAAACTTTATTGACCGTCAGTTCCGTTACAGGTGTATAAACATTGTAAACATGGAACTTCTGCAGGTTATTGGTCTTATCGCCGTTATACGTGCCCAGAACTTCCGGAACAGCCTTCAGTCCGTCAACCGTGTGCTTTGTAAAAGCATTTCCACGATCAGCATAGTCAGTTTCGATATAAGTGCTGACATACTTCCACTTCTTGCCGGAGGTATCGGTAATCACTTTGGCAATGGATTCACTGTCCTCTTCGATATAGACCATACCTGCTGTAACATCCAGGTCACGTACCATACCGGAAACAGTATTGCTGCTGATCGAGATGGGCTTAATATGCAATCCGCTATAGCCTGCATCTGTATAATCATATGTATTTTCCCTGGATGATATGCCGATATCTGCTACATTACTAATATCATTAGCATAATCCTCAGTTTTCTGATATACAACAAACTGATTCGTAACTGTGGTGCTCGGATACAGCACTTCGCCATCCACGGTCAGTAAATCTTTTGTGATTTCAATCGCAACTTTATTCTGATCGATGATCGTTAGAGGAGCCTCAAGTTTGAAGTCCATACCACTGCCGTTATGCTCAGAAGTATCCCAGATTATATGGCCATCACGCCAGGTTCCACGATTCCATGTAACCGGCGGGCATTCATTCTGCTCATCCCAATAGTCAAAACTCTTGGACAGATTGACTGTAACGGTAGAACTAAGCTGGTTCCCGTCTTTATCCAGCAGTGGCCTTGTCCGCCCGTCGATATTGTACTCCCAGTTGAAAGTAACAGGTTTGCTCACAGTAATGGAGTAATAAACCCTATTATTCTTCCTAGCTTGTAATTGCCACCAAGTCAGATGATCTTCATCAACTCCCTGATAGGGATCCAGATTCGCAACCTTAAAAGATCCTTCAAGTCGAATCTGGTTTGTACTGATATCATTATGGCGGTTCTGCGAATAGCCGGTAATGTAGAAAGCATTGTCCAGTACGCCTTTGTTCCTGGTATAGGCGGTGATCAGAGCACGTTTCATGTCATCCGGCTCAATGTCAACATTATCCGTCTTCAGTTTTAATGTCACAGGATTGGACTCACTGACAGTAAACGGCTTAAGCTCATTGTTATTATCTCTATAATAATATGTTCCATTCTTTAAGTTAACATCAAGCGAAGCGCCGCCTTTGATCGATATATCGATATGGTTCACTGTGTGATTCAGGTTTGCAGATGGCAGGACATCTGTCGCTTTGACGAAATACACTTCTGCAGCAGAATTGGCATCAACTTTCGATTTGAGAGTCAGGTTAGTTTCATCGATACCTAGATACTGAGAATTAATACCATATATCCGGTTATTCTCATAAACTACAGCACAATTCAAAGCATAGCCTGGATGATTTGCATTCGCCTCTGCTGTATGATCGTCGTTATCACCTTCTACAGGGATAATCGGTTCTTCAGAGATAGCGTTTCCTTTAACAAGAGCAGGGTTCGCTTCTGCCGGATCAATATATCTGTAGTAGTAGCCTTTAGGCAAGTTGTTGCCATCAAAGCCACTGGCTTGTGTCGGAATACGAAGATTATGGATAAAACCATTATATAGCGGTTCTCTCTTATACTCCCAGAAAAGCGGATAATCCAACGTTACAGTATTGGTATCAGGATTATAGTCCACTGCCTGCAGTTTACCATCATTCTGGACAGCATAATATGTGTCTCCACCCTGGGCTTTAACAATTACTGCATAGTTTTCGCCTTCGGTAAGAAGCGGATCCTGGAATTTCAGGTCAAATTTGTCATCAGATGGACTTCTTTGGTACCACCCAGCAAAACCATTCGTATTCCTAAATGCATTCAAATAGTAGTCCGTATTATTACTTGTTGTTTTGAATGTATATTGTGAACCGATCATTCCTACTTCGAAAGCTTGAGGAACCTCGCTGAGTTCAGCATGCGCATTGTTGGAATCACGCCGGTTCAAACGCATATACAGCTTCGTTTTATCCACAATCGTGTAGATATAGTATGGATTTCCATCAGACTCACCCGCTGCCTCAAAATACCAAACAGTCGGTTCTGAACTCTTAAGGAAAAGATTTGTAGTTGCATTTTTATCTACATTTGCTGAAACGTAACCGTTGTGTCTGATTGTGAAGGATCTTCCATCCAGACCGGTTACACCAGTTGGATTGCTTTCGTAAACAATCACACCATAAACCGAGAAGGAATCAGCATCAAACGTGATTGATTCAGACGTCGCGTCGGCTTTTACAAGAATCGCTTCTGCTTCAGTAAAGTGGACAACCTTCAGCGTGTCCTGTTTATCTTTAGGCATATCCGCCAGTTCGACTGTAACTGAGACCTTACCAGTCGGCTCGATCTTCTGATCATTATTCCGAATCTCGATATCAAAGAAACGTGCATACTGATTCTCAGGAATTATCGTTTCCGTGGTTTCCTCGGTCACGGCTGCTTCTTCGCTTGCTTCTGTTCCTTCTTCTGTGACTGCACCTTCAGTTGCTGCTTCTTCGGCTTCAGTTGTCTGACCGGCGGCTTTGAGGGCCATTTCGAGGTATTCGTTGTACCGCTCATCGCCAGGCAGGATTTCTTCGACGTTGAGGGTAGAGCCTGCCGGGATGCCGGAATTCTCGTCGTAGTTCAGGGTGATCTTGTAGGTTTCGCCGGAGGCTACCTTGTAATAGGTGACAATCGTGTAGGCGAAAGCATAGACAGAGAAGCTGTCCGTGTCAAAGGTGACGGCGTCGCCTTCCACGCTGGCCTGGATCTCTTCGGAAGCAATTTTGTTTTCTTCTGCGAGGGGCTCAATCTGGACTTCGGTCTGTTCTGCGGCTTCCTGGGTCTGTGCTGCCGCTTCAACGAGTTCCTGGGGGATCTCTTCCTTGAAGTGGACCACCTGGATATCTTCAGTGGTTTCGTCGTTCAGCAGTTTGAAGGCGACATTCACCGCGGCTTTGGGTTCTACTTTATTCCCTTCCGCATCAACGATGGAAATATCGTACAAACCGGGCAGGCGCACGTCATCCGCGTTCAGGGCGGCGGCAGTCTGGAGCCTGTAGGCTTCCCACAGGTCGCTGCCTTCCGGGATCTCTTCGACCTTCACCTGAGCATCTTCGGGGATCTCGGCTTCCTGGGTATAAGTAACTTCAATCTCGTAGGTATGACCCTGGGCATCCAGGATCTTGGTGATGATCTTCTTTTTCTGGACAACGCCGTAAACAGAGAAGCTATCGGAAGTGAAGGCTACGGTATCGATGGCTTCGTCATCGTGTTTGGCGGCCTTCTGGGAATCGGTTTCGGACTCGATGACGTTCGCTTCGTTATTCTCGATATGGACGGCGGCCACTTCCGTATCTTCATTCTCTTCAATTTTGTCACGGAAAGTGATCTGGACATCGACGTCCGCCTGGGGCTCCAGTTCAGTTTCTCCCTTGACAAAGGCGATATCGAAATAGCGCTCGAGGGTGATCTCGCTCCAGTCCTCATTCAGGGCTTCGTCGGTCATGCCGCTGTAAAGCGTGTATTCAGGCGTGCCAGGCATGATCTCGCGAACCTTCAGCTGGGTTCCGACGGGGAAGCCTGCGTCCGGGCCGTAGGACGCGGTTACCATGTAGTCACGGTCTTCATGGACCAGGGTGACGGTTCCGATCTGAACCTGTTTGAGATAAGCATAGCCGATGGCATCAGGCAGGAATTCAATATTCAGGTCTCCGGTCCAGTCCACATTTTCCGCGTTGCTGCCGGTCACAAAACCGGTGGCGTCAGCGGGGATGACCAAATTGGTGCAGGTGAGGGTAACGCCGGCGGTGGGATGGATTTCCGTTCCTTCCGGGGTTGTCAGCGTGAGCAGATAGAAGAGGGCTTCGTCTCCCATTTCGCGCTTCCAGGTCTCGTTCTGCTCCTCCTTCAGGACCCGGGCCGCGGACTTCATGGCTGTATAAAGGTCTCCGCCCGCCGCACGGGCCAGGGTGAACACGGTTCCTTCCGGAATGCGGGCCTCGGCGGTGTAGTCCAGCGTGACCGCAATGTCATCCGCTTCGGCAGTCAGGGTGCCGGGTTCGTAGGCTGTGAGATCCACGGGCTCCTCGGAAACCTCGTGCTCCCCTTCGGCCCCGGTTCCGGTCTCTTCCCCGGGCTCGGTCCCGTTCTCTTCCCCGGTCCCTTCCGCCGGTTCCGTCCCGGTCTCTTCCTGACCTTCGGGAGCAGGCGTAGCCTCCGCTGTCTCCTCCGGCTCCGGCGAGGTATCGGGGGCGATCGGCGCCGTCACGGGAGCGGAATAAATATCATCATCCGACTCCGCGAAGGCCGTCAGCCCGCAGGATGAAATCAGCAATGACAAGGCTGCGACAAGCGCGACAAGGCGCCGCCTCCAATCCTTCATCTGTCTGGCTTTTCCGTTCAGATTTCCTGCATTCATCATTTTCCAATACCTCGCTTCCTTGCGGTTAGTTACATGGTTTTTATAAACAGTTACATAACAAATAAAGCTACCTATAGTATTCACCATGCAAATTATAGCAGGAAAAAGGTTTCATGAGCGGTTACATATTGAGTTTTTTGTCTGTTTTTTATGAATAACTTTTATGCTTTGAGACGCTCAATCAGGGAGAGATCTGCCGGAAGCCAGGCAACGCTGTCCAGTTCTTCGCGGCTGAGCCACTTCGCGGCCTCATGCTCCTTCAGGATCAGGACGCCGGACAAAAGAACACAGAAAAAACAATCCATGGAGAGATGAAACTCCGGATAGTCGTATTCAATGCGGCCGGCGGGCTCCCCGACCTCGATTTCCGCATCGAGTTCCTCCCGGATTTCCCGCTTCAGGGCCTCTTCCGGGGTCTCGCCCGGCTCGATTTTGCCGCCGGGAAACTCCCAGCCGTCCTTATACGGGCCATATCCCCGCTGGGTGGCGAAGATCCGGCCTTCCCCGTCGCGAATGACGGCTGCGACAACATGGATCGTTTTCATGATGCTTCTCCGATCTCAGAACGCCCAGTTACCCTTCCGGAAAACCGGCACAGTCTCCCCTTCGCGGGTAATAGCATCAATATTCAGGTCCTCCGTGCCGATCATGAAATCAACATGGATCATGGAATCGTTGACGCCCAGAGCCCTGCAATCCTCCAGGGTCATATCCTCAAAGCCCCGGATCGTGTCCGCAAAGCCCATGCCCAGGGCCAGATGACAGGCGGCATTCTCATCAAAGAGCGTGTTATAGAACAGAAGACCGCTGTTGCGGATAGGTGAATCAAAGGGAACCAGGGCGCATTCACCGAGGTAAGCCGCGCCTTCATCCGCGGTGATGATATTGGTCAGGAGCTGTTCATTCTTTTCCGCGTGCCATTCGACGGCCTTGCCGCCCTCAAAGCGGATCCAGAAGTTTTCGATCAGCTGGCCTTCCCTGCTCAGAGGCATGCTGGCGACGACTTTGCCCTCCGCCAGACCCTTCTTCGGGGAGATGAAGCATTCCTCCGTAGGAATATTGGGATTGAAGGAGATGCCCTGCAGGCTGGTGTCCCCGCCGCCCTTGAAAACAGCCTCCGGCATCATGCCGACAGTCAGATCCGTGCCGTTGGAAGAAGTATAGTGCAGTTTGTCAATACCGAGGCTGTTCAGATAATCGCAGCGCTCATGCAGATCCTGATTGTGCTTCTCCCACTCGGCAACCGGGTCGTCAGATACACGGCTGGTGGACAGAATGGCCTCCCAGAGCTTTTCGACCGCCTGATGCTTTGTCAGGTCCGGGAACATCTTTTTTGCCCAGGCTTCTCCCGGGACCGCGGCGATGCACCACTGATCTTTGTTTTCCAGCGCATCCCGATAGCCTTTGATCAAAGGATAGCGCATCTGCTGCGCCTTGAGCATCTTGTTCTGATTGATGCCCTTCAGGCCGTCCGGATCATCCGACTCGAGATAGATCCGGCAGGGAATCTTTTCCACATAATGCTCCCAGCGGGCTTTCTGATACCCGGTGAGTTCACCGAGGGTCTTCAGGCTGCAGTAACGCACATGGAGCTTTTCCAGCGGCTGATAATCAAAATCCACGACAACACGGCTTGCACCGAGCTTATAGCATTCCTCCACGACCATCTTTACGAACTCAGGCTGATCCAGCCCGGCGGTGATAAAGACCTCCTGGCCTTTCTGCACATTCGCGCCCGTCCGGGCAATGAGTTTCGCGTATTTCCTCAGTCTTGTTTTCTGCATGGTTCCGTCTCTCCCTGTTTTTTCGTCAGTGCTGAATATTTGCTTCCTGCGCAGCCATTCTCCGCATGATCTCCTCCGCGTACTTCGCGCAGGTTTCCATGAGGCGATGGTCGTAATTCTCTTTAACGCGGGTATGTGCATCCATGACAAGCACGTATTCCTTCCCCGGTTCGCTGGCCGGCCAGTCGGGAACGGCGGTGTTGTTCGGGTTTCCCGTCCGCGCGAAGGCCAGGAGGATTTCGGCCGCCTCATTCTGGACGCGGGAGGCCAGCTGCGGATCCCCGATATCTCCGTGAGGGTACTCCACCAGGTCGATATTGCGGAAAAAGTACGGGATATCGCAGCAGTGCCAAGGCGTGTTGCCGCCGTCGATCGGCTGATCCATATTGAAGAGATAGGACCAGGTGCAGCTGTTCAGTTTGCTCCGTTCCCGGATGTAGCTGATCTCCGGCAGACGGAAGACCGAATCCAGCCGCAGCAGATCGATCGTCTTCCGATCCGGATAGGCTTCCCGGAAGAGCGGGATCAGGGCTTCCGCCGGCTTTTCGCCGAGGGCTTCACGGATCATCTGCTCCTGGGCTTCCTCCGGGAGAGTTTCCCGGTCCCAGGGCAGCGGCGTAAAGGAGGTAAACTCCCCGAACACGCTGCCGACCAGGAGCGGAATATGCGCCGTTTCCTTCCGGAAACCGTGAACCAGCGGATCCCCGAGATAATACTGGTTGGGATGCGGGCAGCCGCCGGTATACTTTCCGGCCGCTTTCAGCGCGGGACGCACCTTCCGGAAAGCCTTTGCAAAGGCCGCATAATCCGCCTGTTCCAGCTCCTTAACACTGCGAATGCCCAGTTCCTTCATGACCGCTTCGGCCAGTTCCTTCCCGGTGCCTTCGGCATCCGCGAGCACGGGGCCGATGACGCCGCTCATGACAACGCCTTTCGTAAAGAGGCCGTCCGCAGCCGGTGACTGCAGGAGTGTGGTGACTTTAGCGCCTCCGCCGGACTGGCCGAAGACCGTCACGTTCTCCGGATTTCCGCCGAAGGCAGCGATATTCTCCCGGATCCACCTAAGCGCCGCAATGATGTCCTCCCCGCCGGCATTGCCGGAGTTGGCATATTCGTCCCCGAAGTCTGAAAGATCGAAATAGCCGAGGATGTTCAGGCGGTGGTTGATCGAGACGACCACCGTATTTCCGGTTCGGCTCAGATTCTCACCGTCGTAGGCTGTCTGCTCAATGGAGGAACCGGCCTCATAGCCGCCGCCGTGGAGCCAGACCAGCACCGGGCGCTTCGCTTCCTCCGCGGCGGGCGTCCAGATATTCAGATTCAGGCAGTTCTCATCCATGGGCCAGAAGCGGTGCGGCACATAGAGTTCGCCCCGCGGGGGATCGTTTGTCAGGAGCGGGCAGACATAACCGTAATTGCTTGCGTCAAAAACGCCCGGCCAGGGTTCCGCCGGCTCCGGTGCATGAAAGCGCCGGGCTTTGGCATACGGGATTCCCTTGAAAATCCGCAGGCCGTCGTGCTCATAACCCCGGATCCTTCCCCGGTCCGTCTGCACAAGCGCTGTCTTCCCGTCTCTTCTGAACGAATGTCTGAATGAACTCATCCCGGGCTGCCTCCTTCAATCATCAGTCAGTCCTCGCCCACCAGGTGCACCGTTTCATAGCTGTGGCCGGTGGACGGGAGAAACGTGTCAACAATATCCTTCGTCCGGATTTTCAGGCTGGAGGTGCAGACGCAGGGATGGCAGCCGATGAACTCATCCTTCAGCACATCCTCGTCAATCAGCAGGCGGACGGCATGGTCATGATCGTTCATGAGGCCCATGATACTGACCGCACCCGGCTCGATATCCAGATATTTCAGCATATCCTCCGGGCTTGCAAAGGACAGGCGGGAGGAATTGATCTGGCTTGAAAGCTCCTTCGTCTTGAACTTCTTATCCCCGGGCATCATCAGCAGGTAGAAATCCGTCTGCTGCCGGTTACAGAGGAAGAGGTTTTTGCAAATGATGACGCCCAGTACCGCATCGATCTCGTTGCAGGCTTCCATATTGTCCGCCCGCTCATGGTCGGTCCGCTGATACACGATCCCGAGGCGGTCCAGATAATCATAGGTGCGGATTTCCCGCGGGAGCCGGCCTTCCGCCGTCTCCGGGCGTCCGTCAAGCAGTTCCATGGTCATCATCCCTTCAGTTTCATCCCTTTGAACCCTGGTTTGACTCCTTTTTACGGCTGTACTTGGCCTTTTGGGCTTCCTTATGCCGTTTGCGGCAGTTCGGGCAGTAGCTCGGGTAATGGGCGAGCGTGTTCGGGAAGGTAAAGAAATTGCCGCACTCCTTGCACTTCCGCTTGATTTTCCGCGGCGCGCCGGAGCGCTGCTTTTCTTCCTTTTCCTTTTTGAACTTCTGCTTGCAGTCCTTGCAGTAGTTTGGCACGAACTCCCAGGCCGGATCATAGGAGAACATCTTCCCGCATTCCTTGCAGGCTTTTTTCAAACGGGTGTTCTCCGCCTTTGCCGGAATTTCCGGCACCTTCGCAGGTTCCGGCGCTTTCCGGAACATGTTCTTCAGTTTTTCAAACAGACTCATATTGGTTTCCCCATTTCATTATTGATAATCAATACCTTGATTTCTTCCGCCTGCCGGCAAAGAGGACCACCCAGATAATCATCAGCAGCAGAACCGGGCCGGCGATGAACGGCACCACATACAGCGGGTCAATGGCCAGGGCGTCGGCCGTCACACGGACATCCAGCAGTTCCTTGTCATTTTCCACCCGCCTGCCGCGGACCAGCAAGCGGTGCGTATTGATGCCGTAGGGCGTACAGGTCATCAGCGTACAATAATCCTTGCCCGGGAAGAGGACCAGCTCGCTGCTGTCCTCCGGTACGATGACCGTGATCTGGTCCACCTGATAAGTCAGGGTCTGGTCCAGGATCGTGAGGTAGAAAACATCCCCTTCCTCCATGGCGTCCAGATCACTGAAAAGTTTCGCGCTCGGGAGGCCGCGGTGACCGCTCAGGACGCTGTGGGAGGCGAACTCGACCTCATCATAGTCATCCGGATTGCTGTGAATACTGCCGGAGGGAAGCGAAGTGCCGTCGATATGGCCGATGGAGGTCTGAAGAACAGCGTCGCTGGTACCGTGATAGATCGGCAGATCGACATTGATCTTGGGAATGCTGATGAAACCCATATTACCGGTACCGTCCACATTCAGCTGCTTTTCATACTCATCCATTTCCTCATCCGACATATCCCACGGATTCGGGTCAGCTGCCAGGCGGCGGTTATATTCAAGGGACTCGTTCCAGACACCCATATACTCTTCGTTGCTCATCTCAGCCACGCGCTCCGCGTAGCCCATGATGGCCCGGGACTGGTGCATACTGTTCCAATATTCACTGAAGGCCGGGTAACCGGCGATACCGGCGCCGACAAGCAGGATCAGCAAAAGCAGCAGGTTCGTCCCGCGATGGCTCTTCTTTTTTTTCTTTTTGGAGCCGTTCGCGTCCTGCGCCTGGTCGGGGATCTGCTTCTGCTTTTTCATGCTGCCCGTAATTGCCTGAAAAGGCCGTCCTTCCTGTCTTTTTTACCTGTGAATATACCTTAACACCGTCAAAAACGACTGTCAAGGTCGCAAAGACGTCAAATTTGTACTTTTCGGTCAATACATTGACAACGGGGCGATTGGAATCGGGTTGTATTTGCGGTACAATACCTCCCGGAGAGCGGGAAACACGTTCTCCGTCACCGGTGAAGATTCAATGGTTATTCAATGGTAAAGGAAGTGTTAGAAAATGAAGATTTGTAATAATGATGAGCTGAAGCTGTTTGAAGACACGCTGGAGCAGTGCGAACACTCTGTGCTGGTGCTTACGCCTGAAGGGGATCAGTATGATCTGAAGAACCCGATGGAGAAGTATCTCGGGATTGCCAGCCTGATTGGGGATGAGGATCCGGAACTCTTCGCCTCCGACAGCAATGATGAGATGAAGCTCTTCAACTATCTTGAGAAGATAGCTTGAGAATTGGGGGCTTTCCGATCGCCCCCAAACCCCTTCGGTCTGAATAAGATTGTTTAGGGTAAACATTTGGGGGGCTTTCCGATCGCCCCCCTTCGGCCCCGGAGTATTTGCTCCGGGGCTTTTTTTTCGAGGGCTTTCCGGTCGCCCTCGAGCTCCTTCGGTCGGAGATAAGTATATTTATACCTGTTGTTTAGCTGATTCGAGGGCTGAGATGACTTTGTCGCAGTAGGCGTCGAAATCCGGGTCTTCCCTTTGGCATTCGGGATGGGACAGGACGTAGTTCAGGGATCTGCGGACGCCGATGCTGAAGGGCACCTCCGTTCTCATATCCGGCACGATCCTTTTCAGTTTCCGGTTGTCAAAGACGACGGAACAGGATTTATCCCCGAGCAGGCTCCCCTCAAAATCGTAGCCGTACTTTTTCCCCGTTTCCGCGAGGAAATCGCTCGCCACATGCACCGGATGCAGCTGCACGCCCAGCGCGTCCGCAATGGTCTGATAGATCTGGTTCCAGGTCAGGGTTTCATCCGAGGTGATCTGGAAAGCCTCCCCGATGGCCTGCCGGTTTCCCATAAGGCCGATAAACCCGCGGCCAAAGTCCCCGTTCCAGGTCATGGTCCAGAGGGAGGACCCGTCGCCCTGAATGATCACGGGCTTTTCTTCCTGCATCCGCTTAATGACCTGCCAGAAACCGTTATTTCCGTGAACGCCCAGGGGAACCGTCCGCTCGTCATAGGTATGGCTGGGACGGACAATGGTCACCGGGAAGCCTTCCTTCCGATACTTTTCCATCAGGAACTCCTCGCAGGCAATCTTGTTCCTGGAGTATCCCCAATAAGGATTGGCCAGCGACGTACCTTCCGTGATGCGGTAATCGGCCGGGGGCGTCTGATAGGCGGAAGCGGAACTGATATAGATATACTGGCTGGTTTTGCCGCTGAAGAGCCGGTAATCCCGCTCCACCTGATCCCGGGTGAAACCGATGAACTCACAGACCGTGTCAAAGGTCATGTCTTTCAGCAGAGCCGCCACATCCGCCTCCCTGCTGATGTCCGCGACGATCTGCCGGACGCCGTCAGGAACCTCCGCCTTCCGGTTCCCCCGGTTCAGCAGGAAGACTTCCCAATCCGTTTCAGCCGCCAGGCGTCGAATGATACCCATACTGATGGTTCCCGTGCCTCCGATAAAAAGCGCCTTCATATGCCTTTTCCTCCTTGTTGCTTTTCATTTCTCTTTAATAACATCATATAATAAGTCTTGCTTTCAATCAATGTGTTTTTGATGTATAATACAGTCAGTGACGTGAGATTCTTCGACTCCGGCTGCGGCTCCGCTCAGAATGACAAAGAAGACTGCTGGTGAAAAGATTATTATCGTTTGCTAAAGAAATAAATCAGAACAGGGAGACCTGGACGTGAGACAATTCTGGAGCCGGTTGAAGGAGTACCGCAAGGAATGCATCCTCGGGCCGGCGTTTAAGCTGCTGGAAGCGGTTTTTGAACTGATCGTCCCGCTGATCATCGCCCAACTGGTGGATGAAGGACTGCGGCAGGAGTCCTCTCCCGTGGTGTACCGGTGCGTACTGCTGCTGGTGCTGATGGCGGTGCTTGGACTGGCCGCCTCCGTTACTGCCCAATACTTCGCGGCACGGGCAGCCATCGGCTTTTCCACCGGGCTGCGCCATGATCTCTTTGCCCATATCCAGTCCCTGTCCTACACGGACCTGGATCATTTCGGAACCTCCACACTGATCACCCGGATTACCGGAGATATCAACCAGGTACAGACGGGGATCAACCTCGGCTTGCGCCTGCTGCTGCGCTCCCCATTTGTTGTTTTCGGCGCGCTGATCATGGCCTTCACCATTGATTCCGGGAGCGCCCTGATTTTTGCCGGCGTCATTCTGGTGCTGTTCCTGATCGTCTTCGGCATCATCCTGGGCAGCATGCCGCTGCAGAAGAGAGTGCGCGAAAACCTCGACGGCGTCACCGGGGCCACCCGCGAAAACCTGTCCGGCGTGCGGGTGATCCGCGCCTTTGTGCAGGAAGAGAACCAGACCGAACGGTTTATTTGGCTGAATCAGGCATTAACCCGAATCCAGCTGTTCACAGGCCGGCTGACATCCGCGCTGAATCCCCTAACCTTCCTGGCGCTGAACGCCGGCATCATCATCCTGATCCACACCGGCGCGCTGAAGGTCAACAGCGGCACACTGACCCAGGGACAGGTGATTGCCCTGTACAACTACATGACCCAGATTCTGGTGGAGCTGATCAAGCTGGCGAACCTGATTGTCACGCTGACCAAGTCCGCCGCCTGCGCCCGGCGCGTGAACGATATCCTGGTTCAGAAGCCCTCCCAGAAGGACGGCGAAGCCGATGTGCCGGACGGCCCGGTCAGCCTTTCCTTTGAGGACGTCTCCGTCCGCTACAGCGCCACCGGCGATCCGAGCCTGGAGCATATCTCCTTTTCCGCCGCGCCCGGAGAGACCATCGGGATTATCGGCGGCACCGGCAGCGGCAAAACCACGCTGATCAGCCTGATTCCCCGCTTCTACGACGCTGCCGGCGGCGCGGTGAAACTCGGCGGCCGCGACGTGCGGGAATACCGCCTCGCTTCCCTGCGCAAGGCGGTCGGCATCGTGCCCCAGCACGCGGTGCTTTTCCGGGGGACAATCCGGTCCAACCTGCTGTGGCGGGATCCTGATGCCACGGAAGAGGAACTGCGGGAAGCGCTGCGCATCGCCCAGGGCTCCGATATCATTGGCAAGAAAGAACTCGGCCTGGATGAACCGGTCAAACAGGGCGGCACGAATTTCTCGGGCGGCCAGCGGCAGCGGCTGACCATTGCGCGGGCCCTGACCGGCCGGCCTGCGGTCCTGATTCTGGACGACAGCTCCTCCGCGCTGGACTACGCCACGGACGCAGCGCTGCGCCGGGCCCTGCGGGAGCTTGAATGGAAACCCGTGACTTTCATCGTTTCCCAGCGCACGGCCTCCGTCCGTTTCGCCGACCGGATTTTGGTACTGGACGACGGCGTGTGCATCGGCCAGGGAACCCATGAGGAACTGCTGGATACCTGTCCGGTGTACCGGGAGATCCATGAAGCCCAGCAGGAGACGCCTGCCGACATCAGGGAACTCGAGGGCGGCCGAAAAGCCTCCGAACCCCCGAAGGGAAGCGAGGACAGATGAACAAGAAGATCGTCCGCCGGGTGCTCACCTACATCCGTCCGCGCTCCGGCCTGGCACTGCTCTCCCTGGTGCTGAACCTGCTGAACGTGATCCTGACGCTGCTGAGTCCGATCCTGATCGGCCGGGGAATCGACTGCATCATCGGTCCGGAGCAGGTCGATTTCGCAAAGCTTGCTGATCTGCTGCTGAAAGTCGGAATCTGCGTCGGATCCTCCGCGCTGCTGCAGTGGCTGACCGGGCTGCTGAACAACCGGCTCACCTACTGCACCGTGCAGGATATCCGGCGGGACGCCTTCCGGCATATCCAGCAGCTGCCCCTGAAGTATCTGGATTCCCATCCTTCGGGAGATCTTGTTTCCCGGATGATCACGGACGTGGATACCTTTGCCGACGGCCTGCTGATGGGCTTTACCCAGCTGTTCTCCGGGGTGATGACGATCATCGGGACGCTGGTCTTCATGCTGATGCTGAGCCCGCTGATCACGCTGGTGGTCATCGTGCTGACCCCGGTTTCCCTGCTGGTGGCCCGCTTTATTGCCCGGCGGACCTACGGCATGTTCCAGCAGCAGTCCACCACCCGGGGCGAACAGACTTCCCTGATCGACGAAGCCCTGGGAAACCAGAAACTGGTGCAGGCCTTCTGCCGCGAAGAGGCTACGCTGGAGCAGTTTGACGAGATCAACACGCGGCTGGCGGACTGCTCGCTGAAGGCTACGTTTTTCTCCTCGCTGGTCAATCCCTCCACCCGCTTCGTGAACGCGCTGGTCTACGCGGCCGTGGCCTTCACCGGCGCGCTGACGGTGCTGGCCGGCGGATCGCTGACCATCGGCGGACTGACCAGCCTGCTGAGCTACGCAAACCAGTACACAAAGCCCTTCAACGAAATCTCCGGCGTCATTACCGAACTGCAGAACGCACTGGCCTGCGCCGCCCGGATTTTCGAACTGATCGATGCCGAACCGCTCACACCCGATCCGGAGGACGCACTGTCGCCCGAAGGGACGGAGGGCCTATTTGCCCTGGAGCATGTGCGCTTCTCCTATGATCCCGCACGGCCGCTGATCACGGACCTGAGCCTGAACGTCGAACCCGGAAAACGGGTGGCCATCGTCGGCCCCACCGGCTGCGGCAAAACCACGCTGATCAACCTGCTGATGCGCTTTTACGACATCGACGACGGCGCGATCCGCCTGGACGGAACCGAGACGCGCGGCATCCGCCGGGAAGCGCTGCGCCGGAACATCGGCATGGTGCTGCAGGATACCTGGCTGCCGGCCGGCACGGTCCGTGAGATCATCTCCTTCGGGCATCCCGGAGCCACGGAAGAGGAAATCATTGCCGCAGCGAAGGCTTCCCATGCCCACAGCTTTATCCGCCGGCTGCCCGACGGATATGACACGTTTATCCCGGAGAACGGCGGTTCCCTCTCCCAGGGACAGCAGCAGCTGCTGTGCATCACCCGGGTGATGCTGCGCCTGCCCCCGGTACTGATCCTCGATGAGGCAACCTCCTCCATCGACGTGCGCACAGAGCAGCGGATCCAGAAGGCCTTCGCCTCCATGATGGAGGGCCGGACGTCCTTCATCGTGGCCCACCGCCTGTCCACCATCCGGAACGCGGACACCATCCTGGTCATGCGCGACGGCGACGTGATCGAGCAGGGCACCCATGAGGAGCTGCTGGCCGCGGAAGGCGCTTATGCCGCGCTTTACCGGTCGCAGTATGAGCACTGAAGTTTAGAGTGAAGAGTGGAGAGTGAAGAGTGGAGTTTTTTCTGAGAGGAGTCATGAAGTTATGAATCTGTGGCTTTCACAGCTGAAGGATCCAGTGCCTGACGGGTTGAAAACACCGGCAGAGCTGGCACGGTTTGAATTATCGCATGCGCTGCCGGATCCGGCAGTTACGCTGGCGGAAGATGCTTCCCTGGGGGACGGATACCGGATTGAGGCTTTGGATGACGGCAGCTTTCACATTGCGGGGGGGAGCACCGGACTGCTCTACGGGGCTTACCGGCTGATCCTGGACCGGCTGTGCGGGGAAACGATTTCCGACTCGGTGGAATCCGCACCAAAGTATGCGCTGCGGATGATCGACTGCTGGGACAACCCGGACGGGACCATCGAGCGGGGATATGCCGGCCGGAGCCTTTTCTTTGCAGACGGGAAACTTTCCTGGGACCCGGAACGGATCCGGGAGCTTGGGCGCCTGCTGGCCTCCGCCGGACTGAACGTCCTGTGCATCAACAATGTGAACGTGCACTTCCCCGCGCAGCTGCTGCTGGAGGATGATCTGCCCTCCCTGGCGCTGCTGGCGGAAGCGTTCCGCCCCTTCGGCATCCGGCTGATGCTTTCGATTGACTTTTCCCAGCCCATGCGTTCCGGGATTCCCACAGCGGATCCGCTGGATCCGGTTGTGCGGGAGTGGTGGAAGAAAACCGCCTCCCAGGTCTGGGCCGCGATTCCGGACCTGGCCGGTTTCCTGGTCAAGGCAGACAGCGAAGGCCGCCCCGGACCTTTTACCTACGGGCGGAACCACGCCGACGGCGCAAATATGCTGGCGGAAGCCGTACGGCCTTACGGCGGCGTGATCGTCTGGCGGTGTTTTGTGTACAACTGCCGGCAGGACTGGCGGGATACCGCGACGGACCGGCCGAAGGCCGCCTGGGAGCACTACGCGTTTCTGGACGGACAGTTTGCCGACAACGTGATCCTGCAGGTCAAGCACGGGCCTTTCGATTTCCAGGTCCGGGAGCCGCTGAGCCCGCTGCTGCTCGGGATGAAGCGGACAAACCTGGCCATGGAGCTCCAGCTGACGCAGGAATATACCGGCCACCAGATCGACCTTTATACCATGATTCCCATGTGGAAGGAGCTCTACGAGGAACTGCCGGCGGACAACATCATGTCCCTGGCCGCAGTCTCAAACCTCGGCAACGACGCGAATTACACAGGCCATCCGCTGGCCGCCGTCAATCTATACACCTTCGGACTGCTGGCCTGGAACCCGGAAACGGACGCGGAAACCGCCGTCGCCCGCTGGTGCCGCCTCACCTACGGGTTCAGCCCGGCAGAAGAGAAAAAACTGACAGATCTGCTGCTTTCCTCCCGCGGGATCTACGAGAAATACACCGCTCCGCTGGGCATCGGCTGGATGGTCAATCCGCATGATCACTACGGTCCCAACCCCTCCGGATATGAATACGACCTGTGGGGCACCTACCACAAGGCGGACCGGAACGCCGTGGGGATCGACCGGACCGCCGGGGGCACCGGGTATCTCAGCCAGTATCCGGAGACAATCCGGAAAAAATATGAAAAACCGGAAACCTGCCCGGATCTGTACCTGCTGTTTTATCACCGTCTGCCCTACACTTTCCGGATGAAGGACGGGCGGACACTGGTCCAGCGGATCTACGACGATCACTTTGAGGGGCTTGAGGAAACCCGCGTCCTGGCTGAAAAGCTGCTGTCCCTCCCCTTCCCGGAGCCTGACGCCGGCGTCATCCGGGAGCGAATGGAAAAACAGCTGTACAATGCCCGGGAATGGTGCGACATCATCAACACCTTCTTCCACCGTCTCTCCGGCGTGCCGGATGAACGCGGGCGAAAGATTTATGACTGAGATTTATCACTGAAAGGAAGCATTACCATGCCCTTCTGGATGAGCTGGCTGAATGGGGAATCGCCGGTTGCGGTCACAATCATCTCGATCGCGCTGATGCTGGCCTGCGGTTTCCTCATGACGCGGATCACCAAAAAGCTGCGGCTGCCGAATGTGACGGCCTATATCGTCGGCGGGATCCTGGCGGGGCCGTTCTGCCTGAACCTGATCCCGAGGACAGTGATCGAAAATACCGCCTTCCTTCCGGATATCGCCCTGGCCTTCATCGCCTTCAGCACCGGCGAGTTTTTCCGCCTTTCCGTGCTGAAAAAGAACGGAGGCAAGGTGATCACCATCACGGTGCTGGAATCCGTGGGCGCAGCCATCCTGGTCTTCCTGACCTGCCATCTGATCCTCGGCCTGAACTTTGCTTTCTCCGTGGTTCTCGGCGCGCTGGCCACCGCCACGGCGCCGGCCTCCACCATCATGACCATCCGGCAGACCGGCGCAAAGGGAGATTTCGTCGATACGCTGCTGCAGGTCGTCGCGCTGGACGACGTAGTCTGCCTGATCCTTTACTCGGTTGCCGTCTCCGTGGCGGACGCCGTTTTCTCCAGTTCCGGCTTCCAGATTGCCCAGGTGCTGCTTCCCATAGGCAAGAACCTGCTGCTGCTCCTGCTCGGGTGTTTCTTCGGCATTCTCCTGAAGCTGCTCATCTCCCGGCGCAGCAACGACAACCGCCTGATCGTCGCCATTGCGCTGCTGTTCTCCTACTGCGGAATCTGCGCGGTGCTGGACGTTTCCCCGCTGCTGGGCTGCATGGGCATGGGAATGGTCTACATCAACACGACAGAGGACGAGCGCCTCTTCCGCCAGCTGAACTATTTCAGCCCGCCGATCCTGCTGCTGTTCTTCTTCCGCAGCGGCCTGTCCTTCGATCTGGGACTGCTGGTCAACAACTCGGAAGCCATCGGTTCGGTGTCCCTTCTGCTGATCGGCATCATCTACTTTATTGTCCGGATCGCGGGGAAATATCTCGGCGCCTTCGCAGGCTGCAAACTGGCCGGAAAATCCCCGAAGGTCAGCCGGTATCTCGGGCTGGCGCTGATTCCGCAGGCCGGCGTCGCCATCGGCCTTGCTGCCCTCGGCGCCCGGGAGCTGGGCGGGGAACTGGGCCGGGCACTGGAAACGATTATTCTGTCCTCCAGCGTCCTGTACGAGCTGATCGGTCCCGGCGCGGCCAAGCTGTCCCTTTATCTGTCCGGATCCTATTCCAATGAACTGGAAGACCTGGCCCCGGTGGAGGAAACCACCGAGGACGGACAGAAAAAAACAGAAGTGGATCTGCTGATCGAACGGATCCAGAAAATACAGAGCGAACTCCCCGCCCATACGGAGAACGAAAACGAGCGGGCCTTTACCGAAGCCGCGGAGGAATATTACCACGACCAGAATATTCCCGCGCCCCGGCGGAACCCGCGACGACGAATTCTATAGCTTTGAATTCCTCAACATAAATGATGAACTGATACAGGAGGCATTCCCATGAATCCCGCAAATCCCGTCTTTACCGATCCCATCGCGCAGCTGCTCGGAAGCTGGGCCTCGGACATCACCATCGGTTCCATCCTGCTGCGCCTGCTGCTTTCCCTGACGCTCGGCGCCATCATCGGCTGGGAGCGTTCCAACAAGCGGCATTCCGCCGGCCTTCGCACATTCATGCTTGCGTTCCTGATCGGCTCCCTGGTGGCGCTGCTGGACAGCTATGTGTTTGCCGATTCAGGCAGAAGCAGTCTGTATATCCTCTCGGGAGCGACCATCATCGGCGCGTCCGTCATCGCCGTTCACTCCGTCTTCTATTCCTCCCGGAACCAGATCAAGGGCCTGACCACCGCCGTCGGCCTCTGGGTAGCGATCGCCATCGGTATCGCGCTGGGCATGGGCTACTACACGGTCGCCCTGGCCTCCTTCGCTGCGCTGCTGTGCGCGCTGCTCTGGTTTCCGGCCCTGGAAATCGCCTTCAAGAACCGCTCCAATCATTTTGAAATCCACCTGGAACTGACAAACAGCGTATGCCTGCAGGACTTCGTAACCGTGCTGCGCCGGCTGGGCATCACCATTGACGAAATCGAACAGAACCCGGCCTATGTGGGCAGCGGGCTTTCCGTCTATTCCATCGCCATCTCCGTGAGCAATGAAATGCTCAGGAAATACAAGTCCCACGGGGAAATCATCGAGGCCCTGAAGACCCTGGATTATGTTTATCATATCGAAGAGATGCGGGCATAATTATTTCAGTACATCTAATCATCCATCAAATCCCATACCGAAACCTGCCCCTTGTCTTCCGCGGCAGCTTTCGGATTGTTCTTTTTCCCGGCTTTCTGTTCCGCTCTCTGCGGTTTTTCCGTCTTTCCCGGTTTCTCCGCCCGCTCCGTTCTCAGCAGCTGATCCGTGAGGCAAAGCACGGACAGGATGGCATTGGTACAGGTTGATGATCCCGCGAACTTCGCCGTCTGTTTCATCACTTCGTTCGCCCTTTTTTCCAGGGCAGCGATATACTCATCCGAATCATCGGAATAAAAAGTGCAAGGCTTCCCGCCGATCGAAACTGTAACTTTCCTTTTTTCCAAGTTCGTTCCTCTTTTCCGGGTTATGGTAAAACCACCCCGTCATTATACACGATACGCGGCAGGAAAAAAAGAATTCCCGGGGTTCTTTTTTCGAACCCCGGGATCCGTTATGCTGTTCAGCAGGCTCCGGACTCATATGACGAACATACAGCCTGATACAGCGCGAGCGTACGCTCCACAAAATACCGGTTCCCCGATGCTTCCGCCCGTTTCAGCGCCTCCGCGCTCATCCGACTGCGAAGCTCGTCCGACTCCAGTATTTTTTCGACCGCGTCAATGAATTCCTGCTCGTCACGATAGCTGAAGCCGTTTTCACCGTTTTCCAGCACGCCCTGAAGGCAGGAATCTTCCCGGCATACCAGCGGCAGCCCGCAGGCCATCGCCTCCAGATAGGACATACTATGAAGTTCAAAGGTGGACGCAGAGACAAAAAGATCGCCCATGGCATAATACCGGTATACCTCTTCCGGAGGAATCCGGCCGGTGAAGCGCACACGATCCGATAAACCCTTCTGAGCACAATAGTTTTCGAGGCGTTTCCGGTCCGGCCCCTCGCCGACAATAACCAGCTGCGCCTCCGGCAGGACCCGAAGCAGATCCGGAAAGAACTGAAGGATTTCCATAATATTTTTTTCCTTGCTTACCCGGGTGACCATCACCAGCGTATATCCGTTATCCCGGAGTCCGTACCGGCTGAACAGTTCGCTTTTTTCTTCGGATGAAACCGGCTTCTGATAACAATCCAGCTGAATGCCGTTCGGCATCACAACCACTTTATCCCTGAGAGGCCGGAGATGCGGAAAATCCCGCGCTTTTTCTGCAGGCACGATGACCTTCTCCGCGATCCTGTACGCCCTCTTACCCCATACACCGAACAGCGTCTGGATAATCGGGAGGCCGCGGAAACGGCCGAACATAAAATACTCGAAGTCGGTATGGGTCGTCATCACAACCGGCGTATTCGTTTTTTTCGCAATGATCTGTGCCATCCAGCCCGCAGTGGCTTCCGTATGAATATGAATGATATCGGGATTCCATTCCATCAGCTCATCCAGAAGCGGATCATGCATGGCGAGACTGAAGCGATGCTCCGGATAATCAGGGAAGCGGTGGGAACGGACAAAATAACTGTCGCCCTCCCGATAAGACCGGTTGCTGTTGGAAAGCGCCAGGACTTTTACCTCACATCCGTTCTTCCGCATGCCGTTTTCCAGAGAAGTTACGACGCTTGTCACGCCTCCCGTCTGAAAAAGGTAACAATCCGTCGCCAAAAGCACTTTCATCGCAAACCCTCACTAAAACCCATGCTCTCCGGTATTATATAAAGATTCTCTGCATCTGTAAACGCATCGGCACCGTTGCTGTTTTCTCACGGAAACTGTTTTTCCGCATTTCCTTCAGCATCAACCGCTTATCCACCGCAAAACCTGTTCCCGGCTTTTCAGCGCAGCGCCGGCACCGACCGCTGTTGTACAGATTGCCCCGCATGCATTGGCAAAACGTAGCGCTTCTTTATGACTGCTTCCCCGAAGAATCTCAGAAGCAAAGCCGGCCATAAAGCAGTCCCCTGCTCCCGTGCTGTCCACAGCATCAACCGGCAGTGGCGGCAGAGAAAGCGCCTCCTCTGCATTCCGGAAATAACAGCCCCTGCTTCCCAGCTTAATGATGACATTGCGAACCCCATATGCAAGAAAAACCTCCGCCATTTCATCCGGATCCTCTTTTCCGGTATAGTACCGGGCTTCATCCTCGTTGGGCGTGAGATAGTCGATCAGCGGCAGGGCTTCTTTCAGGTCATCCAGTGCCAGCACATTAAAATTCGGCAGTTTTGTATCCGCAAAGACCGAAGCACCCACCTCCCGGGCGGCCCGAAGCACACTGAAAATAATGCCGGGATCATCAAAAGGCGCCCGGAACAGCGAGCCGAGAACAACGGCCCGCGTGCCGGAAAAGCATGAAGCGTATTGTTCCGGATGAAAATTATAACGGTGTGCCAGATTTGTGATGGATTTCCTGGTACCGTCCTCCCGGACGAACATCGTGGTTACCGGCGTCGGATGCTCTTCAGCGCGGATCACGAGATCCGTGTTCACGCCGGCCTGATTCAGGTAAGCGAGCACCATGTCTCCCGCACTGTCCGCACCAAGCGAACAAAGAATTTCCGCTTTCATGCCAAGCCTGGCTGCCGCAACAGCATGGTTGACAGCCTCCCCGCCGACCTTCAGCGAACCGGATACAGCCCGGTAGCCTGAAGCGGAAACCGGCTCCGGATCAAAGCCCCGAATGATTGAATCCACCAGCGCAACGCCGATACAGAGAATATCCGCTTTTTGTGCCATCTGCCCTGCCTCCCCGGGAAGAACGTTTCCTTGTTTGATTTGACAAAAAGGGAAATTTTCCTTTTTATATTTCAAACTATCATATAATCATGCATACCACTGAAATCAGAAAATGCGGCGAGCAGTGCCTCATGAGATCCTGAGAAACGACCCCATATGTATTTTTACTTGATAATGTTGATAAAGTTGATAAAGTTGATAAAGTTGATAAAGTGACCGAAAACAAAGGCCTGCAGGGCACAAAATTGAAAAGTTCCTCTCGGCGAGGGGAAAACACTAACACACTAACGCACTAACACACTAACATTTGTATGTACAACTATGATTGTTCCCTTGCACAATCATCAGGCGTTTTCATTTTGTTTCCGGTTTCCAGTTGAGAGTAAAGATCCACTCGGTAGGCTGAATATACTGAAAATTCGGCGCAAAGCTTACGTCGTACCCCTGATTCAGATAGATCTGTTTGAAGACATCCCGGTGCAGGGCCACATAGTGCTTCGGGGGAAAGCGAAGCTCCAGGCTGGTTTCGCCCAGCCTGGCCGCCTTGCGGATCTCCTCATTGATTTTTCCGCAGTACCAGATGCACCGCAGGGACCGGCTTCCCGGCGGATTCCGGCGGCTTTCTTCGTATGCCTGGTCACGGTCCATGGATATCTGCCTCCTGATCCATCGCCCTTTAAAGGTCGCTAATTTCCAGGTCTTCGCAGGCCTTCAGTGCGTCCTGATGCGCGACCACGCAGACGGCCCCTTCCCGCGCAAAGGACTCCAGCCATTCGGCGCAGCGGACCAGATCCTCCGGGGTCGCATGAAGAATCTGCTTCCGGATCCGTTCCGCTTCCTCACGTGTATAGCCGACCATGAACCTTCCGTCCGCCAGAGAACCTTTGTCCCGGGGACTCAGGAGCGGATTCAGTTCATTCAGAGCAGAGATAATATATGAATCCAGATTCTCTCCCCGCTTCACAAAGTCGAGAAGGAAACCGGCTTCCCCGCTGTCCGCATTCAGGGTTTTGGCCGGCGTCGGATCGCGATAGGAATAGGAGAAGAGATTTCCGGCCCGGTCTATCTGGATTCCTGCTCCGTAAGCGCCGCCCTGAACCCGCACCACATTCCACAGGTATCCGAGACTCAGGATCGACGTCGCGAGCCACATGCTGCCCTCGAAAGGTTTACCGATCCGCCAGCCGCGAACCGCAAAACCGATCTGCGCCGGAATCCTGAAGCCCGCTTTCATGGGCGCGTCGTTCCGGTAGGCCGCGGTCTCCGGCACCGCGCTGCCCTCCGGGAAAGCCGCGATCAGCGACTCCGGCACCATGGCAGCTGTGGCTGTAACGCTCACCGTCATTCTCCGGCGGCAGAAGGTCTCTTTCATCAACCGGTCCGCCACGGCCATGAGACCCGGCAGTTCCTGCTCCGGTGTCTTCGCAAGGGCATGGATATACCGGGCGGCAGCATCGCCGTCCAGCGCGTTCTTCACCGCGCCGTCAGCACTGTAATGGCTGAGGACATGCTTCACGCCGATCAGATGGCCCGCGCCGAGGATGCGCTGACGCGCTCCCAGCTCGTTCTGCCGGAACATCTCAATCATCTTGCCGTGATCTTCAAAGCGAGTCGAGGTCAGGATTTCCGCCAGCAGGTTCCATGCCTGCTCCCGGCTCTCTTCCAGCGCGCTGACGAAGGCCGTCAGATACGGCGCGCAAACCTTGTTCTGCCCGATTTCCGTGCGGGTGATGATCGAGAAACCCATCGATCCGGTCCAGCGTTTGATCTCCTGCTGGAGCGTCAGCGCATCATGCTTCGCCGTAGGCATACGCCCGAGCATCCCCGCCAGCTGGCTCACTTTGGTAATATCTTCCAGCGCGTAATCCGTCAGGCGGAAATAAGCCCGCAGATGGACAACCCCGTTGCAGTTCAGCTCATGAACCATGACCGGAACGCCTTCGAACTCCCGCAGTTCCGTTTCCGGCCATTCCGGCGCCACGTCCGCATCTTCCTTGGTCAGCCGCGGCAGGGTTTTCAGCGCCTCCGGGCTGTCCGGCGATTCCTGCCAGGATTCAATGTCTTCGATCAGCCGCGTGTTCTCCTGCCGTTCTTCCTCCGTCCAGGCTGCGATGATTCCGCGTAGCCTTTCTTCTTCCGCCCTGCGTTTTTCTTCTCCGAGGGTCAGGGACGGCAGCGTATGCAGGACCGCCGCGTTCTCCCGATTCAGGAGCATATCCGCCGCCAACTCATCAAAGCGTCCGGCTTCAAGCAGATGCTTCAGTTCCCGGACCAGTTTGCCGGACTCCAGCGCGTCGGTCGGATCGCCGCCGTAGATCCAGGAACCCAGACAACGGATGCAGCGCCCGATGCCCTGAGGCTCCTCTTCCTCCCGAAGGGCATAAACCGCCCGGTTCATGGAAGCCTCCACCGCGCAGCGGTCGAGTCCCTCACGCCGGATCTTCTCCCCTGCTTCATCCAGCAGGGTCAGAATCTCCTGCTCACGCCCCTCGGTCACATTCTCCGCATGGATGGTGATCCAGCTCTGCAGAACCGTGTCGTCCACGGAAATCGTCAGATCCTGCGCCAGTTCGCGTTCCAGCGCCGCCCGTTTCAGCGGCGCCTCATTGCTGCCCGTCAGCACATCGCAGATGATCCCGCAAGCCGTGTTCTCCGCCCGGTCCTTCCAGGTTCCCGTGATGCGGGCCAGGGTCAGATACCCCCGGTTTTCCGGCGTTTCCTCCTGCCCGAGTTCATACTGAATGGTCTGTTCGGAAGCGACGGGCTGCTGCAGGCCGCATGCAGGCAGTTCCTCCCGCCGGTCAAAGGCATCCAGATAGGAGGCAATCAGCGGAAGCATCTCTTCCATCGGTACCTTTCCATCCAGGAAAAAGTACGCGTTCGAAGGGTGATAATGCCGGCGGTACTGTTCCTGAAACTGTTCATAGGTCAGGTCCGTAATCGCCTCCGGATCGCCGCCGCTGTTGAAACCGTAGCAAGTGTCCGGAAAGAGCTGGCGCATGATCTGCCGGTCGATCAGGGTATCCGTATCGCTCATGGCGCCTTTCATTTCATTATAAACAACACCCTTGTAAACCGGGTTTCCTTCCTCATCCCGGTCTATATGCCAGCCCTCCTGGCAGAAACGTTTCCGGTCCTCCATCACCGTAGGGGCGAACACCGCATCCAGATATACACCGGTCAGATTCAGCAAGTCCCGCGGGTTCCGGCTGGAAACGGGAAACATCGTCATATCCTGAAAAGTCATCGCGTTCAGGAAAGTATTCATACTGCTCTTCAGCAATTCCACAAAAGGTTCCCGAACCGGATACTTTTCGCTCCCGCAAAGCACACTGTGTTCCAGAATATGGAAAACGCCCGTATCATCCTGCGGCAGGGTCCGGAACGTAACGGAAAACACCATATTTTCCGCCCCGTTATCCACCCAGAACAGGCGTGCACCGGTTTTCAGATGCTCCATGAGCACTGTTCTCCCCCGCAGCTCGCTGCTTGCCCGGATTTCCCTGACGATAAAGCCGAAAACCTGCTGATTTTGATCAAAAGTCATCTGTATATCTCCCTGTTGAAATCCCTTTTTTCAGACTTTCTCATTGTATCTGTTTCCCTTCACTTGTCAAGGTTTTAGGCCTGCGGAAGGATTTTAACGCTTTGTGTTGAATATTAATATTGCTTTTTCCGGCGGCAGATCTGAGAGGAGGGGTTGCAGTGACCATCAGAGAACGGCTCGAGCAACAGGAATACCAGATCCTCGCACCCTGGGCGGCTCACGCTGCAGAATCCGCCGGACGCGATGCGCCTGTTACCCCGGACGACCTGCGGACGGAGTTCCAGCGGGACCGGGACCGGATCATCCACTGCAAATCCTTCCGCCGGCTGAAATTCAAGACCCAGGTTTTTCTTTCTCCGGAAGGGGATCATTACCGGACCCGCCTGACCCACACGCTTGAGGTGGCCCAGGTTGCACGGACGCTGGCCCGTTCCCTCCGCCTGAATGAAGACCTGACCGAAGCCATCGCCCTGGGGCACGACCTGGGGCATACTCCCTACGGCCATATCGGGGAGCGAACATTGAATGAACTTCTGCCTGAAGGCTTCCGGCACAATGAGCAGAGCCTGCGGGTGGTGGAAGTGCTTGAAAACCGGGGAACAGGGCTGAACCTGACCAAGGAAGTCCGCCAGGGCATTCTTTCCCACTCCGGAAAAGTGCAGCCCGAAACAGCGGAAGCGGAGTGCGTCCGCCGGGCGGACCGGATCGCGTATCTGAACCACGACCTGGACGACGCACTGCGTGCCGGGATCCTTAAGCCCTTTGAGCTTCCAACGGACTGCCTGCGCATCCTGGGGCAGACCCACGGGGAACGGATCAACACCATGATCCTGGATATCGTTTCCAACAGCGAGGGAAAACCGCATCTGGAAATGTCAGAGGAAACAGAGAACGCCATGAACGGCCTGCGGGAATTCATGTTTGACCGGGTCTACCGGGACGGATGGCGTGACCCGGAAGAAGCCCGCTGCGACTATGTGCTGCGCCACCTGTTTGAATACTACTGCAAGCACCCCGGCGAAATGCCCGAGGAATTTGTGATGATCGGATACCGCGACGGGACGGAACGCAGCGTCTGCGATTTCCTTTCCTGTATGACGGACCGCTATGCCACCAGAAAATTCCGGGATCTTTTCGTCCCTTCCGCTTTCCCGGCATTCTGATGACTGTGATCCCGGACGAGACCGATGGATTCCCTTCTTTGATTTGCATCCGCTGAGGTGATTGAACAGATGGCTTCCCGTTACCCCGCTGCATGGCTGGATGAGCTCCGAAGCCGGTCTGACATCGTTCAGATCGTTTCCGGCTATGTGGCTCTGAACAAAAAAGGCCGGAACTACTGGGGGCTGTGTCCCTTTCACGGAGAGAAGACCGCTTCCTTTTCCGTGGACGGGGAGCATCAGCTGTATTACTGTTTCGGATGCAAGGCCGGCGGAGACGTAATCCACTTTATGATGGACATAGAGCGGCTTTCGTTTCCGGAAGCCGTGGAGCAGCTTGCCGACCGCGCCCATATGACCATTCCCGAAATGGAAAAAGACGAAGACTATGAACGGCGACGCACCCAGCGGGAGCGCCTGCTGAACGCCAACCGGGAGGCCGCGAGATTCTACCACGAAACGCTTTTCACTCCCGCCGGCGAAGCCTCCCTCGCCTACCTGCGAAGGCGCGGGCTGAGCGACAGCGTCATCCGGAAGTTCGGGTTGGGGGCCTCGCCCGATTCCTGGTCAGCGATGAGCGACCGGCTAATGGAAAAAGGCTGGAAACTGGATGAGCTTGTGCTGGCCGGTCTGACAGTCCGGAAAAAGAACGATGACGGCAAAGAACGATATTTCGACATGTTCCGGAACCGGGCTATGTTCCCGATCATCAATACGCACGGAAACGTCATCGCGTTCGGCGGACGCACACTGGAAAAGCGGGAACCGAAATACCTGAACACCTCCGACACGCCCGTGTTCAACAAGCGCCAGGGCGTTTACGCGGCAAACCTGCTGCGCCAGCAGCGTCATCTGGAACGGGTAATCCTGGTGGAGGGCTACATGGATGTGGTCAGCCTGACCCAGTTCGGAGTGGAGGGCGTCTGCGCCACGCTCGGCACAGCGCTGACCAATGAGCAGGCCCGCCTGCTGCACCGGTTCGCTCCACAGGTTTATCTGGGATATGACGGCGACTCCGCAGGACAGCATGCAATCCTCCGGGGGCTGGATATTCTGGAACAGGAAGGCGTTCCCGCCCGGGTGCTTGATTTCCCGGATGGCCTGGACCCGGATGAATTTATCCGCCGGGACGGAATCGAAGGCTTCCGGAAACTTCCTGCCATCTCGCCGGCAACGTACCGACTCCGGCGCCTGAAAGAACAGTACGACCTTTCCACTCAGGACGGAAAACTGGCCTACGCCCGCGCTGCCTCCGGCATTATCGCCGCCGTGGACCCGGTTGAACGGGAAATCCACCTGAAGGATCTTTCCCTCGCGACCGGATTTACACGTGAAACGCTGCTGGAGCAGATGAACCTGACCGCCGCCCGGCAGTCCACCGGAAAAACGCCTGCCCGGCAGCCTTCACGGATCCGTTCCGCAGCCGCCGAAACGGGCACCTCCGAAGATCTGAAAGCCCAGGAGCTCCTGCTCAGCCTCTTTGCTTCCGGTCAGATTCCGAAAGAAATGATCGACGAAAAGGATTTTGAGGATGACGAGTTGAAATCATTATACAGGGAACTTCTGGCCGGCGCCTCTCCCGCTTCGCTGCCGGATCTCGCGCCGGATGAAGCTACCCGTTCCCGATACACCCGTATCCTGCTCTCCCCTGCCGCCGGCGACACGGATCAGATGATCACCATGGCCAACGATTGTCTGAACCGGATCCGGAGAACAAAGCTTGAGAAGCGTTTTGAAGAGATCAGCGGGATGCTTGACACCGCGCCACCCGATACAGTGCCCGCACTGCTGAAAGAAGCGCAGGAAATCTCCGACAAGCTGAAGAAACTGAAGTGATGCTTTCCGGCAGTGATGCTGCCGTGACCCTTACGGAACCTGACCGACCAACGTGAATCAGAAGGAGAGGATTCCATTGCCGCAGAAGCAGAAACCCGAGGAGCAGAAAAAGAAATCTGAAGTAAAGAAAACCGAAGAAAAGAAGACGAAACCTGCAGAGAAGAAAACAACACCTGCAGAGAAAAAATCTACGGAGAAGAAACCTGCAGAGAAAAAATCTACGGAGAAGAAACCTGCAGAGAAAAAAGCCGCTGAAAAAAAGCCCGCTGAAAAGAAGCCTGCGGAGAAGGCCGCGGAAAAGGAACCTGCGGAAAAGAAATCTGCAGATAAAAAAGTCACAGAAAAGAAGCCCGCGGAAAAGAAGTCTGCGGAGAAAAAAGCCACAGAAAAGAAGCCCGCGGATAATAAGCCTGCAGAGAAAAAAGCCTCAGAAAAGAAATCTGCGGAAAAGAAAACCGCAGAAAAGAAGCCTGAAGAAAAGAAGCCTGAAGAAAAGATCAAAAACAAACTTGACGAACTGTACGAATACGGCAGATCCAAGGGAACAATCACCTATAAAGAGATCATGGACCGCCTGGTCGAGCTCGAGATGGACGCCGATCAGCTGGACCATGTACTTGAAACACTCGAGGCTTACGGCGTTAGCGTGATCAACGAAACAGCAGACCGACAGGTTATCCTGACGGACGAACAGGCAGCCGACCAGGCGGCAGAAGCGGCGCGCATCGGCGGCGAAGACAATACACAAATCGACCTGTCGGTCCCCGAGGGGATCAGCATTGACGATCCTGTGCGCATGTATCTGAAGGAGATCGGCAAGGTCCCGCTCCTGACCGCAGAAGAAGAAATCGAAATCGCCAAACAGCTGGAAGCCGGCGACGAAAGCGCCAAGCAGAAGCTGGCAGAGGCCAATCTCCGGCTGGTTGTTTCCATCGCCAAGCGCTATGTCGGCCGCGGCATGCTTTTCCTGGACCTGATTCAGGAAGGCAATCTCGGTCTGATTAAGGCCGTTGAAAAGTTTGATTACCGGAAAGGTTTCAAGTTCTCCACCTACGCCACCTGGTGGATCCGGCAGGCCATCACCCGCGCCATCGCCGACCAGGCGCGGACCATCCGCATTCCCGTCCACATGGTCGAGACGATCAACAAGCTGATCCGCGTTTCCCGCCAGCTGCTGCAGGAATACGGCCGGGAACCCACGCCGGAAGAGATCGCCAGGGAAATGGGCATCTCCGAAGCCAAAGTACGCGAGATCATCAAAATTGCCCAGGAACCGGTTTCCCTGGAAACCCCGATCGGCGAAGAAGAGGACAGCCATCTCGGCGACTTTATCCCGGATGAGGACGCGCCTGCCCCGGCAGAAGCCGCATCCTTTGCGCTGATGAAGGAGCAGCTTATGGACGTGCTCGATACCCTGACGCCCCGGGAGGAAAAGGTGCTCCGCCTGCGCTTCGGCCTGGACGACGGGCATCAGCGCACGCTGGAAGAAGTCGGAAAAGAGTTCAATGTTACCCGTGAACGCATCCGTCAGATCGAAGCCAAGGCTCTGCGGAAGCTCCGTCATCCCTCCCGCAGCAAAAAACTGCGCGACTATCTTGATTAAGCTTATGCCCACCCCTGTCAATCTGGATGCCCGCCTGTCCCTTGCCTTTGATCTCTATGATCCATGCGAGCTGGCGGCGGACATCGGAACAGATCACGCCCATCTACCGGCCGCGCTCCTGCAGCGCGGCCGCTGTCAGCATATGATTCTGACGGACCTGAGCGAGAGCGCCCTGAACAACGCCAGGAACGGGATCATTGCCTGCCGGCTGACAGACCGGGTCACCTTCCGCTGCGGGAACGGCCTTCAGCCGCTTCGGGAACAATGCGAAATGATCTCCGTGACCGGTATGGGCGGGCGGACCATCCGGGATATCCTGCTTTCCGGGCAGGACCGGCTGAAGGGTGCCTCGCTCCTGCTCTCAGCCCATACGGACCTTCCCCTGATCCGGGAAGCGGTCTGCCGGATCGGTTACCACCTTGACCGGGAGGAACCCTGCTATTGCGCCGGACGATTCTATCTGGTGCTTCGCGCCAGACCCGGCGCGGCGGATCTGTCTCCCCGGGAAATCCGGCTGGGCGGTCCGCTGTTCGATTCCGCGTCGGATCAGCTGATCCCGTACCTCATCCGCCGCCGCGATGTTCTGGACGATAAACTGCAGGGGCTCCTGACCGCCGAAAAACAGGATGAGTCCCTGATCAACCAGGTACGCGAAGACATCGCCTTCTATGAAAGCAGAATCCCTTAGTGCTTACCGTCCCGGGCCCGGAGGCAAAATCCAATTACAAACACCAAAGCGGAGGAATCTCAAATGACAGTTCGCGATTTTTACCTTCTTATCAACGAAATTGCCCCTTTTGAAACCCAGGCTGAATTTGACAATTCCGGTCTGCTGGTCGGCTCCCCCGCCGCTGAAGTATCCTGCGTCCTGCTGGCTCTGGACGTCACGGAAGCAGTCATCAATGAAGCCGTTTCCCTCGGCGCACAGTTGATCATCACCCATCACCCGTTGATGTTCTCCCCCCGCCGGCAGCTTACCGATGAAGACTATGAAGGCCGTCTGATCCGCCACCTTGTGAGGGAGAATATCAGCCTCATTGCCGCCCACACCAATCTGGATCAGGCGCCCTGCGGCGTCAACGACACGCTGGCTGAACTCTGCGGGCTCACAGATGTGTCAGGTGAAGGTTTTTTTCGCTGCGGTCTGCTGCCGGAAGCCATGACGGCCTCCGCCTGTGCGGAAGAACTCAGCCGCAGACTCGGGACGACAGTCCGCCTCATGGGTCCGGAAGACGCGAAAATCCGGAAAATCGGCCTGTGCAGCGGCGGCGGAAGCGATGAATGGACAACCGCCGCGGAAGCCGGCTGCGACGCTTTCCTTTCCGGAGAGATCAAGCATCATCTCGCCCTGGCAATGGCCGACAGCGGCCTTGTCGCCTTCGAATGCGGACATTTTGCCACCGAAGAGCCGGCCATGGAGGTCCTGGCAGTTGCTTTACAAAAGGCGCTTCCTGCGTTAGAATGTAATGTGAGGGTTTATGTGTCGGAGGTTCCGGCCTATACCTTCCCTTACTGACCGCGGCAGGCGGTTGATCATCAATCCTGCCAGAAGGAGGCTCCTTGTATGGAGAAGTATGAAGCGCTGTGGGCTTATCAGACCGAAGACATGAAAGCGGATGCCATCGCAAACTCAATCAAGCGTTCACCCACCCGCCAGAAGCTTGAAAAAGCCCGTGATTTTATCCTTGACCGGCAGAAGAAGTATAAGCAGATTGAAGAAGATGTTTCCGCCATGGTAGACCGGAAAGACATCATCGCCCAAGCGGTTGAACGTTCCCGGGAACAGCTTCAGATCCTGCAGAACCGGTATGAAACCGAAGCCCTTGATACCCCGGAAGATGTAAAAGCCCTGCTGTCCGAGGTCAGCAAGTGCCGCGATACCATCCGCCAGTATGAAGCAGAGATCAGCCGGATCTCAAAAGAAACCGAAGCGAACGACAAGCTGCAGCGCAGCGTACGGCTGGAAGCGGCCAACGCCAAAAAAGCTTTTGACCAGCTGAAGACCGAGTATGAAGAAGAATCAAAGAGCAAAAAGGTCGAACTGGACGCGCAGCGAGCGAAAGCCAAAGAGATGATGGATCAGGTGGATCCCAAATTGCTGGAGGAGTATGAGGTGATCAAGAAGCATATTTCTCCGCCGGTAGCCCGGCTGACCTACGGTCAGTGTTCCGGCTGCAACACTTCTCTTCCCTCCGCAACGCTTTCAAAGATCAAAAACGGCGCGCTTATTGAGTGTGAAACCTGCGGAAGAATGATCATACAATAAGGGGGCTTTCCGATCGCCCCCTTAAACCCCTTCGGTCAATAAAGTTATAAACGGGCGGTTCAGAACGAACCGCCCGTTGATTATTGCTATTTTTTATTGTTTAACAATTTCCATATCGGCCGGACAATCCGTGAACGCATTCTCCCCGATTTCCGCAGTTTCCGGCAGGGAAACCTTACTCAGCGTAGCGCACATCTGAAAAGCGCTGGCGCCGATTTTTTTCAGTGCCGAACCGAAGGAAACCTCCTTCAGGCTGGCACAGGCAAGGAAGGCAAAATCATCCACTGTCTCAACCGACTCCGGAATCGTAACCTCTTCCAGCAAAGGATCCCCGCCAAAACAACAGGTCCCGATGCTCACCACGCCATCCCGGATCAGGACCTGCTTCAGGTTCGCACATTGGTAAAAAGCCATGCTGCCGATGGTTTTGACCGTATCAGGCAGCGTTGCCGTCTCGATCGTCAGGAAATTGAAGGCCTGATCCCCGATCGCGACGACCGGATGATCATCAAGGGTATCCGGAATCACCATTTCGGGCGAAGTGCCGATATAGCTGATCACCACGGCGCCGTCCACGCCATCAGGCAGCTGATAAATAAAATCTCCGCTGGTATACTTTTCGCCTGTATCGTATCCGGAAACATTCATGAAATCGGGTTTGCTGTCTTCTTCTTCGAACTCTTCCTCTTCCTCGAATTCGTCATCCCCGAAATCCTCATCGTCCCACTCGTCCGCGCAGGCAATCGCAAAACTGAAGAGAACCGCTGCCGCGAGCAACAGCGCAAGCAAACGCTTTTTCAGTTTGATCACCTCCCGAACCATATAGCTTGTATAATTATATCGCCTGCGGGCAAAAAAAACAACCTCCTTTCCGGCAGAAAAAAGTCTATTGACGAAGCAAAAAACCTATGATATTCTAACGCTGAAAACGTTACCGATACCGTTTCCGGAATTCGGCAAAAAACGGAGGTTGTACACCATGAAGGTTTATACGATCCGCGATATCGCTGAAATGGCCGGTGTCTCCGTGACCACTGTCAGCCGTGTGCTTAATCACAGGCCGGATGTCAATCAGGCTACCCGAAAAAGGGTGGAAGAAGTCATCCGGAACTGTCATTTTGTCGGTAATTCCAACGCCAGGGGACTAAAACAGGGAAATGAAGTTATCGGTGTCGTCATCCGCGGACGTTCCAATCCGTTTCTCAGTTCTCTCGCGGAGGCAATCCTGGACCGGGCCGACACAGTACCGGACAATTTTATGACCGAATATATCGATGAAAGGGACGACGAATTTCAGACTGCCGTACGCATGACCCGGCAAAATCACGTCAAAGGCCTGATCTTCGTCGGCAGCCTGATAGATGACCGCGTCCGGGCAATCAAAGGAATGGATGTGCCGATGGTCTTCACCACCGTCAACGCCGAAACCGCTGCCCTGCCCCGCGCTTCTTCCGTCGCAGTTGACGACCGCGCCATGGGACGCCTTGTTGCCGAAGAACTGCTGTCCCTCGGTCATACGCGGACAGCCGTTTTCGGTTCCAACCCCGTGGCCGGCGATTCACTCGCCATGCGATTCAGCGGTTTTTGCGAAGCCTATACGGAACGCGGCCTGACTTATGACAAGTCCCTGTACCGGGAAACCCGTTTTTCCTACGATGCCGGGTATGAGATCGCCAAGGTCTTCTTTGCGGAGCAGCCTGACGTCACCGCTCTCTTCGCCATGAGCGATACGGTTGCCGTTGGCGCCATCCGGGCCCTGAAGGATCTCGGACGTTCTGTTCCTGAAGATGTCAGCATTGTCGGCTTTGACGGGATTGATATCAGCCGGTTTATGGTACCGCGCCTGACAACGGTTGAACAGCCGGTCGATGAAATCGCCCGTCGGAGCGTCAATCTGCTCCTGGATATGATGGAAAAGGATGCAGCCCCCCGCCATATTCTGGTGGAAGCCGCTTTCCGCAAACGTGAATCCCTGGCCCAGTGCAAGCACTCTTAAACTATTTTCCTGAAAGGACGGTATTCTATGCGCTCCAGCGGTATCCTGATGCACATCTCTTCTCTCCCCTCTCCCGGCGGAATCGGCTCTATGGGACAGGAAGCATATGAATTTGCGGACTTCCTTCAGGCCTCCGGCATGACCATCTGGCAGGTTCTGCCCATCGGTCCGACCGGCTACGGCGAAAGCCCCTACCAGTCCTCTTCCGTGTTTGCCGGCAATCCGCTGCTGATTTCCTGCCAGCGGCTTCGGGAAGAAGGTCTTCTGCAATACGACGACAGTGAGGAATTTGTTCCGGAGAATCCGGAGACAATCGAGTTTGATGCTGTCCGTAAAAACAAGGAGATGCTTCTCCGCCGCTGCTATAAGCAGTCCGCCGCCAGCCTCAGCGGGCAGATCCGTGAGTTTATTTCCGTGAATCCCTGGGTGGAGGATTTTGCTCTTTTCACAGCAGTCAAAAACCATTTCAACCAGGTCATGTGGACTTCCTGGCCGGATGAAGGGATCCGTTTCCGCCGTCCGGAAGCTATACGCAAGTACACAGAAGAGCTTCGGGATGATATCGATTACCACATCTTCTGCCAGTATATCTTCCGCCGTCAATGGTTCGACCTGAAGAAGTACTGCAACGATCGCTCGATCCGGCTCTTCGGCGATATGCCCATTTATGTGGCTGAAGATTCAGCGGATACCTGGACCCATCCGGAAATCTTCCAGTTGGACCGGGAACTGATTCCGAAAAAGGTTGCCGGTGTCCCCCCGGACTATTTCTCGGAGGACGGACAACTGTGGGGAAATCCGCTGTACCGCTGGACCTATCTCCGTTTCTGCCGGAAGTTCGACTGGTGGGTGGCTCGGATGCGCGGGATGGCCGAACTGTATGACATGATCCGGATCGATCATTTCATCGGGTTCGCGAATTACTATTCCGTCAAGCACGGAATGCCCAACGCCAGAGAAGGCAAGTGGGTCATCGGCCCCGGGAAAGCACTCTTCAAACGGCTGAATCAGGAGGTCCCCGGCATACAGATCATCGCGGAGGATCTCGGCTGCGTCAACAACCGTGTGCGCCGTCTGCTGAACTGGTGCGGTTATCCCGGGATGAAGGTCCTGACCTTCGGGTTCGATTCCGATGAGACCAATCCCCATCACCCGGACAACTACGGGAACAACTCCGTTGCCTATACCGGCACGCACGATAACGATACCACGCGCGGATGGGCGGATCGGGCAGATCCGAAGGTCCTTGACTACGCCGGAAAACTCCTCGGATTCTCCAAACCCGAAGACGCTCCGGAAGCCTTTATCCGTTTCCTTTTCAGAGGCCCCTGCGACACAGTTATCATTCCCATGCAGGATATTCTCGGCCTTGACAATTCCGCCCGGATGAACTACCCCGGGACCATCGGCGGAAACTGGCGGTGGCGCATGAAACCCGACCAGCTTTCCCTGAGCCTGTCCATGAAATACTACCGGCTTAACAAAGAAACCAACAGGAGGTAACAAATCATGATGAATGCCAAGCAACTGATGAAGGACGCCGAACAGCGGCTGATGACCGAATGCCACAAGGAACTGCCGCAGGCAACCGCCACGGAGCTCCACAATGCCCTGTCCGGCGCCGCCATGGACGCGCTTGCCCCGTTATGGGCCAAGAAAGAAGCCGACCGTTTTCCCCGTCGGCAGGCGGCCTATCTGTCCATGGAATTCCTTGTCGGCCGGCTGATCTATAACAATCTGTACTGCATGGGCTTCCTGGACGAAGTGAAGGACCTGCTGAAAGAGAAAGGCGTCGATATCGCCATTATGGAAGACATTGAGGACGATGCTTTCGGCAACGGCGGTCTCGGACGGCTGGCCGCCTGCTTCCTGGACAGCGCCGTCACCTGCGATGTACCGCTGACCGGCTACGGTCTCCGGTTCCGGTACGGTCTGTTCAAGCAAAACTTTGTGGACGGCCGTCAGGTGGAAGAGCCGGACGACTGGTCCAAATTCGGTGATCCCTGGTCTGTCCGCCGGCTGGACGAAGCAGTGATCGTTCCCATGAAAGGCGGAGCTGTGCTGGCAGTCCCCTATGATATGCCGGTTGTCGGTTTTGGCGCAAAGAACATCGGCACACTGCGCCTCTGGCAGACCGAAAGTCTCCATGAAGTCGACTTTGCCCTCTTCAACACCCAAAATTACGCAAAGGCCGCCGCAGAAAAGAACAAGGCTGAAGACATCACCAAGTTCCTCTACCCGAATGACACCAAAAAAGCAGGCAGGCAACTGCGGGTCCGCCAGCAGTATGTGCTTGTTTCCGCTACCATGCAGGATATCCTGCGCAAATACCGCGTGCGTCACGGCAGTGACTATTCCTTCTTCGCCAAAGAAGTTGCCGCCCAGCTGAACGACACCCATCCCACCATGGCCATCCCGGAACTGATCCGCCTGCTGGGCGAGGATGGCATCCCCTTTGAGGAAGCTTTCCTGATCGCGCGGGATACTTTCTCCTATACCAACCATACGGTTATGCAGGAAGCGCTGGAAAAGTGGGATCTCAGCCTGCTTTCTTCCGTCTGCCCTCAGATCGTTTCCATTATCCGGAAGATTGACGCGCGCTTCCGGAAAGAGATGAAAAAGCTCGGCAAGGAAATTACCCCCTCCCTGTGCGTCATTCTGGACGGCCGCGTCCATATGGCACAGATGGCGGTTTACGCAACCCATGCGGTCAACGGCGTCGCCGCCCTCCACAGCGAAATCCTCAAAAAAGATCTGTTTGCCGACTGGTATGCCATCTGGCCGGAGCGCTTCCAGAACAAGACCAACGGCATCACCCAGCGCCGCTGGCTGGGCCTGTGCAATCCTGAACTGTGCAAGCTGATTACCGATCAGATCGGCCCGGGTTTCGAAACGGATCTGGATCTGCTGAAAAACCTGGTTCCAAAAATCAACACTTCCCTCTGCGGCAAATTCCGCACGGTAAAGAAATCGAAAAAAGAGCAGCTTGCCGCCGAGATCCAACGACGGGAAGGGGTTACCCTGGATCCGGAAATGGTATTCGATGTACAGGTCAAGCGTCTGCATGAGTACAAGCGCCAGTTCATGAATGCCCTGAGCATCCTGGCGATCTACGACCAGCTGAAGCGCGGCCAGCTGAAGGACCTGCCGCCTGTCGCCTTCATCTTCGGCGCCAAAGCAGCCCCCGGCTATGACCGCGCCAAAGCCATCATCCACTGGATCAACATGATCGCCGATAAAGTCAATAACGACCCGGAGACAATGGACCGCCTGAAGGTTGTCTTTGTCCGGAACTATAACTGCTCCTGGGCGGAGAAGATCATTCCTGCCGCGGATATTTCAGAGCAGATCTCCCCTGCCGGGACGGAAGCCTCCGGCACCGGTAATATGAAGCTGATGCTGAACGGCGCAGTGACCCTCGGTACCTTTGACGGTGCAAACGTGGAGATTGTGGAAGAAGCCGGCCGCGAAAACAACTATATCTTCGGCGCCACCGTGGAAGAGCTCGAGAAGATCAAGAATTCTTACGATCCGAATACGATTTATGAAAAGAATGCCTTGCTTCGCAGGGCACTGGACACACTGACCGACGGCACCTTTCCGGATGACGACGGTGCGCTGAAGGAACTGCATGACGCAATCCTGAAAGGCGCCTCCTGGCATAAGCCGGACCACTATTACGTCATGAAAGACTTTGACAGCTATTACAAGGCCAAACTGCAGGCCATCCGTGACGCCAAAGAGGACGAAAATGCCTTTGCACGCAAGTGCCTGATGAACGTTGCCTGCTCCGGCAAATTCTCCTCCGACCGCACGATCCGCCAGTATGCCGAAGAGATCTGGAACGTATAATCCAATATCATTCAATCAGGCAATCGAAAACCTCAGGGAGCAGTCAAAATGCTCCCTGATTTCTTTTTTTCCTTGTCTAAACACAGCGAGGTGTATATAATAATTCTATCCTGAAGCGGAGGTTTTTTCAGCCATGCATGAACAAATTGACACCCATTTTGAATATTTTCTGAAATATATCATCACCGGCGTTGAGATCATCGGTGCCCTGATCATCGTCTATTATACCATCCGGGCCCTGATCAGGCTCCTGAGAAAGGATCATATGGGCTGCCGGGACGCACTCACCACCGGCATCTCCACCGGCCTGAACTTCCTGCTTACCAGTGAGGTGCTGAATACCATTATCGCTCCGGACTGGAGCGCAATCGGCATGACCTGCGCGATCCTGCTGATGCGCGCCGGCATGACGCTGCTGATCCACTGGGAAAACAAGATGGAACACGAGAACAGCAAACTGAAGGAATAACCCAGGAGGCCCTTCAGAAGCAGCCGGAAACCGGTATTATTGGGCCGGAGTTTCATCGTCGCCGAACTGAATCATTACCCGCTGTTTATGATCTATCTCTATTATTTTACAACCGGGAATCGTGACATCATACTTGCAGCCGTTCAGATGATCGCACCAGCTGCAGGGTGAATCCATACCGTCTTTTACCGGCCTGGGCGCTACTTCCCCGCTGCGAATCCGATTGACACTGTCCGTTGCCGTATTCAGAGCGCAGGAAGCGGATGCAAGCAGTTCCTCCGCCGACACCACGGAGACTGTATCGTTTGCACCGCTCTTTCCGGAGATTTTCACCGGCTTTGCCGCCTCCTGAACAATTTCAATATCGCGGATCATGCCGGAGGTCTGCAGTTCTTTGTCTATCTGCTTTTCAATATGATTCCTGTCCTCACTGTCGACCAGGACATCCCTGACCGGCTGATACAGGCCGCCTGCAGCTTCATATCCTTCAAGGCCTTTCTGTGCCGCCAGGATATACAGAGGAAGCTGCAGTTGAAGTCCGGCCGCAATGGAGTTCTGCTTTACCTCCTTTCCAGACATCTTGTTGTCCACAATCAGGAAGTATTTCTTTCCGTCTTCTGTTTCAAGCACATCAATTCGGTCGATCCGTCCGGAGAAAGCAACTGTATCCCCGTCGGAAGTTCTGATCAGGATCGGCGGAATTTCTGTTCTTCCGCTTTCATCCGGTGTGCCGAACGGCACCTCCGTAGCCATGGGCAGGAAGTGCGGTTTCTGACGGAAAGCCCGCATCATGCTTTCGACGGACGTCCTTACGCCGTGGATAATGGCCGCACCCTGATACCGGTGCATGGTGTCCGAAGTCAGAATCCCGCCATCCCACTGTTTCACCCGTTCTTTCAGAACGCTGTTCAGCAGTTCCGTTTGTGATTCTTCCGACAAATCCGGCCATTCCGGAAGCTTCATAGCCCTGTCCAGAAATGCCTGCAGCACATCATGATTGAAAGTCCCCTGCTCATCCTGCCGGAATACCCAGGCTCCCGACGGAACCAATCCCAGTCCGTACTGCAAAAAATGCCGATACGGACAGGAGGCGAAAGTCTCAAGCCGGGAAATGGTCATTCCATGAGTCATATACAGCCTGCGGGCCTGTTCAGGAGTAATCCGGGCAGACATCACCGTAACATGCAGGCCGTTCAGAACCCCTTCAACCTTCTTTTTCCATTCTTCAGACCGATACAGTGCTCCCAGCGCTCTTTTCCACAGGATGTCGTCCGGGTCTTCGTCCTGCAGAAAACCGTCCTTGCCGTCTCTGGCTTCCCGCAGTTTCACAGCAAGCGTTTCCAGGGCAAAAGCAGGGGCAAATGGACGGATATCCGTTTCCATAAGTCCGCCGGTCATATTCCCCGGGTTCGTTTCACGGATAATCCCCGACATGCGGTCAAAGGCAGAAGAGGGCGTCATGACACCGCCGCTGGGCTTTGCGCCGGAACAGGAGATCATCAATTCCTGACGAGCCAGGGAAACCGCCTGGTAAACATCCTGTTTCCGGCGGGCAGCCAGATCCATCAGCGACTGACCGATCTTGCTGTACGGCCTTATCTCACCTTCCAACTCATCCGGATCACCGGAATACCACTGATAGTACTCCCGGTTTTTCCGCCCGATAAACTCCTCCAGCAGGCCACGCTCCTGCTCGGAAAGAATGCCCGCGCCGGCCGAGATCTCATTCTCCTGCAATCCCATGACAATCATGCAGCGTACCCCTGAAGAAAAGAACATCTGGGGAGGCGCAACCATGACCGCACCGGAAAGCTGCGGCAGGGATTTAATCCTGCGGGAGGCCAGAGACGCTTCCAGCATCGCGCACAGATCATGCCGCGGAAGCGGCTCATCTCCGATAAATGTCGCGACGGTATCCAGAAGTTCATTGACCGCCGTCCACACCTGCCGGTTCCTGTCAATGGCCGGATCATCTCCCCGGGAAGCCAGGATTTCTTCCTGATCCTGAAGGCGCTGATAGATTCCCGCATCCGTAATGAACTCAAAAAGAAGCTCAGCAGCCTGCCTGCCCGTACAATCTTTCCGGCCCAGTTTATTTCTGAGTTCAACAATGGGGTCAACAATCTTCTTCCGGAGATTTTCAAGAAGCAGCGCCTTTTCTTTCCCGCTTCCCGTTTCGGGAATATAAAACGGCTTCTGCCATCTGCTGCGATGAATCCCGTTTTCACGGGCATAGTTCTCCAGATCCATCACCTGATCGGGCTGCAAGTCCGTAAAGCCGGTTTTGACCAGCCGCAGCACATCTTCCCGGCAGAAATTCAGCCGCAGAATTCGCAGGAGCGACAGGAAATACTGCCCATAGCCGCTCATCAGAATCGGCTGATCCTGTTTTACGTTAAAAGGAATCCCCGACGCGGACAACGTCATCGGCAGCAGCGACGGAAGCGTATCCTGCTCACAGACCGCGACAGACATCTCTTCCCAGGGAACGCCAGCCCGATGCCAGTCAATCAGCGTCTGACAGGCATGCTGGCATTCCAGATAAGAGTTTCTTGCATAGTACATGTGAACGTGGGACATATCCGGCACATATGTGCTTTCCAGTTCAGCCATCGCTGCTTTCCGGACGGTGACCGGGTTTTCCCGGATTACCCAGGTTTCGTCTTTCCGGCGATAGATTCTTTCACTGCCGAAGGCACCGAGAGCATAGATGTTCTTCTCCGCATAGGCAATACCGGCGTCCATTCGCGGCATGATATCCGCCCGCTGAACGATACAGGGCGTGTTTCTGCACTCCAGCCAGTATTTCAGTGCCTGCACAGAATCGTTGGCTGCCTTAAAGATATCGCGATCCGGGCCTTCGTCATCGCTGACCAAGCCGATGACAACCTCGTCAGCAGCCGAATCGTCATCGGGAAACGCTACTGCTTCCACCAGGTTCAGAATATCATGGGAAATATAATCGAAACCGTAGATCAGAAGCTGACTGTGCCGAACAATCCCGCTCCTGCGAATCATCCTGACAGCGGACATCCACTGTCCGATCGTATCCTCAAATCCCTTTTCAAGAATCTGCTGATATCCCTCCCAGATCAGGGCGATATCCTGCAGCTTCGCGCCTGTGCGGCGGCTGTCCGGTTTATACTGTCTCAGAAACCCGGGAGTCAGTCTGGCACGCGTAAATTCATCAATCTGTCCGGCGATCTTCGCAGCCAGGGTCGGCTGCGCCGCCGAATCCCGGTAGTATGTCAGGTTATCCCGGTAATGATGCAGCACCCCGGAAATAATCATATTTTGCCCGTCCCCGGAAATCGGCTTCCGATCCCCGCGGCCTGTCAGTTCCCGAACCTCACGGATAAGAGAAGCGGGAGAGAAAATTTTCAGGTCAAAAATGCCGCCGTACGGGCTTTGCTTCACGATTTCCGTTTCACAGGCAAGCGTAAATGATTCCGGAATCAGCACCACCGGATTGGCAGCATTGTCTATTTCCCGAATCAGACTCGGGATCAACCCCGGAGCACGGGTGGTAACAATACGAATGTGCGCCATCAGAGTTCCCTCCTCTCCACAGGGAAGGCTCTGCCGACCCGAAGGGCATACAGCCACATTTCCTTCACCGGTATCCGGGTGAGCCTCTCGAGCGCTTCCCGATACCAGTTCATCTGCATCTCATGCCTCGGAACAAAAACCTCCGGGGCCGTATCATAATCCGTCTTATAATCAATCAGAACCCATTCTCCGTTTTCTGTGAAAGCACAGTCAACAATCCCCTGCACCATGGTCGCCCCATGGGAATTAATCTTCATAGTGAAAGCGGCTTCCCGTTTGATCTCCGGGCTTGCCAGCATCCGTTTCCCCAATTCACTCTCAAAGAAGGAAATCACACCGTCTATCCTGATCATTCCTGCTTCTTCTTCCGTCAGGATGCCCTCCGCCCTCATTCTCTCCATTTCAGCACGGATCACCTTCCCGGACTCTGCTCCCTTCTTCCGCAGTTCATCAAGGGTGACCAGGCGGATAAAACGATGGGTAGCAGTTCCGATGCTGACCGGGGCCGCAGTTTCCTGCTCTTCTTCCAGAAAAGCCGGTTTGCCTGCAACTGAAGAGAGACGGAAGGTGCGGACGGCTTCCTCTGTTCTCCGTTTGTCCTCCAGCGTTTCCTCGCTGTCATCATCTGTCAGAACAACCCTGTGCTGCGTGATTGTCGTAACACTGGTCTTCAAGGGTGCCGGTTCCGCTTTCTCCGGCATGAACAGCATCACGGGTTCATCGTTTTCAAGAGCAGCTTCAATCCAGGAATCCAGGGTTTCCGCGGTTTCTTCCGTCTCTTCAATGGACTTTCCGGAAACGCAGGTCAGCCGCCAAAGATTATCCCTATTCGTTCCACCCACGTCAGGCAGTTCGACCCGGCTGAGGACAGCGGGCATAACCATATCCAACATGCTGTCCGTTTTCCAGATCCGGGCAGCGCGGATCTGATTCCGCCACAGCTTTTCGGCGTTTTCTTTGAAAGATCCGATCAGGCAAAGCCTCTGCATTGCACGGGTCATCGCTACATACAGCAGACGCGTTCCTTCTGAAATATTTTTCCGCAGTGCCCGAACGTCAAAGGCAATTTTCCCCTGTGAATCCACGGCGCTGTGCTTTCCGCGCTGAACGGCAGGCAGGTACAGCCCCAGCGCGCCGCCGGAAGAAGAAACGTCGATACGCAGCCTCTCATCGCCGCGTTTTCTGCGAAGGCTCTTCTGCAGATCCATGAGGATTACCACCGGGAACTCAAGGCCTTTGCTCTTATGCATCGTCATCACGCGCACAAAATTATCGCCGGCCCCCATAACAGGATGATCATCACTGTCGCGCTGCTTTGTTTCACCGGCTTCCCGGAGACTGCCGACAAAATCCGAAAGACAGATATTCCCGGCTTCCCTGCCGTCCAGCGCTCTCTGATAAAGAGCATCCAGGTTCGCCTGTCTGGCCTTTCCGTCCGGATAAGCTCCGCGCGATGCATAGATCCCGGTTTCACGCATCAGCCACCAGACAAAATCCGGAGCAGGCATGTTTTCACTGATTTCACGCCATTCGGTCAACCGGTCCGTCACCTGCCTGCAGCGGAGATCAATCGATTTCTGATTCCGCTCCGCGCAAAACTCAAAAGCTTCATAAAAAGGTCCATATTCATTCTTTTCCAGCCGAATCTCCGCCAGTTCGCTCTCCGTGAACAGAAAGGGCGTATTGATCAGCGTTCCGACCAGCGCATCGTCATTATGCAGATTGTCGATCACGGTCAGGAGGCTCACAAAAGCCTTTACTTCCGCCAGTCCGAAATAATCCTGAGCGCCTTCATACATCGCCGGAATATGCATCTTCTTCAGATGATCCACAATCGCGGAAGCAGTGCCTTTGGCCACCTTCACCAGAATGACAATATCCCTGTAGGTGTAATGCCTACTGCTGCTCACTTCGGAAGAAAGTGCAATCAGCGACTGGATATACCGTCCGGCAACCTCGCACTGGGCTTCCAGTTTATCCGCATCGTCCTCCCCTTTCTGAACGAGGAAAACGTCAACGGGTCCGAAATCACCCCCGACATTGCACTGAAGATTATCTTCAGGGATGTAATCCATATCCGTGATCTTTTTGTCCATCGCTTCCGTGAATACTTCGTTCACGGCATCTACAACGCTTCTGCAGGAACGGTAGTTATCCATGAAAAAAATCCGGCGTTCTTCCGCATCCGCATTTTCCTGATAATCCCTGCGTTTTTGCTCAAACAGATCCGGTTCCGCATGGCGAAAGCCGTAGATGGACTGCTTGATATCACCGACCATAAAGAACTGATGACCCGGACCCGCCAGGGACTCAATAATCGCGTTCTGAATACCGGAAACATCCTGGCACTCATCCACATAGATATATTTGTACCTGGCAAGCAGCTCATCCCGCTTATCCGGGTCAGACATAATCCGGAAAGCGATCTGCTCCATATCGGCATAATCAATCGCGCCGGCCTCCAGCTTATGCCGCTCATACTGCGCAGCTGTTTCCCGCAGGAGCAGCTCCAGCCCCCGCAATTCCTTCCGGATGATGCCGTTCATGCGGTCGTTTTTTTCATCCAGCATGGCATCAATGCGCCTGACCGATGTGGGCAATATTCCCCTCGCACCTTTCATGCTGCTGCGGACTGCATCAAATTCTTTTTTCCATGCTTTGACGCCGTCATCCGATCCCCGGGGCACGGCGGGCGCTTTTGCAAAGGCGTCTGCCGTTTCAAGCAGCAGCTGCCTTTTTGCTTTGACTTCTTCAGTCAATATATATTTCTGAAGGAACACAGCAATCAAATCGGCGTCCGCCTGTACAATGCCAGAACACTGAGCCATTGCCTCCGGTTCCTGCAGGAGTTCCTGCTCCCGGCGCAGGCATTCTTCCAGCCCAAGCACATCCAGGTCAATGGAAGTCATGATCTCTCTGTTCCAGAGGGCACACGGAGGTTCCCTGACGATCTTTTCAAGGAAATCGAAAGGATACGGAATGCCCATCAGAACATTGTAGAGATCCTGAACCATTTTCCGGATCTCGTCGGGATTGAAAGCGGCCATCAGGAAACTGACAGTCTGCCTGTCAGCCTTGCTGTATCTGTCTTTTTCAGTGAAGATCCGCTCCGACGCGTCGCTGAAGCATTCGTTCATGATCTGCTTCTTTTCCTCGTCTTTCAGTACGCGCGGATTCATGGAAGCGCCGGTATTATCGTTGTATTCTTTTAACAGCTGGGTGCAAAAGGAATGAATTGTGCTGATGGAGGCAATTTCAATCTCGCCCAGCGCCCTCGCGGCTTGTTCTTCGCCCTTCCGGGCTGCTTCCTCCAGCAGATTCCGCAGCTTATCCTTCATATTCCGCGCGGCATCCCTGGTAAAAGTGATTACCAGAAACTGAGAAACAGACGCCTCCGGATGCCGAATCAGCGTTTCCTTGATTTTTTCCACCATGACGGTGGTTTTCCCTGAGCCGGCGGCAGCGGAAACGAGGATATTACGGTTCCGGGCGTTGATGGCTTCTGTCTGGGCAGCATTGAAATCCGGCACGGGCAATCCCCCTTCCAAAAGGGCGTGTATCGTTGAACCGATTATACCATGAACTTTTCTGTTTTCATATGCCTGTCATCCGCATCATGAAATTCACCTGTTGCGGAACACTGTATCTTGAGTTATAATACCTCCGGTTATACAACCGGTAGAAAAAGGAGGATGTATTTCATGAAGGATTTCAAAAAGTACCTGGCTGAGTTTATCGGCACCGCCGTGCTCGTGCTCTTCGCCTGCGGCGTCGCGGGACAGATCTGCGCAACAGGCGTTTCCGGGCTCATCGGCACCGCCCTGGCTTTCGGTCTGGTCATCGTCGCCATGGCTTACTCCATCGGCAATGTTTCCGGCTGCCATATCAACCCGGCCGTGTCCATCGCCATGCTGATCAGCAAAAAGATGTCCGTGAAGGATTTCTGCAGCTACATTGTCGCCCAGTTCCTGGGCGCCATCGCCGGCGCTGCTGTCCTGAACTTCATCGTGAAGGATACCGGCAAACTCGGCTGCAATGCACTCTATAACGGCAGCGCATTGATGAGCTTCGGGATTGAAGTGATTCTGACCTTCGTCTTCGTGATCGCGATCCTGGGCGTCACCTCCAAAGAATCCAATGGCAATATTGCCGGCCTGGTCATCGGCGGCGCACTGGTGCTTGTTCATCTGCTGGGCATCAACTTCACCGGCACTTCTGTTAACCCTGCCCGCTCCTTCGGTCCGGCTCTCATCGCCGGCGACCTGAGCAGCATCTGGGTCTTCCTGCTGGCTCCCCTGGTGGGCGGCGCGCTGGCAGCATTGGTTTACAACTTCCTGGCTTCCGATAAATAATTAGCTTCAGTATAACGGAGCCTGCCGAAGAATGAAACCGGCAGGCTCCGTTTTTTATTCAAACAGTTTTTTCAGGGTCAGCGCCGCCTGCTTGACGGCGTTTTTCTTTTCTCCCCTGGCGATCAGGATTTCCTGCGCCTCCCGAAGGTTCGCGCCTTGTTTCATTTCCTCAATCAGTTTTGCTTCTGCCGGCCACTCTGCCGCTGTATCCTTCTCCTCCGGAAGAGAAACTCCGTGAAGGTCAATCACCACACAATACTCGCCTTTTTCCGTCTTCTCGTTTGCTTTCAGTTCGGCCAGCACAGACTGCGGCGTGCCATAGAGCGTTTTCTCGTGAAGCTTTGTCAGGTCGCAGCAGACAGCCATCCGCGCCTCCGGCAATGTTTCCGCAACCGCTTCCGTGAGATCAATGATCCGGAAAGGCGATTCGTGGAGAACCGCCACCTTCACCCCCCGCGCAATTTCCTTCAGGCGTTCCTTCAGGTCTTTCTTTTCCCGCGGCAGAAACCCGTAAAAAGCAAATTCCCTCGCGTCAAAGCCGCTTACCGAAACCGCCGCAATCCCAGCGCAGCAGCCGGGAATCGGGATCACCGGGATCTGAAGGGCAACGCATTCCCGCACAACCTCGCAGCCCGGATCAGAGATGCAGGGCGTTCCCGCGTCCGTCACCAGCGCCGCCGCCAGATCCTCTCCCAGGATTCTGCCGGCCAGTTCCGCCGCTTTGCTTTCCTCGTTATGCCGGTGGCAGCTGACCAGCGGCGCATGAAACCCGAACACCCGGCACAGCTTCATCGTCACTCGGGTATCCTCGGCGATGATCAGATCCGCTGTTCTCAGCGTATCCGCTGCCCTGGGCGAAAGATCCTGAAGATTGCCGACAGGAGTCGCCACTACATAAAGAACAGCCACATTACTCCTCCGTTTTCAATTTCTCCGCCACCCGCAGTTTGGCGCTGCGGGCTCTGGGATTCCGTTCGGTTTCATCCGCAGACGGCGCCACCGCGCCGCCTGCCAGCACCCTTGCCACCGGTTTCCGGCCGCAGGTGCAGATCGGCGCTTTCGGCGGGCAGATGCACGGATTCTCCAGTTGTTTGAAAAGGCGTTTTACAATCCGGTCCTCCAGGGAATGGAAAGTGATCACGCAAAGCCTCCCGCCGGGTTTCAGACAGTCCATCAGATCCCGAAGCGCCTGCTCCAGCGGTTTCAGTTCATCATTCACGGCAATGCGAACCGCCTGAAAGGTTCTCCGGGCCGGATGCCCCTCTTCCTTCCGCCGCACTGCTTTCGGGACAGCCGCGTCCACCGCATGCACCAGATCAAAAGTCGTTTCGAAAGGTTTCAGTGCACGATGCTCACAGATCATCCCGGCAATCCGCGCCGCCCATTTTTCTTCCCCGTAATCGCGGATGATCGCTGTCAGTTCCCGCTCATCCACCGTATTCAGCAGATCCGCCGCCGTCATTCCCTGACTTTGGTCCATCCGCATATCCAGCGGCGCATCCTCGTGATAACTGAATCCCCGCGCCGCCGTATCCAGCTGCGGACTGGAAACGCCCAGGTCCAGCAGAGCGCCGTCCAGAGGGCCTGCTCCGGCTTCCTGAAGCAGAGCCTTCGCGTCATGGAAATTTCCGCGAATGGCTGTGAAGCCTCCAAAGCCGGAAAGGCGTTCGGAGGCTGCGCGGATTGCATTCTCATCCCGATCAATCCCGTACAGCCTCGCTGTGCCGCCGGAAGCCTTCAGGATCGCCTCACTATGGCCCCCGCCGCCCAGCGTACCGTCGCAGTAAACACCGTTTTCCCGGACGTTCATCCACAGCAGCACTTCCTGCAGCAGCACCGGTTCATGCCTGAATTCCATTCGAGGTTTCAACTCCCGTCCCTATGTTCAAATCGGGGCTGCGGAAACCCGCAGCCCCACACTGAATCAAACGTTCTCTTTCAGTTCTTCGATCCGGTTCACCAGTGCCGCAACTTTCGCCTTTGCGGCCTCGAGCTTATCCTTTTCCGCCTGCACAAGATGCGCCGGTGCCTTACTCAGGAAGCCCTGGTTTTTCAGCATTCCCTCGGAACGGGCAGTTTCCTTCTGCAGGTTTTCCAGTTCCTTGGTCAGCCGGGCCACTTCCTTGGCGAAGTCAACCAGATCGCCCAGCGGGATAAACAGCTCGCCGGCCGTCACCACAGCGCTCACGGTCTTTTCAGTCACAGCGTTCCGGTCCCCCAGAATCTCCATCTGTTCCGCACCGGCCAGGCGGCGGAAATAGCCTTCGCCGTTCTGCAGTGTCTCCGCCCACCCTTCCGCGGGCAGCAGCATCAGCCGCGTCCGTTTTGAGGGAGCCACATTCATCTCGCTCCGCAGGTTCCGGATAGTGCGGATAATCTCCATCACGCCCTGCATCCGCTGCTCTTCCTCAGCAAACACAAAGCCTTCATTATATTCAGGCCACTTCTGCAGCATCAGGAACCCTTCGCTGTCCGGCAGATACTTGTACACCTGCTCTGTGAGGAACGGCATAAAGGGATGCAGCAGCTTCAGCAAGTTCTCCAGCACGAAGAGCAGCACACCCTTCACGGTCTCCTTGCTCTCACCATCCTCACCCAGAAGGCGGGACTTGCTCAGCTCGATATACCAGTCGCAGAACTCGCTCCAGGCGAAATCATAGATTTTCGTCGCCGCCAGACCGAAGTCGCCATCCTCCATGTGGTCGGACACATCCCGGATTGCTTCCTGCAGCCGGGTCAGAATCCACTTGTCGGCAGTTTCCAGTTTCGCGGGATCAAAGGCCTTCCGCTCGTTCACGTTCATCAGCACAAAGCGGCTGGCATTCCAGACTTTGTTCGCAAAATTCCGGGCAGCCTCCACCTTTTCCGTGCTGTAGCGGGTATCATTTCCGGGGCTCACGCCCATCACCAGGCTGAAGCGCAGCGCATCCGCACCGTATTCATCAACAACCTCCAGCGGATCCACACCGTTGCCCAGGGACTTGGACATTTTCCGCCCCTGCTCATCCCGCACCAGCCCGTGAATCAGCACCGTCTCAAAGGGTGTCTCCCCCATGTGCTCAATACCGCTGAAAATCATGCGGGCCACCCAGAAGAAAATGATATCGTAGCCCGTCACCAGCATGCTCGTAGGATAGAAGTATTTCAGATCCTCCGTCTGTTCCGGCCAGCCCAGCGTGGAGAAAGGCCAAAGGGCACTGGAGAACCAGGTGTCCAGCACATCCTCATCCTGCCGGACTTTACCGCCGCACTTCGGGCAGGCGGTCAGGTCCGTCCGGCTCACGCTCATCTCTCCGCAGTCATCACAGTACCAGGCAGGAATCCGGTGCCCCCACCACAGCTGGCGGCTGATGCACCAGTCACGGATGTTCTCCATCCAGTTATAGTAAATCTTGCTGAAACGGTCCGGCACAAAGCGGGTCTTCCCCTCTTTCACTGCCGCAATCGCCGGTTCTGCCAGCGGTTTCATTTTTACGAACCACTGCTCGCTCAGACGCGGCTCCACGGGAGTATCTCCATGCCTGTAGCAGAATCCCACATTATGGCTGTAGTCTTCAATTTTGACCAGAAGGCCCAGGCGCTCCAATTCTTCTACCACGACCTTACGGCATTCCAGCGGCCCCATACCGGCAAACTTCCCGGCATTCTCATTCATGGTGCCGTCATCATTCGTCACCGTGATAATCTCAAGATCATGCCGCTGGGCCACTTCAAAGTCGTTCGGATCATGCGCGGGCGTCATCTTCACGGCGCCGGTACCGAATTCCATCTCCACATAATCATCGGCAACCACCGGTATTTCCTTGTTCATGATCGGCAGGATCACTTTCTTTCCCACCAGATCGGTATAACGTTCATCCGCGGGATTCACCGCCACACCGGTATCACCCAGCATGGTTTCCGGCCGGGTTGTCGCCACAACAACGCCTTCACTTCCGTCGGCACCGGGATAACGGATGTGCCAGAGATGGCTGGCCTGCTCCTTGTATTCCACTTCCGCGTCGCTCAGCGCGCTTCGGCATGCCGGGCACCAGTTGATCATCCGCTGTCCGCGGTAGATCAGGCCCTTTTCAAACAGACGCACGAACACTTCGCGCACTGCCTTGCTGCAGCCTTCGTCCATCGTGAAGCGCTCACGGCTCCAGTCACAGCTGACGCCCATCTTCCGCTGCTGATGCACGATGCGTCCGCCGTATTCCTTCTTCCAGTTCCAGGCGCGCTCAAGGAACGCTTCCCGGCCGATACCCTGTTTGGTCAGGCCTTCCTTGCGCATCGCCTCCACGATCTTGACCTCGGTCGCAATCGCGGCATGATCCGTACCCGGCAGCCAAAGGGTGGGATCTCCCTTCATCCGGTGATAGCGGACCGGCGCATCCTGCAGAATGCAGTCCATCGCATGCCCCATGTGCAGCTGCCCGGTAATATTAGGCGGCGGCATCACAATCGTAAAGGGTTTCTTTCCTTCTTCCCGGTGCGCAACAAAAGCGCCGGCTTCTTCCCATGCCTGGTAGAGCCCGGCTTCAATCTCCTGAGGATTGAATCGGGTCGCCATATCAGCCCTGGTCATTTTCTTTTCCATATCCACTACCTCCGCTTAAACAAAAACAGCTCCGCCCAATCGGGTCGGAGCTGCATTTCTCACATACTGGCCAAAATAGCAGTCGACAAATCAGGCGTTCTTCGCTTCGTCCTTTGCGACGACTACCTGGACGCCGTTATAATAACCGCAATTCTTGCACACGCGATGAGACAACTTCATCTGATGG
>OMYT01000012.1 GCA_900315315.1 uncultured Eubacteriales bacterium | reverse complement strand
AATCAGGCGTTCTTCGCTTCGTCCTTTGCGACGACTACCTGGACGCCGTTATAATAACCGCAATTCTTGCACACGCGATGAGACAACTTCATCTGATGGCACTGGGGGCATTCACCAATGCCCGGCATGCTCAGCTTCCAGTTGGCGCGGCGGCTGTGCTTGCGAGCCTTGGAAATTTTCCCTTTCGGAAGAGCCATGCTTCACACCTCCTCATTGTTTTCAAGCAATTGCTGCAACCCTGCGAACGGATATTGGATACCCGGTTCGACGGGGGCAACATCCGGGTCCCTGTATTCAAAGCCCGGACAATCCTCTCTGCAGAGAAAGCGGATCGGCAGAGCCATGACGGCGTATGACATAACCAGTTTGTCCATCGGGACCTCATGCCCTTCATAGGCAAAGATCTCGTCATCCTCCGGGTCGCCTCCCCGCCGGAACACCTCGTCGAACTCGTTCTCGATTTCGGCGGCAGCGTCTTCCAGACAGTTGGCACAGGGAGCGTGGGCAATGGTCCTGAGCTTGCCTCTGACCGAAATGTTTCCGTCCTCGTCCGACATAAAGTCACCCTCTACGGCACAATCGTCAATCCGGACGATATCGCCGCTGATCTCCTGCTCCGCAATGGCCTGCGAACCGAAGAAATGGTACTCCTGGCCGGGATGGGATAAAGCATCCGATACATCAAGCTTCATGTCCTCACCTCAAAAGTGACCGTTTGACATTATAATTGCTCAAAAACCGTTTGTCAACAACAACTTTACTCATCCCTGACCTTGCCGGTCGTAACCAGATCCAGCGTATCCCGCGCGATCATAATTTCCTCATTGGTCGGAATCACGCAGACGGTAACCTTGCTGTCATCCGCGGAAATCACGGCCTCCTTACGGGTCTTGTTCTTTTCGGGGTCAATCTTCGCGCCCATGAACTCCAGCCCGTCGATCACCCGCTCGCGCAGGTATGCGTTGTTCTCACCGATGCCGGCAGTAAAGCAGATGATATCCACGCCGCCCATAGCCGCGGCATAGCTTCCGATATACTTCTTGATACCGTAGATCAGCATCTCACGGGCCAGGATAGCATTCTCATCGCCCTTGTCTGCCAGATCGTCGATATCCCGGCAGTCGCTGCTCTTGCCGCTGATCCCCAGCAAGCCGCTCTTCTTGTTCATCATCGTCAGCACTTCGTCCACACTGACCGGATGACCCACAGGTGTACCGTCATCATTCAGGGGATTATTGGCGATAAACTGCACGACCGCAGGATCGCAGCTGCCGCAGCGGGTCCCCATCAGCAGGCCCTCCAGAGGTGTCAGTCCCATGGAAGTATCCTGGCACTTGCCGTCCATCACAGCGCTCAGGCTGGAGCCGTTGCCCAGATGGCAGATGATGATTTTCTTTCCCTTCGGGCTGATTCCCAGGAACTCACAGACCCGGCGGCTCACGAAGCGGTGGCTTGTTCCGTGGAAACCGTAACGGCGTACGTGAAGCTTTTCCTCATACATCTTCGGCACACCGTACATATAGGCCTTCGGCGGCATCGTCTGATGGAATGCCGTGTCGAACACCGCTACCTGCGGCGTACCCTTCATGACCTTCTCACAGGCTTCGATCCCCATCAGGTTCGCCGGGTTATGCAGCGGCCCGAGGGGGAAGCAGTCACGGATCGCCTGCTTCGCCGCGTCATTGACAATAACGGAAGCCGTGAACGCGCTGCCGCCGTGGAGCACACGGTGCCCCACCGCACCGATCTCATCGGTACTTTTGATCACACCGAACTCCGGATCCTGGAGAATCCTGAGCATCAACTGGGCAGCAGCTTCATGATCCGGAATTTCCTCGACGATCTCGGTCTTCTTTTCACCGGCACTGTGCTTCAGCCGGCTGCCTTCGATACCGATCCGTTCTACCAGGCCCTTGGCCAGCTCCTTCTCGCCATCCATGTCGATCAGCTGATATTTCAGGGATGAAGAACCTGCGTTCACAACCAGGATTTTCATAGTTTTCCTTCTCCTTTTACTATATTTCTAGCCTTCCCTTCCGGGGAAAGGCACCCGGCTTGCCGGGCAAATGATGTATTATTTATTATACACGTTTTTACCTTGAAAAGAAACCCCCGAAATGTTACACTCATCTTAACAGATTCAGCATAACATTTTGGCAAAGGAGGCGCCTGTGATGACCATTTTAGGCATCATCGCGGAATACGATCCTTTTCATAACGGGCACCTGTATCACCTGAATGAAGCCAAAAAGCTCGTTCAGCCTGATTTCACGTATGTCGTCCTTTCTCCCTGCCTGAAGCAGCGCGGGTCTTTTTCCCTGCTTTCGCCGCCTGACCGTGCCCGCCTCGCGCTGGAAGCCGGTGCAGATGCCGTTTTTGCCCTGCCCGTACTCTGGACGGTCCGGGACGCAGATCATTACGCCCTGGGCGCCGTATCCATGCTTTCACGGCTCGGAGCAACGCATCTGGCTTTCGGTGTGGAAACGGACGACCTTTCTCTGCTCAGGCGCACGGCTGATCTGCTTGAATCCCCCTCCGCTGCTTTTGAGGGTGTTCTGAAAGGCGTCCTTTCCCGCGGGAGCGGCTATCCTTCCGCGCTTTCCTCCGCCGTGCGCACAGTCCTTCCCCAGGCCGCGGATCTGCTGGACCATCCGAACAATGTGCTTGCAGTCAGCTATCTCAAAGCAATCCGCCGTTTGGGCGCTTCCATCCTGCCCATACCGCTCCGCCGTACAGGGAACTATCATGACAGAATTATTAATCCCGCGTGTCCTTCTGCCTCCGCCATCCGCGGCGCCCTGCTCCGGGGCAGCTACAGTCAGGCCTACGCTGCCGTGCCGTCCTATTCCGAGGCATTGATCCGCAGGCGCTTTCTTGAAAAGTGCATACCCGATCCAGCGGTCGCGGATACCCTTCTGCTTTCCCGCCTTCGTTCCATGTCCGCTGCGGATTACGCACAGCTGCCGGACCTTTCCGAAGGGCTGGAAAACGCTCTGCGGCACGCCGCTTTCACTGCATCCCGTCAGGACGAGCTTATCGGCATGCTCACCGGGGTCCGCTATCCCGCTGCGCGCATCAGCCGTCTATGCGCCTGCGCTCTCCTGCAGGCTGCTCCGGAAGACTTTCTTTCCCTCCCCCTTCCGGAAAGCGCCCTGCTGCTCGGCCTGAGAAAGAACCCGGAAATGACCGCTCTCTGGAAAAGCCTGCCGCTGCCGGTTATTTCTTCCTTTACGGAGTGGAAAAAAACAGCGCACCCCGCAGACCTGCTTGCCTGGAGCCTCTGGGCCCAGTGCTGCCATCTGCCGGATACGCTGCCTTTCTCCGAAAAAACAGTTTCAATCTGATCTGTGATAAACGTTTCCATCCAGCGTCTTCCATGTGAAGGCGCTTTTTTCCATCAGCATATATCCCCGACTGCTTCCCTCCTTCGGGATGGATACGGACCCCGGATTGAAGTACCGGTAAGCTCCGCAGTCTTCCCATGCCGGTACGTGCGTATGCCCGCACAGCAGGATATCCCCCTGCTTCAGGGGCGGAAGATGCATCGGATTATACAGATGCCCGTGCGTAGCAAACACCGTCTGCCCATCTGCCTCGATCAGGGCATAATCCGCCATAATCGGAAAGCCAAGCACCATCTGGTCCACTTCCGTGTCACAGTTTCCCCTGACACACAGCGGTTGATCCGGCAGGCTGTTCAGCATGGCGATCACTTTCTTCGGATCGTAATCCTCCGGCAGATCGTTTCTCGGCCCGTGATACAGAATATCCCCCAGGAGCACAAGCCGGTCTGCCCGTTCCCGTTCAAAGGCTTCAAGCATCTTCCGGCAGCAGGATGCCGCCCCGTGAATATCAGACGCAATCATCAGTTTCATCCGTTCAACCCGTCTTTCCTTTCTGTCATCATTATTTTGCATCTACCCTTTCCCAGGTGCCCGTCCGTCCCTATTGACAAGGATGTTTTTTACCCTTCATAATGAATAAACTTTGATTCTGCAAATGTTTCAAAGCGATCCTGCGAAGTGAGGCGTGGCATGAAAGAGTCAAAAAACGATCCGAAATCTCTTGTGATGAATATCGTCTCCATGCTGATCTTCGGAACAATCGGCGTCCTGCGGAGACATATCCCGCTTTCTTCCGGGTTTATCGCTTTTGTGCGGGGGCTTCTCGGCGGCCTGACAATCTTTGTGTTCATGAAGCTGAAGGGAATCAGGGGCCGGGAAAACCTTTCGCGGCATCAGGTCCTCTGGCTTTCGCTTACCGGCGCCGTTATGGGAATCAACTGGATTCTCCTGTTCGAAGCCTTCAATCATACAACGGTTGCCGTTGCAACCCTCTGTTATTACATGCAGCCGACGATTGTCATCCTGCTGTCCCCCATTCTGTTCAAAGAGAGATTATCCGCGAAAAAGCTGCTTTGCGCCTTGGCCGCGATCGTCGGGATGATCCTTGTAACCGGAATCATCGGGGGCAGCCCGCAAAACGGCAACCTGACAGGTGTCCTTCTCGGACTGGGCGCGGCAGTTTTTTATTCTGCCGTAATCATTATGAACAAAAATGAAAAGATGATCGGCGTCAACGCATATCAGAAAACGATGATCCAGCTTCTGGCTGCCGGGGCCGTCATGATTCCCTATCTGATCGTGACGGGAACAGGCATCGGCAGCGGCGTGCTGACCCCGAAGGTGATCATCCTGCTGCTGACAGCGGGGATCGTCCATACCGGTATCGCGTATTTATTATATTTCGGAAGCATGAACGGGATCAGCGTCCAGTCCATTGCAATTCTCAGCTATATCGACCCGGTTTCCGCGCTGTTCTTCTCTGCCCTGTTCCTGAACGAACCGCTCAGCCCGGTCGGAATTATCGGGGCAGTCATGATCATCGGCTCCGCCGTCATCGCAGAATATGAACCGGGCAGTTTCAAAACCTCCGTCCGGGATCACGACAATAATCCTTCTTAAACTCCCAGAATCTTCCGGGCCACATGCACGCCGCTGGCGCTGGCATGGCTCAGGCTGTGGGTTACACCGCTGCCGTCTCCGATAACATACAACCCGGGATACTGGGTTTCCAGGTTTTCGTCCAGTTCCACCTCCATATTATAGAACTTCACCTCAACGCCATACAGCAGCGTGTCGTCATTGGCTGTTCCGGGGGCAATCTTATCCAGCGCATAGATCATTTCGATAATTCCGTCCAGGATCCGCTTGGGAATCACCAGGCTCAGATCCCCGGGTGTGGCGGCCAGCGTCGGCGTCACAAAAGAGGCGGCAATCCGGCTCGGCCTGCTGCGGCGGCCGCGGACCAGATCCCCGAAGCGCTGCACAATCACCCCGCCGCCCAGCATGTTGCTGAGTCTGGCAATGGATTCACCATATCCGTTGGAATCCTTGAAGGGTACGGAAAAGTGTTTGCTGACCAGAAGGGCGAAATTGGTATTCTCGGTGTGTTTTGCCGGGTCCTCATAGCTGTGACCGTTCACCGTTACGATCCCGTTCGTATTCTCGCTGACTACGGCGCCGTGAGGATTCATGCAGAACGTGCGCACCAGATCCTCAAACTTTTCCGTCCTGTAAACAATCTTGCTCTCGTACAGTTCGTCGGTCAGATGGCTGAACACTTCTGCCGGCAACTCCACCCGTACCCCGATATCGACCCGGTTGCTCTTTGTGGGGATCTGCATCTCCCGGCAAATTCCCTCCATCCACTTGCTTCCGCTCCGCCCGACAGAGATCACACAGCAGGAAGCCGTAAATACTCTGCCGTCCTCAAGCGTCACGGTATAGCCTTCCTCCGCCGCGGCGACATCCTTCACCGCCGTACCGAAGTGGAAATCCACCTTGTCCTCCAGTTCCCGGTACAGATTGCTAAGAACAATATAATTGATATCCGTCCCCAGATGACGCACCTGGGCATCCAGCAGATGCAGACCGTTCTGCAGGCAGGTTTTCCGGATTGCGGTGTTCGCAGTGGAATAGAGCTTTGTTCCCTTCCCGCCGTATTTCAGATTGATCTCATCCACATAGCGCATCAGCTCCAGGGCCCGGGTCTTACCCACATGCTCATGCAGGCTTCCGCCGAAATCATTGGTAATATTGTATTTTCCATCGGAAAAAGCGCCTGCGCCGCCGAACCCGCTCATGATTGAGCAGGTTTTGCAGCGCACGCAGCTCTTGATCTTATCTCCGTCAATCGGGCATCTGCGCTTATCCAGCGGGTTTCCCAATTCAAACACGCCGACCTTCAGCGGATGCTCCGCCTTTGTGGTCAGCTCATAAGCCGTGAAAATTCCTCCCGGGCCTGCCCCGATGATCAGTACGTCATAATCCATTGCTTCCCGCTCCCTGCATTCCAAATCGTTCTCTGACAATATACCATACAATTGCGATTTCTCAAAACAGAAAAGATTTTTCGGAAGTGTTTCATTTTATGGTCAAAAATGCGAATTTCCTCTTTCATCTTTTTTATTTTTATAGTATAATTATAGTTGGTCCTTTGTCATATGAACGAGCTTTTATTCAAAGGAGTGTTTGCATCCATGCGGAAACTCTTCTGTCTTCTTCTTGTACTGGTCCTCCTGCCCTTTACTTTTGCGGGAGCAGAGGAAACTGCTGAAACAGATCAGGCGGCGGAAGCGACACCTGCCGCCGAAGAATCCGTCGAAGCAACACCGGAACCGACTGCGGAGCCGACTCCCCAGGTGACGCTTACCCCGGAAGAATGGGCCAACGCAAAGGTGCCCTATAAACGGATGCCCGAGCCGATCAAAATCATCCCCTATGACGAGCTTCCTCCCGTGGTGGAAGGTCAGCATCATTATCTGCTCCTGTGTATCGACCAGTGGAACCGGGACCCCCGTCCTGCGGGTTCCAAGCCGCCTACCGGTCTCGGCGGCCGCCGCCGCGATATGTACGGCAATACCGACGGTATTGTGCTGGTCACACTGGACACCCGGGCCCACCGGATCATGCTGACCTCTTTCATCCGGGATGCCATCATCCAGAAATCCACCTCCACGGAAACCGATGAAAAATTCGGCCGGATTAATTACGTCTACAACGATTACGGTCCCGAAGAGCTCTGTAAAATCATCAGTGAACATATCGGCGTCCGGATTGAAAAGTATATTCTGTTTACCTTTAAACAAATCGCCAATATCGTCGATTATCTGGGCGGCGTGGATATCGAACTGACTGACGCTGAGATCAACGCACTGCAATATACCGTTCTCCGCGGAACGGTGACCGGCCCGGACGGCAAGGACCTGCAGGATCCCGGCACCCATCCCGCCGGCGTCTATTCCTTCAAAACAACTGAGTGGGCGAAAGCGCAGAACGCAAAAACCGACGCGAAAGTCATCAAGCGGACAGGCGGCTGCTCGGCCGTTCTCTATATGCGAATCCGCAAATTCGGCGGCGGCGGCGACTTCATGCGAACCCAGCGCGCCCGCACCGTCCTGAGTCTGCTGGCCGATAAATGCCGCACAATGACCTGGGATGATGCAAAGGCCCTCGCCAATAATATTCTTGAAAACAACAACATGACCAACATGAACCTGGACGACATGCTTCAGGCCGCTGAACAGGCCTACAGCCTGCGAGAATGCACCATGGAGGAACTGAGGATTCCCGTTGACGGTGCCGTCCGCGCCATCAACCATGCCAACATGATGGCCCAGGAAGTCAACTGGCCCGTCTGCCGTGACGCCATGTATGATTACCTCCAGAACAGCTGGCTGGTTATGGATGAAGATGATGAGGATTGATTCATGAAATGTCCTGAATGCGGCCAATGGAACCGCGCTTCAATGCCTCACTGTGCCAAATGCGGCTGCCCGCTGAATATAGATGAAGCTTCCCGCCTCGCCTGGAAAGAAACTCTCCGGGACGGCGGGGCTTCTACGAAATACCTCCGTGCAGATGAATTTGGTCAGATCGACGCGACGCCGGAAGCCCGCGACGCGCTGGCCGGTGAAATGCAGGAACTGAAAAAGCGCAAACGGGAAGGTGCGGAACGCCAGAGTCAGCTAAGCCGCAACAGTGTTTCCAAATCCGACAGCGAAGTCATCATTACAGAGGAACCTCCGACACAAAACCGCAGATTCGGACAGGAAACCGCTCCGGTCAGCACTGTGAGAGTTCAGCCCGCCGACAGAAACGGACAGACCATCCGCATTGAATCCGAAAACAGGCACCGTGTTCGCTACATGGATGAGAACGGTGCTTTCGCCGAAAGCCGGACCTACGACCCACCGTTCACCGGCGGATACCGCGAAGGAACAGGTTCCTGGCATCTGGCCGGTCCCCTGCCCGCCTCAGCACAGATCAAGCCCGAAAAAAAACACCGCTTTCTGAAAGTACTGCTGGTGCTTGTCATCCTTGCGGGGCTCGGTGCCGGCGGGTATTTCGGTTATCAGTACTACATTTCCCACCGGAAACCTGCAGTCAATCAGAATGCCATCGTTACCGCCACCATGATGGATGACATGGCTGCCCATACCATTCTGATTCCCGGCGAAGAAGGCACAACCATCTACATCCGGGAACTCCATTCCAGTTATCTGGTCAAAGACGGCTTTGCCACAGTCGAAGTGGCGGATCACACCTGGTATGACAATCTGGAAGGTACACTGGAAGAAACCATGGATGTCACGCTTACACCTTTCCTGAAAGCATCTTCCGGCCGCCAGACCCCGCTGGATCCCATTGTTTATCCGATCACAATTCCCATCAGCCCGATCAAACTGGAATCCCCGGACGCCCTGCGGACTACCGTATCCACAACCATGGCCGCCATCAAAATCGTAGTCCGGCCCGGTTCCCGGGTCACCGTCAATGATGTTGACTGCAGCGACACCGTTTCCTCCGATACCGGGGAAATGAGCTACAACGCCACGGTCCAGCCCATCGGCGACAATGTATTCAATATCGTCGTTCGCTCCCAGTATTGCCGCGAAAACACCATCTCCGTCGTTCTTTACCGTGAGCCGCAGGAAATTCCCCTCGACCTTGCCGTCGGAACATACGGCACCACGGACCAGAAAATCATGAAGGTTACAGCAACCACGCTGCCCGGGGCCAGAGTGGAAGTCACTTCTCCCCACGCAGATCTGAACATCACCGACCTGGACTCCACCGGCAAGTTTACCTTTAATGCCATTTTTGACAAGATCGGCGATAATACAATCAGCATCACATCTTCCTACCCCGGCATGCGAACCTCCGAGGTCAACCACGTGGTTTATTATCTTCCGCCAGCATCCGAATACACGAGCAAAGCCTGGCCGCTCTCCGAAGAGGGATACAGCGAACTGCTGAGCAACATGTCTGTCCGGATCGCCAATTCCCAGGTTTATGTCGTGAAAGGCGTCGTCCAGTATTCCGTTTCCGAAAAGCCGCAGATGGTTGTCATCAACACCAGTGAAGACGGCAAATCCCAGCCTGTCCTGCTGCAGAATTATACCAAAATTCACTGGGAGGTCGGCACCTATTACCGTATCTATGCTGATGCCTTCAATACCTATAACAGTATGCCCTGGCTCAACGCCCGCTATACCTACCGGAAATAGGAGGATCCATATGAAAAAAACCACCGTCATTCTGATGGTCCTGTGCCTGCTGGCCGCCGGATCAGCCTTTGCAGACCCGCTTCCCCTCCTCGATGATTACTTTGACGAAATCGTAACACCCGTCGACGAAAGCGACCCCTCCGCCGGCGAATTCGTCTATTCCTATCACTATCCCCATGCAGACGATGACGCAGAAGGCGGTGCGGAAATCAACGCATTCTATGATGATCTGATCAGTCTGTCCGAATTTGAATCTTCTTTTAATCCGGGCACCACAACAATCACCTATTCAGTGACATGCAACAATGATGACTATTTTTCCGTACTGGTTCATACCGTCAGATCCTCGGAGGAACAATCCTCAGAGCACTGGGACGGGCAGGTTTTTTCCCGGAAAAACGGCAGTCCCGGGCAGACCTGGACGCTCCCGCGCCTGCTCGGCACCCTTGCGCAGAACGAGAACGATTCCTGGCTGCAGGAGCGGCAGACGGAAAAGGCAGATAAACTGCTCGTGGATATGGTCTGGGAACTGATCGAGGATAATGAAGAAGAGATCGACTACTTCCCGGACTTTACCAAAGAGCAGCTTTCCCACTCTTTCTTTCCCGAGGAAAACTTTTATCTGGACGATACCGGAAACCCCGTCTTCTATATTCAACCCGGTGTCGCCGCTCCTGAAACCGCCGGTCTCCTGACATACTCCATTCCCCTTGAAGACATTCTCGATGAACTGTAACCGGGGTATGGTCGGATCGTTTCCTGCTGCAATTCCGAATGTGTCTGCGTAAGGCAGGAAAGTCTCCATAATTCACAGAGAATACAATTCTGCCGATTGTATTCTCGTTTTTTTAGGCGTATAATACACTACATCAATTTCCGGAAAGAAGGAATCGCAATGCAGGAGATCAAAGTCACGCTTTCCCAGAATCTGAAGCAAAAGCCCGCGGACGAGTCCGCCCTGGGCTTCGGCCGGATCTTTACCGACCATATGTTCCTCATGGACTATGAAGCGAGTCTCGGCTGGCATAATGCCCGCATCGTCCCCTACGGCAATTTCCCGATGGATCCTGCAGCCATGGTGCTGCATTACGGCCAGGCGATTTTTGAAGGCTGTAAGTGTTACCGCCGTGCCGACGGCGGCCTGCAGATGTTCCGCCCGGCGGACAATCTTGCCCGCATGACTCGCAGCGCCGAGCGCATGGGCATGCCCGCCCTGGACGAGAAAACCGCTCTGGAAGGTCTGAAGAAACTGATCAGGATTGAGGAAGCCTGGGTGCCTCATAAGGACGGGACTTCCCTCTACATCCGCCCCACCATGATCTCCATGGATGTCGGTCTCGGCGTACACGCATCGAAAAAGTACCTGTTCTACATCATCCTCAGTCCTGTCGGCGCCTACTATAAAGAAGGCCTTAAGCCCGTCAGCATTTATGTTGAAGATGAATACGTGCGTGCAGTTCGCGGCGGTGTCGGCTTCACCAAATGCGCCGGCAACTATGCTGCCTCCATCCTCGCCGGAGATGTGGCGGAAAAGAAGGGCTACTCCCAGGTTCTGTGGCTTGACGGTGTGGAGCAGAAATATGTTGAAGAAGTCGGCTCCATGAACATGATGTTTGCTTACGGCAATAAGATCGTAACCCCGATGCTGAACGGTTCCATTCTTCCCGGCATCACCCGGGACAGTGTCCTGAAGCTTGCCCGTTCCCTGGGATATGAAACGGTCGAAGGCCGGCTGGATATCAACGAAATCTTTGCGGACGCAAAGGCCGGAAAGCTGACCGAAGCCTTCGGCACCGGCACCGCGGCGGTCATCAGCCCCGTCGGCACCCTTGCCCTGAAAGATGAAAAAATCACCATCGGCGACGGGAATATCGGTACCATTGCCCAGACGCTGTACGATACCCTGACCGGCATTCAGTACGGCCGCCTGGAAGACAAATTCGGATGGATTGTTAAATGCTGAGAAACGGAAACCCACGCCCGCTGCAATGGGCTGACAAGACCATGAGCGTCATGCGCGCCGACCTGCTGGAAGCCTGCGAGAAGGATCTCGCAGGCCTTCCTTCACATTGTCTTTTTGATCCGGACTGCAGCGATGTGGACGCGGAAACCTTTTACGAGTTTTCCTTTTTTGCGGAAGAGGATCACCGCGCTGCCGGCGGAAGGCCGGAGCCGGTCCTGCACACTGTGGAAGGACTTCGCTCCCGCGTGCTGCACCAATATGCACAGGAGGCCGCCCTGCTTTCCGTGGAGGAGCATGACCTGCTGATCCGCACAGTGCTTTTCGGCGGACGCACCCCGCTGACAGACTGGAACGAACTGCTTCCGGCCCGCGGCCTTTCGCGCCGTCTCTGGTGCCGTGTTGAGGGCGAGGGAGCTTCCTCCACGCTGGTGATGCCGCGTCAGCTGTGCGCCTCCGCACTGCTGCTGCTGGCATCCGACAGCTATAAAAAAGTACGTGAACTGGTCGAACAGGTGCATGAAAACATTGACAATACCCTGTATCTGCTTGGCGCGGTACAGGCTGCCGGACCCGTTCACCATATGGAATCTCTCCTGAAGGATACCTTTGTTGCAGACCGGCGGGATCTGTTCGAACGGTTCCTGCTGGTCGGGTATGACTATGTATACGACCGTTCCGGAAAGCTTCTGCTGATTCATCCTGGTCTGGCGGAGCCGGAGCGGATGATGGACTATGCCTGCGCCAATCTGGATCCTGCAGCGCTCTCCAGCGCCTCTGACAGCGTCGGCGATCTGGAAAGCCCGCTCTATGAACAGATGCTCAGCCTTCTCCTTGATGTGACCCGTCCGGAAATCACACCGGAGGATGCCGTTGAGGATCTGATCATTTTGGCCAAGCAGGAGGTGCCCTACGCCGACATGGAAGCCATCCTTTCTTCCATGCTGATCTGCCAGGTTACACCGGAAATGCGCCGCGCGCTCCGGGAAATCAGCAACCGGGTTCCCCGCTGGCTGACGCTCGGCACCTCGAGGGTACAGTAATGATCCTGAAAACCATGGCGATCCCCGCGGAGGCGGAAGGCCGAAAACTCGGGAATTATCTGCGCCAGATCCTGCCGAATCTTCCGGAAAGCGTTATCCGGAAAGCTTTTGCCTCCCGGGATGTGAAACTGGACGGCCTGCGTGTTTCCGCCGATACGGTGCTTCATACCGGGCAGGAACTGAAAATCTACCTGCCGGATACCGCAGCGCCGGATGCTGTTCCCGCCGCTGCGCTGGACATTGTCTACGAGGATGACTCGGTGCTGCTGATCAACAAGCGCGCGGGTATCAGTGTGGAAAAGGACAACCATGGCGGAATCACCCTTTCGGATCTCTGCGCTTCCTACATCGCCGCAAAGGATCCGGCCGCTTTTCCGCCTGCCGCATGTCACCGGCTGGACAACAAAACCTGCGGCCTTTGCCTTTTCGCAAAAACGCCGGAAGCGGTCGAAATCCTGCAGGATACCTTCCGCCGCCGGACGCTGGAAAAATACTATATCTGCCTTGTTCGCGGCATCATGAAGCCGCCTTCCGCCGTCTGCCATGCATGGCTGGTAAAAGATCCCCTGCATGCCGAGGTTCGCATCACAGACAGGGAAATACCCGGTGCACGGCCCATCGTGACCGGCTATGAAACGCTGGAATCCGGCCCCGTGTCCCGTCTCCGCATACACCTGATCACCGGCAGAACCCATCAGATCCGGGCACATCTGGCCACCCTCGGTCATCCGGTACTCGGTGATGATCTTTACGGCGACCGGGATTTCAACCGCCGTGAAAAAGCCCGAACACTGAAACTCTGCGCCGTTTCCCTGAAGCTGGATACCGAAGGCCGTCTCCCTAACCTTGACGGCCGGGAATTCTCGATTGATCCGCCCTTTTAAAGCAATAGCCGCAGGACCTGGCTTACAGGTCCTTTTTCCATGTCAGGAACTGCTCGAGGGGCAACGGTTTTGCGTAGAAGTATCCCTGAAAACTCGCCACACGGAATTCTCTGAGGATATCCCGCATGCCTGCCGTCTCAATCCCCTCGGCACAAACCTTCGCCTTACAGATCGCAGCAAGATCCACGATATTGCCTACAAGCTGCCTGTCGAATTCATTCTGCTCGATTTTCATGACAAAGCTGCGGTCGATCTTGATTGTATCAAACGGAATCTCCCTGATGATGCCGACGGAGGAGAATCCGGTACCAAAATCATCCAAGGCAACCAGGATTCCCCTCGATTTCAGGTTGACAACCACATTCTTCAGCATTTCCGTATCAAGCAGCCTGCATCGCTCCGTCACTTCCAGGCAGAGATGTTCCGGCGGATAATCCAGATCCTTCAGGATCCGCAGCACCATATCCGTAAAATCCGGTTTTTCCAGCTGTGAATAGGACAGGTTGACATTCATCACGAATTCAGGATGTCTGTTCCGGATCTGTTTTGCGGCAAGAATGGCTTCCCGGATGATCCATTCACCGAGTTCCGGGAACAGCGGGTCCGATTCCAGCACCGGAATAAAATGATCCGGCGGCACCGTACCGTACAGGTCGTTTTTCCAGCGGAGCAGGGCCTCAGCCCCGATCATCCGCTCCGTTTTCGCGTCCACTACCGGCTGATAAAGCAGGAAGAATCCCTCAAAGCCATGCATGATGGAAGCCCGGATCGCCTGCAGTTTTTCAAGGCGCTGATGGCTTTGCTCGTTTGTGTCGTTTCGGAATTCCACCATTTCTCCCTTCCGCAGGGCTTTTGATTCCTCATAGGCGAAGTTCAGGCACCCGTAAACCGTCTGGGAATCGATGTCAAAGCTTTCTACCCTCAGAGCTCCGCAGTTCAGGTCAAGCAGCACTTTCCTGCCGTCCACCTCGAAATCCTCATGGAGGAACTCCCTAAAGCTGTCATACTTTTCTTTCAGTTCCGCAACCGAGAGCGTATTGCTGATCACCGCGAACTTCGTACCGTCAATCCGGTAGGTATGTCCCGTGTTCCCTGTCGTTTTAAAAACAGCCCTGGCATAGATCTGCAGCACACGGTTTCCGAAGTGATAGCCGTACATTTCGTTAATTTCCGAAAACCTGCTGATCCCGAACAGGATTACGCTGATCCGGGTATTCCGGTTGATACAGCTGTCCAGGTCCTCAAAGAAGCCGTACTGATTCCTGAGTCCGGTCAGCGTATCAATATGCCCCTGAATTCCATGGTTCCGGATCGTACCGACAAAATAGTCCGGCTCTCCGTTGGGGTCCCGGGTCACAATCCCACGGCAGGTGCATACATCATATTCCCCGGTAATGCGCTGCGCCCGGTACTGCATATCGTGGCCGGCGGCATTGCCGGAAAAGATCTCGTCAATACCTTTGTGATAGGCCGCCCGGTCTTCCGGATGGATCCGGTTTTCCCAGATATCCCCGGCGCCGTACATATACTCGGACGGCAAGCCGTAAGCATCCACCGCAACTTTGGACCAACGGGAAAAATCATACTTCATATCGCACAGATATACATACGTTCCTTCCGAAACGATCTCAAAAGCCCTGTACAACGTATCCAGCATGAGGCGCCGGTCTTCACTGATGACCCTGATATTATCCGTTTCCCAGAACGCATGGCTCTCCTGAAGCAGTTTCTGTTCCCTCAGCCGTGTTTTGTCCCCGTACATCCAGCTGTCCGCGCGGTTGAACACGTCCTCTGCAGACTGATCTTCCCCTGCCTTGTATTCCGCCAGTCCGGAAGCCACAACAGGCCCTTCGCCCATCCGGATATGTTCTTCCACCTGCCGTCTCAGACCGGAAATCAGGCTCTCCCGATTGTCATAATCCTGCCCCCTGAGGATCACGGCGAATTCATCCCCGCCGATCCGGAACACCGGACTGTGATGGAATGTGCGGCAAATCAGAGCACAGGAACTTTTGATGTATTCATCCCCTGCCTTGTGTCCCTCCGTATCGTTGATCGTTTTCAGTCCGTTAATATCGCAGACCACGATTCCAAAGACAGCGTTCCCCTCCCTGATCTGCTTTTGCAGTTCATTCTCCGCCTCGTGATAAGCCGTTTTGTTTTTCACATGGGTCAGTTCATCCCGCCGGGCAATCTCATTGGCCATGGAAAGCTCCGCCAAGTGCTCCTGCTCCCTGCGGACGTCCTTATCGCGGTTCTCAACGCAAATGATGAAATGGCTGTGATCGGAGGAATACGTCACCGACATACGAGTATACTGCGTTTTCCCGCCGTCGACAGCCATGCGGTAATCCTCGGTCACCCGCCGCCTGTTCTCAAGCCGGGAAATCAGACTGTCCCTGTCAAGGAACAAGCGGATCCGCTCCCGATCCTCGGCATAGATCAACCGATCGACATTCTTTCTGGACGATTCAAAAAAATCTTCCCCCTCGTCCTGTACCTTCAGTTCGCCGGATTTCTTTCTGGCGGACAGTTCCGTATAATTCGAATTCTCACAGTTTATGTAATAAATCAGGTCATAATGGGCAGCCAGCGTCTCAGCGATCTGTGTAAAGGTGACGCTTTTCTCCTGATCCGCTTTCAGGGCTAGATTTGCCCGGACCTCCGCATCAATGTTCTCAATACAAACAATGATATGTTTTCCATCCCTGGCCAGTATTTCCGTATGCCGGATGTGCCTGACCTCCCCGTTCACTACCAGACGGTAGGCAATGGAAAAGGTGCCCCTGTTCTTCAGATTTTTCAGCATTGCATCTTTGTAATGCAGAGCAAGAATCTTCTCCTGGTCTTCTGGATGCACATATTTACGGATACTTCTTCTGCTCTCGGCAAAAAAATCGTTCCCCGTAGCCGGCACATTCAGTTTTTTATAGTCGTTTGTCGAAGAAATCTCACTGTAAGTGCCGGACGCGATATCGATATAATACAGCGTATCATACTGTTCCGCCAGGCTTGCGGTAATCTGGTCATAAATCTCCTTCTGCCGGGCGATTTCCTGATCGATTTCCCTCTGCCGGTATTGCGCATCAATATCGTTGAGCCCGACTATCAGCCGGGGACCTTCTTTTTCTTCCACCATAGCGGCGTTCATCTGCACATAAAGGGGGCTGCCTTCCATCATGAGCCGGTAAACCAGTGTAAACAGGCCGTTGTTCCTGATCGTCGTGAGGATATTGTCTTTGGTAAAAACCGAGAGAAAACGGTCCAGATCTTCCGGATGATTATGGCGCCGAGCCGCTTCCCGGACCGTGCCGAAAAAATCCGTCCCGTCCTTGGCCTGGGCAAAGGTTTCCACATAGCTGTCGGTCGCGCTGAACTCGCGGTAACCATCCGTTTCCGGGTCCACCACATAGACAACAATAAAATTGCCGGTGATGGCATGGAGACGGGCATAAATAATCCGTTCTTCCTCAATCCTTTTGAGTTCGGCGTCCGGAACAGTACCGGATTTCTCTCTTGCTGTATCATCCTGATGCATATGGCAACCTCCCTGTCATGATTCGGGAAAGGATATGTCCGTTCTTTTATGAACATATCATATCATGAATCCGTGCCTGCGTCCACATCATGATTTCATACGTTTCTCCCTTTCCCTGTCTCCGGATGAGCAGAGCGGTTCTGCTTTTCCGGGCCGAAAAAAGCAGGAAACGGTTGATTGATTTGCCGAAATCGAATAAAATAGAATACATAATAAGGATTGCGATGCAGACTGCGGCAGGCGGCCGGACAGACGGCCCCGCATCACTGAAAGGCGGAAAACCAATATATGTTCGGGAACAAATTCCAGCTGAATGAGCAGAGTATCTCCATCGTGCAGGAAATCGGGAGTTATATGCCCGGAGGCTTCTTTATCTACAGGGCGGAAGAACCGGGAGAGCTTCTGTACGCCAATCATGCCGTCTTTACCATTTTCGGCTGTGCGGATCTGGCGGAATTCAGGGCGCTGACCGGCTATACCTTCCAGGGTATGCTGCACCCGGACGATTACGCTGCCGTAAGCAATTCAATCAACCAGCAGATCACTGAAAGCAAGGAGAAAATGGACTACGCCGAATACCGGATCATCCGGAAAGACGGCGCCGTCCGCTGGGTGGATGATTACGGTCACTACGCGGAAAGCGAAACCTACGGCGGGCTCTATTATGTCTTTATTTCCGACATCACGGAGAAGAAAGAGCAACTGCAGAAAGAGCTGACCCTGCGGGACAGCATGGTTGTCGCGCTTTCCTCTGACTATCGCAGCGTATTTTATGTTGACCTGGATGAGGATGAAGCCGTCTGCTATCTGGAAGATAAACGATTCAGCGGAACCCTGTCACAGGGCGAGCATGTTCCTTTTCTAAGTACGCTTACGGCATACGGAAACCAATACGTGGAGGAAAGCTACCGGGAAGGGTTTATGCGTTTTATCCAGCCGGATCATATACGCGCCGAACTGCTGAAGCAGCCGGTCATCGCCTACCGGTATCTGTCCACATCGAACGGGAAGAAACTCTATACCATGCTGCGGATGGCCGGAGTACGCCACCTGGAGGACCGGGCAGATCACCGGGTGCACGCGATCGGCCTGGGCTTCACGGACATCGACGCGGAGATGCGGGAAACCATGGCGCAGCAGAAAGCCCTGGCCGACGCCCTGACCGCGGCAGAGCAGGCGAGCAAGGCAAAAACCGCTTTCCTGAACAACATGAGCCACGAGATCCGTACGCCGATGAACGCTATCATCGGGCTGGACAGCCTGGCGCTGCGGAATAAGAACCTGCCGGAAGAAACAAGGGAATACCTGGAGAAGATCGGTGAGAGCGCAAAGCACCTTCTGGGCCTGATTAATGATATTCTGGACATGAGCCGGATCGAAAGCGGACGCATTCTCCTTCGGAATGAAGAATTCTCCTTCCGGGACATGCTGGAACAGATCAACGCCATGGTCCTGACCCAATGCAGGGAAAAGGGACTAAAATACGAATGTCAGATGCTGGGCGGTGTCAGCGATTACTATATCGGGGACGATATGAAGCTGAAGCAGGTGCTGATCAACATCCTTTCCAACGCCATTAAATTCACCGAGGTTCCGGGGAGCGTGCTCCTGACGGTAGAACGCACGGGCATCTTCGGTGATCACTCTACGCTGAAGTTTGTGATCAGGGATACAGGCATCGGCATGGACCCTGAATTCGTACCGAAGATCTTCGACCCCTTTGCTCAGGAGGACAGCAGTCGGAACAGCAAATACGGCAGTACGGGCCTGGGCATGGCAATTACAAAGAACATCGTTGATATGATGAACGGAAGCATTTCCGTAGAATCCGAGAAAGGAAAAGGCTCCGCATTTACAGTGATTGTGTCCCTGCGGAACTGTCAGCATCATGGACCGGTTACCCGGTATATCAATCCGAAGGATATGCGGGTGCTGATTGTGGACGACGAAGAAATCGCTGCGGAGCATGCCCGCATCGTGCTGGATGAAGTTGGCATTATGGCAGATACCTGCTATACCGGCGAAGATGCACTTCATATGCTGGAGGTACAGCATACGAAGCATGAGGCCTACAACCTGGTATTGCTGGACTGGAAAATGCCGAAGATGGACGGACTTGATGTCGCCCGGGAAATCCGGAAACGCTACGACAGTGAGACGACCGTGATCATCCTGACCTCTTTCAACTGGGATGAAATCATGGACGAGGCACTGCACATCGGCGTGGACAGTTTCCTGGCCAAGCCGCTGTTCGCCTCCAACGTAATCGACGAATTCGAGCGTCTGGCCCGGAAAAACAACATGAGCCTGTATAAGGAAAAGAAACGGGCGGATCTGAAGGGCAGACGGATTTTGCTGGCGGAAGACATCATGATCAACGTAGAGATCATGAAACAGCTGATGACCATGAAGGAGGTCACCACCGATCATGCTGAAAACGGCCGGATTGCCCTGGAAATGTTCGCACAGAGCAAACCCGGCACCTATGAGGCAATCCTGATGGATGTACGGATGCCGGAAATGGATGGGCTGGAAGCCACCCGCGCAATCCGTGTTCTGGACCGGCCGGACGCAAAGTGTGTCCCGATCATCGCGATGACGGCCAACGCCTTCGATGAGGATGTGCAGCTCAGCCTGCAGGCCGGGATGAATGCACACCTGTCCAAGCCGGTGGAACCGGAGCATCTGTATCAGACACTGGAAGGACTGATCTGGGAAGCCCAGCAGGGAGAAATAGCAAAATGAGCAAAGAACATAACACCCGTATTACGCTGGTAGCAGTCATCGGAAGCATCCTCCTGATTGTGATCCTGGTCGGCGGAACGATCTGGACAGCTCAGAACGCACACAAAGACACAGCGGATGCAGCGCGGTCCGTGAGCCTGCTGTATCTGGACGAACTGGCCGGGCGGCGGGAGCAGGTAGTGGGAAACAACCTGCAGGACAACATCCATGATGTTCAGACCGCCGTCGGTATGCTCAGCGCAGAAGATCTGAGCAATCTGGACCACATGCGGAACTACCAGCGTAACATGAAGCGGTTGCTGAACCTGGAACGCTTTGCATTCGTGGATACTGACGGGTTGATTTACACGGCTGACGAAGGTGTGCGGGACGAGATGAACCTGTACGGATTCAACCATCTGACGCTGAGCGGCCCGGAGATCCAGGTCAAAAACGGCAACGACGGAAAAAAGACGGTCGTCATCGCTATGCCCATCCGGGATCAAAACTGCTTCATCGACGGAAAACAGCTGGTTGCCTGCTTTACAGAGCAGGACATGGACGTGATGCTCCAGGGCGTAAGCATGACAACCCAGGGATCAGACACCACCTTCTGCAATATTTATACCGCCGACGGCGTTGCCCTGACCGATACGGTTCTGGGCGGACTGGCAGCGGAGGATAACCTGCTGGAGGCGCTGGCCCATGCCGAGTATGACGAAGGTTATTCCCTGGAAAAGGTGAGACGGGATTTCAAAGAAGGGAACCGGGGCGTCACTGCCTTCACGTACAACGGAATCCGGGAAACGCTGAGCTATGTGCCGGTGAAGGGCACAAACTGGCTGCTGACCTACCTGGTGCGGGAAAAAACCATCAGCGAGCAGATTAACTCTGTTTCCGAGGGTATTGTAACCCGCGGCGTAATTCAGTCCGTGCTGACGGCGCTGGTGCTGGGCGCAATGTTCGTCTTTATTATCCGCCAGAACCGGAAGAACACCCGGCTGATGCTGGAAAAGGAGACCTCCGAGGCGGAGAACCGGGTAAAGCGCGAGGAGATGGAACAGCGGTTGGCCTTGCAGGAAAAGCTGCTGGAACAGCAGGTAACGCAGGACCGGCAGGAAAAGATGATCACGGCGCTGGCAAGCGATTACCGCAGCGTATACTATCTGGAACTGGACAAAGACCACGGCGTCTGCTACCAGGCGCGGGCAGACATGCACGGATTCCACGAGGGAGATGATTTTGACTATGTGAAATCCGTGACCGAATACTGCAATCACTATGTGCTTCCGGAATACCGGGAGGATTTCCTGGCCTTCATCCAGCCGAAGAACATCAAGGAAGCCCTGAAGGACAGCCGGGTCATCTCCTTCCGCTATATGATTAACATGGACGGCAGGGAATCCTGGGAGGCGGTCCGCTTTGCCGGCGTCCGGCATCCGGAGGACCGGGACGATCACCTGGTGCACAACGTGAGCGCCGGCTTCGCGGACGTTGACGCGGAAACACGGAGAGACCTGGCGCAGCGGCAGGAGCTGAGCGAAGCACTGAAAACCGCAGAAGAAGCCAGCAAGGCAAAAACTGCGTTCCTGAGCAACATGAGCCATGAAATCCGGACGCCGATGAACGCAATCATCGGTCTGGACAATATCGCGCTGAACGAACCGGACCTGCCGGAAAAGGTCCGGGAATATCTGGAAAAGATCGGTGTTTCTGCACAGCATCTGTTGGGGATCATCAACGACATCCTGGATATGAGCCGGATCGAAAGCGGCCGGATGATCATCCGGAACGATGAGTTCTCCTTCTCCAATCTGCTCGAGCACGTCAACTCCATCATCAGCGGGCAGTGCCGGGACAAGGGCCTGACCTACGACTGCCATACGGAAGGAAAAATCGACGACTACTATATCGGAGATGAAACCAAGCTCCGGCAGGTCATCATCAATATTCTGGGCAACGCTGTCAAGTTTACCCCGGAGGGCGGCACTGTCAGCTTCCTGATCGAAGAAGGAAACCGCTTCAACGGAAAAGCCGTGCTGAAGATGACTTTCCGGGATACCGGCATCGGAATGAGCAAGGAATACCTGCCGCATCTGTTTGAAGCGTTCAGCCAGGAGGACTCCGCCTCTACGAACAGATATGGCAACACCGGCCTGGGTATGCCGATTACAAAGAGCATCGTGGAGCTGATGAACGGCCATATCGAGGTGGAAAGCGAGAAGGGGGTCGGAACCGTCTTTACCGTCACGGTGACGCTGGGCGAATCCGACCGGCATACCGGGGACACAGCGGACAGCGAAATCCATTCAAAGGAACTGAACGTGCTGGCAATCGACGATGATCCGATCGCGCTGGACCACGCACAGCTCGTGCTCGGACAGGCCGGCATTACCTGCGAAACGGCAGCCTCTGCCGCGGAGGGCATTGAAAAGGTCAAGCTCCGTCACACCCGGCGCGAGGACTACGATCTGCTGCTGGTGGACTGGAAGATGCCGGAGATGGACGGCGTGGAGGCTACCCGGCAGATCCGCTCCGTGGTGGGGCATGATATGCCGATCATCATCCTGACCTCCTACGACTGGGATGAGGTAGCCGAAGAAGCAAAGGAAGCAGGCGTTGATACCTTCGTTGCCAAACCGTTATTTGCGGGAAACGTGCTGAAGCAGTTCCGGGAAGCGTTCAAGCGGAAGAATGAACGCCGCTTTGTGCAGCGGGCTGATCTGAAAGGACGGCACATTTTGCTGGCGGAAGACGTGGAAGTGAACGCCGAGATCATGGTCATGGTTCTGGGCATACGTGAAATGGAGGCGGATCTGGCGGAGAACGGCCGGATCGCCGTGGACAAGTATCTGGAGCATGAAGCCGGATATTATGACGCAATCCTGATGGACATGCGGATGCCGGAGATGGACGGGCTCGAAGCCACGCGGGCCATCCGCGCTTCCGGACGGGAAGATGCGGAAAGCATCCCCATTATTGCCCTGACCGCCAATGCCTTTGACGAGGATGTACAGCGGAGCATGCAGGCGGGACTGAACGCGCATCTGTCGAAACCCGTTGAGCCCGATGCGCTCTTTGACACGCTGGAAACGTTGATCGGCCAAAATTCCGGGGGGGCGGGCGAAGCCCCGAAAAAAATTAACAGGAACAGGAGACAGTACCCATGAATAACCGGAACCACGCAGGCAGGATGCCCGATCTGCAGGAAAGAAACCGGATGCGCCGGATTCTGATCGTTGAGGACGAGTTTGTAAACCGGGAACTCCTCAAAGCCTATCTGGAAGACAAGTATGAACTTCTCATCGCGGAAACCGGCGCAGAGGCGCTGGAAGCCGTCCGGAAGCATTTTGATACCCTCAGCCTGGTCATGCTGGATCTGATACTGCCGGACATGCACGGACTGGATATCCTGCGGGAGATCAAGCAGGATCCTGACCTCAGCAGGATCCCGGTAATCGTGCTGACCGGCGACACAGAGTCAGAGGTGGAGAGCCTGAACATCGGCGCCAGCGACTTTATCTCCAAACCTTATCCCAGGGTTGAAGTGATCCTGGCACGGATCCGGCGCAGCATTGAACTGTCTGAGAACCGGGATCTGATCCGGGGCACGGAACTGGACCAGCTGACAGGCCTGTATAACCGGGAATACTTCTACCGCTACGCGGAGCAATACGACCTGTACCATCGGGAGGAGGACACGGACGCGCTGGTGGTGGACATCAACCATTTCCGCCTGATCAATGAGCGTTACGGCAAAGCTTACGCGGACGTCGTGCTGCAGCAGCTCGGTGCGGGGCTCCTTGCCGCCGTGAAAGAGAACGGAGGCATCGTCTGCCGCCGGGAGGCTGATACCTTCCAGGTCTACTGCCCGCACAGGGAAGATTACGAATCATTCGCCGAGGAGGTCACCGCCGCCGCCAGCGAAGGACTGAAGGGACGCATACGGACCCGCATCGGCGTATACTCCCGGGTGGATAAAAGCATTGATATGGAGCGTCGCTTTGACCTTGCCAAAAGCGCAGCGGACACCATCCGGAACAGTTTCTCCGTTTCCGTCGCTGTCTACGACAACGCCCTTCATGAGAAGGAAGTATATGCAGAACGCCTGCTGGATGATTTCCAGGAAGCGCTGACACAGAAACAGTTTACCGTCTTCTTCCAGCCGAAGTATGATATCCGGCCGGAAGCGCCTGTGCTCAGCGGCGCGGAAGCACTGGTCCGCTGGAAGCATCCGGAGCTTGGCATGATCAGTCCGGGCGTTTTTATCCCGCTGTTTGAGAACAACGGCCTGATTCGTGACCTTGACAACTATGTCTGGCGGGAAGCCGCGGCACAGATCCGGCGCTGGAAAGATACCCTGGGCCATGCAGTTCCCGTTTCCGTCAATGTCTCCAGGATCGATATGCTCGACCCGGAACTGACGGAAACCCTCCGGAACCTGGTAAAGGAAAACCGTCTGGAATACGGCGACCTTCATCTTGAGATTACCGAATCCGCCTATACCCAGGATGCGGAGCATATCATTCAGATTGTTTCCGGATTGCGGGAGCTGGGCTTCAAAATCGAGATGGATGATTTCGGTTCCGGCTACTCCTCTCTCAACATGATCTCTACCCTGCCAATCGATGCGCTGAAACTGGACATGCTCTTTATCCGCACCGCCTTCAGCGAAAAGGGCAATATCCGTATGCTGGAGATTTCCCTGGAAATCTCCCGGTGTCTGTCCGTTCCGATGATTGCCGAAGGCGTTGAAACAGAGGAGCAGATGCTGACCCTGAAGAGGATGGGCTGTGATATCGTCCAGGGCTACTATTTCTCGAAGCCGGTGCCGGCGGAAGAGTTTGAACGGTTTCTAATTCAAAATTAAAAAAACTAATCGGAAATGATTTAAGAGGAGGACGTTGCAAATGCTGAGTGTTGAAACGTTGAGAGACTGGGGCGCCGATGTGGACGAAGCGCTGGTGCGATGCCTGAACAATGAGAGTTTCTATCTGATGCTGGTACAGAAAGCCGTAAAGGATCCGAACTTCGACAGGCTGCCCGAAGCAATTGCGGCAGGTGATCCGGGGAAAGCCTTTGAGGCGGCCCATGCCCTCAAAGGCGTCATGGCCAACCTGGCCCTCACGCCGATCTTTAAACCCGTTCAGGAAATCACGGAACTGCTCAGAAGCAGGACGGATACCGATTATGCGCCGCTGCTCAGCGAAATCAGCGCACAGCGGGACAGCCTGACGCAACTGTTCTGATTATTGTTCTCTTCCCGTTTCCCGTTTCAAAAAGGATTGAATAAAAAGGCATAATGTTGTAAAATACCGCGATGCTGTACAGAGCTGCATCAATATTTGCTGATGGGGAAAAAGGATGAAAAAAGGATATAAACTGCTGATTATCAACCCGGGTTCAACCTCCACAAAAATCAGCGTCTTTGAAGACGAAAAATCCATTCTGGAAAAGAGCCGTTTTCATGACGCCCCGGTATTGCTGCAATACCCTCATGTCAACGATCAGGTCCCTTTCCGGTATGAAGTGATTCTGGAAATGCTGAAGGAAGACGGGGTTGATCCGGCGGAGATCGACGTGGTCGTCGGGCGCGGAGGAAGTGCGCACACCCAGCCCAGCGGCGTAACCATCATCGATCAAAAGCTGTATGATGATACCCTGGCGGCTGTCGGCGGCAGTGAGCATGCCGCAAAGCTCGGTGTCCTGCTGGCATGGCGGTTCATCCAGGATTATCCATGCCCTGCCTATACGCTGAACCCGACCAACGTGGATGAGTACTGCGATTATGCCCGTTTGACGGGGATCCGCGGAATCTACCGCTTCGGCCACTCCCATGTGCTGAACCAGAAAGCTGTTGCGGAGGCACACGCGGAATCCATAGGCAAACGTTATGAGGAATGCCGTTTTATCGTGGCCCACATCGACGGCGGTGTGACGGTAGGCGCCCATGATCACGGACGGATGGTAGACGGCAATATGGGGGCGGACGGGGAAGGTCCCTTCTCCCCTACCCGTATCGGCTATGTGCCGATTCTTGCCCTGCTTGATTATCTGCAGGATCATCCTGCGGATGACGTTCGGCGGATGTGCTCCAGAGCCGGCGGCTTTGTCAGCCTGTTCGGCACATCCAATTCCGATACCATTCATGCCCTGGTTGACCAGGGAGATCCCAAGGCTACGCTGGTGTGGAACACCATGATCTATCAGATCAGCAAAAATATCGGCGAAATGAGCACTGTGCTCTGCGGAAAGGTGGATGCTATCCTGCTGACCGGGGGCCTGATGCGGTTTGATGATATCACAGAGGGAATCCGGGAGCACTGCGGCTGGATTGCTCCGATCCATGTCTATCCCGGAGAAATGGAACAGGAAGCCCTTGCCTTCTCGGTGCTGAAAGTGCTCCGCGGACAGGCCAAAGCCATGACCTACAGCGGAAAGCCCGTATGGCAGGGCTTTGAAGGAATTTCATTCTGAGGGAGGAACAACGATTATGGCCATGATCGACCATGTATGGAACAAAGCCCGGCAGAATCCAAAACGCATCGTCCTTCCGGAGGGAGAAGAACCCCGCACGATTCAGGCCGCAGCAAAAGTCAGGGATGAACGTCTGGCAATTCCTGTGCTTCTGGGGAATCCGGATATGATCTCCTCCGCAGCAAAGAGCACCGGCACCGACATCAGCGGCATCGAACTTATCAATCCCGCCGTCAGCCCTAAAACGTGCGAATATGCCGATACGCTGTATGAACTGCGTAAAGCAAAGGGCCTGACCCGGGAGGAGGCCGCCGCCCTGGCAGTCACCCCCATGTATTACGGCATGCTGATGGTCAAGCTGGGCCATGCAGACGGCCTGGTTTCCGGAGCAATCCATTCCACGGGCGACATGCTTCGTCCCGCCCTGCAAATTATTAAAACAAAACCGGGCATCAACATTGTATCTTCAAGTTTTTTGATGAATTGCCCAAATCCGGACCTCGGTCAGGATGGTTTACTGGTCTATGCAGACTGCGTGGTCGTCCCCTGCCCGACGGCGGAGGAACTGGCGCAGATCGCTGTTTCCGCCGCTGAAACCGCTCGTGTCCTTTGCGGGATCGAAGAACCCCGTGTGGCAATGCTTTCATTCTCTACAAAAGGAAGCGCGAAGCATGAAATGGTGGATAAAGTCCGCCGGGCAGTGGAGATTGCGCACAAAATCGCGCCGGATCTCCTGCTGGACGGTGAAATGCAGCTGGATGCGGCCCTGGTACCGGAAGTCGGCATGCTGAAAGCGCCCGGAAGCTCCGTGGCAGGGCGCGCCAACGTCCTCATTTTCCCTGATCTTCAGGCCGGCAACATCGGTTATAAGATCACGCAGCGGATCGGCGGCGCAGAGTGCTATGCTGTCCTGCAAGGGCTTGCAAAGCCTTGCAACGATCTTTCACGCGGATGCAGCGTTCAGGACATCGTAAACACCATCGCCCTGACTGCCGTCCAGTCCGGTGAGTAAATACCGAAGGGGTTTAGGGGCAAAGGCGCCAGTGGCGCCTTTGTTGGTTTCGATCGGAAAGCCCCCTTTTTACGGTATATACTTCCAGTCGACAGCAGTCACCGTGCCGCTCTTACTGACATAATATTCCAGCTGATACCAGTGGCCCTCATTACGGATCCGGTAACGGATAATCCTGGAGTCATCCTCCTGCAGCCAGATTTTGCCGTCCGATCCGTTATCCAACGCATACAGCCCGCGGTTTCCGCTGGTACTCGGAAGCTGTCCCAGATCCTTGAATTTCCCGATAACGAAATCCTCTGGGCTGCCAACGCCGGTTTCCCGGGGTGCCCTGAATACTGTCGAATCCGTAAAATACAGTTCTACCAGCACCCAGCTTCGCTTGGCCAGCGTCATCACCGCATATCCCCAGTCATAGGTAAGCTTGCGGCACTCACCCTCAAAACCTTCATAGTTGTCCAGCGTTTCCTGGGTTCCCTCGCCATATGCTGTCTGGAAATCAATCATGGACGTCCTGTTCAGCTCCAGCCCTCCAATATTCTCCGTCAGTTCCCAGGCCGTTTGCGGATAAGGCTTTGCTTCGATCTTGTATCTTCTTTCCAGCATATTGGATACTTTGTTGTATTTATTCACAGCAACAGCCTTGAGAACAACGGTATGCCCGCTCGGAAGCTGCACCGGCTCGCCGTTATATATTGGGCAGTCAGCATCCGGATTGGAGCCGTCCACCGTATAGTAGATCACTATATCATCATCATTCAGATTGTCCTGGCCCGGTTTCAGCTTAACCCGCTGGCGTGTTTTATAAGCTCCCGGCGCCAGATTGCACTGGGGCGTCTGGGGAGACGGCATGATTATCTTATAAACACCTTTCAGTTCATCCGACACCAGATCATCCTTGACCGCTACTGCCCTGAGCGTATGGATTCCCTCATCCAGGAAAACCCGCTCGGTATACAAGGTGCCGCCGGAAGGCAATTCCGCATTTTCATCAAAAGTATAATAGACATCGTATCCCTGATAGGAAGTGATCGCGATGTATTTTTTTGTTTCATAGTATCCGGCTGTCAGATCAACCTCCGGCGGTGCAGGCAGCAGATCCCGCCGCTGAGTCTGAAAGGAAGTGTCTCCCGTATTTTTGTATGCGAGCTTCATCAGCTCGCCCGCCTTGGCCAGATCTTTGGAATCACCGGTGCTCTGCAGAATGCGGATGTGGTTGATATAAGCTTCCGTCCGTGAAGGTGTATCCGTATAGATCTGCTCATACAGCGCTGCTGCCGCTTCCTGGTTTCCGGCGGATTCATATGCGCTGCCAAGCATCAGCAGGCCGTCCACGTCGACAACGCCTTCCGCTTCGTCCTGTATCTTCGCCTTTTCAAAATCAGCAATCGCCCCGTCAATATCCCCGCTGTTCATGCGTTCTTCACCGACAGCCCACAGGGCGGCTGATGATGCATCCTTTCCGATACGTGCCATGATTTTTTGCCCGGCTTCCGTCTTGTTCAGGAAAAGCCACCCGCCGACGATCACCAGCACCAGTGCCACAACAGCAATCAGAGCAATCTTAATCCAGTTGATCATTTTCATCTTCTGCCGTCTGTTGCTTTCCATCCGGGCAGAATACAGTTCCGCTTCTTCCTCCCGCGCCGTGTTTTCATCATAGACTGTTCTGCGTCTTCGCTCGAATCCTATATTGCCTTCTTCATCCGCATCCGGTGCATCCGATACCGTATAAACCTCCGGAGTATCCTGTGTCCGGTTATCCTGCACGGCAGGCATATCGATTGTCGCATGACTCGCACCGCTGCGTCTTTTTCTCCTGGCCTCAGGGCTTTCTTTACCGGTGGCGGTACGGACTGCCTGTCTGGCACGTTTGCCCTGACGGATCATTTCAGCCCCTTCTCCCGGAGCACCGGAAGCATATGTCAGAATCTCACCGCATTCAGGGCAAACAGTATCCTCCCGCTCAGAGTAATATCCGCATCTCGGACACAGCATTCCGGTTTCACACTCCCTTTTTTCCATCTTCACTATGCCGCCCTTTTTTATGAGGCCACCCGAAAATGGGCGATCGGAATGCCCCGGTTCTTATGTCAGATCGAGGTCTCTTAAAGCCTCATATTCCGGATCATCATCATATTCCCGCTCCGGGCAAACTCCCCCAAGGGTCTCGATCGCGTTCCGGATCTCAATAAAAGCCAGATAGGACAATCCGGGCTCTCCGGCTGCTTCTGTCAGTTCGGGCAGCGCCCTGTCATCACCCAGCTTCGCCAGGTAGCCGGCAAACAGCGCCCGGCGTTCTTTCCGTTCCCGAAACAGCTTCATTCCAAGCCTGAATGTCTGTTCATTCCCCGGAAAATGGCTCAGCACCTCCAGCAGCGCTTCCTCTCCGGCTGCATTTGCCTTTGGCAGTTCCTGCAGGATCGGCTGAACTACGCAATCTCCCATCAGGATCAGGCTCTCCAGTGCATTATCCTTCAGTTCGTCCTTCGGCGCTCTGTCCAGCTGCCAATGGATATACTGCATTTTCGGCAGCGTACTATCCATTTCCCGCAGCAGTTCCACCGCGATCATCCGTGCTTCATCCGATGCTTCATCATCCTTAAGCAGCTCCAGAAGTCTCTTTTCACAGGGCTTTCCGACCATCGTAATCTGTTCAAGCAGCAAGTCCGGCACAGGTGTCCCTTCCTCACAGTAAGCCGCCAGCCAGTCCACCAGCACCTTCGGATCTTCAAACTGTGTGAAATAACTCCCGGGAGTCACTCCGCCGAGCCACTTCGCGCGGGTATTCAGAAACGCCAGATAGATGCGCGGCATATCTTCTTCCATCTGATCGAAGTTTTCGTAATCCTGCTGATGGTTCTTCATCCATTCCGACGTGAAATCCGCGAAATGCTCATCAAAGTTAATAATCGGCATCTTCATTTCTTCCCGGCCTCCTTCAGCAGTTCCCGCAGCTGCTCCGTCGTAAAGAAATACTTGCTGTGGCAGAAGTGGCAAACCAGTTCTGCTCCCTGATCCTCATTAATCAGTTCCGTCAGTTCCTTTTGCCCCAGGGAAATCAGCGCCCGTTCCATCCGTTCCCTGCCGCAGCTGCAGGTATAGGAAACCGGTGTCCTCTCCAGTATTCTCGGGTTCATCCCCCGGAACCAATCTTCACACAGCTGCTCAATCGGCGCAAAAGTCATTTCCCGGCTGATGTCCGCAAACATCGGGCTCCTCAGCTCCAACTGGTCAATAATCTCGTCCGGGCATCCAGGCAGCGGCTGAATCAGAAGCCCGCCGGCCTTCAAAACCGTTTCCCCGCTGACCAGCACTCCCAACGCCACCAGTGAGGGCTGCTGCTCGGATACTGTGAAATACTGGGCAAAATCCATCGCAATCTCGCCGCTCACAAGTTCACTTTGTCCGATATAGTTTTCCTTCAGGTTCAAATCCTTGATCACGATCATCCGTCCGTGATGACCCACTGCGCCGCCAACGTCCAGTTTGCCGTCTTCCCTCAATGGCAGGTCCACCTTCGGATCATCAGCGCAGGCACGGATTTTTCCGTGATCCGCCACAGCTACCAGCGTTCCCATCGGACCGTCTCCCTTGACGGTAACCGTGACATTTTCTTTTTCGCCTTTCATCATGATGCCCAGCATCGACGTTCCGGTGATCAGCCGGCCGAGCGCCGCAGTACATACCGGCGTGCATCCGTGAATATCCGCGCACCGCTGGACCGTCTGCGTTGTCTCGCAAAGCATCACCCGCACCTGTCCGTCGCACAGGTCAATCTGAAGCATCTCGTCTTTATTAATCATTTCCACAAAAAACCTCTCCGAAGATCCAGGAAAAGCCCTGGTCCTGCCGCGCGCGGTGCGCGATATCTCTTTCTTTCGTCAGTCCGGAAAGTCAGGAAAACCTAACTTTCCGGATTCACTGCAGCAATATGCCACCTCTGGTCCTGCTCTTTCGCGGGATTCAGCGTAGCCTCACTGTACATGCACACACCTCTGAACCCGGCCTTCCACAGCCCGTTCTTCAGCGTTTCCGTATCCCAGGCCCGCTGACTCTGATGTTCTTCCATCCGACGGTATTTTCCGTCCGCCTCCCGGACAAAGAAACACAGATCCAGATCCACTGTCTGCGCCCGTTCATGCCAGGTATTCTGCCAGAGATAGGTAATCTCCGGCCGATCTTCGCACATCAGTCCCGAGCACAGAATATTCTTCAGCTTGTGCGGGGTGGAAACATCAAAAATCAACGCGCCGCCTGGCCGGATAGCCCTTTTGGCTGCGCGGAAAAAACTCAGCAGGTCTTCATCTGTCATCAGATAATTCACACCGTCGCAGGTAGCAAGCACAGCGTCCACCGGTTTGTGAAGATTCAGGGATCGCATATCCTGCTGAACGAATGGGATATTCATTCCGTTCTTTCGTGCCTTTTGTGCTGCCTGCCATAACATCTCACGGCTCAGGTCCACACCCGTCATCTGAAACCCGCGGTGCTGAAGCGGCAGGGTAAGGCCGCCGGTACCGCATGCGCATTCGCAGATTTTCCCACTGCGGATCCCGTAAATCGAAAGCAGGCGGGTATAATATTCCGCCCAGCTTTCATAGTCTACGTCGTTCATCAGTCCGTCATAGATTTCCGCAAAATCCTGGTACATGATCAGCCTTCTTCGTCCTTCCTATCCTCTTCGTCTGTCTCATCCTCATCGTCATCTTCCGGTTTCCGCAGACCCTGATTTACCTTTGCGCCTTCAATCCGGGGATTGATATACCGGTCAAAGACAGCATTGGTATAGCTGGCGGTCACAAAACGGCTCAGGGAGAAACCGATCAGGCAATAGTATGCAAACAGGATCAGCATGCCGATCATCGGGCTCCACAGATAAATCAATGCCCCGCAGATCAACGCCGGCACACAGTGCAGCAACCGGATTCCGACACTCATCGGCAGCCGGGCAACAGCAAGCAGTAACCCGTTCCGGATTACGTCCCTCATCTTCAGTTCATAGGTTACCGCCAGAGGATGCATATAAGTGATGCTGAGTGCCCAGATCACCGCCACCAGCGCCACCAGCACCTGCGGGACAAACATGATGGGATTCTGCCCGGCCATCTGTCCGTAGAATTTCCATCCTACATAAACCAGCAGCGGCATCACCGACGTGATTACGGAAAGCACCAGCCCCTGTTTCCAGTTTTCTTTGACCGCGTCCTTGAAATCGGACCACATGAAAGCGTGCTCATCCCTTGCCCAGTTTCTCGTAACATAGCTCAGTCCGGATGTAAAGGGACCGGTGATGGCGAAGCAGGGAATCAGCCAGATCAGCACCTTGAAAATCGTGCTGTCAATCAGGTCTGCAGGATCAAGATCTGCGCTTTTCAACTCGTTGAACTGTTCTTCACTGATTCTGGCCTCGGTGCCGCTTTCCTGGATTATCTCCACATAGGCAGAATAATCGTTATCCCGGACCATCAGCAGGTTGGTCATCGTTGAAAGCATGGTCGTGAAATTGATCAGCAGCAATATCATCGTCGGAAGAAAAACGATCATGTACAGCAGGTTGAGCCTGAACAGCGCACTGAACCGGGTTCTCAGCGTATCGAAGAACAGCTGTTTCCGGGTTGCAGGCAGATCCTCCTTCCGGAAATCGCCCTTCCCGCTTTTCCCGTAGTAGAAGTTGTTCATAAACCGTCCAAACATGATCGTTCCCCCGCTCCTATTATTATACCATCAAGGCCTTGCTGGCTTCGCAGAGCCTGTCATTCAATGCATTTGCAGCTTCCTGCGTCTTATCGTTGGTATTCACGTACAGCTTGATCTTCGGTTCCGTTCCGCTGGGCCGTACGCATACCCAGCATCCGCCTTCCAGTTCAAAGTACAGCACGTCGGATGTCGGCAAGCCCGTAGGTTCTTCCTTTCCGTTCGCAGTCCGCACTCCCTTGAGATAATCACGCACCGCGGTCACCTTCAGCCCTGCGATCTCTCTCGGCGGATTCGCCCGCAGCCCGGTCATAATCTCCTTCATCCGGGTCAAGCCATCTTTGCCCGGCAGTGTCGTGGAAACCACTTTTTCCACGAAGTAGCCGTATTCCTTAAAAATCTGCTGCACACGGTCATACAGTGTAATCCCTTCGGCCATGCAGGCGCATGCCACTTCACTGATCAGCAGACTGGCGTTCACGCCGTCTTTATCCCGCACAAACGTGCTGGAAAGGAAGCCGTAGCTTTCCTCAAAGCCAAACAGGAAAGTGTGGTCCCCCTTGTCCATGAACTGCTGAATCTTTTCGCCGATAAACTTAAAGCCTGTCAGCGTTTCGAACATGGCCACGCCGAAGCTGTCGCAGATCCGGTTTGCCAGGCTGGTGGATACGATGCTCCGCACCGCCGCGCCATCCTTCGGCAGCGTCCCGGCTTTCTGTTTGCTGCTCAGGATGTAGTGCAGCATCACACATCCGATGTCGTTTCCGGTCAGCAAATGCCATTCGCCCTTTCCGTCCTTGACCGCAACACCCAGCCGGTCACAGTCCGGATCCGTGGCAAAGATGACGTTTGCACCGACTTCCGCCGCCAGTTTGAAAGCCAGCTCGTAAGCGCCCGGATCCTCCGGATTCGGAACCTTGATCGTGCTGAAGTTCGGGTCCGGCATTTCCTGTTCCTTCACGACTGCCACGTTGGTCAGGCCGATTTCTTTCAGCACCCGGCGGACCGGTACATTACCGCTCCCGTGAAGCGGGGAATAGACGATGTTCAGCTTCGGTCCTTCCTTCCGGAGCAGTTCAGGATTGATGCTCAGCGTTTTTACATCTGCGATATAATCGTCGTCCACTTCTTTGCATCCGATGATCTTCAGCAGGCCCTTATCAAGGGCCTCCTGCTCGTCCATCAGCACACAATCCGTATACGCGGTCGCCCGGATGATCCGGGTGATACCTTCCGCGGCTTCCGGGCCAACCTGAGCGCCATCCTCACCGTATACCTTATACCCGTTGTATTGGGGCGGATTGTGACTTGCCGTGATCACCACGCCGGCAATCGCGTGCAAATGGCGCACCGCATAGCTCAGGATCGGAACAGGGCGCAGCGCATCAAACAGGAAGGCCGGCACACCTTCCGCACACAGCACCAATGCAGTATCCTTTGCAAATTCAGCGCTGCAGCGGCGGCTGTCATAAGCGATCACAACACCCCGCTTCGCCTCTTCCGGCTTCTCAAGCAGGTAACGGGCAAGTCCCCTCGTAGCGCGCCGCACGTTATACTTGTTCATGCGGTTCATCCCCGCTCCGAGCACACCGCGCATACCGGCCGTACCGAAGCTCAGCTCGGTATAAAAACGGTCTTCTATCTCTTTCTCGTCATCCCGGATAGCTTCCAGTTCTTTGATTGTTTCCGGATCATTGGCAAAATCCTTCAGCCACTGTTCATAGTTTTCCTGAATCGTCATGTTCAAAACCGCCTTTCTCTATATTTATAATGCAATTTAGTCTTCCAAATATTCATGCTTTCCCCTTGAGGGGGTTCGTCGCGCCCGGAAAACTGTCCAGTGGACAGTTTCAGCAGAGAACGGGCGGCAGCCCCGGCAGGTAGCCGAAGGCCGGATGAGGTCTAAAGCCTTCCCCTAATTATAAAATTTTACTTCTCTCTTGACAAGCCAAATCCGGATAATTCGTGATCAGTATATCCGCCTTTTCCCGCAAAACCTCCGCCATCACCTCCGGATCGTTCACCGTCCACGTATGCACCCGTATTCCGGCCTCATGTGCCTTCCGGCAATTCCCGCCGGGTGTGATCACTTCCGCGTACTGCGGATGCAGTGCATCCATGCCCAGTCTCATGGCATATTCCCAAGGTTCGATCAGAGAAGCTTCATACAGCAGTCCGCATACCAGCCGTGGATCGATCGCCTTGACCCTGAGCATGCTGGCATGATTGAAAGAGGAAAAGATAATCCTGTCCGGATCAAATTGCTTCATTGTCAGATCAATGACCCGCTTTTCGAGTCCGGGATAATCGATCAGGCTGTTCTTCAGTTCGATATTGATGCTTAATTCTGTAGACCGAAGCAGTTCAAATACTTCTTCCAGCATCGGAATCTCAGCAGCTTCGCATTCCGGATGCGTACGGTTAAAGTTCAGCTTTTTCAGTTCTTTCAGGGTCAGATCGGCAATCCGCCCTGTACCGTTGCTCACCCGGTCGACAGTCTCGTCATGGGCCACCACCAGTTTCCCGTCCCGGGTCATCTGAACATCCAGTTCCACACCGTCAGCGCCTGTTTCCGCCGCAAGGCGGAAAGCTGCAATCGTGTTTTCCGGTGCATAACCGCTTGCGCCTCTGTGTCCGAAAATCCGTGTCATGTACTCATCCCTTCCGTTCCGTGTCTTCGCAAATGCAGACCGCTCCGGCCATCCCGCCGTCATGGCTGATGCTCAGCAGAAACCGGTCATTGCCAGCCTTTTCGGCCGCCTCGCCCGAAAACGCATAGCAGGGCTGCCCCGTTTCGGTATGCCGCACTTCAATCTCCCTCAGGTCAAAGATAAGTCCTGTTCCCAGGGCCTTGGTCAGCGCCTCCTTGGCGGCAAAAATCCCCGCCATGGTCTGCGCCTTATTCCTCCCTTTTGAGCGGATGAAAGCCACTTCCTGCTCCGTAAAAAAACGGTTCAGAAATCGCTCGTCTTCCACCAGCTTTTCCATCCTCGCAATTTCGCACAGATCGAAACCGACTCCCCTGGTCATACTCTTTTGTTCTTCCTCCGTTTCCGTCCCTTATCCCGTGGTTCTTCTCTTTGCATCATACCACACCTTGCGGTTTTCTTCAAATAAAGGTATAATTTAAATATTAAATCCAGGAGGATTTATCTATGATTAATCCCGGCAGAATGATTCTCGCCCTTCAGCAGAATATCGGGAAGGCCGTTGTCGGCAAGGAAGAGGCTATCGAATACGCCCTCATCGCCCTGCTGTGCAAGGGGCATGTCCTGATCGAGGATGTTCCCGGTGTCGGCAAGACCACCCTGGCCAGCGCCCTGGCCCGTTCGCTGGACTGCTCTTTCCGCCGCATCCAGTTCACGCCGGACCTGATGCCTTCAGATGTGACCGGCTTTACCTTGGTTAATTTCAAGACCGGTGAAATGGAATACAAGGAAGGCGCAGTTATGAGCCAGATCGTTCTGGCGGACGAAATCAACCGTACCAGTCCGAAAACCCAGTCAGCCCTTCTGGAAGTCATGGAAGAGCATCAGGTTACGGTGGACGGCATCACCCATCAGCTGCCGCAGCCCTTTATCGTCCTGGCAACCCAAAACCCCGGCGAATTTGTCGGTACTTATCCGCTGCCTGAGGCGCAGGTAGACCGGTTTTTCCTGCGGATCTCGATCGGATACCCTACCATCGAGCAGGAGATGGACGTGCTCGAGCGCTACAGCGGCACTGTTCCGCCCATGGAAACCATTGAGCCGATCTGCTCCGCCCAGGATGTACTGGCTATGCAGGAGCAGGTCACCACGGTCTACTGCTCTCCGGAAGTCAGGAATTATGTTGCCTCTCTGGCCGCCGCCACCCGGAATGACCAGGCCTTCTCTCTCGGCGCATCCACACGCGCCGCGATCTCGCTGATCCGCGGCGCCCAGGCCTGTGCCATGCTGGATGACCGGGACTTTGTCCTTCCGGAGGATGTGCAGCACATGTTCCTTCCGGTCATGGCTCACCGGATGATCCTCTCTCCCGAAGCCAGAATGAAAGGAGTCCCTGCAGAGCAGTTCCTGCTCACCATTCTCCAGAATACAAATGTCCCTGTAAAACTGTAAGATCATGAAATTGCGATTATCTCTTCCCGTTTCTCTTTTTCTGCTGCTGCTGACGGTTGCGCTGTGCACCGGCAGTCAGCTTTTTTTGCTTCTTTCGGTGCTGATCGTCATCGCGGTTCTCTGGAGCCTTATTGCCGTGCTCTGGGCTTCGGCAACCCTTAGAGTGGATGGAGATCTGGCGGAGCAGACCGTTCACCGCGGGGAGAATCTGGTCTTTTCCCTTCGTATGCGGCACCGCGGGCTGATTCCCATCGCGCCGCTTTTGCTGGAAATATCTGATCCTTCGGGAACGCTTGACCGGGAAATTCGGCTGAAAAACATGCCCTGGCGGGTACAAAGCCTGCATCTTCCCGTCCATGCGGCACATGTGGGAGTTTTTCCTGTCGGCCTGCGTGCCTGCGTTGTGGAGGACCTGCTCGGAATCGTACATAAGCGTGTCGCCCTGACAGATACTTCTTTCTCGCTCACCGTGCTTCCGCGCACTTTTTCCACTGAACCCCTTACGCTTTCTCCCGGTGATCCCGGCAGCGAGATCATGGCCCGCGCGACAGAAGACCTGAACGCGCCTTCCGATGTGCGAAGCTATCAGCCGGGTGACGCGATGAAAAAAATTCACTGGAAGCTCTCCCTGCGTAAAGGCGAACTCATCGTACGCAAATTTGACGAGCCGATCCTTCAGGATGTACTGATTCTGATGGACTGCTCACGTCCGCCTTCCTGGGGGCATCCGCAGGCGGAAGCCGATATCAGGGATGCGTTGCTGGAAACCACTGCCTCCATCCTGAAGGATCAGACCTCCACAGACCATCAGGTTCGTTTGCCGCTCCTGGGGCATCATCCTGTGGACGTGGATAAAAGCATGGGCCTCCCCATCGCCATGGATTATCTTGCCCGTGTTGATTTTTCAGAAACAGATCGCTTTGAGCGGGTTCTGATCATGGAGAGCCGCCGGCTTCGAAAAGTAGGCTGCGTTGTGGTCATTTCCGCCCGTCTGAATATCCCGATGGTGGATATCATGATCCGGATGCACCGCAGCGGTCCGAATATCCGCCTCTATCTGATCACTTTCGCGCCGGAGGATGAGAACGTTCTCCCGCTGATTTCACGCCTGAAGCAGGCCGGTATCGAAGTCTCATACGTTACCCCCGAACCGGAAGGAGGTAATGCTGCATGAAAGACATCCTTCGTGCCCGCCTGACCCATGCGCTCCTCTCCTTCCTGCTTTCCGCAGGCCTGACGCTTCCGCTTCTGGGCATCCTCGAACCGACATTCCTGAATCCGGCAGTCCTCCTGCCCATCCTGATCACAATTCTCATTTTCGAAATCGCGGCAATCAAACGGTTGACCGCCGTCATTGCCGCCGCCATCGGCTGCGCTGCCCTGCTCTTCTGGCTCACAGCCATGAACGGCATCACAACTGTCTCAGACCTTTTCCGTGCGCTTTCGCTCCGTATTGCGGGGGTGCACACGGCGCTTCCCCTGATCGAGCAGCCTGCCGTCCTTCTGATTACCGTCGTGCTGACGCTGATCTGTTGCTTTGCCTGCCTTCGCAATGTTTCCTGCTTCCCGTCAACCTTCCTGTGCATCGCGCTCATTCTGGTGATCTATCTGACCGGTTCAGTCTCCGTGATCCCATGGGCCCTGCCGGCCCTGATCGCCATGCTGCTGATCCTGATGATCGACCGCTTTCCGGAAACCCCGCTTCTGCAGGTGCTTCCCTGGGCAGTGGTGCTGGTCGTTGCCGCGTTCCTGCTGACTTCAGGCGGTGTCCGGGACAATCCGCTGCAGCAGAAAGCGGACGAGCTTCGCCAGGCTGTGCTGGACCGGCTGTTCTTCACGGAACCTCGGGATGTGTTTTCCCTGTCATCGGAAGGATACTATCCTGAAGGAATGGATCAGCTTGGCGGCAAACCGGAACCGCACGACAATCCGGTCATGCAGGTTTCCACGCCCCGCACGGCATACCTTCGCGGTGTTGTGCTGAATGAATACACCGGCCGCAGCTGGAGAAACACAACAGGCGGCCGCCGGTATCTCTGGCAGTCTCCCCGTCTGGCGTCTCAGCGCGCAGCGCTCTTTGATCAGCTGCTTCCTGCGGAAACTGTCCGGAACGCCCAGTGTGATCCCGTCACGGTTTCAGTCCGGATGCTCTCCGGCAGCGCCTCCACACTCTTCACGCCCCAGCGCGTACGGGAACTGAATCCGGGCGGTGAACTGGTACCCTATTTCTCCGATGCATCCGAGATCTTTATCACACGCAACCTCCAGCCGGGTGATTCATATGCCGTTTCCGCTCCGCTCTTCGTTGCGGGGGACCCCGGTCTCGGTACGCTGATCGAAATCTGTTCCACGATGGAGGATGATGCCTATGACCGCATCGTGGAAACCTATACCGAATTACCTTCCCATCTGGAATCACCGGTTTATGAACTGGCCCGGAACGCCGCTTCCGCCGGAAACTCGCCGTATGATCAGGCGCTGGCGCTTCAGGCTTTCCTGAGCCGCGGATTCCGTTATACGCTGGATGTAGAGAATCAGCCTGAGGATGTGGACTTTGTCACTCGTTTCCTGTTGGATACCAAAGAAGGATACTGTACCTATTTTGCCTCTGCCATGACTGTCCTGTGCCGTATGGTCGGCCTCCCCGCGCGGTATGTCGAAGGCTATATGGCTGAGCCGGATGAAAACGGCGAAGCGGTTGTCACCGGCCTCTCCGCCCACGCATGGACCGAAATATATTTTAAAGGTTTCGGATGGCTGACCTTTGACGCCACGCCGAAGACCAGCGGAGACCAGCAGGGGCCTGAGGAAGGACCGGCCACGCCGTCTCCCTCTCCCGAACCGGAAACCTCACCGGAGCCCACTGACACCCCGGAGCCGGATCAGCCTGATCACGATGATCCGACGCCGTCCCCGGAAGAACCGTCTCCCGAACCCACGCCCGAACCCACCCCGGTCCCTTCGGACGAGCCTTCGCAGCCCCCGGAGCCAGATCAGGATTCCGAGTCCGATCAGGATACTGTTTCCCCCTCCTTCCCCTGGCTCTGGCTGTTGCTTCTCCTGCCGCTGCTGCTGGCAGTGCGCATTCTCATGACCTCGCCGGGAATCCGGGCAGCCCGGGCAAAAACCGAAGAGGCCCGTCTGGATATCTGGGCGCAGGAGATAACGGACCTGCTTTATGCCGAAGGCATGACCCGCAGAAAAGACGAATCCCCCATGGCCTTCGGCCGCCGGATCGACAGAACAGGAATCTTCTCTGTCGCGCTCGGTCCTGTCGGTGAATGTCTGTCTTTAATTCACTATTCCCGGGCAGAGGCTCAGGAAACGGATACAAGCCTTATTCAGGATACCGCAGTTCTGCTCCGGTCTGAACTTTCCCGCCCGGCCCGCCTCCGCTATTTCGTCCGGAGAATCTTCCTGCCCCTCTCCAGGCGCGCCAAGACACAATAAACCTGCAGCTTTTCAGAAAACTGCAGGCACCGAGAAAGATTATTCTGAATTATGCTTTAAACAATACTACCTTCGGCTGGCACATCATATCTTCTTTGGTTACCCTTAAAGCCTCTGCATCTTCACTTATGTCTTTCTGATCATAGCCTTCCAGAAAAACCTCCGGCCCCGTAATCGGCCAGTCTGCATTGTAATCTGTTTTGTAATGCATCGGCAAAACCACCTTGGCATTCAACCGCGCAGCAATCTCTCTCGCCTGTTTCCCGTCGATCGTATAAAAGCCGCCGACCGGAATCATCAGTACGTCCGGGTTCCTCAGTTCGTTTTCCTGCTCCGGATTCAGCCGGTCACCCAGATCACCCAGATGGACGATTCTCAAGCCGTCGGCCTCAATCAGGAACATCAGGGTTTCGCCCCGTTTTTCTCCCCGTACCTCGTCATGGTATCCGCAGACAGCCGTGATCTTTACACCTTCATCAGGTGTATACTTGCCTGCCTGATCAATCACCAGCGGATTCCCCTGCAGATTCTCTACCGCATCATGATCATGATGATGATGGGAAACCAGCGCGATCTCCGCTTCCACAGGCCTGACGGGATAGCCGCACCCGGCATCATAAGGATCCGTCACAATTCGAATCCCGTTCTCCGTCTCCATCCAGAATTCCGCATGACCGATATGTTTAAACAGCATTTTCCTCTCTCCTTTTCTCTTTCACATAAAACCCGAAGGTCCAGGGGTTTCGCACGCCCGGAAAACGAGCCAGTGGCTCGTTTTCAGTAAGAAACGGGCGGCAGCCCCGGCATTCGGAAAGCCCTGGTCCTGCCGCGCGCAGTGCGCGAGCCGGCACACCGGCCGCGGTGCGCGTGCGATTCCTTGCGTCCGCAGACGCGAAATTTCTTAAAAACGAAAAAACAAAACACTGACCTCCGGCAGTTTTTGTTTTTTTCTCAATCTTTCTGCCCATTCGCCGTGAAGCTGTCTGCAGGCTGCTTCATAAGCCTTTGCCCCTTCTTCACCGGCCCGGATCAGGAGATACTCAATTCTGCAATCCGGTTCTTTGATCCGCTCGGGATGCCGCTCGATCAGGCTTCTGCAGCATCCTGCTTCCGGACCGAACGGTCCGGAAAACCAACCCTCCGGCGGCCCCGTAACAGCTTTCCTGACCTGCATCCATCCCCCTTCCATGATGCTTTCCCATCCGGATTCCGACAGTCGCCGACAAGCATCTTCCAGCCTGTCTCCGCGAGCGATTTCGGGAAGGTCTGTCACATAGAGCCATTCTTCCCGAAGGCTGCGCCTTACAGCGGGCTTTCTCCCGTCATCATCCGGGACAATCAGTGTATTTAGTTCCTTTCTCAGCGCATTGATCTTCATTTGTCTTATCTATCTGGATCTGAGAGACAGCGGTGAACCGGCCAGCACTTCACTGACTGTTTTTTCCGCTTTTGCCATCGTCTTTTGCTGTTCGGAATCCATTCCGTCAGGTACCGGCTGGTCAGAAGCAAGGCAGCGGTAATAATAGCGCCCGTCCTGCTTGTACTTCCATGTATACACCGGAGTGTATTCCGGTGCCAGAATATCGGCACCCCCCTTGCCGTTCTTCCGGATCGTTACATTCAGCAGATAACCTGCCATGTGTTTGGGATTTGTCCGGTCGCCCGTAAGCAGCGATCCGAGGCTCCAGATGCATAAAACCTTTCTGTCATCCTTCCCGGACAGGTATTCCGCGCCTTGCGGAATTCGACTCCCGTTTCCTATGATCAGGTCCGCGCCTGCCTTTGCAATCTGCGCGGCAAGTTCCTGCTGTTTGCTGTCGGATTTATTGTCTGTCTTTCCCCACTTCAGCAGCACAATCACTGCCTCTGCACCCTGTGATCTGGCTGCGTCTATTTCCTCGGTAATCAGGTCGATCTCGGCTTCCGGCACCATACGTGAAGTGCCTGCCTTTACCATTTTCTTTCTTGTCTTGGAAGGAACGGTGGCCGTGTATTGCAGAAATGCTGTTTTCACGCCGTTCACAGTGATAATCTCCAGTTTGTCCTGCCTGTCCTCGGGGCGGATGCCGGTCGGGATAATGCTCCGCTCATCCAGTGTCATCCATGTGCCGGCGATTCCCTCCGGCCCCTTGTCGTATGCTTTTGAGAAACCGCCGGCTGCTGCGCGGAAACCGGCTTCCTGCAGCAGGTCTGCCAGTGCCTCCGGCGCAACAGTGTCATTGGCTTTGTCGGTGTCTGAAAGAATGTTCTCAAGGAAAACGGCATTCAGATCTCCATGCAGTTCCGGTTTCAGCAGAAGCATAATGTCTGACAGATCATAGGCTTTGGAATCCGCATTCCAGGAATTTTTCAGCACTTCGCCTTCCAGGGAAACAGCTCCCGCAACCGTCAGCGTGTAGCTTCCCGCTGCCGGTGTTTCCGTTTCTTTCGCATTGGCGTCAGAAGATTCTGCCGTTTCCTTTTGTATAATATTCTTTGGTTTTTCCTCATTTATATTTTCTGTCGAAGTACTCGAAACAACAGCATTGGCAGGTGCTTCCGGGAACTCCGATGTTTTTTGTTCCTGCTTCTCTGCCGCTGCGGCATGGTCTTCGGTATCGTTTCCGACGGCCTGCTGCCCGTTCTGCAAATCCAGGAACTGCATATTCAGTTTGCTCAGATCCACGGAAGCGCCGGAGGAAAGCCTGCCAAGAACAACTGCAGAACCAACCAGCACAACCGCCAGCAGTCCAAGCATGAATACCGTACCAACCGAAAGCGGTCTCCGCTTATCGTCTTTTTTCATGATCCGGCTCCCCTCCTTTCCCCGTATTAGCCTTCCCCTTATTTCAATACCGTCATCAATATCACAGACACCGCCAGCACGACCGCCAGCACAATTGCAATCGTACGAACCATAATCTGTTTTTTCTGTGCCTTTTGTCTCGCCATTTTCTTTCATTCCTCCGGTTAAAAAAGATGCTTGAATTATATCATGTCCTCATCCAAAAGCAAAGAGGAGACCGTTTTGCAAGGCGGTCTCCCCTCTGTTTTCAGTCGTTTGTTCCCTTATGCCTTGGGATCGTCAGTTGTCTCGGTTTTCTCTGTTACCTCGGATTTCTCAGCCGTTCCGGATTTTTCCGCATTGCTGCGAACCCTTGTGGGCCTTTCCGCTCCGGCGTCTGGCTTGAAGCTGGCCGTATAGGTTGAATCTTCCTCTGTGGAGGATGCAGAGTAGCGTCCATAGGGGTTTTCAACAACCTTACGCGCGGTTGTTTCCGACTGTGCCGGTTTGGCCGTCGTAGTGCTTCCCGAGCTTGTGTAGTTACCCGTTCTTACCTTTGCCGCGTTCTGGGCGGAAGCGGGCTGCCCCTGTTTGTTGGCCGGCTGCCCGGTCTTATTGTTTCCCTGGCTCTTACGCTGTTCCGCAGCTTTTTTCTGGGCCATACGCTGGGCTGCCTGACGCTTTTTCTGCGTACTGTAATACCAGTAATATCCGCCGCCGCCGGCCACTGCCAGCAGTCCGAGACCGATCAGCCATCCGGCGCCGCCGCCGCTGTTATCTTCCTGCTTGTACTCAGGTTCTTCCGTGACCAACGGTTCCGGAGATTCGGAAGGAGTTTCTGTTGCGGCAGCACCCGTCTTTTCCTGAATATAGGCTGTTGCGGCTTTCACGGAGCCTTCCGGATCCGCTGCGTCTTTATAGAACTTCTGCAGGTCGGTTTCCAGATCTTCCTGCTTCAGCGTGCCGTCCTGCAGCTTCGCTGCCAGGGAATCAAGGTATTCCGAATTCGCAATCCCGTTTTCATTCAGCGGTTCCGGCGTCGCAAAGGGATCAAAAGGTTCATAGCTGACGGTGGATCCGCTGTTGGGATTTACCCACTCGCTGACTTTCTGATCCTCCGCGGATACAATCCCGCTCGCGGTTCCGGTTGTTGTGCTGCCGGAGGATGTGCCGGTGCCTGTCGTTGCGGTATTGTTGGCCAATCCTTCCGTATACTGTGTTGAGTTTAGGAATGTTTCGGCTTCGCCGACAGTCAACTGCTTGAAATACTGTCCGTTGACATAGCCGACATTCGTGTCATATCCGACCCGGTACCAGGTTTCACCGTTGACTTCCTCACTGCCGTATACCAGGCACAGTGCGTTCTTGTTCAGTTTCCGGATTACCTTGCCCGAAGTCTTGTCTGCAACGGTACGGAAATTCACCTTGTCCTGTGTCACAATGCCGTAACAGCTCATATCCTGAGCATTGTACTGGTAGGGTTCCACCGTGTTCACCGCGGATGGATCAGGTGTTCCCTGGATCAGGTCGCGGTAGGCCTGCATCTCGCCGTCTGAGATCATCCGGAGCATGTCTGCGCGGACATAGCCCCATTTGTTATCATATTCAACCATTGACCAGCCTACATTATCTATATAAGCCTGGCCGGTCACGTAAACGATCTTGTTTGCCGGCAGTTCGTCCAGGAACGCGCTGTTATAGGTCGGCCACTCGCGTACATAAACGCCGTCGCCGATCGTGATCGCGTATCCGACCCTCTGATAGGGTTCCGGCGTCAGTGCTGCAACCGGTGTAGCCGTAGGCGCCTGGGTCGGAGTTGCTGTCGGGGCTTCGGTTGGAGCCTCAGTCGGAGTTGCGGTTGGTGTGGCCGTAGGTGTCGCTGTAGGAGTTGCTGTAGGCGTCTCTGTCGGGGTCTCGGTAGGTGTTGCGGTAGGTGTTGCAGTAGGTGTAGCCGTTGGAGTCGGTGAAGGCGTCGGCGTATCGGTCGGTGCCACAGTCGGTTCCTCAGTTACCTCCAGGGTCACCACTTCAGTGGGTGCTTCTGTCGGGAAGAGGTCTTCCAGTGCAACAACCGGTGCGGGACTGGCCTGCGCGTTGTTGTAAGCATCGCTGTCCTCCTGGGTCAGAAGATTCAGATACTTTGTCATCACATAACCGGTCTTGCCCTTGTACTGAACATAACTCCAGCTTTCCCCGACGTCATTCTCATCCGCCCGGATCAGCCATACATGAGTTCCCTTCTTCTGAATGGTTTCCTGCACTTTGTCTTTTTTGGTTGTTCCGGGAGTCGCGCGGAATTTCAGTTCACCCGCATTGGTCACGGCATAGCGGTTAATCATCTCGCCTTCCCTGATCACGGGCGCTTCCGTCGGTTCCGGAGTAGGTGTATCCGTGGGTACAGGTGTTGGCGTGTCGGTCGGTACCGGCGTGGGGGTAGCTGTCGGCGTTTCGCTAGGTGTTGCCGTCGGTTCCTCTGTCGGTGTGGCTGTAGGTGTAGCCGTAGGTGTTGCCGTCGGTTCCTCTGTCGGTGTGGCTGTAGGTGTAGCCGTAGGTGTTTCCGTGGGCACTTCCGTCGGGAACAACTCCTCCCGCGTTAAGACCGGTGCCGGGCTCTGCTGCACGCTGTTGTATGCCTCGCTGTCCTCCTGGGTCAGCAGGTCCAGATATTTGGTCATGATATACCCGGTTTTGCCGTTATATTCGACCATGGACCAGGTTTCGCCCGCTTCGTTGTCTTCTGTCCAGAGCACCCATACGTAGGCGCCTTTTTTCTTGATGGTTTCCTGAACCTTATCCTTTTTCGTTGTTCCGGGGGATGCGCGGAATTTCAGCTCAACCGCGTTCGTAATTGCGTAGCGGTTGACGGCTTCGCCGATCGGCATCTCCGGCGCGTCTGTCGGCTCCTCGGTTGGTTCCTCTTCCTTTTTCTCTTCCGGTTCGTCTGCAGATTCTGTTTTGTTTTCTTCCTCCGGCTCTTTTTCATCCTTCACTGCGGTTTCTTCGCCGGGTTCTGTCGCCTGCTTCTTTGCATCGGCTTTGATGGCCGCCGGTTCCTCCGGTGCCGGTTCACCCTCAGCGGCAGGCGCTTTCCGCAGTTCAGGTTCCTGTTCGGGTTCCGAAACCGGTTCTTCCTGCTTTACGGTTTCCTGTTTAATATCTTCTTCTGTAAAGACCGGTGCGGGACTCTCCTGTACATTATTCCAGACGTCGCTGTCCTCCTGTGTCAGCAGGTTCAGATACTTTGTCATGATGTATCCGGTCTGCCCGTTCATCTGGACATTGGACCATTCTTCACCCTTGTCGTTCATCTCGGTCTTAATAACCCAGACATATACGCCGGCGTTTTTGATGGTCTGAATCACCTTATCTTTTTTGGAAGTTCCGGGCGATTCACGGAATTTCAGCTCGCCGATATTGGTGAACGCGTACCGATTCACCAGTTCGCCGACCGGCATCACAGGCGCCTCTGTCGGGACCTCTGCAGGTTCCTCAACAGGCTTCTGTTCCGGTTCCGCAGCAGACTCCTGTACAGGCTCTGCAGCCTTTGCAGGATCCGCTGCCTTAACGGGTTCTGCAGCCTTTACGGGTTCGACAACCTGCGCCGGTTCGGGCTGCTGCACGGGTTCCGCAACCTGCATGGGTTCCGGCTCCTGTACGGGTTCGGCAACCTGCACGGGTTCCGGCTCCTGTACGGGTTCGGCAACCTGCACCGGTTCCGGCTCCTGTATGGGTTCGGCAACCTGTACCGGTTCCGGCTCCTGTATCGGTTCCGGCTCCTGCACCGGTTCCGGCTCCTGTACGGGTTCCGGCTGCTGCACGGGTTCCGGCTCCTGCACCGGTTCCGGCTCCTGTACCGGTTCCGGCTCCTGTACGGGTTCCGGCTCCTGCACGGGTTCCGGCTCCTGCACGGGTTCCGGCTCCTGCACGGGTTCCGGCTCCTGCACGGGTTCCGGCTCCGGTACCAGCCCTTCTCCCTGAATCACAGGCGTATCCGTCACCGTTGAAATGTAAAGATAAAATACCTCGGTTGTTTCATTTTCGATTGCTGAGATGGGCAGGCAGGTCATGCCGTCCATTACTTCCCCCGCATCCATAATGCCTTCCAGCTGAGTTCCGGAAGCGGGAAAAAACTCATATTCATGCATCGGATGCATCGCCGTAAAGGTCAGGCCGTTCGGCAGCGTTTCCGCCGGGACCATTGCCCAGAAGCATCCTTCACCTGTCTCGGTTTCAGCCTGGGGAACAGCGGTCACGCTTTGCGTTTCTCCGTTCGCGTCTGTCCAGCTGAGCGTAATCACCAGTTCAGTCCAGTCTTTGCTGGCGGCAATTGAAGCCGATACGGCAGCCAGCATGAGCAGCAACGCAAGAATCAGTGCGGCTGCTTTTTTCAGGATTCCCTGTTGCTTGTTGTTCATGTTCGATCCTCCTGAGTCCGGATTTAAGATACGATACACCTGTATTTTACCGCCGTACAGCAATGATTGTCAATGAATCAGGCTCTGCCGGCAGCGGAAGGAAATACCCGGCACACCGTCGAAATGAAAGAACGTATCCGATGATAGGACGAACGGAATACCGGTTTCGTTCCCGAAGGGACCTGCATTTTCATGAAGTTATTCTGGCAACGCCTGCTGTCTGTTCCTGACACAGGGGTACAATCTCCTCCTGTGTTTTTTTCCTGTCTTCCTTTGCTGGAAACACAAGATCTTGTGCTTCGGCGTCCCCGAATGAAAGATGCGTCTGACATCTATGCTTATGCAAAGGATGAAGAGGTAGCGCGTTATGTGCTTTGGGATCCGCACCGTTCTCTCTCTGAAACCCGTTCCTGCCTTCGCGATCTGATCCGTCGTGCCCGGGCAGGTTATCCCTCTTCCTGGGTCATCATTCTGCGGGACACAGGCCGGGTAATCGGTACCATCGGTTTTATCTGGTATTCATCGGAAAACTGCTCTGCTGAAATCGGTTACAGTCTTGCCCGGGAGTACTGGAACCGCGGATTTGCCACACAGGCGCTCCGCGCTGTTTCTGCCGAAGCATTCCGTTCTCTTCCCCTCAACCGACTTGAAGCACAGCATGATCTCCGCAATCCGGCCAGCGGCAAAGTGATGGAAAAAAGCGGCTTCAGGCGGGAAGGCATCCTGCGAAGCCGCATTTATAACAAAGGCGAGTATGTAGACGTAGCCCTTTGGTCCCTTCTCAAATCAGACATAACCCCATAAAGCCTTCCCCTTGCATAAAGCCTTTCCCTTGAGGGGGTTCGTCGCGCCCGGAAAACTGTCCAGTGGACAGTTTTCAGCAGAGAACGGGCGGCAGCCCAGGCAGCTGTCAGGCTCTGCCTGACTGATGAGGTGTCCTCACTCATGCCACCGCATTGCAGCAGGCTCCGTAAACGCTCTCTCCGGATAAAACACCTTCGTCAGCTCAAGCCCGTGCGCCGGCGCCGTCATCCCCAGCGCCAGCCGGTCCTTCGTTTCAAAAGCATTTTCAAACGCGTCCGCTCCCAGTCGATGCAGTCCGATTTCCGCAACAGTTCCGGCAATAATCCGAACCATGTTATACAGAAAAGCGTCGCCGCTGACAGTCAGGATCCATTCATTCCCTTCAATAGACAGATCAACAGCCCGAATCGTTCTGACGGTCGTTTTCGCCGTCCCGCCGGATGCCTGGAAAGCCGCGAAATCATGTTTCCCGCAAAGCGTCGGAATCGCTTCCCGCACCGGCATTTCGTCCAGCGGTACCGGCACATGCCAGAAGGTATTCCGCCGAAGGGCGCTGCCGTGGCGTGCATTCCAGATCCGGTAGGTATATATCTTTCCCGATGTCAGAAACCTCGCGTGAAAATCAGCCGGAACTTCCCGGCCTTCCTGCACGCGGATATCCGGCGGCAGCATGGCGTTGAGCACAAAGGGATACTTTTCCGGCGGAATTCCGCTTTCCGTATCAAAATGGACTTTCTGGTCCAGTGCATGCACGCCGGCATCTGTCCGGGAAGATCCGGTGACCGTAACCGGATGGCCGCAAGCCTCCGCCAAAGCTTCCTCCAGCACCTGCTGAACCGCCAGACCGTTGATCTGGCGCTGCCAGCCTGCATAGGCTGTTCCGTCATATTCAACTGTCAGCAGGATCCGTCTCATAACAAAATCCCTTCCAGGATAATCAATGCAAGCAGCCCCGCCATCACAAGGCAGGCAATCCCGTCGTTTCTGGTCAGTTTGAGCACCCGCAGGCGGGTTCTGCCTTCCCCGCCGTGATAGCAGCGGCTTTCCATGGCCATAGCCAGATCGCCGGCCCGGCGGAAAGCGCTTACGAACAGGGGCACCAGCAGGGGTACCATGGCTTTTGCCCGCTTGACCAGGTTGCCGCTCTCAAAATCTGCGCCGCGGGCCATCTGAGCCTTCATGATCTTGTCCGTTTCCTCCAGAAGGGTCGGGATAAAACGAAGGGCAATGGTCATCATCATCGCCAGTTCATGAGCGGGAAAATGGATCTTTTTCAGGGGCGAGAGTAAAATCTCAATCGCATCTGAAAGCGAAACGGGAGAAGTGGTCAGCGTCAGCAGGCTGGTTCCGATCACCAGGAACGCCAGCCGGATCGAATAGTAAAGTGCCTGCAGAAATCCTTCCTTTGTGATCCGGATAATCCAGAACTCCACCCAGACTGTCTCACCGGACGTGAAAAAAAGATTCAGCAGAAACGTTAAAATCAGGATCAGCCGGAGCGGTTTCAGCCCTCGCAGCAGCATTTTGAACGGTACATTGGCCAAGCGGGCTGTCCCGTAAATAAACAGAAAAAGAATGGCATACCCGACGAAAGTCTTTGCCAGAAAAACCGCAACAATGAAAACGATTGTCAGAATCAGCTTGACCCGGGGATCCAGGCGGTGCACCTTGCTGTCTACGGGATAATACTGACCCATCGTGATATTGTTCAGCATGTCTTCGCCTCCTTCCAGAGGCGGAGCAGGTGTTCCTTCAGCTCATCAAGCCGATAAAGGTCCGCCGGCAGATCATAGCCTTTTTCCCGCAGCACGCGGCACAGGCGGGCCGCATCCGGAACGTCCAGCCCGATGGAGGTCATCATCTTCTCCTGTGAAAAGATTTCCCGGGGCGTGCCTTGCGCAACGATCTTCCCTTCGCTCATGACGATCAGCCGGGTGGCCAGCCGGGCCATATCATCCATGCTGTGGGAAACCATCAGCGTGGTCACATGTTCTTTAGCATGCAGATCCTCAAGCATGGAAAGTACGCGGTCCCGCCCTCTCGGATCCAGTCCGGCGGTCGGCTCATCCAGTATCAGCACGGAAGGGCGCATGGCCAGTACGCCGGCGATTGCGGCACGGCGCATTTGACCGCCGGACAGCTCAAAAGGACTTCTCTCTGCGTATTTTTCGTAGTCCAGGTGTACGCATTCCATCGCGTAACGCACACGCTCATCGATTTCATTCTCCGAAAGGCCCTGATTCTTTGGACCGAAGGCAATATCTTTCGCCACGGTTTCCTCAAAAAGCTGGTATTCGGGGTACTGAAAGACAAGGCCGATCCGCTGACGAAGCTCACGGCGGTTGACATGCTCGCCGTTGAGGTCTTCCCCGTCGATCAGGACCTGACCGGAAGAAGGTTTCAGCAGACCGTTCAGATGCTGGACAAGCGTGGATTTGCCGGATCCTGTATGGCCGATAATCCCGACAAACTCACCGTCGTCGATCCGGAAGGACACATCATCCAATGCAACGGTTCTGAAAGCGCTTCCTTCCGAATAACAATGGGTCAGGTGGACTGCTTCAATGGGCACAGCCTTTCCACCTCCTCCGCCAGTTCCTCTACCGTCAGAACTCCTTTTTTCAGGGGCATCCCGGCAGCCCGGAGTTCTCCTGCCAGGGCTGTCATGTGCGGCACATCCAGATGCATTTCACGCATAGCGTCTACCTGGTCAAACACTTCTGCCGGCTTTCCGGAAAGACGGATCTCCCCGTCTGTGATCACCAGAACGCGGTCAGCCTGTGCCGCTTCTTCCATAAAATGGGTAATCCAGATAACCGTAATGGCTTTTTGTCGGTTCAGCCGGCGCATGGTTTCCAATACTTCCTTGCGGCCGGAGGGGTCCAGCATGGCTGTGGCTTCATCCGCAATAATCACAGAAGGCTCCATCGCCAGAATCCCGGCGATTGCTACACGCTGTTTCTGTCCGCCGGAAAGCATATGCGGCGCACTGTCTGCATACTTACTCATTCGCACGGCCTGCAGGGCGCTTTCAATCCGGGGAATCATCTCGTCCGTGGGCACACCGAGGTTTTCCAGCCCGAAAGCAACGTCTTCCTTCACGACGGTCGTGACAATCTGGTTATCCGGATTTTGAAAAATCATACCGGCCCGCTGCCGGATCTCCCAGACATATTCTTCGTTTTTTGTGTCATAACCGCATACAAGCACCGTGCCCTCTGTGGGCATATAGAGCGCGTTGAGCAGCTTGGCCATTGTGGATTTTCCGGAACCGTTATGACCGAGCACAGCCACAAATTCTCCCGGTTCGATCTCCGCAGAAACTTTGGAAACCGCCGGGGCTGCGCCTTCCTCATAAGTATAGGTCACATCGGTCAGCCGGATGCGGGTATCGGACTTCATAAGATATAAAAACCTCCCGAATGGGTCACTTGGGGTTCGGCGCGCCCGGAGAAAGAGCCAGTGGCTCTTTCTCAGCAGAGAACGGGCGGTAGCCCAGGTTAGCTACCAGCTGACTCATTTTGGCTTAGTAACTAACCTCAATATAGTGAATCTGCGGTAAACAGAAAAGCCTCCCCGGGTAAACCGATGTTCCAACCCCGCGGGATACCAGCAGATCCGCGCGGTTCTCTTTCAGCCACCCTCCTTTATAACGCTCCGGAATGTCTTCCGCGATACCCAGAAGGGAGGAGAAAAACAGCATCTGTCCGCCGTGCGTGTGGCCGAATAAGCCCAGATCAAACCAACCGAGATTGCCCGATGAATCCTTTGCCAACTGCGCATCGGGAATCACCGATGGATTATGACACATGAAAATGACGTAATCCGAAGCAGATACACTCCTCGAAACAGCTTTCAGATCCGGACGCCCGACACTCACGTCGTCCACTCCGGCAATATAGATTCGGGCAGCCCCGATATGCACGGGAACGGAGCGGTTGACCAGCGGCTCGACATCTGCGTTGGCCATTGCCTCTGTCAGTTCGGTCAGGTCAAAATCCGATTCTCCGCGATCCGTCTCTCCGACCACGCCGAAGGTACCGTATCGTGAGCGGATTTTTTCACCGTTACGCAGTTTCTGGAAAAACTGTACTGCGCTCTGATGGTCTGTAGCATAATCCCCGCCGAAGAGCACCAGATCCGGCCGGAGACCGTTGATTCTGGAGATCAGCCGGTTCAGATCCCCGTCGCTGAACCAGAAGCCGTAATGGATGTCGCTCAGATAAACAATACGGAGATTGTTGGCTTCCGCTGGAAGCTGCTCCTCCTTGAGCTGAACGCGTTCCGTCGTGAGCAGCTTTGCTTCCACCAGAGGCCAGATCAGTATAACCAGAACCAGAACAAGGATCAGAACAAACCAGCGGCGATGCTTCCGGTTCCGGATCCTGTGCCGCCCTCGATACGAAGAGGGAGAGGATGTCCACGGTGCGGAGGAAATATGCTTTCCCCTGTAATCATTCACAGCGTTCCCCTCCCTTCACATCATTGACGCCATAATAAATCTATTATACACTAATCACGTTATTCTTCAAGCTTTCACGAGTGATCGCCGAAGGTCCAGGGCGATCGGAAAGCCCTAATCACATTATTCTTCAAGCTTTTTCACAAGTGATTGCCGAAGGAGCGCGATGGCGACCGGAAAGCCCTCGCAATTTGAATCTTTTCAGATGAGGTGTCAGAATGAAACGTCATATGATTCCTGCCTACACTCCGCTCTCCCCTTCAACCATGCTGAACCCCGTCCCGGTAGTACTGGTGAGCTGCGCCGATCCGAAAAACCCGGAAAAGAAGAACATGATCACCCTGGCCTGGGCAGGAACGGTTAACTCCGAACCGCCGATGGTCTCCATCAGCGTACGGAAGGAACGCTATTCCCACGATCTGATCGTAGCATCCGGCGAGTTTGTTGTGAATCTGGTGGATGAGGAAATGTGCCGGGCGGTTGACTATTGCGGTGTACGCAGCGGCAGGGATGTGGACAAGGCCGCAGAAACCGGGCTTAAGTATATGCAGGCAGAAACGATGGAAACTGCACCCGCGGTTTCCGGCGCTCCGGTCAGTTTATGCTGCAAGGTTCGTCAGATGCTGGAACTCGGCAGCCACGATATGTTTCTCGGTGAAGTAACATCCGTCATGGTCCGCAGTGATCTCCTGGATAATGCCGGAACCCTTCATCTGGAAAAGGCTAAACTGGTTGCCTATAGCCACGGCCTGTACCAGAAACTGGGCGAAGTTATGGGTTTCTTCGGCTGGTCCGTCGCCCGGAAAGAAGTATTCGAAAAACGTATGAGTGTGTATCAGCGGTAATTATCATCAATTCACTCATTAATGACCAAAGGAGTTAGAGGGTTCGGAGCGCTCGGAAAGCCCTCACAAATAACATGCTGCGCTTAACAAATCTCTCCGTCCCTCTCGACTATACAGAGTCGTCACTGCGCCTCCTCATCCTTCAAAAACTGAAGTTGTCTTCGGATCAACTCCTCTCCTTTCGTGTTTCCCGCCGTTCCATAGACGCACGGAATAAAGCAGATGTCCATTTCGTCCTTTCTGTAGATCTTTCCCTGAAAAATGAACAGGCAGCGCTCCGCCATGCCAAAAACCTTTCATCTGTTCCCGGTTCCGTTTCTTTGAGGTTCCCAACCGTTCGATTTGACCGTCCCCCGCTTGTCGTCGGTGCCGGTCCCGCCGGGCTTTTCGCCGCCCTGACTTTGGCAAAAGCCGGGGCAAACCCCGTGCTCATCGAACGTGGCAAACCGGTTGACCGGCGAACGCAGGACGTGCTTCTCCTGCAGGAAAAAGGAGAACTGGATCCGGATTCCAATGTTCAGTTTGGCGAAGGCGGCGCCGGTGCTTTTTCGGACGGAAAACTGACCTGCGGCATCAAAAGCCCTCATGTACGGACGATTCTGGAAACCTTTGTTGCCCATGGTGCACCGGATGATATCCTCATTGATCAGAAACCGCATATCGGTACCGACCGTCTGAAGAGCACAGTCGCATCCATCCGGGAAGAAATCCGTTCGCTGGGCGGAACCGTTCTATTTGAGACCCGCCTGGAGGAACTGCTGATTCGCGGAGAACATGTCGAAGGTGCTATCCTCAATCATAAAGGAGAGCGCCGTGAGTTTCTGACGGACACGATTCTTTTGTGCATCGGACATTCTGCCCGGGATACTGTGCAAACGCTTTTCTCTCAGGGACTGCGCATGGAACAGAAGCCCTTTGCTATGGGCGTCCGTATCGAGCACCCCCGCCGGATGATTGACCGTTCTCAGTACGGCGCCTTTGCAGGGCATCCATCGCTTGGCGCCGCTTCCTATAAGCTGATCTGTCATACGCCGGACGGCAGGGGCGTTTATACGTTCTGTATGTGCCCCGGCGGCGAAGTCATCGCAGCCGCGTCACAGCCCGGCGGTGTGGTCACCAACGGAATGAGCCTGCACGCAAGAAATGGTGAAAACAGTAATTCCGCCCTGCTGGTCGGCGTCCGCCCGGAAGATTTTGGAGATACTCACCCGCTGGCTGGTTTTGTTCTCCAGCGCAGTATTGAAAAGGCAGCTTTTCGGGCCGGCGGCGGTGCCTTCCGGGCGCCTGCCCAGCGGGTGGAAGATTTCCTGGCTGGCAAAGCCACCCGCGCCTTCGGAAAGGTAACGCCCAGCTACCGTCCCGGTGTGACCCCGGCAGACCTTCGGGCTGTTCTTCCATCCTTCATTACAGAGGATTTAAAAAAAGGCATTCGTGCGATGAATGCCCAGCTTTTAGGTTTTGCTGATCCGGATGCCGTGCTGACCGGACCGGAAACCCGTTCCTCCTCCCCTGTAAGGTTTTCCCGCACGTCTGTCGGCGAAGCGGAAAACCTCCATGGACTTTTCCCGGTCGGTGAAGGTGCCGGCTATGCCGGAGGCATCGTCTCCGCCGCCGCGGATGGCATCACCGCTGCCCTCAAAACCCTTGAAAAGAAGCAACTCTTTTAAAACAATCTACGTCTTATTCCCTCATGTAAATCATCCGAAGGGGTCTAAGGGGTTCGTAGCGCTCGGAGAAAGAGCCAGTGGCTCTTTCTCAGCGGAGAACGGGCAGCAACCCCGGAAGATCGGAAAGCCCCCTTATTTAATCATTTTCTCCGCTTCTTCCCTCGTAATCAGATACACCACCATTTGGTGCGGCAAGCATATGACCATATTCCCCAATATTCTCTCCAGCCGGTTCTCCAGCGTAACCTCTCCCTCGCCGATGCAGTCCTGCCCTTCGCAGTTGGACTCTTCCATCCAGAACCCTGTCGGCGTAATATGCAGCACATTCACCATTTCGGACCCATCCGTCATCTTCTGCCGGATGGTCTTTGTATATTCGCCTTCCTGCGGCAGCGGCAGCAACCCTGCTGAATTCTGAAGCTGTACCAGCACATAGCCGATCGAAGGATCATCCTCCGTGATCTGTACCAGATACGGCTGCTCCGTTTCTTCCGTTTCAGCGTTGGCTAAAATGCATCCCAAAATCATCACAATCAGCAGCATCGCCGCAATACTTCTTCTCAGCATCATTCAAACTCCAATGATATATTCCTGTGCGCCAGACGAATAAGTCACCTGACGGTTCCTGTCAATAAACACCGCTTCGGCTCCCGGGAAGCTCTCAATCAGTTCCAGCCCTTTCTCTCTCCCCAGGATGAATGCCGCGGTCGCCAGCGCGTCGCCATCCATCGAACTGTCAGAAAGGATCGTAACTGAGGCCAGTTCATTTTGTTCCGGCCAGCCTGTCTTCGGGTTCAGCAGGTGATGATAGCGTACGCCGTCGATCTCAAACCCGCGCTCATAGATCCCGCTGGTCACGGTGGATCCGCCTTTGTTTGCCGCCACCAGCATATATTCACCCGTCGGTTTGTCAATATCCTGGATGCCGACTTTCCAGTCTGTCCCGTCCGGTTTCTTCCCGATCGCTACAATGTTTCCGCCGAAGGAAAGAATTGCGTGCTCAATCCCGCGCTCTTTCATATATTCTTTTATGCGGTCCGCGATATATCCCTTCGCAATCCCACCCAGGTCGATCATCATTCCCTTCGGCAGCGTAACCGTGTTTCCTTCCACCTGAACCTTGGAATAGTCAACCAGTTCAGCTGCCGCTGCCAGCGCCTCCGCATCCGGTAGTTCCGCCTTCCCGGAGGTAAAGTCCCACATCATGGACGCCGGGGCGATGGTAATATCGAAGGCGCCTGCGCTTTTCCGGCTGATCTCTGCCGCGCAGCGCAGAATGGCAGCTGTATCCTCGGAAACTTCCACCGGTTCTCCGTCTGCATGGTTGATCCGCCACACATCGCTTCCCTCGATGGTCCGGGACAGCATCTGCTCATACCGGCCGCATTCTTCCATTGCGTCCTTCAGAATCTGCTCGTCTTCCGTATATGCCGTCAGCGTAATCACGGTATCCAGATAAAACCCGACCTCAGACAGTTTCTGAAGTTCCTTCTCTGCGCTGCATCCGCCGCACAGAAGCAGCGCCGCAGCCATCAGGTAACATAAGATTTTTCTTCTCATGATCTTTCCCTACATAATACTATATTCTCCATTCAGGCCGAAGGGGTTTAAGGGCGGCGCTGACGCGCGCGGTGCGCGAGCCGGCACACCAACCGCGGTGCGCGTGCGTTTCCTAGCGGAAAGCCCCCTTATCAATTACCTTTAACACTCTTTCCGTCACGATCCCCGTCAGACATCCCACCGCTGCACCGATTCCAATCAGGAACGGCAGATAAGTGATCAGTAGTTGTGGCGCATGCAGCACCACGCAGGCCATCAGCACCTGCCCCACATTATGCGCAATCGCACCTGCCAGTGAAGTACCCATCACACCCCGAATGATCCCCTTCCGAATCAGGATATACACAACAACGGAAGCGACGAAAGCTGCCGCGATCAAAATCACTGCCCACAGTCTCTGGCCCGTCGGGTGCGGGTTCTGAACCAGCAGCCAGATATCCGCTGCCAGCGCCAGCACAGCCGCCGCCAGCGCACCCGCCGCGGGTTTCCGCCGGACCAGCAGCATCACCGCAAGACTGAGGACGCCTCCCGAAAGACTGTAAAGAATCGCTGTCAGAGAGCCAAAAAGAAACCCCGAAAGCACCACTTTCGTCAGCATCAGCAGCACGCAGCTTTGCCAGTCCATCAGATAGACCGCATACAGCAGCACCGTATTGGCCAGCCCCAGTTTAATTCCAGGCACGGCACCACCCAGCAAAGCCGTTAGCGGAATGGCCTGGTCGATCAGCCCGAGCACCAGCGCCAGCGCTGTCAAAAGACCGAATCGCGCAATCCGCTTCGTGGATGTATTCACCGAACCTTCCGCCCCCCTTTCTATCCTGTTCGTTTTTCATTATATTCTTTTTCCCATTCTCGGGCAACTTTTTCCCCTGATACTCCCATTAACCCAACACTCACTTTGCTACCGAAGGGGTTTGGGGGCGATCGGAAAGCCCCCAATTTTACCATTCACACAACACACTTTTCCGCCGAAGGTCCAGGGGTTCGTCGCGCCAGGAAAACGAGCCGGTGTGCTCGTTTTCAGCAAAGAACGGGCGGAAGCCCCGGGCACTCGGAAAGCCCTGGTCGCGCCAATGGCGCGAAATAATCCTTGACGCAAACGTTTACCGAGTTATAAAATAGTACGTACCTAAAGCAGGGTCTTTCAGGGCCCAAATACAGAAAGGATGAGGAATCCCATGAAAAAACTTGTTGCTCTTATCCTCGCCCTCTGCCTGGCAATGAGCATGCTGGCCTTCGCCTCCGCCGAAGCGGAAACAAAGACCGGTACCGCCCAGGGTTTTGCAGGCACAGTTACGGTCGTAGTGACTGTCGAAAACGGTGACATCACCGCTCTGACTGTTGATGACTCCGGTGAGTCCTACCCCTCTGCCGGCTTTGACCGTGCGGAAACCGTGGATAAGCTGATCGAGGCGATCATCGCCGCCGATTCCGCGGATGTGGACACCTTCACCGGCGCCACCGTGACCCAGACCGCCGTGCTGGAAGCCCTCGCGGCTGCCCTGGCCGACGAAGGAGCCGCTCCCGCTGCTGATGCTGAGCTGGCTTTCACCCCCGGTGATTACGAAGCCACTGCCTATGGCTACAACGGCAATGTCACCGCGGTCGTTACCTTCTCTGCCGATAAGATGACTTCCATCAAGATCACTGATTCCGTTGATACCGCTCATGTCGGCGACATCGCCTTTGAGATCATGATCCCCGAGATGATCGAAGCCAACGGTTCCGGGGTGGACAGCGTTTCCGGCGCCACCTTCTCCAGCCGTGCTCTGAAGACCATCGTGAACGATGCCGCGGAGCAGGCCAAATGCACCAACATTGCCGCCTTCAAAGCCAACACGGTTGAGCATAAGGCCGGCGATCCCATCGATGTGACCGCTGACGTGGTCGTGGTCGGTGCCGGCGGCGCCGGTATTGCTGCGGCTGCCCAGGCTGTCCAGAACGGCAACACCGTCCTCGTTATCGAGAAGAACGCCGAAGTCGGCGGTAATACGCTGGTTTCCGGCGGTCAGTTCCAGTCCGTCATGCCTTATCTGGTCTGGGATCCGGAGAATCCGGATGCCGAGACCGGCGTTTATGACCGTGACGGCCAGACCTACAACAAGGTCAAGTCCGTCAAGGGCTGCATCAACGAGCTCAAGATGATCCTCGACTGGAGCGAAGAGCCCTTTGATGAAGAGTTCTACAAGACCAATGAGTTCGTGGCGGGCGACGCGCTTGAGCTGAGCAAGCACGGCGTGCATGCGGAATATCTCCCCGTCCTGCAGGATCTGAAGAAAGAGATCCAGGCTTATCTGGACTGGGCGCAGCCCAAGCTCGATGCCGGTGCGGATGAAAGCACCCTGACCCTCTTCTCCACCATCAACCTGCACATCTTCCAGACCTACTACGGCGGCCTGCGCCAGAGCGCGGACAAGTCCCAGTGGATCTACGGCGATCTGGACCTGGTCAAGCAGTTCATCGAAGGCGGCCAGGGCCTCAAGGAGTGGCTCGAAGACATGGGCGCACACTTCATTGAAGATTCCCAGCCCACCCTCATCGGTGCCCTCTGGTATCGTGAAAATGAGTATCAGCCGCAGGACGGCAACTGGGGCACCTACTTCGTAGGTCCCGTGGGCGTCATCGGCAAGGATAACATCATGCTCCGCACCACCGCCACCGACCTGATCCTCGAAGACGGCAAGGTCACCGGCGTGAAGGCCACCAAGTTTGACGGCACCGAAGTGACCGCCCATGCTGCCAAGGGCGTCGTGCTCGCCACCGGCGGCTATGCGGCCAACATCGACATGGTTCTTGAGAACAACATTTACTGGGATACCCAGTATCTGACCACTTCCACCAAGACCACCAACCGTTCCTCCCAGGTCGGCGACGGCATCGTGATGGCGAAGGAAGCCGGCGCTGCTTCCACCGGTCTGGGCTTCACCCAGCTGATGCCCATCTCCTGGGTAGACAACGGCAACCTGGCCTTCGGCGGCGGCAACTATGCCTGCTGGATCAACCCCACCACCGGCAAGCGCTTCGTGGACGAAGGTTCTGAGCGTGACGTGCTGTCCCTGGCGGAGTTCCGCAACGGCATCGTCAAGAACAACACCCCCGGCGTCTTCATCGAGTTCTACAACGCCGAGCAGAAGATCCCCGGACCGCCCACCGCGCAGCTGCAGCCGACCGACTTCGCCGGCCGTTACTATCATATCAAGGGCACCGTGGAAGATCTGACCAAGCTCTTTGCGGATCCGGAGTTCGCGGGCGTCACTGCTGATCCCGCCGCTGTTCTGGAGACCATCAAGGCGTATGACCAGGCGGTCATGGGCCTGGGCGAGTTCCCGGATGTCGGCAAGGGCATCGCTTCCCGCACCATCGGTAATGTGCAGAAGAGCGAAGACGGCAAGTACCTGCCGGATACCTATGATCTGGAAGGTGCTGACCTGATCGTCCGTCTGATGGCCCCCTCCACTCACCACACCATGGGCGGCGTTGTGGTTGACACCCAGCGTCACGTCCTGAATGAGAAGGGCGAAATCATCCCCGGCCTCTATGCTGCGGGTGAAGTCACCGGCGGTATCCACGGCGGCAACCGTCTGGGCGGCAACGCTATCGTTGAGATCTTCGTTTCCGGCCGTACCGCTGCCAACACCATCGCGGAAGAGTCCAAGTAATTTCCGCATCCCCCTCCCCGCTGCCTCCGCAGCGGGGATTTTCTTTAATGAGTCACTTGGGGACGGCTACCAACTGACTCATTATTCTCCTACACACATGAAACTGAAGGAGCGCGAGGGCGATCGGAAAGCCCTCGCATCCCAAGTATGAAAAGAACAATCCTTTTTCTACTTTTTCTTTTCTTCATTATTTCTGCAAAAGCAGAAATAACCTGGTCCACCATGTCCTTCTCCGAAAACTCAGAATATGTCGATCTGGGAAACTGCATCGTCACCGACTTCGACGCCTTCGAAGCCTTCCTCGACCAATTCCCGCACCTTTCCCGCGTCGACATGTGGGAAACCCCCATGACCCGCCCTCTCTGCGACCGCCTCGCCTCCCGCTATCCCGCTGTTCAATGGGGCTGGACCATGGTGATCAAATGCAAAGGCGGCAATCATATCATCCGCACTGACGAGACGTCCTTTTCTACCCTTCATAATAACAAATCCCCCGGCCATACAGCCGAGGATTTTGAAATCCTGAAGTACTGCTGGAATCTGATGGCGTTGGATGTCGGCCATAACAAGGTGGACACCCTGGACTGGCTCGCCTCCTTCCCGAACCTCCGGGTCCTCATCGTGGCCTGCAATCATGTCACTGACATTTCTCCCCTTGCCGGCCTGAAGCACATGGAATACGCCGAGCTTTTCAAGAATGAAATCCGGGATATCACGCCTCTTCGCAACCTGACCCACCTGATGGATCTGAATCTCAGTCTCAACAAGATCGATGACCTGTCTGTTCTGAAGGAAATGCCGTCTTTAAAGCGCCTCTGGATTTATGCCTGCCGCTATGTGCACAAAGAACCTCCCCGGGAAGTCGTCAAAGACCTGCAGGCAGCCCTTCCGGATACCTATATTGACTATACCCATTATTCCACCGGCGGCCGCTGGCGCTATCTTGATAATGGCGACCCAACCCCGCACTACAAGGTCATTCAGGAAATCTTCGGCAAAGATCACCAACACCCCGCCCATCATTATATCCCCTTTGAAGACAGCTACCCATAATAAAGCCTTTTTTCCTCATCCTCTCACACTTTCTCTTTTCCACATCCTCACATGCATGGAAGCCGAAGGGGTTTAAGGGGGCGATCGGAAAGCCCCCTTTTTCTTCCCCTTTCCCTTCCCCTTTTATACTGGAAATAAACAATATTTCGAGTTATAATAACTCGAAATTTGTTTAGGAGGGCCTCAGGTTATGAACAAGGGTGAAATGCTGTACGAAGGAAAAGCCAAAAGAGTCTACGCCACCGATGATCCGGATCTGCTGATTGTTTCTTACAAGGATGATGCCACCGCTTTCAACGGCTTAAAGAAAGGCACCATCGCCGGCAAAGGCGTGATCAATAACCAGATGAGCAACGCACTCATGCGCCTGCTGGAAAAGAAAGGTGTTCCGACTCACTTTGTGGAAGAGCTCAATGAACGCGAAACCCTGGTAAAGAAAGTGCAGATCGTTCCGCTGGAAGTCATTATCCGGAACATTGCTGCCGGTTCCTTCTCAAAGCATTACGGCGTCACGGAAGGTACGCTCCTGAAAGCCCCTACCATCGAGTTCTCTTATAAGAATGATGACCTCGGCGATCCCCTGATCAACGAGTATCACGTCATTGCCCTGGATCTTGCCTCCAAAGAAGAGATTGAGACAATCAAAACCTATGCCTTCCGCGTAAATGAAGAGCTGAAAGCCTTCTGGCTCACCTGCGGTGTTACCCTTGTGGATTTTAAGCTGGAATTCGGCCGCCTGTCAGACGGTACCATCGTCCTCGCGGATGAGATCAGCCCCGATACATGCCGCCTCTGGGACAGCAAAACCAATGAAAAGCTTGACAAGGACCGCTTCCGCCGCGACCTCGGCGGTGTTGAGGAAGCCTATCAGGAAATCATGTCCCGCCTCGAATCCCACATCGGTTAAAGAGTATACTCAAAGGCCCGGCATCAGCCGGGCCTTTGAAAATCCTGTACAGCCACGATTTTATTGTCCTGGTCCCCGGTCCTGGCTCAGCCTCGCGGAGGATCCCTTTTTCATTTGTCCTGCAGTATTTTTTTCAATTCGGTCAGGGAGTTCGAGTTCTTCAGGCGGAATCCAAATGTTACCTGTGTGCCGGCATTGTTCTCCGTCCGTCCGTCTGTTCCCTCTGCGGAATCCGCAGCCGTTCTTCCTGCCGTGGCAAGCATCTTCTGTAGATAGGCCAGCTCCGCCTCTGTCAGATCCAGCTGCATACAATATTCCATAACATGGGCAGCTCTTCGCTGGCTGAGCTCCAGACGTTCCGCATCCGGGACCAGTCGATCTGCAGTTCCCTCAATGATTAGCATTTCCACCTGTTGCTGGTATCTGGGCTCCATCAGCACCTCCAGATAAACCGGCAGGAACTCCCGGATAAACGTTTTTCCTTCTTCTGTCAGCGTATCTTCCCCCGCTTCGAAGAAATGGATCCCGTCCGGCAGGACATACCCTGTTTCCGGATTCACGGATGCGGTAATCCCGGCCTCGTTCAGCCTGCTGGTTAGCTCTCCGACGAGCTCTGTCTCCGCCAGGAGATGATTATCCCTGATCTGGAATTTGATCTCAACCCGTCGGCTCGCTTCCCGGTTGATCTGTCCGTCCTCGTTGAAAACGGGATCCGTAAACCCACGTCCGATAAACATCGCCCGGTCGGTCAGATATGCCCGCTGAGCTTCTGTCAGCGCCGGCATCTGCATGCTGTAGGCTATCACCCGGGCCGCCCGCTGCTGGCTCAGCTCCATATCCGTGGAAAAGGGGCTGTCCGTATGCCCTTCGATGATCACCTCGCTGATATCGCTTTCATATTCCGGCCGCATCAGCACCTCCAGATACAGCGGAATAAAGTCATCCAGAAACTGTTTTCCCTCGTCGCTGAGCTCGCTGCTTCCCGCTTCAAACAGAATGAAGTTGGGCGTCGTGATATCGCCCGTATCCTGGTTGATTGTGATGTTCAGCCCGGAATTTTCAAAGGTGTTGGATTGGCTGGCAATAATGCGGCTTCTCAGGGAATACTGATCCAGTATAGCCTGCTGTTTTTCAATCCCCTGCTGTATTTCCCGCTGCCATTCCGCTTCGGGTTCAAGCGTTGAAGTTGCTTCCGCTTCCTTTTCCGCCCGGAAGGCTTCTTGTTCCAGGCGCAGCTGTTCCTGAGCTTCTTTCAGTTCGGCCTGTTGTTTTTTCAGCTGCTCTTTTTCTGTTTCAAACGCGGCAAGCTCTTCTTCCAGAAGGATCCGGTCCTGTTTCAGGGCAGCGCGTACTTCCTCCAGTTCCTTTTTCTCCTGTTCCAGGGCCTGCTGATCTTTTTGCAGTCGTTCCTGTGCTGCTTGCAGCGCTGCCTGGTCCTTTGCCAGCTGTTCCTGTGCCTTCTGCAGTTCCGCCTGCTCCTTTTCCAGCTGTGCCAGCGCTGCCTGGTCCTTTTTCAGCTGTTCCTGCGCTTTCTGCATCTCCGTCTGGTCCATTTCCAGCTGTTCCTGCGCTTTCTGCAGCTCCGTCTGGTCCTTTTCCAGCTGTTCCTGTGCCTTCTGTAGCTCCGACTGATCCTTTTCCAGCTGTTCCTGCGCCTTCTGCAGCTCTGCCTGGTCCTTTTCCAGTTGTTCCTGTGCCTTCTGCAGCTCCGCCTGGTCCTTTTCCAGCTTTTCCTGCGCTTTCTGCAGTTCCGCCTGGTCCTTTTCCAGCTGTTCCTGTGCCTTCTGTAGCTCCGACTGATCTTTCTCCAGCTGTTCCTGTGCCTTCTGCAGGTCTGCCCGCTCTTTTTCCAGCTCGGCCAATGCTTTCGCCAGTTTTTCCTCGCGCTTTGCCAGGTCCGCTTCCCGCACCTCAATCTCTTTTAACTGTTCTTCTATACTTTGATGCTGTTTGAGATCTTCTTCCTTCGGCGCGGTAAAATATTTCAAAAGGCTCACGCAGAGCATCAGCACAAACACCAGCAACAGCGACGCCATCATATCTGAATAGCTGATCCAGCTGCTGCCGCCGTTTCCCCCGCTGCCGCGCTCATCCTCATACTTGTCCCGTCTCATGCCTCGGAATCTCCTTTCGGCTGAACGCTTTGCGCAAGCCGTGCCAGCAGCCGCTGGATTTCACCCAGCTGATCCACAGTGGAGGTTTCCCTGGTCTCACTTTCCGCGGTCTTCCGGTTGATCAGCGCAGTCAGCGTCATCATGGAATCCGAGAAGGTCCGGAGGGTGTCATTTAGGCTTTCGGAAGTTGAAGATACGAACTTTTCATAGGAAACAGCCAGTTGCTCCCCTGCCATCCGGATCGTTTCGCCGGCACCTGCCAGATCCGTTGCTGCGGCCTGCTGCGCATTTGCCGCCTGCTCCGTCCACCGGGCGCTGACCTGCTGGTACGCATGAATCGCGTAGTTCAGATCCTGCTGAGCCGTGTCCATCTTCTGCAGCAGGGCTCCCTGTTCATCCGCGCTTTCCTTCAGCGCGTCCAGGGCTGTCAGAGTGGCTGAGGCAAATATCTTGTCCTCCGCCGATCGGATCTGGGCGCTCTTCAGGAAGACGTCATAGCTTTGTACCATTTCATCCGTTATTGCCTTCAGTTGGAGGGTCTGCGCCTTGATTTGTTCTGTCGCTTCTGCGGACTGCCTCAAAGTTTTTTCGCTGATATCCTGCTGCCGGTTAATTTCTGTAATCGTCATTCCGATGGTCGCAAATTCATTTCCGAAGGTATCCCCCATCCTCTTTACAAAGGAAGTAACCATTGCCTGAAGGCTTTCCGTCTGCTGTTCCGCCGCTGCACGCATATATTGCTCCATGGCTTCAGTAACCGGGGTCACAGCCTCTGAAACCACATCGTGTACCACACCGGAGATTGTACCACGCAATTCCGTTGTCACTGAGCTCAGCATCCGGTTCCGGTCATTGCCTTGCAGCACGATCTGATAATCCATGTCCAGTGCCTTATGCTCCGTACTCTCGCTGAATACCAAAATAAACTGGTCAATCGCCCGATAACTGTTTCCCTGTATAATCCGGTTGGTCATGGAGAAGATCAGTGAACAGGAAATGCCTGCCAATGAGGTAACAAACGCTGCCTTCATGCCGTCCAGCAAAACCGGGATACCGTTCATCAGGGTGTTTGCGTCCGTCATGTCCAGCCCCGTCAGGCCCCTGGTCAGGCCGATGAACGTCCCCAAAATTCCCAGGGAAGTCAGCAGTGAGGGGATCAGCTCGCTGAGGGATGCATTCCCCGGGATCTTTGTAACCGTCCGCGTGTTGATATAATCCTCCACGGGACAGGACAGTCCGCGTTTCTCCATTTCGTCTTCTGTCTGAAGAAATTTCTGCCAGGTGACCTTCAGGCGTTTCCCGACGAATAAATCGTCATGCCATACATTTCTGTCTGTGCTTTCCTGCAGCTTTTGAATCGCCCGGTTCAGTCCCCGGGTCGTGCCTGCGACCGGAAGAATACATTTGAGAATGCCGATCAGTGTCACCAAGGCAATGGCGACATAGACTAACAGATCCGGCAGCGGAATGGAAGTAATTTGCTTCATGCGGTTACAGCTCCCTGCATCATCATCAATGATATCTTATTTTAACAAAATATTGTATATTTCACAACAGAAACATACAATATAGACCACTTCAAAATAGAAAAATTAAAGGCCCGGCATCAGCCGAGCCTTTCATTATTCTTACAAATTCTTCCCGAAGGGGTTTGGGGCAATTGCACTGCGGTCGCCAGTGGCGACAGTGTCGCAGCGCAATTGTTGAATAAGAGGAAAGCCCCCTAACCCATTACTCGTCCTCGTCCTCTTCAATCTTCGCATTCGCGATGATCTTCTGAGCTTCGACCTGAGGCACTTCCTCATACCGTTCAAACTTCATGGAGAAGGAACCTCTCGCCTGCGTCATGCTGCGCAGGTCCGTGGCATACTTGAACATCTCCGCCAGCGGTGCTTCCGCTTCCAGCTGCTGCATACCGTTCACCTGGTTCATACCCATGATCCGGCCGCGGCGCTTGTTCATGTCGCCCATGATGTCGCCCATGTACTCGTTGGGCACCAGCACTTCCACATGCATGATCGGCTCCAGCAGTACGGGGCTCGCATCCATACAGCCCTTCTTGTAGGCAATACGGGCAGCGGTCTTGAAGGCCATTTCGGAGGAGTCAACCGGATGGTAGCTTCCGTCATACAGCTTTGCATGCAGGTGAACCATCGGATAGCCGGCCAGCACGCCCTTCGTGATGTTCTCACGCAGGCCCTTTTCAACGCTGGGGATGAAGTTCCGCGGAACCACACCGCCGACGACCGCATCTTCAAACTCGAATTCCGCGTCGCTGTCGGTGATCGGGCTGAACTCGATCCACACATCGCCAAACTGGCCGTGGCCGCCGGTCTGCTTCTTGTGCCGTCCCTGAACCTTCACGGTCTTGCGAATCGTCTCACGGTACGGGATCTTGGGATCCTGCAGCACCGCGTTGGCGCCGAACTTGGAGGCCAGCTTGTTCTTGATTACGTCCAGATGCATTTCGCCCTGGCCGCTCAGCTCGGTCTCAGTGGTCTCGGCATTCTTCTCGATCTTGATGGAAGGATCTTCTTCTGCCAGACGGTTCAGGCCGCTGAATACCTTGTCTTCCTCGCCCTGCTTTGCAGCGAACACAGCCTTCGAAATGCAGGGAGCCGGGAATTTAATCTCGGGATAAACGATCGGATTGTTCGGGTCGCACAGCGTGTCGCCCGTGGAGGTAATCTGCAGCTTGGCCAGCGCGCCCAGGTCGCCGGCATGCAGTTTGTCTACGTTGGTCTGCTTGTTGCCCTTCAGGGTAAACATGCCGCCGGCTTTCTCTGCCTTTTCCTTGTTGGCGTTGTACAGCGGCGTAGAGGAGGTCAGCATACCGCTGAAGATCCGGAACAGGCTCAGCTTGCCGACAAACGGGTCGGCAATCGTCTTGAACACCAGTGCGGAGAAGGGTGCGTCGTCCTTGCAGGGGCGTTCGGCTTCCTCGCCGGTCTTGGGGTTTTTGCCCTTCTGGGTCAGGCCCTCATGTCCGGGAGAAGGCAGATACTTGGCGATCAGGTCCAGCGTCCGGTCAATGCCCACGCCGGTCAGTGCGGAGCAGGCCACGACGGGAACGATGCTGCCGTCTTTCATGCCCTTGATGAAGCCGGCCATAACGTCCTCATGGCTCAGCTCGCCGTTTTCGAAGTATTTCTCCATCAGTTCTTCGTCTGCGGAAGCCGCCTGTTCAGTCAGGTTTTCATAGGCTTCGTTGACTTCGGCTTCCAGGTCGGCAGGCATCGGTACTTCTGTGCTCTTCTTATAGGCGCCTTCGTAGGCTTTCTTTTCAAGCACGTTCACCACGCCCTTGAATCCCGCGCCCTGTCCCAGGGGCAGCAGGATCGGCACCACGCTGGGGCCGTACTTTTCCCGCAGCTGCGCTACGACCTTTTCAAAGTTGGCGTGCTCGCGATCCATCTGGTTCACGATGAACATGCGGCCCAGCCCGGCCTTGCCGGCGTTGTCCCACGCCTTTTCGGCGCCGACGCTCAGCCCGTTCACGCCGCCGACCACGATGATCGCGGTCTCGATTACGCGCAGGGGCCCCATCTGCTCGCCGATGAAATCAAAGTATCCGGGAACGTCGATCACGTTGATCACTTTTCCGCCCCAGGGAATCGGCGCGTAGCTCGCGCTGATGGAAAAGCCGCGTTTTTTCTCCTCAGGATCAAAGTCGGAAACCGTGGAGCCGTCCTCCACCTTTCCCTGACGGTCGATCATGCCGGCAGCGAAGAGCATTGCCTCGGTCAGCGTGGTTTTGCCCTCGCTGCCATGCCCCATGAGGGCAACATTGCGAATGTTTCCGGTTGCGAATTCAGCCATGGTTGTCATTCCTCCTCT
>OMYT01000085.1 GCA_900315315.1 uncultured Eubacteriales bacterium | reverse complement strand
TTCACCTTCTTTGCTACTGGTTCGAAAACCAATTATCTGCACTCGCTATTCAGGCTGTTGCCTGAAAATAGGGGTGGTTACGGAGCACACTCTATATTATTATGACAGGATACGGAAGATCGTGCCCTGTTTTTTCTCAGATTACAAAAAACAAAGTTGTCTTGCTTTTTATACTTTTCCGTGTGAGTTAAATATGATATAATGATCCTCGTTATTTTTTGTGCACAGGACAGGAGGATGATCCATGCTGACACAGGCTCCACGCGGGACTCGGGATGTACTGCCCGCAGACAGCTATCGCTGGCAATTCATTGAAAACAAAATGCGTGCAGCTGCTGCATTGGCGGGATACCGGGAAGTTCGGACTCCGGTGTTCGAGCATACAGAACTCTTTCTGCGCGGCGTTGGCGATACAACGGATATTGTGCAGAAGGAAATGTACACATTTGAGGACAAGGGAAAGCGCTCCATTACACTAAAACCGGAAGGAACGGCCGGCGCGGTGCGCTGTTTCCTCGAACACAACCTTTACGCTGAACCGCTGCCTTGCAAAATGTATTACCTGAATTCACCGATTTTTCGCTATGAGAATCCTCAGAGCGGTCGGCTTCGGGAGCATCACCAGTTTGGCATGGAGTGCTTCGGAGCCAAAGAGGCGACGGTGGATGCTGAATTGATTCTGCTGGCCTATCATTTGCTGCAGGATTTGGGAATCGGGAACTTAAGCGTGGAAATCAACAGCATCGGCTGTCCGAAGTGTCGGCCGCTTTACCATACTCGACTGAAGGAATTCCTTTCGGACCGGATGGATAAACTCTGTGTCACATGCCGCGAACGGTTCGATCGTAATCCGCTGCGGGTGCTTGACTGTAAGGAAAGAACATGCCAGGAACTGACCAAGGATGCGCCGAGCATGCTGGACCTGCTGTGCGATGAATGCCGGGAACATTTTGAACAGTTAAAAGCCTGTCTGGATCAGGCGGGGATCCCGTACAGGGTGAATGCCAGGATTGTCCGGGGGCTGGACTATTACACCAAGACCGTGTTTGAACTGGTTACGAAGACTGAAGCGGGGAACCTGACTGTATGCGGCGGCGGACGATACGACAATCTGGTGGAACAGATCGGAGAGCAGAGCATTCCGGCGGTGGGCTTCGGTATGGGACTTGAGCGCGTGCTGATGCTGCTTGACAGTGAAGGGATTGAGCTGCCGAAAACGTTATGGTATCAAGTGTTTGTGACCTATATGGGAGAGAACAGGCCATCGGCTTTTGCGCTCGTTCAGCAGTTGCGAAAGGCCGGAATTCGTGCTGATCTTGACCACTGCGGGCGGAGCCTGAAGGCTCAGTTCAAATACGCGAATAAGACAGGTGCGCCAATCACCGCTGTGATCGGCGACGAAGAAGCGGCAAACGGAACCGTTAAACTGAAGAGAATGACTGACGGGGAAGAAAAGACAATTGCTATAGAAGAAGTTTATGAAGCAGTAAAGGAAATGGAGAGAAGATAATGCAGTACAGAACACATACCTGTAATGAACTGAGGTTGGAAGATGCCGGAAAGAAGGTCCGGCTGAGCGGGTGGATGGAAAATGTTCGTGAGGTGAGCGGCAATCTGGCGTTTATCGTATTACGCGATTTTTATGGTTCTACTCAGTTGGTAGCCGAGGACGAGAAGATCCTGCAAGCGTTCCTGAACCTGAATAAGGAAAGCGTTGTATCCGTAAGCGGTATTGTCAGGGAAAGAGATAACAAGAATCCGAGGATGGCGACCGGTGACATTGAAGTGGTGCCGGAAAGCGTTGAAGTGCTTGGAAAATGCCGGTATAATGCACTGCCGTTCCAGATCAGCAGGAGCCGTGAAGCAGATGAAAGCATTCGCCTGAAATACCGGTATCTGGACTTGCGAAATCCAGAAGTGCAGAAGAACATCATTCTCCGGTGCAATGTGGTTGCAGAACTGCGGCAGGCTATGACAAAGCAGGGATTCCTGGAAATTACCACACCGATCTTGACTGCGTCCTCCCCGGAAGGTGCGCGTGACTATCTGGTCCCGGCCCGCAAACATCCCGGTATGTTCTATGCGCTGCCGCAGGCTCCGCAGCAATTCAAGCAGTTGCTGATGACCAGCGGGTTTGACCGCTATTTTCAGATTGCTCCGTGTTTCCGTGACGAAGATGCCCGTGGAGACAGGAGCCCGGGTGAGTTTTATCAGTTGGATATGGAAATGGCTTTCGCTACACAGGAAGACGTGTTTGCGGTACTGGAAGAAGTGCTGCCGCCGATTTTTGCCAAGTATGGCCGGTATCATACGGCATCCGCGGCGCCTTTCAGACGGATCCCTTATCTCGAGGCGATGGAAACCTACGGAAGCGACAAACCTGATCTGCGGATCGATCTGACAGTGAAGGACGTTACGGACATTCTGGGCAGCTGCGGTTTCGGACCCTTTGAAGGAAATGTGATCAAGGCGGTTCCGGTGACGGACTTCAGTGCTACGCGCAAACAAATTGACAAATTGTGCACTGATACCGAAGTTGTGAGCGGAAACAAGGCCTATTGGTTCCGTGTGGATGAAAACGGGGAACTGGTGGGCGGCATCTCGAAGTTCCTTCAAGAGAATAAAGAACAAGTGATTGCCGCGCTGGATCTGAAGCCAAATACATTTATCGGCCTGAGCGCCGGCAAGAAGAGCGCGGCACAGAAGACGGCCGGTGTGCTGATCCGGAAGCTTGCCGAACTATGTCCGAATCATTTTGACGCAGAAAAATATGAGTTCTGCTGGATCGTTGACTTCCCGATGTACGAGATCGGCGAGGAAAGCGGAGAACTGGAATTCTGCCACAATCCCTTCTCGATGCCAAACGGTGGCCTGGAAATACTGCAGAAAGCTGCTTCCGGGGAGGTTGATCCCCTGGAGATTACAGCGTACCAGTACGATCTGGTATGTAACGGTGTGGAATTATCCTCCGGCGCAGTTCGAAACCATGACCCTGAAATCATGATTAAGGCCTTTGAGATGGTTCGTCTGGGGGAAGAGGATGTTAAAGCCAAGTTTCCGGCCATGTACAATGCGTTCTGCTACGGTGCACCGCCGCATGCCGGTATCGCGCCGGGTGTGGACCGGATGGTGATGCTTCTGGCAGGAGAGGATTCCATTCGTGAAGTCATTCCGTTCCCGATGAACAAAAATGCCCAGGATGTGATGATGGGTGCGCCGGGTCCTGTGGAACAGAAGCAGCTGGATGAACTGCACATTACTTTGGTTAAAGAAGAGGAAGAACAGTTGTAAAAATCGGAAGGTTTTGGTATAATTATATAGATAATTATTACTTTACCAATAAGGAGGCTGTGATACATGGCAGCTAAGACAGATAAAAAGCCGGTCAATCCTCTTCCTGTGAACACGGACGATTTGACACCGTCTTCCAATATCACCTATAACAACGAGGTTGTGGCGATCATTGCCGGCCTGGCCGCCAATGAAGTGGAAGGTATTGCTGGAATGTGCGCTGTGAGCAGCGGTCTGAAAAACAAGAATCGCAACGTCACAAAGGGTGTCAAGGTTGAAGTTGGTACGGAAGAAGTTGCGGTTGATTTGTATGTGATTGTGGAATACGGCATTCCGATTCAGCGGGCGGCAGGGGACGCACAGGAAAACGTCCGCAAGGCGATTGAATCCATGACGGGGCTGCATGTCGTTCGCGTTGATGTACATGTGCAGAGTGTCAGTTTCGAACAGGAAAAGAAAGCTCTGCAGGCGGGAGTACAGAACGCTGCACTGGTAGCAGGAGAGATGGAACAGGAAAAGAAGCCGGAAAAGCAACCCGAAACAAAGAAAAAGACGGAACCCGCAAAACAAACTGAACCGGCTAAAACCGACGAACCCGTGAAGGCGTCGGAACCCGTGAAGGCGTCGGAACCCGTGAAGGTATCGGAACCGGTGAAGAAGAACGAATCGGGAAAAAAAGCCGAACCAGCGAAAGCGACAAAGGAAAAGCCGGCATCGAAGTCAAAAACAGAGAAAACTGAAGCCGATTCTGCCCCGAAAACCAGGAAAACCGTCAAAAAATCCGAAGACAAGAAGGAAGAAACGAAAGGTACTTCCGAAGCTTGATAATACCTGACAGGGGAGAGATCCTCTGTCTTTTTATGAAATCAGAGGACTTTCCGGGTATTTGTCTTAATCCCGTCTGTTTTGTTTGAAGAGGAGGAAAGAGAATGAAAATCCGTGTTCTTGACAGAATCCTTGTTGCACTGGCCGGGCTGCTGATGGTGGTCGGCGGAGTCGCTCTGGCTGCGGAGCTGTTTTTTGGAAAGAATGTGTCCGGCAAGGTGTCACAGTGGCTGGCGGATGGAAACAACAGGGTCTTTATCATCATTGCCGGCATTCTGATCATCGTGATCGGAGTCTACTGCGTTTTGCTGCTTTTCCGCCACAGAGGGAAAAGCGGAAAGTTTATCATGCAAAAGACAGAGAGCGGCGAACTGGCCATCTCGTTGGACGCATTAGGGAGTATGGTGCAGAAGTGCCTGGATCAGCATCAGGAACTGAGCGCACAGGCGGTGGAACTCGAAAACGAGAAGGGAAGCCTGGTGGTCACGATCCGTGGGACCGTCGCCGGCGGAATCAGCATTCCGCTGACCATAGACACACTACAGCAACAGGTCAAACAATACGTGACGGCTTGCAGCGGTGTTGAGGTCAAGGATATCCGGGTGGAGGTTGTATCTTCCGGACCGGATGCAAAGGATGCTCCCTTCGCGATTGAAGCTCCTGCTGCGATCGGACTGCTGAAGGGGACCGACGAAACCCCGTCCGAACTGCCCGGGACCGAATCCGGAGAAAATGCTGATAACACTGCAACTGAACAGGCGGAGAAAGCCATTCCGGAGGCTTCTGCTGCGGAAAGTGTGCAGGCAGAGGATGAACTCTCGGCTGCTGCTGCCGCCGCCGCTCTGGTAATGGACCATGCACCTGCGGAAGAAGATGACCGACCGATGCATCAGCGGCTGTTTTCTACTGTTGAGGAACCCTGCGTTATGCCGATGCCGCCGAAGGATCTGGAGGAAACGAAACCGTCAGAAGAATCAAAATCTGAGGGAACAAAGCCTGACGTTGCGAAGAATGAGGAAGAAGTAAAAACGGAAGACACAAAACCCGCTATGGTAAAAAAGGAAATTGTCAATGCTGAGGATATGAAACCGGAGCCGAAGACGCCCGAAGCGGCGAAGACGGAAGACGTGAAGCCCGCAGAAGAAAAACCAGAGGAAGTAAAGACAGAAGAAATCAAGCCTGAAAATGAGAAGGCGGAAACCGGAGAAGGAGAAAAAACGGAAAAAGGGAAGGGATTCTTCTCTTCAAAAAAGAAGGCAAAACAGAAAAACATCGCGAAGGAAGTACCGGAAGCAACCAAAGCAGAAGGAGTTAACGACTGATGAATATGAAACGCGGAACACCGGCTCTCGGGATCGTAATCGGTCTTGCTTTGGCTGCTCTGGGTGCGCTTGTGATGCTGATCGGCTTCTGGAAGACGCTGATTCTGGCGGCACTGTTTGCAATCGGATATTTCATCGGTACGGTTGAGAACAAGGGCGATTTTATCAAAAATACCGCCAACAAGCTAATTCCGAACAAGGAAGCGAAGGTAATCGATTTCAAGACCGAGATCGCAAAGGAACAGGAACAGATTCAGAATGACGCGGAAGAGGCTTCCAAGTCTGGAGAAAACAAGGAGTAAGACATATGTCGCGAACGACTGCGCGGGCTGCCGCTATGCAGATGATCTTTGAAAAAATCTCTGGCGGCCAGGGCGGGGAAGACACGCTGAAAATGGTCTATGATGAATTACGGGAAGACGGACTACCCGGTGTAACCTTGATCGGCCGGAAAGAGCCGGACGTGGAGGACAGAGGATACATTACAGCAGCAATGGAGGGCGTTCTGGCTCATCGGGAAGAGATTGACGTTATGATCGAAAAAACAGCGAAAGGATGGTCTCTTGACCGGATGTCGCTGGTCGATCTGACAATCCTTCGTCTTGCGGTGTGGGAGATCCTGTATGTAGATGATGTGCCAGGAAGTGTTTCTATTGCCGAGGCGATGGAACTGACGGAACGGTTTTCCGATCCGGAGGACAAAAGCTTTGTGAACGGAATTCTCGGCACGATACTCCGGGAACATGAGGCCCGGACGTGAACAACCAGGAATTAAAGCCGGCTGTAATCGGCTTTGACACAAGCAACTACAGGACCTCTGCAGCGGTTGTCACCCTGGACGGGGAGATTCTCGCGGACTGGCGGGAACTCCTGCCCGTTTCCGAAGGGGAACGGGGCTTGCGTCAGAGTGAGGCCGTTTTTGCGCATATCAGGCAACTGAGAAACAGTGAAGCACTGATCCGGTCACAGGCGAAAGGAATCCGAATCGCGGGGGTTGCGGCCAGCACGAAACCGCGGGACGGAGAAGAATCCTATATGCCGGTGTTTCAGGTTGGCCATACGGTAGGAATTATGCTGGCGGCGTCGATGAATGTGCCGTTTTTCAAAACGACACACCAACACGGGCATCTGGCTGCTGCCGCTTACGGTACCGTGATGGAAAACGCAGAGAAGATGCTGGCATTGCACCTGTCCGGGGGGACAACGGATCTGCTCTGGGCAGACAGGGAACGGATCGAAAGAATCGGTGGCAGTGCGGATCTGCACGCGGGGCAGCTGGTAGACCGAGCCGGCGTGGCGCTCGGACTGCCATTTCCTTCTGGAGAAGCGCTGGAAGCGCTGGCACTTCAGGGCAGGTGCGAAGGTCGGCTTGGATGCAGCATGGAGAACAAAGATCTGATCTGCCACCTGAGCGGGGCGGAAACGAAAGTTCAGCAGTGGATCCGGAAAGAAGAACTGTCTGCCGAAGATATTGCCAGAGAGATCTATGATCTGCTTGCCCGGATGATCGTGCGGCTGCTGAAGGCCGGTGCAAAAAAAACAGGGTTCGCCAAAGCACTGGTGACCGGCGGAGTGGCATCGTCGACATTGCTGCGTCAGTTGCTGAAGGAAAGGCGAAACAAGGTGGCCGAATGTCCGGAGATCGTGTTCGGGAAACCGGAACGGAGCGGGGATAATGCAGTGGGAGTTGCGCTGATCGGAGCGAAGCGATTAGTGGGTAGTGACTAGTGACTAGTAGTCCATAAATCAAATGGCTAGACCAACCGAGACCTTCTCGTCAGGGTCGATCTCATCCATCTTGTACTTCCAGTGGTGAACCACAGGAGTTGC
>OMYT01000066.1 GCA_900315315.1 uncultured Eubacteriales bacterium | reverse complement strand
ATGCCGAGAGCATTATCGACAGCCTGAAGCAGCTCAGCGACAGGGTTGATGAAGGATTTGACTGAAATTCCGAATTATTTTATTTGAAGCATTTCATTATAAGTTCATTTTAAGTTTACGGGTTAAGATACACCTGTCAACAGGGAGAACGGCCGTCTCCCGTCAAGACGAACCCCGTCTCCGCCGGTTTACCTCCTTTCCCCCGGCAGAGACGTTCCGATAGACAGGTTTTCTCATCCATCTTCCCTTTTCGAAACGGCGCCGTCCAGGGCGCCGTTTTTTCGTACAAAAAGGGCATAAAAAAGGCCGGCTCACTACGAGTCGGCAAGACACCTTTCAACCAGCAACCGAAGAAACAGCCCTACAGATCAGAGACAGCAATCATTTTGCTGCTTTCAACACTTTATCAAGTGTCTGGATATGCTGAATCAGAATAATGGTTTTCATGCTGCCTCCTGCGCAATCATCAAAACGGACCGCGATCGATAACCCCCGGATTCCTGCTCAAAAAAATCATGGTGATTCATCCAGCTGATACAGGTAGGAGATCATATCGTACTCCCGGCTGCCCCATCTGTGGGTACCGGTTTTATACACTGTGCCGCCCATTTTCTCATAGAATTTCCGGGCTTCCTCATTTCCCCTGAGGCACCAGATGATCATTCTTTTCCTGCCTGCTGTCCTGAAAAGATCCACGGAATCCTTGAAAAGAGTTTTTCCGATTCCGCCTTTTCTTTTGCTGTATCGGATATAGATGGCAATGATTTCGCAGTCCGCATCTTCGTCATCGGTCATCTCATTCCAGGTAAACCCCAGAATTTCCTTTTCAACAGCGGCCACCCGGTAGATCTGGTATCGCTGTAATTCCCGCTGATATCGCTCTTCCACGCTCATGGAATCCAGATAATCACTGTCGATGATTCCGCAATAGGCCTTTTTCCAGTCTTCTACAAGGATGTCTGCAATCTGCCAGGCATCCTCTTCCGCTGCCTGTCTGATGATCATTTTCCCTTGGTCAGCATTCATTACCCAAATTTGTCGATCGTAAGCAGAATCAAAAGCTTAGTAACGCAATGTCTATAAGAACGCGTCCTTGTTTCTTATGTTCATTCTCATATTGGATGCGGAAAGTTCCGGCATACTTCAGTTCTTCCGGTGATGCTTCCAGCCCTAACTCTTCCTTCAGCTCCCGCAACGCTGAAGGCAGCGGTTCATCACCTGCAAGGATGTGACCGGCAGAAGAAGTATCATACATGCCGGGGAATGAGTCTTTTTCTTCGCTGCGCTTTTGCAGGAGAATATCATAGCCACCTGGCTTTTCCTTTACCAGCCATACATGAGCTGTACGATGAAGCGTTCCTTTTTGATGGGCCTCGACCCGGCTGATGATTTTTCCGGTTGGCTGGCCGGCCTCGTCCACGATATCAAAGAATTCAGTCATTTCAAAGCACCTTCTCCATTCTGATGCAGCGGAATGTGTTTCCGTCCACAGCTTCTCCGCAGGCTTCAAAACTCCAGATTATTCGTTATCTTCGTTTCTCTTGAATTTCCTGTAGTCTTTATGCAGAACCCTGTATGCCGGATGGTATGCATTACGATACTGCTGTGAATGACTGGGCAGCCAGTTTTCATCCAGGATCTTCGCAGCAGCCTGCTTCATTCGCTCCGAACCGTCCAGCTTAACACAGAAGTTGTACACGTTTTGCCGCGTGAAGGAGAGGGGTTTGCGCTGTGCGGACTGGCAGAGCATATAGGCAATGTCCGCCACCCTGATTTCTCTGGCCTTCGCGGCCCGAAGATTCATCCTCAGCCAATCCGGGCTGATCTTCTCAATATACGGTTCATCATTATTCGGTTCCAATCCATCCATTTCTTCCTGAAGACGTCTCATTGCGTCCTCTTCAGAATGGATCAAATGACCGACACCCAGCATTCCCTGGAACGCGAACTTTACTATGTCTTCTTCATTCATCAGCGGGTATCGCTTCTTCTGCGCAATCAGGCATCTTTTCATTTCTTCGGCACAGGCAATCTTCAGTGCCAGTTCTGTTTTCTCGAAGCCATCCCGAATGAACACGATATTGGATGGATGCCGTAGTTTCTTTATCGCGCGCCAGCCGAGCTGCTGCGCCCGCTGGCGGGAGAACCCGAAGCGATCGCCGCAAACCTGAAGAGTCTGCTTCTCCTTATAGTGAAGTTGCAGAATTACACGTTCTTTTTCAGGCAGCATGTCAATCACATGCTCCAGTCCGGCAAGCTGATCCGGTGATAACTCTGTGTATTCGTCCTTCCCGAATATCGCCTGTAAACCAATATCTATGATGATATTTTCTGGATACGGCGTTTTCGGCACTGGCTCTTCCTTTGGTTTCCGGGTCTTCTTCACTTTTCCCACATATTCCGGATTGTTGGTAATAACTTCAATCCCTTTATTATGCGCATAGGCGATGGTGTCCCAGGTGCCGCCTGGAGCACCGTTGAAATACGCGATCAATCGGTTACTGTGGTCAACGAGCCATTCATTCCTTTTCTGGAAAGCATCCTTCTGATAATGATTGGAAACTGGCAGAACAAGATCCGCGTCCCGCAGCAGATTGCTGTACTGCAGCTGCCATTCGATATTCCAACGATTTGAGAATCCGGGCCAGGGCGTGGCGGCAATCAGACGGAGCGCTGGATTCGTTGCCTTTTTCTGCAGAACAATCTGCGCCGCCCAGATATCCACACCCATACCGCAGCCGCTGATAAAGGTGCGATACCCGGCAGCGATGGCAGCGTCAATCTGCGCGGACAGCCATTGCTTTACTGTTTCCGGATCAACATCCAGCTTTTCCGGGCGATGTCCAGAAAAGCAACAACGATGCAATCTTTTTTCCTGCTCAGTAGCCATTGCGCTTCTCCTGGTTGTTATCGTGCGTCTGGGAATTCCGCAAAGAAATTCCTGTCATCGTTCAAAACTTTTACCAAGCATTTCGTGGCCTATTCTAACGCCTTCATCGGCCGCCTCGGCAACCCGAAGCACATTTTCGTGCAAATCTTCTATCTTGCGGCAACACCGGCAGATTGAAGCTGGGACTGCAGCATAGACAATGCAGCCCGAAACTCCTCAGACGGCCGAAGCCCCACAAACAATCGCATACTGTCCCCCGATCTCAGAGCTTTCCCAGCAGTCCCATCTTTGTCATGATGCCATCGATCGTCACGCCGGGGTGTGTCACATACAACCTGACGATCTGTTCTACAATCGTTGGATCAAGACCACGCTTCTGTGCGATGGAATCAACCGATAAACCTTTTTCTGTGTCATGAACCACAACTTCAATCTGTTTATAGATGTTTCCGCTGTCAACCTTAAGGGCTTTTTCCCTGGGTGAATGCGGAATCTGGACTTGCTTTAATACCCATCCGTCAGGATCAATTCTCAATATAGCCATGGTGATCGGCTGGATAAAACGGCGCGGGCCGCAGCTTCCGGGATTAAACAGCAAGGTTCGCTTTTTGCCGACAGGTTTCTGCCAAACCTCAGCATATTGGTGGGTGTGGCCGCAGATCACCAGGTCATAAGCTGTCAGATCTTTGGGCAGATCCTTTTTCTTATGGGTCATGTAAATACGAAGCCCGCCCAGTTCGAAATCCAGGAACATCGGCAGGTATTCAACCCATTCCTTATCATTGTTTCCGCGGACAACCTTTACGGGCGCGATCTGTTCCAGCTGATCAAGAATACGCTGACTGCTGATATCTCCGCAGTGAAGAATGCATTCACATCCCTGAAGCGCTTCAACCACTTCAGGTCGGAGCAGATCATGGGTATCCGAAATGATGCCGATTTTCATGCTATGCTTCACCTCCGGCGAGAAAACTCTGAATATCATCAAGTTTCTTTTCGGCTTCGCGAACGCCGATCTGGTAGACTCTTTCCAGTTCATTCGGGTTCTTTTCTGTATGACCGATCTGCAGGGACTGCGGAGGCCGGATCACAAGGGATTCCCCGGAAGCTTCCCGCCCGTCAATTTCATCCATCTGACGGTTATACATTTGGTGACGGATAGCCATGGCATCAGTAATGCAGGGATACTTCCGAAGCATAATTTTCATCATCGCTATGCCTGACGTGGGTTCTTTCCTGTAGCCCTTCGGCTGAGTCAGGACAATGACATTGCGGCGATAACCCTGTTTTTCCATATAGGCATATGGAACAGCGTCCGTTATTCCACCGTCCAGCAGCAGCAAATCATTAATCTTCACCGGTCTGGAAACCATGGGCATGGATGCGGAAGCCCGGAACCAGAGCATATCTTCTGTTCCGCCGTCTGTACACAGATGATAAACAGGTTTTCCTGTTTGAACATCTGTCGCTCCGACATAGAACTGAAGCGGATTGTTTCGGAAAGCTTCACGGTCAAAAATGTCCAGTTCATCCGGGAGTTCCCGATAGCAGAAATCAGCGCCGTACAGGTCGCCGGTCCGAAGCAGTGATCGGACACTGCAATAGCGGGGATCAGCACAGTATTTCTTGTTATAGCGAATCGGACGGCCAACCTGCCCGGATTTGAAGTTGCAGCCGAAAACAGCGCCGGCAGAGATTCCTGCCGCGCCATCGAAGGTGATCCCGTGCCGCATGAGCACGTCGATCACTCCGCAGGTGAACATGCCGCGCATGGCCCCGCCTTCCATGATGAGCGCTGTCTTCATCATCCGTCCTCCATACTCAAGTTACGCAGATTTGTCCATCCGGCTGAATCATCAGCCAGGAAGGCTGGGCTTTTGTGCCTTTCTTTTCTGTGTTCCGCAGCTCTTCATATTCCTTGGTCTCTGTGTACTCCGGAAGCCATCCCGCCCGAAAGAAAAATGTTGGTTCTCCGCAGGTGCTGCAATACCGGTCATTGACTCCGCAAGAATGAGCACCCTGTCCTTCTGAGACACACACATTCTGCAGAGGCTGTTTGCAGTCCGCGCAATACCGTCCGTCTCTCATCGTTTTCTTGCTTCCGCAGGCCGGACATACATTTGCCGTAAACGGCCTGCGGGCTGGAGATGACATCAAGACGCTCCAGGAAAACATGGGGCACTTCAGTGCCGCGTTCACTCTGGATCGTTATGGCCATGTAACCGAAGAGATGCGTAAAGCGAGTTCTAAACGGATGCAGGCCTTCATCGAGAATCTGGAGGGAAAAAACTAATTGTGGTATTATTGTGGTACGGTTGAGTACCGCAATAACTCATTGTCCAAACATTGTAAAATGTTCAATGCATTTCCAACGCAGAAACATTTGCGTTAAAAATGCATTGGATTGTTAATTACTCTGCTATCTTGTATTTGGCATAGTGTCCCTTATTTATAGGTTCCAACTTCCCACGATCAGTTAAAGCCTTAAGCAGATTATAAGCTTTTGATGGCTTTACATGAAGCAAACTAACCACATCCGCGCGTGAAATGAATTCGTTTGCCCGCGCCAGATTCAGAATAAGTTCTTCAAATCGTGATTCGTCAATATCTTTCTGTCTTACATATCCTGCTGTCTTTGTTTTGTCACCATAGATGGTATGAGACAACATATAATTCCTGCCTCTACCTGCACCATAAGCCTCTACAAGCCCCTGCTCAATAGTCTTGTCGAGCACGGTGTGTATCATGGCTTCTGAAAGATGGAGCGCCTCAGATAATTGCTTAACATCGGAGCGTGGCATATCTTTGAGAGCGTTTAAAACCAGCAATGTGTTCAGTGGAAGCGGACGGCCAAGTCGATTTTGTTCATCGGCAACGAGTTTTGCGATTTGAATGTCCGGTTTGCTGCGTGGAATAAATAGTGAGACAAATGCCGCTGTTGACAAAGAATAATCCGGCAATGCTCGCCCATAAATTAATGAGCCTTCAAAAATACGATCGATTCCACGGCCAGTTTTTTCAGCCAGTCCTATCCGCTTAAGTGCATCTGCCAGAAGAGGATTGCGTCCATGCGGTTCTGCGCTTAATAAGTTATCAATCGTTACGCCCTCAATAAATCCGCCTGGATTTGCGATGGTTAAACCTTCGTCCGTTACCGCAATCCTGACTCTTCCCATCTTTGAATAGTCGCGATGGCTGAAAGCGTTTACAATTGCTTCGCGTATAGCTCGCTTATTAAATTCCGGAGCTGGCATTCGGAACAATCCCATTTCAATTTCCTGCTCAGGGTTCCACGCATCCATATGTGCAATCAGCTTATCAAATACGGCGAGAATCGGCATAACATAATCTTCATTGACACGCACCTGTGTTCCTTCAAGAACTTGAAAAGAGGCTTTTGCCGTAGGAACATATCGCATAAGGCTTTGTATCTTTCCCACCATCAATATGCCTGCAACTGTTGGGTACAAGATTTCGTTCATTTCCCTGGCAAAACCTAAGGCTTTTAAAAGCTCCTCGTTTTCAAGATCAAGCAGTGTTTTATCACCATCATAGGCAAGGATATTATTTCTAAGCCTTTCGATTTCCAATACATCGATATCATTTATTGATCCTTCTGTGATGGCCATTGCAGAATAATCAAGCAAGCGAAGATCCGAGAGTCGCGTCGCAATCTCTGTAGGATACATTGGGATATTCTCAGGCGTATTATCATGCTTCATACGACGGCGCATGATTTTTCCTGAGCTCGTCGCAATGATGCCGCCATATGCCTTAGGTACAGAAATTTTCAACACAGGCTCAATGTCGTCAACGATCTCCGTACGAACGGAAACAGGAGGCACCGTATTATTAGCGATATAAGCGCTTAAAGTAATTGGATTGGAATGATCTTGGTGAACACCAGTGATTCTCCCATCATCCTCGACGCCTAAATATAAATCCCCCCCGTCAGAATTGGCAAAAGCCACCACCGCATCGAAAACATCTGAGTCCTGTAGCTTCTTTGGGCGATCACTTTTGAATTCAACCGTTAATGTCTCTTTTTCGGGGACAATTCGACTCATAACGCCACCTCCAACGCAATCCTAACACATTTTTGCGTTAAAGTAAAGTTTCCAACGCATTATGCGTTGTCGATCGGTATTATATAATCCGTGTTGGTTTTTTCGTTCCTATGGCTTTTCGTAGAGCAGTATCCACCCCAAATAATCTACTCATGTTAGGAATCTATGATAATGCCACTTTTCAAAGCATTCCTTATCTTCCCGACCCTCGGCACTGAAGCTCTTCGCGCAGGACGGGCAGAAAAATAAGATCCTTCCGTTTCGATAGCTCGGGGCTTCACCGACAAACAGTGCCTTAACAAGCAGTTCCGCGATCCGAACCGCATCTGTTTTGGGAAAACGAATATAATCCCCTTCAGCTGAATCAACTGCATCCAGCAAATCTGCTACCAGTCTGTGCGTCAGCGTCATGTTTTTTCGTCCTCCAGTCCGTGTATATCAGCAAACATATTCTACAAAACACGGCCTCAGTTGTCATTGAACCTGAAGTTCAACGAATCAGTCAACAATTTCGTTCACCAGTCGCATCTTTTCCTCTTTCCAGAGCTTCGACACAGCCAGATAGTCCACAACCTGTTCCCCTGCAGATTCCGGCAGCACAACCTGCTCTCTTCGCGATACCCGTTCCTCCGCATTAAAACGGGAGATTAGATCCAAATAATCAACGGTTTTCTCACCCATATCAAATCAAAACCTCTGTTCTAAATCTTTTTACTCTCTTGCCAGTAAGAAACACTCCTCCGGCACTCCGAGCGGAATCAGAATCCCGCCTATTTCTATCAGCACCCGTTTCATAAGAATCGAATGAAGGCAGTGCTCCATACCTCTGCACTCCTGAATATTGCTGCCGTATGCCTTGATATGTCTCCCCTTGCTTGAAACTTCGAAATCATGATTATATCCATCCAAAACCATCATATGGTACGGATGTTCCAATTCTTCCGTCTCAAACAGCCTGTCATCATCCAAAATCCTCCGGATCCTTACCAGGTCCCGCAGCGGAAGCCGGATTTCCTCCGTGAATTCGCCCGTATCCAGAAGATGAGCAAGCTTCACTTTTCCTGTCTCTGTCGTATACCTGACAACTGCTTCCGGTCCGTCGATTATTTCAACCCAGCAAATAGGCATATGCCAGGCATCTGCAAGTTCATACCGAAAAATCGTTTCTCGTTTTTTGAATCCATTAAGATAGAGCTTTCCCTGAACAATTTCGCAGAAGAAGGCCAATTCATCAATTTCTTCATTGGGCATCTCCTTCAGGGCAGCCTCCTTGGCTTCCTTTGTCGGGCATTTCTGCACGAAATCATCGAAATCTTTGAACACGGAACATCACCCTTTTCAATCTTATCAATGACCAGGCAAATCCGTCAGCTCCTCTTCCCACATCAGGTACTCTCCTGCGACAGCCATCCCCGGACATTGTCAGAAAATGTGCCGGGAATTAACCCGGCATCATGATTGATGCAGTACTATTTCACATACCTTGAGGACGCACTGTCCAGATGATCTCCAAGATGTCCGCATTCCTTCCGGAACATTCATCGGAACCATCACCGTTGTCATAACAGCACCTCCGTTATCATTTTGATCCCGTGGCTCCCTGTGCTGTTTCTCTCGGTATGAAACGTACATCCAGAACCATACCCATACCTTCAGCCAAACGCTGGAGCAGCTTTATACTTGGATTCCTTGTTCCATTCTCCAGCCTGCTGATTTCAGTCTGCGCAATACCAGTCTTTTCAGCAAGCTGTTTTTGTGTAAGATTCTGAGAAGTTCGCGCATCTATCATCGCGCGAATCACATTCAGTTCCGGCTGAACCTCCTCATATGCTTTTGCAAAACCCGGTTCCTTCATTTTTTCTTTTTTGTATTCCTGCAAAGTCATTCTGTTCACCTTCTTCCCTTTTTCTTTTTGTTTCCTGTCGGATAACGCCTGAGAAAATCAGCCCGATACTTCTTGGCCAGCTCAATCTCTGCCCAAGGCGTTTTCTGTGTCTTCTTTACAAATCCATGGGTAATAATAATCCTGCCTTCGATATAGAAGAAAAATAATGCCCGCGAAATACCGGTATTTTCCCGTCTTCGGTTTCATAAAACTCTACATGAAACTGCATCTGCATTCTCCTGCTCAGATTGGCTTCAGTTGTCAGTTATATTATATGAGATATATCTCATTTGTCAAGATTCACGTTTGTGTAGTTTGCCGAAAAAGCCACTCTGCCCTTTTCCGCTGCTCAGTTGCAAAGCGATATGCCAGTTTGTAAAGCGAGGTGCATGTTTGAAATCTGAGAAGTAGATGTTTGAAAACGAAACGCGGTTGATCCCATCAGCCTGCAACCCCAGTCCCCGTCCCGGACGTCCCCGGGGCCGGAAACCTTCATCCCCCCTGAGCGGCGGACAGAAGAAATATCCCATCCGCCGGAGGGCTGCGCCAGATTCTGCCTTTCCGTTCCGAAAGAAGAAATGATGGGATATACCGGAAGAGTATCCGGCACTCCGATGGCTGTCATCGCGGTCCTGATGGCAAAAGCGGTCGAGAAAGCTCATCTTCACCTGAATTCGGATCGCCGCCTCTTCGGGGGCGGCTTATGCTTTGCCACTTGACATTTATCAAGTATTTTGCTAACATAGAGCCCGTGGGAGGTGCATGGCATTGAATCAAATCATTCATGAATTACAGGATATGACGCATCTCAGCTGGGCAAAGACGCGCAATTCGTCCGGTACGGCGGGTTCATTCCTGAAAGCGTATGAAGACGGAGTCGATGGGAAGACTTATTTCAAGCTTTCAAATTATGATGCCTGGAAAGGGATCGTCGGTCATGAATGCGTCAATGAAATCATTGTGGATCGCTTGTTGACGATCCTGGGCATCAGCCACCTGCCTTATCAGTTGATCCATGCGAAGATCCTGATCGATCAGAAAGAATATGAAACCTGGCTTTGCGCCTCCAAGGATTTCAAGCAGCGCGGAGAAAGCAAAATCGCACTGGACGCTTATTATCAAGCAGAGAGCCTGCCGAATGAATCTCCCATGGACTTTTGCATTCGCTGCGGATGGGAAAGCACCGTCTATGAGATGCTGGTCGTCGATTATCTGATTCTCAATCGTGACCGGCATGGCGCAAATATGGAAGTTCTTCGGAACCAGCGGAAGAAAACCATTCGCCTGGCCCCTTTGTTTGATCACGGACTGTCACTGCTCAGCCGGTGTGAAAGCACCGAAGCCATGCTTCGGGAGGACGTTATGGCAGATAAGCCGATCCAATGCTTTGTAGGTTCACGGTCATCATGGGAGAATCTCCAGTTGATCCCACGGGATCGGCGTCCACCTTTGCATCCATTGACAGAGAAGGACCGCGCAATTCTCCTGGAAGGTTTATCAGAAGCGCTCGATCAGCAATGGCTGGACAGGATCTGGGAAATGATATGGAAGAGGTGGCAAGCGTATGAGGATCTTTGCAATCAAGGATGATACGCTTTCTCAGGAGATCGTATTGGGATATCTGATCTATTACGAAAACGCGAAAGCATTCTATATTGAGCTGCCGGAAGACGCCGACCCCTGGGAAACGCCGCTTTTGCTGTCCTCGTTTGTGAAACGCGGCGAACGTTCCGTCAGCAGTTATTGGAGCCGTTTATGGGTACAGCAGCGTATTATTCCCCGGGACAGACAGAATATAGGCCAGATTCTGAAGGAAAACGGGCTCACAGAATATGATGAGTTTCAAATGCTGATGCTGACCATGGGGCGATGCGCGCAGGATGAATGCTATCTTGAAGAAATAAACACCGCAGAACTGCCCCCGTTGCTGCTGAATCGCTGGAAAACCAAAGTTGAGGACGTTGTTCCGCTCAAAGGCTTTCGCTTGCTTGTTTTTTTTCGAAATGGGGAAGTTAAAATCTGTGACGCGGCAAAGCATGCGGCAGATCACGTGGAATGTCAGCCTTATGTCGCCCAGGAGAAGCGTTTCCATGCGGTGGAAGTTCAACCCGATGGATATGGCGTGATGTGGAGTGATCGGGCAATGATTTCCGACCATGAACTATACGAAAAAAGCGAAAACATTCCGCTTTCGCTGGCTTCTGGGATGCAGCCGTCAAAATATTGATGATCTTATGAAGCGAGATAAGCTGCATCCTATTCGTAAGGATGCAAAATACAAACTGTTCCTCAAAAGCGAAATCATGCAGCGAAGAAAGCAACAATAACTGAAGTCAGCGCCGGAAACGACCATAGGTTCGCTTGTGTAATTCTCACGCTTCAGCAGCCTCGATTACCTCCAGTATCTTCTTCATCTCGTCTTCTCTGCCGCGCCGCCGGGCATACCGCATCATCTTTGTGGATTCAATGTGATATGTCTCCATTGCTTGTCTCAGCATTTCAGGATAAGTTCTCCTCAACTGCTCAACTGCCCATTATAAAAATGACTTTGTTGTGCTAGAAATCTCTTGATAATGGGTGGAAAAAAATAGTCATTCACGATTTGCCGAATCGTACTTGACTAATTTGCGTCAGAGTGATATATTAGAGACAGCCTTAATTGGAGGTGCTGTCCATGTTTATCGGCAGAGAGCGGGAACTTGCTTCCCTGAACAGATTATACAATTCCGGCAAGTTTGAGTTTGTGGTTCTTTACGGCCGCCGCCGTGTGGGAAAAACCGCACTGATCAACCATTTTATCGACGGCAAGCCCGCGATTTATTTCATGTGCGTCGAGAGCAACGCCAAGCAGAATCTGGAGAATTTCAGCAAAAGCATCATGGAGTATGCCAACGGATATGAGGGGGATATGTCTTTCCTCTCTTTTCAGGCCGCCCTGGAAATGGTATTCAGGCTATCCGAGAAGGAGCGCCTGATCCTAGCCATCGACGAATACCCCTATGTGGCCCGCGCTTCCAAGAGCCTCGCTTCCACTTTGCAGCTGCTGATCGACAAATATAAGGATCATTCCAAATTGATGCTGATCCTGTGCGGCTCGTCCATGTCCTATATGGAGGATCATGTGCTGGCCTACAAAGCGCCTTTGTATGGCAGGAAAACAGCGCAGATCAAGCTGCTGTCCTTTGATTTTGCGGAAACCTGCGGCTACTTTCAAAACTTCTCCGCTGAGGACAAAGCCCTAGCTTACGGGATCATGGGCGGCACCCCGCAATACCTTCTGCAGATGAGTGACAAGCTCAGTATTGAGGAGAATATCAAAAGCACCTAATCTGCTGAAACAGGAAGTTCGGGAGCCGGCCATCTACACAGCCATCATCACTGCCATTGCCACCGGATCATCCCGCATGTCGGAGATCTCCGGCAAGATTGGCGAAGACACCAACGTCTGCTCCACCTACCTGAAAAACCTGATCACGCTGGGCATCGTGCAAAAGGAGCTGCCTTACGGAGAGAAAGCATCAAAAAAGGCGATCTATTTCATCGACGACAACATGTTCCGCTTCTGGTACCGGTTTGTGCCGGAGAATGCTTCCCTGATCTCCCGCGGCGCAGCAGACCTGGTATATCAACGCATCGAACCGCACCTTTCCGACTACATGGGCAAGGTGTTTGAGGAAATCTGCAAGCAATACCTTTGGAAGCTGCTGCTGAGCGGAAAGTCCCCGGTGGAATTCACTTCCCTGGGCCGCTGGCGGGGCAACGATCCCATCCATAAACGACAGGCAGAAATTGACATTATGGGCGAACAGGACAAAAATACCGCCCTCTTTGCCGAATGCAAATGGACCAACGAAAAAGTTGATCTCGGCGTGCTGGAAACGCTGATAGAGCGCAGCAACCTTTTCGCTTATCAGAAAAAGCATTTCTTTCTCTTCTCGAAGTCTGGATTTACAAAGGGATGTATCGAAAAAGCAAAGCAGTTAGGGAATGCGACATTGAAAACATACGCCGATATGATACATGATATGCTTGACCGCTTTACTATCCGATCTTGATACCTGTCAATCTCTTCAAATACCTTTCGCATTTCATATCCCGGATTATTCATATACTTATCATTCTCCTCGTACATCATTCTTTTGATTTCCCATTTATAGCGTCTTTACCAATTCAAATATCACCAACCGCCAATAGATTGTCCTTTCCCATTCCGCATACATATGAATTGGAATCGTAACGATAGCAAAAGTCCAGGAAAGCCTTCTTCTGGTCAGGGTTCTCCATGATCTTTACCAGGATCTCCCGGGGAATCGTCCTTCCATAGGCGCCGGGGCCTGACAAACAAATATTCTTTACTCCATATCCGGAAAGGATGCCCTCCAGTTCATCCGGCATGAACGTGTATGTGATACACCAAGGGACTCCGCCCTGCTCATACTGGGCAATCTCTTCTTCTCCTCCCATCAAACCGTCGGCCAGCAGTTTTTCTGCGTTCTTTTTGTTAAATGTAAAGCCGGCGATCATCTGCTTCCGATTGGCAACACACCAATGCACAAAGGGATCATCCAAACTTTCATCCAGAATAAACTGGTTTTTCTGGATCGGATTGGCAAGATACGGCAGCGAACCTAGCCTGCTGGATACGCTGATCATTATTCTTTTCCCGGCAATTCGCACCAGCTCACCGATGACTTTGTTCTGATTGGGATACGTATATGAAACCGGCGCGTCAAAAGACATGACCAGGTCGAATTCCCGATCCCGGTAAGCGCTCAGATCCTCAAGCGCGCCTCTCACAAACGTTATTCTGTCGCTTACGCCTTCCTGTGCAGCCAGTTCCCGTGCTTTATCGATCATCGGCCGTGAGATGTCAAAGTGAGTCACCCGGCAGCCTTGCTTTGCCAGGAGGATGGAAAAGCGTCCGCTTCCCGCTCCCCCGTCGAACACGGTATGGATTCCGTCCAGATGCTCCAGCAGTTTCCGTTGGATATGGTCTTTCTGGATAATATCATCGATATATGTCGCTTCCCGGCGGCTTTCCAGTTCCCCTTTGTCCGGGAGATTCCACTGCCGCTCAGAGATTTTCTGACTGTAATCCATCCTCTTTTCCTGTAGTTTCCCTGACATATTCATAAACCTCCTCCGACCATTTCCAGATGTCTTTGCCTTCATTACGGAGATAATGAGTCTTCGGTTTAAATTCTTCCGGTACAAAGGGCTCGACTGTCTGCCGGTCAGCCTCCGGGACAACCACAGCATCCAGCCAGTCCTTCAGGATCAGTTCATTCCGGATTTTTAGCGGCAGTACTCCTTCGAATACAGCGTTGGGATGATGAATCAATTTATCATAGCGAAAGAAAAAGCGGACACCTGGCTCAAACCCTGCGTCTAAATCTTTCTCATCGGGAAACCGCCCGAGCTTTCTTTCCATAACCAGTCGATCTCCCGCCTGGCAGTTTCCCCATGCAAACATGATATAGTCAAAATAATCCTCCGGATCGTTTGCTGCGTTTCTCCCATCTTTCCGTAATTCTGCCGCACTCTTTTTGCGTGCCAGAACCGGGGAAAGAAGACTCCCACAGGCCAGAATCTTGATCGCGTTTTCCACCTGTGATGTATGGCAAACATAGTCTGTCATGCACCCTCTGTACTTTGGACACGCCGTGCATTCTTCGATCTTCTCCGGCGGGGAAACACGTATGCCCTGATCATAGGTCTGCCTGTAACGGTCAATCGCGTTGATGATCTTCCTGTCCGCTTCGATCGTACAGGTTCTGCCGTTATCTTTCTCATACCGGATAAA
>OMYT01000031.1 GCA_900315315.1 uncultured Eubacteriales bacterium | reverse complement strand
ATTTTTCTAAACATTATAATAGCCGGAAACGTTGATTTTCCTGCATTTCCGGCTTTCACGTTAAGTTAATTGGCTAAATGCCATTGAGGGTCGTCCCCCTGTTCCTCTGGAGGAGCTGCGCGGATGCGTTGAGGATGAAAGGATAAAGCCCTTCCTGCGACTGATCGGGGAAGGGCTGAGTTACAGCGATGTGATGATTTTTGTTTCTTTGGACGAACCGTTGGAGATGGTATTACTGCATGATTCTGGCTTTGGAAAGGACCCGCAGATACATGATATACGCCACGGCGTCCAGCACGTAGACCGCGGCGCCAACCAGCGCAATCGTGGACTCGTTCAGGGTGAAGACCGCGATTATCAGTTCGCCGACGAGGGAGAAGACGAACGGGAAAAGAATGAACTTGCTGCACCACTTGGCAAGGTCTGATACTTCTTTGCTGCCGAGACTGTCGGCGATCCGGGTGATCCCGTCGAGCACGAGGAGGGCGGTCATCATGGTACAGATGGTCACGATCATATCGAACCAGTCGGCGGCCGCCGGATTGCTCCGCTGAATAAAAGAACCGACGATGCTGACCACAATGGTGAACAGCGTTGCCCACATGGCGCGCTTAAAGCTGCCTTCATCGCGGGAAGCCTGATAGATGCCGGCCAGATTCAGGAACAGGCCAATCAGGAGCAGGATGATGGTTCCGATGGAGTAAATAATCATGGGGACGGTCATGCCGGTAGCTTCCAGCTTGTCACGGAGAACGTCACCGGTGGTTTTCATGTTGATTCCGTTTGACGCGAGGAGGATCAGCGCGCAGACCACCATGACCGCGCTAATCAGGTGCAGGAGTTCAGCGAGAAAGATCTTTTTGAGGCCTTTTGCCGCATTCGGGAATTCCATGAGAATAAGCTCCCTTCATTATCGGAATAATTTCAGGTTACACTATATCATGGATTTGTGAGGTGTCAATGGGTAGCAGAGGTGCAGCGACGGAACGGAGGGGACGGAGGCTTTTTATTTGCTTTGATACCAGGCCTCGGCTTCTTTGCGGAACTGGGCGAGGGCGGGCTCGTACATATAGATCATGTGGCCGGAGGGGTAGTAGGTGAACTGCAGGCTGGCCTCGCGGTCGTCGTTGACGAAGACGTGGTTAAAATCCCATTCCGCGGAGAAGAAGGGCGTGGCCAGATCATAGTAGCCGCAGAGGACCCAGATCTTCAGGAAACGGTTTTTGCTCATGATATCGTAGAGGACATCCTCCTGGGAAAAAGCAGCTCCGAGATCCGTCGGGAAGGACCAGGCATTGTTGACGTCGATGGATAAATCCACATAGGGCTTATCGGTCCGGAAACCGAGTTCCTCAGCGATATAGTGATTGACCGCGGCCTGGTAGATTCCGCCCGTTTCCAGGGAGGACGGATCCGAAGCGCCGTCCCCCATGCTGCCGGAGGTGAGCGGGCCGGTATAGCGCCCGTCTTCCCGGCCGATAACCAGTTTCTGATCTTCAAGCAGCATTTTGCAGAAGTCCGGATATTTGATCCGGAGGTTGTATTCCTCCACCTTGTCCGCCGTGAGACCGGAGTAGGCGGCTACCTTCGCCGCGATTTCCTTTTTCTCCGCGTCATCCAGGGTCCGCCCCTTAAAGAGCGCGGACAGATATTCGCCGCCGGCGAAAGCGCGGACCTCCTTCAGCAGGTCCTCCAGCTCCATCTGCTGATACTGATCCGCGAGGCGCTTATGATACCAGGCATCCGCGGCGTAGGTGGGGAGGTAAAGAACATAGGCAAGGTCCGGCGGATTGGTCTGTTCCATGATGATGGAAAAATTGCTGATGTCGGAGATCAGGATGATGCCGTTGAGGTTCAGGGAGTACGTGTTGAAGAGATACTGAGCCAGGCCGATGGACCGGGTGGTGCCGTAGGACTCGCCGGCGAGGTATTTCGGGGAGAGCCAGCGGCCGTTGCGGCTGATCCAGAGGCGGATGAAGCCGCCTACGGAGGCCAGGTCGTTATCATAACCGACAAAGCCGGCGAGATCCGCGCCGTCGGCGGGCTTCGAATAGCCGGTGCCTACCGGGTCGATGAAGACCAGGTCGGTCAGGTCCAGAATGGAATACTCATTGTCTTTGATCCCCACGGGGAAGGTGTCGATTTCTCCGTTTTCATCCACATCGATGCGGCGCGGGCCGAGGAAGCCCATATGCACATACAGGGAAGCGGCGCCGGGGCCGCCGTTGTAGGCAAAGGTGACGGGACGCTGCGACGGATCCTCCACCCCGTCGAGGGTATAAGCCATATAGAACATTTCGCAGGGGCCGTTTGCCGTATTTACTGTCATATAGCCGGTGGTCGTCGTATAATCCAGGGGATGACCCTGGACGACGGCGGTGTGATGCAGGACAACGGGATCATCGGCGGCGGCATCGGCAGCTGCCGCGGGCGCAGCCGGGGCCTCCGTCCCGGCGGCGGATTCGGCGCCGGCACCTGTGATGCCGAGAAGCAGGGTGAGTGCCAGGATCAGGGCGAGAAGCTTCTTTTTCATGGATATCATCCTCCCGGTATTCATATTCTGTTTAGCGCAGGAACTCATCCACAATATAACAGAAGCCGCCCGTTCCCGCAAGATGAAAAAAGAAAGCGGAAAACGTGGCGGTTTTGCTGATCGTATGGTATAGTATACAAAAATGATCAGCGCAAACAGAGCGACGGGTGAAGAGTGGAGAATAACAGGAGGAGGAACGCACTATGTTCGGATTCAATTACTATACGCCCACAAAGGTGGTTTTCGGCAAGGGTACGGAGGCGCAGACCGCGGAGCTGATCCGGGAGTTCGGCGGCCGGAAGGTCCTGATTCATTACGGCGGGGGAAGCGTGATCCGCTCCGGGCTGCTGAAGCGGGTGACGGACACGCTGGAGGAAGCGGGCATTCCTTACGTGACACTCGGCGGCGCGGTACCCAATCCGCATCTGGGCCTCGTGTACGAAGGCATTGAACTGTGCAAAAAGGAAGGGGTCGATTTCCTGCTGGCCGTCGGGGACGGCAGCGCGATCGACTCCGCGAAGGCTATCGGATACGGCGTGACCAACGAAGGAGACGTGTGGGATTTTTATGACTACAAGCGGCAGGCTACCGCGTGCCTGCCCCTGGGTGTGATCCTGACCATCGCCGCCACAGGCAGCGAGATGAGCGACTCCTCCGTGATCACGAAGGAAGACGGACTGGTCAAGAGAGGCTACAGCAGCGATTACTGCCGGCCGAAATTCGCGATCATGAACCCGGAACTGACCATGACGCTGCCGGATTACCAGATCGCCTGCGGCTGCACGGATATCATGATGCACACGATGGAGCGGTATTTTACGAACGGCGGGAACATGGAAATCACCGACGCGCTGGCGGAGGGCCTGCTGCGCACGGTGATGAAAAACGCCGAGATCCTGGCGAAGGATCCGCACAACTACGACGCCCGGGCCGAGGTTATGTGGGCCGGGAGCCTCTCGCACAACGGGCTGACCGGCTGCGGAAACGACGGCGGCGACTGGATGACGCACAAGCTGGAGCATGAACTGGGCGGCCTGTACGACGTGGCGCACGGCGCGGGGCTGGCCGCCATATGGGGAAGCTGGGCCCGGTACGTCTGCGGAAACTGCCTGCCCCGGTTCAAACGGTTTGCCGTCAACGTGATGGACGTTAAGCCGGCCGGAACAGACGAGGAAATCGCGCTGAAGGGCATAGAGGCCATGGAGGATTTCTTCCGCAGGATCCATATGCCGACCAACCTGCGGGAACTCGGCGTCAACGCGACGGAGGAGGATCTTGTCACGATGGCGCACAAGTGCGCCGTGGGCGTCGACGGGGCCAAGGGCTCGGCCAGGCTGCTGAAAGAAGAAGACATGCTGGCGATCTACAGGGCCAGTATGTAAGCGAAGCGACCAGGGCTTTTCTTCATTGGACTGAAAGGGCGTATACGAAGTACAGAGACGACACGGAGAGCCCGGAATGAAAAAGATCTGAAGGAGCATGACAGAAGATGAAGGAAGTAATTTTTTTCTGGCATAAATCGATGGATCTGTGATATAATATTCTTTAATAACGGCATTCATCCGGAAACGGATCGGTAATACGAGGAGGAACCATCATGGACGTTACGACGACGCTCAAGAAATTCGGACTGGAAAAGGCATTCAAATACCTGTACAAGGATCCGGATGAAAACCTGAAAAAAATGCTGAGGTGGGCGGAGAAATTCTCCGGAAAAACCTACAAAAGCCAGATCGATATGATCCGGGACGCGGTGGAAAACCCGGAAAACGCCTTCCATCCTTACATCGAGCACCTGCTGGAGCGGGCGGATCCGGAAGTAGTGAAGACGATTGCCGTCAATTTCTTTATCAATGAAAACATGATCGGCTATCCGAAGCAGCAGGAGCTGAAGAAAAAATACAACTGCAACATCCCGTGGGCGATTCTGCTGGATCCGACCTCCGCGTGCAACCTGCACTGCATCGGGTGCTGGGCGGCAGAATACGGCAACAAGCTGAACCTGACCTTTGAGGAGATGGACAGCATCATCACCCAGGGCAAGGATATGGGCTGCTACATATATCTGTTTACCGGCGGCGAGCCGCTGGTGCGCAAGGACGACATCATCCGCCTGTGCGAGAAGCACAACGACTGCGTGTTCTCCACGTTTACCAACGGCACGCTGATCGACGAGAAATTTGCGGACGAGATGCTGCGGGTGAAGAACTTCATGCCGGCCATCTCCCTGGAAGGCATGGAAGAAGCCACGGACAGCCGCCGCGGCAAAGGCACCTTTGCAAAGGTGATCAGGGCGATGGACCTGCTGCGGGAGAGGAAACTGCTTTACGGCGTTTCCTCCTGCTATACGAGCGTGAACTATGACTCCATTACTTCCGAAGAATACTACGATATGCTGATTGAAAAAGGCGCGTATTTCATCTGGTACTTCCACTATCTGCCGGTGGGCAACGACGCCGCGCCGGAACTGCTGCCGACGCCGGAACAGCGGGAGCTGGTTTACCGGCGCATCCGCGAATACCGGAGGAAAAAGCCGCTGTTCGCCATCGACTTCCAGAACGACGGAGAGTTTGTCGGCGGATGCATCGCCGGCGGGCGGCGCTACTTCCATATCAACGCCAACGGCGACATGGATCCCTGCGCTTTCATCCATTATTCCGACTCCAACATCCGGGAAAAGACCCTGCTGGAGGGAATGCGCTCTCCGCTGTTCCAGGCGTATCACGACGGACAGCCCTTCAACGAGAACATGTTCCAGCCCTGCCCGATGCTGGAGAATCCCACGCGCCTGCGGGAGATGGTCGAAAAGTCCGGCGCCCATTCCACGGACCTTCAGTCCCCGGAAACCGCCGATCACCTGTGCGCCAAGTGCGACGCCTACGCCGCCTGCTGGAAGCCGAAGGCGGACGAGCTGTGGGAGGAGATTCCGAAAGAGCGGAGAGAGTTTGTGCTGGAGAATAACACGAAGTAATCAGGAGGGCTTTCCGAGCACCCGGGACTGTAAACACCCGGGGAGAAACTGATGCGGAAACTGAGGATTGAGACGGAACGGCTGATCATCACCGAATTTACGGCGGAGATGGCACGGGACGTTCATGAGAATTCACTGGATGAAGACAACAGAAGATTTGTGCCGGATGAGGTTTTTGAAACCGTTGAAGAGGCGGAGGAGGCCATCCGTTTCCTGAGAGCGCAGTACGGCAGGAAGGAAGGGCCCCAGGCGTATGCCGTACTGACAAAAGACGGCGGGAAGAATATCGGATATGTCCAGATGGCGCCGATCGGCGGCGGGAGATGGGAAATCGGCTATCACATCGCCCAAAAATATATCGGCAGGGGATACGCTGCCGAAGCGGTTAGCGCGTTCCTGCCGGTAATGGCGAAAAGAATCGGGATTGATGAGGTTTATGGCGTATCCCTGAAGGACAACGCCGCTTCCAGACGCGTGCTGGAGAAGTGCGGATTCGAACCCGAATATGAAGGCAGCGGCGAATACCAAGGTGAAAAGCGCGAGATCTGTAGAACCGTCCTGAGAATGGCGGACAGCGGTATCAGGCTTCTTCGCCCGGCATCGGATCGGGATTCATGATCACGTTGGTATAGCTGTACGGGATCTCGATCTTCGCGGCGTTCAGCGCCCGGTTGACCCGGCAGTTGATATCGTCCCGGACAACTTCGGTGGGGTAGGTGGGCTCATAATAAACTGTGGTCCCCATCTCAAGGCCGTCATTCGTATACTTCATGAAATAAACGGGGGAATATTCCTCCCCGCTGCGGGGAACGGAACAGGGGCTTTCACTGACGGCGGTTTTAATCACTTCCTTGGCCAGGCTTACGTTCGAGGCCAGGCCGACCTGAAAGCGGAAGTGAATGCTGCGCGTTGTGGTCTGATGGCTCAGGTTGGTGATCCGCCTGCTGTTGATCTCGCTGTTGGGAATAATGATTTTCAGGGTATCGATCCCCTGCAAGACCACGTGGCGGATGGTGATGTCTTTCACGACGCCGGCAGTGCCGTCGTCCAGCTCAATGCGGTCACCGATATTGAAGGGCTTGGTGGCACTGATCATGAAGCCGCAGAACATGTCCGAAAGGACCGGCTTAGCCGCGAAACCTGCGATGGCAGCAAGGACGGCGGTTCCCTGGAAGAGGGAGGCGCCGAAATCCCTGGTAATTTCACTGGACATGATGACCCACATCGTCGCAATGAAGATGATGACGAAGCGGATAATCCGATCGGTGAAGCGCGCGTTGATGCCGGAGTGCTTTGCCAGCCACTTGGCAGCCAGCTTTCGCTCCAGCTTCAGCAGGATGAAGCAGACGACGACAGCAATGACAATGAGGAGACCCAGTTTGCCCCAGGCAGTAAGGGTCTGATGTTTGTCAAAGAAATTTTTTACTCCTGTCAGATCCATAATTTACCTCTTATCTTTATCAATCATTTCGAGAACAATGGTGGCGAGGGCGGCGAAAGCGAAGATGAAGACCGCGAGCATCACCCAGTTTTTGCCGATATTGCTTTTGGTTCTTGCGTACTCCGGTTTCCGGGAGGCTTCGGCGGTTTTGCGCATGACGAAGTTTTTGACGTTTTCCTCTCCGAGGAGATCCAGCATTTCGCCGACGGTCATCTTCAGGGAGAAGGTTTTATCCCGGTAGGCCTGGATGACTTCGTTATTTTTGATCACATCGACGACATCCCCGACGGTGATCGGCGCAGTGACCTTTTCGCCGGAGAAATCCGGGTCCTTCTGCAGTTCTTCCAGGATTGCCCCGAGGGTCGTATCCCCGATCTGTTTATCCCTCAGGCCCATGGAGGGATCCGCCAGCATCTGTGCCAGATCGCCGACGGAATAGGACCTGATCAGGACATTGTCCCGCTTCTTTTCCACAAAAGGAGAGTCCAGCTTATCGATGATGTCGCCGACGGAGACTGTACCGCCGACCTCGCTGCCCTTCATGCCGGAAAGAGTGTTCCAGACGGCATTCATGGGCAGCTCGTTATAGCCGGAGATGGACGCGATGGCCTTGATACCGTAATTCGAGATGGTAAAATTGGAGAGGGGCCTGCTCCACTCGGGCAGCGGAATGACGCCGCCGGAGAAGACCAGCTGGAAGATCAGAATAAAAGGCATGAGGGTCATGGCGCCGGTGGTGGTGCGGGAAATACTGGAAAGGAAAAGGCTCATCATATCCGCCGCGTAGGTGATGAGGAAGAAGGTGATGCCCAGGTCTACGATGGCAAAGTTGGTGACCGTGCCGCCGCCCATCCGCGGGATCTGCACATCCAGCTGGCGGAAGACGAACATGGTGATAGCCGTCTGGGCAACGCAGAGCAGGAACTGATAGATCATATGCGCCGCAACGTAGGACGAGATATGCATGCCGGAGCGATGCTCCCGCTTGATGATCCCGCGTTCACGGCAGACAGACTGGATGGAATTGAAGCAGCCGTTCCAGATGGCGACGCAGGCAATGGCGAAGGCGCCGATGAGGTCGCCTTCCATGTTCAGCCAGAACCGCTTGCGGATCACCATGCCGACGAGGCCGGCGATGACCGCCGCCATGGGCAGGACCTTCCAGTCGTTTTCATTGATAAAGAAGCGGAGCTGCTTGCCCAGGTAGATCCCGATCTGGCTCATTCTTCCCGTATGGTGGACTTTGCGGACACGGTTGGTTTTTACTGCGCTTTCAGACATTCTGCTGCACCTCCGCGTACTTCATGATGAACTCGTCCGCCCGGCCTTCGCCGCCTTCTTCCTCGCGGTTGACGGACTTGACGATCTCCTCCATATTCTCCTTGCCGAAGAATTCCCGCGCGTCCTCGATGGAACCGTACCAGGCGAGGCGGCCGGTGCGGTTCGCGTCCTTGGCGAGGACGATCACATCGTCGAAGAGGTCGATGACCCGGTCCGGCGTGTGGGTGATGACGATGATAATCTTCCCCTGGTCCGCGATCTGCCGCAGCTGGAGGAAGAGCTCGCGCGCCATGACGCCGTCGAGGCCGGAGTCCGGCTCATCCAGGATAAAGAGGGTCGGGTTGGAAATAAACTCCATGGCGATGGACAGTCGCTTGCGCTGACCGCCGGAGAGCTTGACGACGAGATTGTTTTTGACCGGGGTGAGGCCGAAGATATCCATGACCTCGTTGACCCGGGCCTCGCGCTCCGCCTTGGTGAAGTCCGAGGGCAGGCGCAGGGTGGCGGCGTCCATGAGGGTCCGGTAGACGGTGTCGGAACCGCGCATCAGATCCTGCTGGGGAACGAAGCCGATGTCGTACATCATGTCCTTGTACTCTTTGTACATGTTATGGCCGTTAAGCACAACCTCGGCCTTGGCCTGCTCATAGCCGTTGACGGCGTTGAGATAGGTGGTTTTGCCGGCGCCGGAACCGCCCAGGAGCAGCACCATATGGCCCGGCTGGATATACATATGGATATCCCGGAGGAGATACTTTTTCTTGAAGAACTCGGTGGCGGTCCGCTCCTCCAGGTTGACGGTCAGGCCCTGATCCAGGACGGCGGCCTTTGACCCGGAGAAGAAGGAGGAAGCGTCGTGCTTCATTTCCTCTGCGGTCCAGAGCGGCTGATACTTTTTGACCCAGCCCCAGAGGACGGCGGGAATGAAGTCGAGGGTTGCCCAGAGGAGAATCCAGACCTTTTTCTGATCAAAGACCTCGATCAGGGCGAGATTGATCTTGACGAGATAAATAAACTGGATAATGGTCACAAGGATGATCCCGAGATCAAGGAAAGTAAGGGTGTTTTCAAGATTGCTGGCGTCCGTTATGAACAGGGAGATCCAGTTCATGACGATCAGGATGCCGTGCAGCATGGCGGCGATACGGCCCTCACGCTCCATGCCGACCGCCCGGCCCAAATCAGCTTCCCGCAGGCAGGGGATCAGCGCGTGCCAGGGCGTGAGGCCGCACTTTCTGAAGATCCCGTACATACCGAAAAGCGACAGGGCACTCCAAATCAGAAGGTAGCTCGGCTGGCTTGAGAAGAAGAAGATCGTAAATACACTGACGATCTTATTCACATCCATTTTCTTCACCTCGAAGTTCATCATTCTGTCTCTTCCCGAAGGAATACAGGCTATCATATCACGAAGTGAGCCTCCGATGTTGCCGGATTGCCTGTTTTCGGGAAAAAGTAAAAAATGTTATTAAATTGTAACAATTTTCAGGCCGGGGACGGAAGAAACGGGGTGAAGACGTGATATAATGCGCAGGGACGGTGGCCAGAGACAGAACTGCCGGGAAGGCAGAGAAAGGAAACAACGAAGATGAAATGTCCGAATTGTCAGACTGAGAACAGCAGCGGCGCAACCCACTGCTCCGCGTGCGGCGCGAGCCTGGCGGTCAACGACCAGCTGGGAGCCGGCGTGAAGGCGGTTTCGGGCGGCAGCATCGCCCTGGGCAAGAAGAACCGGGAAGCCCGCATCAAAGAGGTCGTGGATCCTTCCGCGATTGTTTCGACCCGCACATACAACGGCGTAATCGTTGCCGTGCTCCTGTGGGGCCTGCTGGTGAACTACCTGCTGTGCTGGAAGGTCGGGAGCTATACCAACGTTTTCCCGACGATGAGCCCGATCGTGTTTATCATCGGCTATGTGGTTGTAGCGATTATCGGCACAATCATGACGAACAAAGCGAAAAGCCCAGCGGTTGCCTTTCTCGGGTATAACCTGGTGGTGGTTCCTTTCGGGCTGGTGATTTCCACGCTGGTGGAAGCCTATGTCACCAAAGGGCAGAGCGATGTAGTCACGCTGGCGTTCCTGTATACGGTACTGATCGCGGTCGCGATCCTGGCGACGGTAATCGTGTTCCCGCAGCTGTTTGAGAAGATCGGTAAAGCGCTGGGCGCGGTATTGATCGGGCTGCTTCTGTGCGAAGTGATTCTGCTGATCTTCGGCGTGAGGCAGGAGTGGACCTGCTGGATCGCATCTGCGCTGTTCAGCTTCTATCTGGGATATGACATCTACCGGTCGCAGCAGTATCCGAAGACGATCAGGAACGCGATGGCTTCGGCCCTGGACATCTATATGGATCTGGCGAACATTTTCATCCGGCTGCTGGAGATCCTGGGGAAGAAAGATAATTAATGCTTCGACTGATTCCGGGGGAGGAGGATCATTCAGGAAAACCCTTCGGCAAGCATGCCTGAGTAACTGAAATGAGACGACAGCGGATGCTGCCGTCTTTTGTCATACAAAGCTTTCGGGATGGTTGAAGAGGGGAATGAAGTCTTTGTCGGCGGAATCCGGTTCCTGGAGGAAACCTGGAAGGTCCAGGGCCAGCATATGATCCCGGACACGGCGGTACTCGCGGTCGGTGATGCGGCGGTCGAGACCGGGAACGGAAACGTTGTTGCAGGGGATATACTGGCGCATGAGACTGACCGGCGTGCCGGGCGGGAGATTGTCACGAATCCAGGTCAGGAGGCGGAGAGATTCGCCGGTGAGACCGGGGAGAATCAGATGGCGGATGAGCGTGCCGCGAAGCATGATGCCGTCCGGGGCATACCGTGGGACTCCGGTCTGGCGGCACATCTCGGTGACAGCCGCAGAGGCCTTTTCAAAATAGTCCGGTGCACCGGCGCAGAGCTTTCCGGCGCGGGCGGACCAATGCTTGAGATCCGGCAGGTAGACATCGATGACACCGTCGAGAAGATGGAGGGATTCGACGGATTCGTAGCCGGAGGTGTTCCAGACGAGGGGGAGCGGAGGACGCCAGAGATCCAGCGTCTCAAGAATCCGCGGGATGAAGGGCGTCGCGGTGATGAAAGAAATCGAATGGACGCCGAGATCCGTGAGGCGCCGGAGAGAGTCGGAGAGCTCACGGGGCGTAAACGGACGTCCCTGATTGCGGTGGGAGATATCGCCGTTCTGGCAGTATATGCAGCGGAGGGTGCAACCGGAGAAAAAGACCGCACCGGTGCCGCGGGCGCCGGAGACCGGAGGCTCTTCCCAAAGATGGGGGGCGATACGGGCAATGAGCATCTCTTCCGACAAACCGCAGAAGCCCGGATGCACGGCGCGGTCAGCGCCGCAGTGCCGCGGACAAAGATCACATTTCATAGGCAGATGATTTGCTTATATCCACCCATTCAGCGCCGCTGCAGCACCGCTCCGGCCCGGGAACGGTCAGTTTTGCTTTTGCTTTATCAAATGCCATCACGGTTACCCTCCGATCGGTATGCTTCTGACAGGCATATTATGAATCGGAGACGTTCCCGTGTCAATCGGCAGGTACGGCCGGGTGAGATGGACAAGGGAGGAGGTTTGGACTATAATATATACTGTCTCAGACTTTGCATGGAGAAGGAGGATGAGGCTTTGAACAGGGAAGACCTTGACGGACTCAGCAGAGATGCAGATATAAGCGCACAGCACAGACACCGCAGACAGGGTTCTGCAGCTGATGAAGCGGCTATGGCGCCTTACCGCCGGCCCGTGCAGACGGGGATCAAAAATGACACCTCATCCGTCCGGCAAGCCGGACACCTTCCCCCCGAGGGGAAGGCCGGGGAGCCGGAAGCCGAAGAGGAGAAGATTGACTTCCGGAAACCGATTATGCCGGTGGAGAAGGAGATCCCTCAACGCACTTTGCCTGCCCGGGATGACACCGGGGCCGGAGAGGATACAGAAACAAAAGGGGCAGCAGCCGGGATTTCCGACGAGGATACCCGGCGACTTGACCTGCACGGAAGTATCGTGGAAACAGCGAAAGAAGAGGGAGACGGCCGGAATGACAGTCCTCTTGGGTCGAGGGCGGACAGCCGGGTGCCGGAAGAAGCCAGACGGATGGCGGCGGCGCCTTACGGAACGGGCAAACCGGCACCCCGCAGGCCGGGAACACGCCCGATGACTGCGGCCAGGAGAGTAGACGGCGGGGACGGGTCTTCTGTTTCCGGAGCGAACGCACGGGCGGAAAGAGCAAACGGAAGAGCCCTGGCGAGGGAACTGCGGAGACAGGCCGCGGTCGGCTATGCGCCGGGACGGATGAATGAAGGCCAGACACGGAAGATTCCTACGCAGGCTGAACTGCGTGAGGAAGCTGCAAACGAAGAATACGAATACTCCGGGGACCGGAAAGCAAGGGCCTATCTGGAAAGAAGAGGCCAGCCTTTCCGTGAAACGGGTGCGCCCGAACCGGCGGCAAAAACGGCCTCACGGGGACTTAAGCTGCTCGTGATCGCGCTGCTGCTTGTCGGCGCGGTGCTGACAGGGCTGCTGGTGATGCGGAACCGGAAAGGCACCGATAAGATTAATGAGACGGTCGAGGTCATCAGTTTCGAGGAGACCAAACCCGAAGGGGCGACTGTATGTACGGACGTGAGCTACTCCATACTGACAGGCAAAGGCGTAAAGAACATCCGACTGGTGGACCAAAACGGCAAAGCCGTGCCGATCAGCGGAGCCGGCGTGGGCAACGCGGACGGCAATGTATGGATGATCACGCTGAACATGAAGGAGGACTTCGAAGGCACTCTCCGGCTGGAGATCCGCGGGGAAGACGGAAAATGGCAGAAGACGAACCAGAAAACGTCAAAGCTGGCGGTTAAAGGCGCGCTGGCACCTACAACCGGGCTGCAGGAGATGACAACACCGGCGCCCGGCGCGGAAGAGGAAGGGCTTTTTGCCTCACTCAGAGCGACAGAAGAACCGGACAGCGAAGAGGAAAACCCGGAAGAGGCTGAAGAAGAAACGGCCGCCCTGTCTGTGATGACAGAGGAACCATCAGCAACAGAGGCGCCTGCGGCAACAGAGGAGCCTGCGGCAACAGAGGAGCCCGTGACGACAGAAGCACCCGACAGCGAAGAAACGCCCGAACCGGAGGCGGAAGAAGCATCAGAAGGGGCAGATGAAGAAAAACCCGGAGATGAGGCGGAAGGGATCGTCGAGGATTCCGGGGAAGAAAACGGTGATGAAAACGGGGAGACCCGGGCAGCCGGCGAACTGCGGACGGCGGTACCGACCAACACGCCTGAGCCGCAGGAGATCGAGAAACCCACGGAAACCCCGCCGCTGACCGTGGAGGCGGCCCCGGAAGCCAATCCGGACCTGATCACAAACACAACGGTTTACTCGGGATCCAAGAAACAGAAAAATTATGCCCGTCCGCTGAAAGAACTGATCCATATGCCGGAAGCGGACCTGTATACCCAGAAAAAGATGGGTGTGCTGACCTTCCGGGGGGACAATTTCCGTCGGAACGCGGCAGTCGGAACGCTGGAAGCGGAAGCAACCGGACTGAAAAAGAAATGGGAAGTGGAAGGCGGCAGCGCGCGCGGCGTGAACCAGACTTTCTACGGATACGGATGGCCCGGGCAACCCGCAATCGTCCAATGGAGCAAGCAGGTGCGGGCAGTGAGCAACCTTTACGAGTCAAAACAGACCAAGGAAAAGCTGAAGGAAGTGATCATTGCCGGACAGGACGGGGCGATCCGTTTCCTGGACCTGGACGACGGCTCCATTACCCGCAACAGCATCAAGCTGGGTTATCCGATGAACGGCACGCCGAGTTTGCATACCGTGGGCCAGCCCTATATGAGCGTGGGCCAGTTTGCCCGAAAGATGAAGGTCAAGACCGGACGGATCGGCCTGCGGACATACAACCTGTACAACACAAAGGAACTGAAGCTGATTGACGGATCGGACAGCAAGCACCGCAGGGCACTGAACAACAACGGAAGTTTTCAGACCTCCGCACTGTACGACCGGACGAGCGACACGATGATCACGGCCGGGAGCAACGGCATGGTTTATCTGGAAGCACTGAACTCCGAGTTTGACTGGAAAGCCGGCTCGATGAAGGTCAGCCTGTCGGAGACGACAATGACTTCCAAAGCCAAAGGACAGAAGAGTACTGCGCAGATGGCGGTGGAAAGCTCCCTGGCTGCCTATGACAAATATATCTTCTATGCGGATATGGGCGGCGTGCTCCGGTGCGTGGATACGGATACTCTTCAGCCCGTATGGGCAGTGGCAACCGGGGACGCCGTAATGGCGGCGGTGGCGCTGGACCTGACGGAAGACCGGGAACTGAACCTTTACACGGCGAACATGCTTGCGAACCGGAAGAAGGGGAACGACCAGATCCAGATCCGCCGGTACGACGCGCTGAGCGGAAAAGAAGCCTGGTGCACGGATGTCGGCGTTACCAAGGGAAAGAAAGATAAGGCGGATGTCGGCGCCAAGGCGTCCCCTGTGATCGGGCAGCAAAAGCTGAAGGACCTGGTCTACTTCACGGTGACCGGACTGAGCGAGGAAGGACGTGTGAAGCTGAACCTGAGCGGGGATGAGAAGAGCGCGCTGATCGCCCTGAACAAGGACAGCGGGAAGGTTGTCTGGGCCATGGGAATGGAAAGCCGGACGGAGTCCTCCCCGGTTGCGGTGTATGATAAGGACGGGAACGGCTGGATCATTCAGTGTGCACAGGACGGAAACATCTATCTGCTGGAAGGCCTGACCGGAAGGAAGACCGGATCGCTGAACATGGAAGCGGAGATCATCGCATCCCCGGCGGTATACAACGATACGATGGTTATCGGGACGACCGGCAAGGGAACCTCCTTCATCTATGGCATTGAGATCCAGACAATGAAGCCGCAGGATGAACCGGAGGCCGAAGAGGAGCAGGGAGAAGCTGAACCGGAGGAAGCCGAACCGGAGATGAAGGAAGAAGCGGACCCGGCAGACGGGGAAGCAGCCCCGGAGGACGGGGAGGAAGAATGGGCAGACGCGGAAGGAGAAGAGAACTATGAGTAAGTATCTGGCGGCGCTTGACCAGGGAACGACCAGCTCCCGAGCAGTGATCTTTACCGAGACAGGAGAACTGATTTCTTCCTTCAACAAGGAATTCCCACAGCATTATCCGAAACCCGGCTGGGTGGAGCATGATCCCCACGACATCCTGGATTCACAGATCTCGGCGCTGCGGGAAGCGGTGAGCCTGAGCGGCGTGAACCCGGCGGATATCGCTGCGATCGGCATCACGAACCAGCGGGAAACCACCTTCCTCTGGAACCGGAATACGGGCGAGTGCGTCGGAAATGCGATTGTCTGGCAGTGCCGGAGGACCAGCCAGATGGTGGACCAGCTGGTGGCGGACGGCTGCAGCGACATGATCCGGGAAAAGACAGGACTGGTACCGGACGCTTATTTCTCCGGAACGAAGCTGAAATGGCTGCTGGACTACTATAACCTGCAGGAGAAGGCAGAGAACGGCGAGCTGTGCTTCGGTACGGTGGACAGTTTCCTGTGCTGGCATATGCTCGAAGGACGGCCGCATGTGACCGACGCGACAAACGCATGCAGGACGATGCTGTTCAACCTGCACACCCAGGACTGGGACGACGACCTGCTGAAGCTGCTGGGGATCCCGCGGACCTGCCTGCCGAAAGTGGTTGATTCAAGCGGGCTGATCGGCATGCTGGACCCGGCCATTCTCGGACGCGCGATCCCGGTAACGGCGATCGCGGGAGACCAGCATGCGAGCCTGTTCGGGCAGGCCTGTCTGAAGAAAGGCGATATCAAGAACACCTACGGGACCGGATGCTTCATGCTGATGAATACCGGGGACAAGCCGGTGATGAGCCAAAACGGTCTGCTGACCACGATGGCATGGCGGATCGGCGGGAAACCCACCTACGCACTGGAAGGCAGCGTGTTTATGGGCGGAGCGACGATCCAGTGGCTGCGGGACGAACTGAAGATCATCGATCACGCAGCGGAGACGGAAACCCTGGCAACGTCGATCCCGGGCACAGGAGGGGTTTATCTGGTGCCGGCCTTTACCGGACTGGGCGCTCCGTGGTGGGATATGTACAGCCGGGGTACGCTGATCGGTATGACCCGGGGCACGGGGCGCGCACACATCGCCCGGGCGGCATTGGAGGCGATTGCCTACCAGAGTGCAGACCTGATGGACGCGATGGCCGCGGATTGCGGGAAACGGCCGGAGATGCTGCAGGTGGACGGCGGCGCGAGCGCCAACAGCTTCCTGATGCAATTCCAGGCGGATATTACAGCAATCCCCGTGGTGCGGCCGCGGGTGCTGGAGACGACGGCACTGGGCGCGGCACTGCTGGCCGGGCTCGGAGCGGGCGTATATACGAGCCTGGAGGAGACCGCGAAGGGATGGCAGAAGGATCTGGAATTTACGCCGAGAATGGACGAGGCGACGCGGAAGATGAACCTTCGCGGGTGGCATAAGGCGGTTGAACGGGCCAAGGATTGGGCAAGAGACTGATTGGGGGGCTTTCCTGCCCTTCCAACAAACCAGGGCTACCGCTCGTTCTCCACTGAAAAAGAGCCACCGGCTCTTTTTCCGGGCGTTACGAACCCACTGGCGCCTTAGCCCCCCCAACCCCCCTTCGGATTTGGTCGCGAAAAGATATTGATTGTTAGTGAAAGAGAAAAGAGGAATAAGTCCTTTGAACCTGAAAGAAAAGATCCGGAAACTATTTACGAATGTGTGGACGATTCCGAACGTGCTGACGATAATCCGGCTGATTCTGGTGCCGGTATTTGTGGTGCTGTTTCTGAACGGGCATAAGATGGCTTCCCTGGCTGTGTTTGTTGCAGCCAGCCTGACGGATATGCTGGACGGATATCTGGCACGGAAACTGAACCAGATTACCGACTTCGGAAAACTGTTTGATCCGCTGGCGGACAAGCTGATGGTGCTGTCGGCAATGGTATGCCAGGGCATCGTCGGTGTTTTTCCGTGGTCGGCGATTATCATTGTGGCATGCAAGGAGCTGTTTATGGTCATCGGCGGACTGTTCATGCTGAAAAAGGACGTAGTCGTTTACAGCAACTATGTGGGCAAGGCCGCGCAGGTTTGCTTTATCGCAAGCCTGATCCTGGCGTTTTTCCATGATAAGTTTGAAGCCGGGAATATCATGCTGTGGGGGATGACGCCGGATATTATCCTGCTGTGGATTACGGTGGCGCTGGCACTGTGCGCCATGGTGGTGTATATTGTCGAATCTGTTAGAAAGATTCGGCAAAATAAATAACAGGGGGGCTTTCCGATCGCCCCCCTTGCCCCCTTCGGGCTGAATCCTTCTTAAACCTATTCGACAAAAAAGGAAGAGAACCAGGGCTTTCCGAGTGCCCAGGGCTGCCGCCCGTTCCTTACTGAAAACGGGCACACCGGCCCGTTTTCCGGGCGTGCGGAACCCCTGGACCTTCGGAGGAATATGTTTATTATGAGAGCAGACGGAAGACAGCCGGACGAGAAACGGCCGGTGAAGATTGACACGGATTTTGTTCGGACGGCTTACGGCAGCTGTCTGATTGCGACGGGGAACACACGGGTGATCTGCACGGCGAGCGTTGAAGAGACGGTACCGCCTTTCCTGAAAGGGAAGGGGAAGGGCTGGGTGACGGCGGAATACGCCATGCTCCCGGCGTCTACAACCGAACGGAAGAAGCGGGACGGCATCAAGAAAGACGGACGCGGCGTGGAAATCCAGCGGCTGATCGGCCGGGCGCTGCGGCAGGCGGTGGACCTGACGAAGCTGGGTGAGCGGACGATTACGCTGGACTGCGACGTGCTGGAAGCGGACGGCGGAACCCGAACCGCATCCATCACCGGTGCGATGGTGGCGCTGACCTGTGCCGTGGACCGGCTGGTGCGGGAGAAGAAGCTGCTGGTCAGCCCGATTATCCACCAGGTGGCGGCAATCAGCGCCGGCATTGTGGATGACGTGCCGTGCCTGGACCTGTGCTATCAGGAAGACAGCAGGGCACAGGTGGATATGAACTTTGTGATGAACGAAAAAGGAGAGTTCATCGAACTGCAGGGAACCGGGGAAGGCAGGGCTTTTTCCGGGAGCGAACTGGATGCGCTGATGAGCCATGGCCGGAAAGGAATCAGTGAACTCATGGCAGCCCAGCGGGAAGCCCTGGGGGAACGGATCGCGCAAATTGCCCCGAAGCCGCTGCTGCTGGCAGCAACAGGCAACGAACATAAACTGAAGGAACTGCAGGAGATGTTCCGGGACTACTATACGCTGGCCCCGATGAGCGACGCGGGTTTTTACGGTCCGATCGACGAGAACGCCTCCACCTTTGCCGGAAACGCAGCGATCAAGGCGGAAGCTGTCTGCGAAGCGACAGGCCTGCCGGCGATTGCGGACGACAGCGGGCTGGAGGTGTACGCGCTGGACGGGGAGCCCGGTGTCCATTCCGCCCGGTACGCCGGGGAACACGGCAACGACGAGGCGAACAACGACCTGCTGCTGAGCCGGATGGAGGGCCGGAAGGACCGGAGTGCGGCATTTCGCTGCGCGCTGGCACTGAAGATCCCGGGAAGGGAGACGCTGATTGCCGAAGGGAAATGCCCGGGAACGATCCTGTATGAACGCCGCGGAACAGGCGGATTCGGATACGATCCGCTGTTCCTGTACGAGCCGATGGGCAAGACCTACGCGGAGATGAACGAAACGGAAAAGAACGGAATCAGCCACCGGGCGCGGGCTGCGGAGAAAATGCGGGAGATTATGGCCGGACTGTGAAAACAGCCGGTCTTTTTTGTTCAGATTGAAACAGTCTGCTCATTTTCCCTGAGCCTTCTGGCGGCGATGATCAGCCTTTCGTTATCATCCCCGACACAGGTGATGAGCAGGAGCAGCTGATCCTCCTCATTTACATCCGCAAGGCCGCGGTGCAGGCTCAGATTCACAAGGGAGTTCAGCGCCTGTTTCCTCAGCGCCCTGTCTGAAGACTGCAGGTCAGTCAGGCTGACATACCGGCCCATGCCCGGTGTCAGGCTGATCGTTTCCACGGCAAAGATGACATAACGCCCTTCCTCATAGAGCGTGTCAAAACTGAACAGCCTGTGGCGGTAGCAATAAGCGAAATCCTCGTATTTCCGCAGATTGCCGAACATGGCCCCTGTTTTCATATTATGCCCGTAGAGAAAAACCGAATAGGGCCTGGTCAGCAGGCTTGTATCCTCATCCATGAAGATGGCCCCGTTCCCGTTCCGGTTTCCGGCGGCATCATGGTTCAGGAAGAAGCTATTGTCTTTCAGAACGACCGGTTCATCCAGGTCATCCATGGTGATCCAGCCGATGACGTATTCATTTTTTTTCCGAAGCTTCTGAATGCGCGGGACCAGGGAGAAGCCTCCCGGATACTCAACGGCGGGAAGTTTGTCCGAGAGGACCTGTTCCTCAACTGCTGCGGGCGCCGGGGAAGAAGATGCCGGCACAGGCGGATCCTGCGCGGAAACAGCTTGCGAAGAAATGACTTCCGGGGAAACGGTTTCCGCGGAGACTGCTTCCGCAGGGGATTCCACTGCAGAGTCCGGGATTTCCGTGAAAGCCGGCTCCGCAGCAATCTCCCGCAGGGCCTCGGTGGTCCGGCGGAGGGAGAGCAGATCGGCCCCGTAGTTAATCAGGCGCACGACGCCGTATGCAATCAGCAAAAAAGAGGCGCACAGAAGCACTCGGCGCAGGAGCGTTCGCCTGCGCTGCGGGGGATCCGGAGGGTGCTCTTCTGGGCGGGACGGATAATAAGGCATACCGACTTATCCTCACTCTCTGCATTTCGGAAGGACGGCTGAAAAACCGTACAAATACAGTATACCCGCTGCGAGACTGACCTTTCAACCCGCAGACGGGAGAAAAACGCATACAAAACAATCAAAAGCCCCTGAAATCTTGACGTTCAAAGAGAAATCGGGTAAAATATCCGGAAGATAAGAGAACAAAAACGGAGGCGGCGGGTATGCTCCATCGGGAGAGTCAGAAGATCTGGATCGGTACCTGTGAAAACGGGCCGGTTTACCTGCTTCCCTCTATGGCGAACCGGCACGGCCTGATCGCCGGCGCGACGGGAACCGGGAAAACGGTTTCCCTGAAAGTGCTGGCGGAAGGGTTTTCCGATCTGGGCGTTCCCGTTTTCCTGAGCGATATCAAGAGCGACCTGAGCGGCATGGTATCGCCCGGCACGGAAACGGACGCGATCAACCGCAGGCTTGAAACCTGCGGGGTGCCGAAGGATCAGTTCCAGTATACTTCGTACCCGACGGAATACTGGGACGTCTACGGGGAACAGGGTATTTCGATCCGGGCCACGGTGGAGGACATGGGTCCGCTGCTGATGAGCCGGATGCTGAGCCTGAACGAGACACAGAGCGGCGTGATGAACATCGCTTTCCGGGTAGCGGCCCGGGAGAAGCTGCCGCTTGAGCATCTGCAGGACCTGAAACAGCTGCTGATCCACGTGGGCGAAAACGCGAAGGAATATACGCTGGAGTACGGCAATGTGTCCGCTGCCAGCGTCGGCGCCATCCAGCGGGCGGTGGGTGTGCTGGAGGATCAGGGCGGCGACGTGTTTTTCCGGGAACCGAAGATTGATATCAACGACTGGATCCAGAATGATCCGGCGGACGGCAGGGGAAAAATCAACATTCTGTGCGCCGACCGGCTGTTCAACAATCCGACAATGTATTCCACGTTCCTTTTGTGGATGCTGACAAAGCTGTATGATTTGCTGCCGGAGCAGGGAGACGCGGAAAAGCCGAAGATCGTGTTCTTCTTTGACGAAGCGCATCTGCTGTTCAACAACTGCAGCCGCCCCCTGATGGAAAAGATTGAGCAGGTGGTTAGGCTGGTCCGGTCCAAGGGCGTGGGCGTCTACTTCATTACCCAGAGCCCGGCAGACATTCCGATGTCAATCCTGGGCCAGCTTGGCAACCGGATCCAGCATGCTTTGCGGGCATACACCCCGCTGGACCAGAAAGCGGTCAAGGTCGCAGCACAGACGTTCCGGACGAATCCGTCCTTTGATACAGAGGAAGCCATTACCACCCTGAAGACAGGCGAGGCGCTGGTTTCTTTCCTGGATGAGCACGGAGCTCCGGGCGTGGTGGAGCGGGCCACTATTCTTCCCCCGCAAAGCTATATGGGAGCGATCAGCCAGGAAGTCCGCAATGTGATCATCTCCGCCAGCCCGCTGAAGAGCAAATACGATGATCCTGCTGACGATCCGGGCGCTCAGGAACAGCCAATACCGCCGGCGCAGAGTATCCCGACTGCACCGCAGGTGCAGGAAATGGATCCGCAGCGGTTCAGGCTGATCAATGGTCAATGGTACTATTTCTGAGGTGCGGCATAAAGCTGATCACCATGTCACTGTTTACTTAACGACCCCTCTCGCGGCGCAGGAGGAGAGCACCGCGCAAGAAAAATGGGACAGACATTCAAGGTTTTTGATCCTGCAACCGGACAGTATGTCGAGAAAGAGATCGAATCCATGACCCCCGTACAGGAAACGGCCCAGGCTGTACAGCAGGCGGCAGCGCCCGTGGTGCAGGCTGTGCAGCAGGCCCCGGAAGCCGTTGCGCAGGCGGCCCAGCCGGTTGTTCAGGCCGTACAGCAGATTCCCGAAGCCGTTGTTCAGGCGGCTCAGCCTGTGGTGCAGGCTGTGCAGCAGGCTCCGGAAGCCGTTGCGCAGGCAGCTCAGCCGGTTGTTCAGGCCGTACAGCAGGCGGCCCAGCCGGTGGTGCAGGCAGCCCAGCCCGTGGTACAGGCCGTACAGCAGGCTGTGCCCACCATTCAGGTCCAGCCCCAGGTGCAGAAAATGCCTGTGATGGTACTGGATCCTACAACCGGCCAGTATGTGCAGCAGATGATGGATATGGTGCTGGATCCCGCGACCGGCAACTATGTGCCTGCCCCCGTGGCCGCCGATCCCAAGGCGCTGGCCGAACAGCAGAAGGCTGCAGCCGCTGCCCAGAAGGAAGCAGAGCGGAAGGCCCGCGAGCAGGAAGCCGCTGAACGCCGTGCCCGGAACGACCAGCTGCGTGAAGAAGCAGCCGAGCGTGCCCGCCGGAATGATTCCGTTGCCGGCCGGGTGAAGAACACCGCGATCAACACGGCGACCCGCCAGGTTGTTTCCAGCCTGACCAAGAGCGTTACCAATGCCATCGGAGATCTCTTCGGCGGCAACAATAAGAAAAAGTAATATCAGGGGAGGAAACCAAAAATGTCGAATTTTCTGAAAGAGTTCAAAGAGTTTGCATGCAGAGGCAATGTTGTTGACATGGCTGTCGGCGTCACCATCGGTGCAGCGTTCGGCAAAGTTGTCACGTCCTTTATTGAGATTTTCCTGAATCCGATTCTGGAGAAGCTGACGATCGAAGGCGGCAGCGAAGGCATCGTCGGTTCCCTGGTCCGCTTTGCGGCGGTGGTCGTGGAATTCATCCTGATCGCATTCTTCCTGTTCCTGGTTGTCAAGGCTTTCAACAAGATGAGGGATATGACGAAGAAGGAAGAAGCGCCCGCGGATCCCACCACCAAGGTGTGCCCCTTCTGCCAGAGCGAAATCAGCATCAAGGCGACGCGGTGCCCGCACTGCACCAGCGAGTTGAAATAATATCGGGGGGCTTTCCTACCCTTCCAACAAACCAGGGCTACCGCCCGTTCTCCACTGAAAAAGAGCCACCGGCTCTTTTTCCGGGCGTTACGAACCCACTGGCGCCTTTGCCACCGAACCCCTTTCGGCTGCAATGAGCGAGCATGTTGGGAGAATGATGAGAAGATACTGAATAACTGGAGGAATACCTAGATGTTTCAAAATCTGATTGATATCCTGAAAGCCAATCCGCGGAAGATCGTATATACCGAAGGAACGGATGCCCGGATCCTGGAATCCGCTGCCCGCCTGAAGAAGGAAGGGTTTCTGACCCCGGTGCTGGTCGGCCCCGTCGAGGAAGTGAAGGCTGTGGCTGCCAACGGCGGTTTCGATATTGAAGGGCTGGAGATCCTGGACCCCGAGACCTATCCCGGCATGGAAGAAATGGTGAAGACCATGGTCGAGCTCCGCAAGGGCAAGATGACGGAAGAGGAATGCCGCGGACTACTTCAAAAGGGCAATTATTTCGGCACCATGCTCGTCAAGATGGGCGTTGCGGATGCGCTGCTCGGCGGCGCCACCTATTCCACAGCGGATACCGTCCGTCCCGCACTGCAGATTGTGAAAACCCGTAAAGGTTCCAATCTGGTCTCCTCCTGCTTCATTCTCGTGCGTGACAATGAAATGCTGTGCATGGGCGACTGCGCGATCAACATTTCCTATGAGGACCGGAAGGACAAGGAAGGCAATGTGACCCTGACCGCTGCGGAGCAGCTGGCGGAAGTCGCCATTGCCACCGCCGGAACCGCCAAGGTTTTCGGCATGGATCCGAAGGTTGCCATGCTGAGCTACTCCACCAAGGGCTCCGGCAAAGGCGCCAACGTGGACCTGGTCCGCAATGCTACGGCCATCGTCAAGGAAAAGGCTCCGGACCTCGCGGTGGACGGCGAAATGCAGTTTGACGCCGCTGTTTCCCCTGTTGTCGGCCAGCTGAAGTTCCCGGGCAGCAAGGTTGCCGGTTATGCCAACACCTTCATTTTCCCGGAAATCCAGAGCGGCAACATCGGCTACAAGATTGCCCAGCGGCTCGGCGGGTTTGCCGCCTTCGGCCCGATCCTGCAGGGACTGAATGCCCCGATCAACGACCTCAGCCGCGGCTGCAATGCCGACGAAGTGTATCAGATGTCCATTATTACGGCAGCACTGGTATAAACTGGGTGGCTTTCCGATCGCCCCCCAAACCCCCTTCGGATAGCACTTGGATAGTGTAAAAAAGATTTGTTCCAGACATTGACAAACGGTTTTTGAACCGTTATGATAATCACCGCAACTGAATACCTTATCACGAGTGACCGAGGGACGGGCCCGATGACGTCACGGCAACCGGCGGAAGCAAGGTGCCAAATCCCGCAGCGCGGCACACTCCCGCAGGGAAGCGCTGACAGATAAGGGCGGTCTGAAAGATCGAATCCCGCCTGGCTTGTGTGCAAGCCGGGCGGTTTTATTTCAGAATTATATCAGACAGGAGACAAACCATGCGCAGACTTTTTACCTCTGAATCCGTAACCGAAGGCCATCCCGACAAACTTTGCGACCAGGTATCCGACGCTGTGCTGGACGCGATCATCGCACAGGATCCCTATGCCCGCGTAGCCTGCGAAACCTTCGCGTCAACCGGCATGATCACCGTCATGGGTGAGATTACAACCTCTTCCTATGTGGACATCAATGCCATTGTCCGCAAGACCGTGACGGATATCGGCTATGATGGCCCCGAAAAATCCTTTAACGGACATACCTGTGCTGTGATGACCGCGATCCATGACCAGAGCCCGGACATCGCCATGGGCGTCAACGACGCGTTTGAGACCCGCGGCGGAAAGGACGAGAAAGACATCGGCGCCGGCGACCAGGGGATGATGTTCGGCTATGCCTGCAACGAAACCCCGGAGAAGATGCCCCTGCCGATCGCCCTGAGCCATCGCCTGGCCCTGCGGCTGACAAAGGTCCGCAAGGACGGCACGCTGCCTTATTTGTATCCCGACGGCAAGACCCAGGTGACCGTTGCCTACGAGGATAATCAGCCTGTGGCGGTTGACACCGTAGTTATTTCCGCCCAGCACGCTGCGGACGCCGATCAGGACAAACTGCGCGCGGACATCATCGAGCAGGTGATCTTGCCGGTGATACCCCATGAACTGATCACGGAAAACACCCGGATCTTCGTCAATCCCACCGGGCGGTTTGTCATCGGCGGCCCCGCGGGGGATACCGGCCTGACCGGCCGCAAGATCATCGTGGATACCTACGGCGGCTCCGCGCCTCACGGCGGCGGCGCCTTCTCCGGCAAGGATCCCACCAAAGTGGACCGCAGCGCTGCCTATGCCGCGCGGCACGCTGCCCGCAACGTGGTTGCCGCCGGACTGGCGGAACGCTGCCAGATTCAGCTGGCCTACGCGATCGGCGTGGCTGAGCCTGTCAGCATTCTTGTGGACACCTTCGGCACCGGCGTGCTGCCGGATGACAAACTGGCTGAGATTGTGGGAAAAGTATTCGATTTCCGGCCCTCCGCGATCATCAGCCGTCTGGACCTTCGCCGGCCTATCTACCGGCAGACCGCAGCCTACGGGCATTTCGGGCGCACGGATGTGGAGCTGCCGTGGGAGAAGGAAGATTATGTGGAGGCATTAAGGGGGCTTTCCGAATGCCCGGGGCTGCCGCCCGTTCTCTGCTGAAAACTGTCCACAGGACAGTTTTCCGGGCGCGACGCCCCCCCACACCCCTTCGGCTTCGGAGCAGTTGGATGGTAAGAAATTATTGAGTGTTAAGGAAATAATCAAGACGGAAACCACATATTGTGGTTGAGGAAAGCGGCGGACACAGGCCGGGAAAGAAAGTCGGACAAAAACGGCTGTGTTTTCCAAAAGTGTGCTTGACAAGGGTTTGGGAATTCTGATATATTTATTGGGCTGTCCGAATTTCAGGGACGGTCCGAAAATGAGGATCCCCGGGATCCGTGAACGAGTTGTAATCTGTGAGGAGTGTTGATTATGTTCCGTACATACCAGCCCAAGAAGCGTCAGCGCAGCAAAGTGCATGGCTTCCGTGCCCGCATGTCGACCAAGAACGGCCGCCGGGTTCTGGCTGCCCGCCGCCGCCGCGGCCGCAAAGAGCTGACGGTGTAATTTGCCGTACAGCCGACTTCAGTATGACTGTGGATGAGGCCCGCCCGTTTTCCAATGGGCGGGCTTTTCCTCATAAAGCAAGGGTGAATCCGCCTGAAGCGGATGAATGATGAACCAACGATGGAGAGACGTTATCGGCTGAAGAAGAACCGGGCGTTCCAATATGTCTACCGCAGAGGACATTCGGTCGCCTGCCGTAATCTGGTCATGCTTCTGGCCCCGAGCCGGGAGCTGAAGATCGGGTTTTCCGTCAGCAAGAAAACAGGCAACGCCGTGACCCGGAACCGGATCAAGCGCCGCCTGCGGGAATGCTTCCGGCCCTATCTGGGGGATGTGAAAACCGGTCTGTACGTGATCGTCGCCAGACCTTCAGCCGCAGAGGCCGCCTTCGACGACCTGAAGCGGGACGTGCGATACCTGCTGAAAAAGCAGAATGCGCTGCTGAAACATGATCCGGAACCGAAACCGGATGCTGCTTCAGGAGAAGGGAACCGCGCCAGATGAAACGTCTATTTCTGTGGCTGATCCGCTTCTACAGACGGGAACTGAGCCACCGCAAGAAACGTCCCAGCTGCCGATATATTCCGACCTGCTCCGAGTATGCCGTGACCGCGATTGAACGATACGGCGCCTGGAAGGGCGGGAGAATGGCAGCCTGGCGTCTCCTGCGCTGCAACCCCTTCAGCAAGGGAGGCTATGATCCCGTACCGGAGGATCCCTGCACCATATTAAGGAGGGAATAACCCGGAATGAATGATTTTCTTTTCAACATCCTGGCCTGGATCCAAAGCTGGGTCGGAAACTGGGGATGGGCAATGGTGGTTTTCACCATCATGGTCCGTCTGGTGCTGACACCGCTGGACATCAAGAGCCGCATGAGCATGCGGAAGACAAGCAAGCTGCAGCCCCAGATGCAGGCCCTGCAGAAGAAGTATGCCAACGACAAGGAAAAACTGAATCAGAAGACGGCTGAGCTGTACAAGAAAGAGCACATCAGTCCGCTGAGCAGCTGTCTGCCGCTGCTGCTGACCTGGCCGATCCTGATTGCCGTTTTCGGCGCGATGCGGATGGCGGCCAACAGGGAACTGCTGATCCAGCTGGGCCAGATTCTGAACAATGAGATGCCGACGCTTGAACCCTGGCTGTGGATCAAGAACCTGTGGATGCCGGACAGCATTTTCGCGGCGGCGCTGCCAGACGCGAAAACAATCCAGCAGATTCCCGCGGACCAGTGGCTGAAATGGTTCAACGGCCTGGATCCGAACAACCTGCCGGTGCTGATCAGGGACCTGGGACTGACAGCCGACAGCTTCGCGAAGGACAACCTGGGCGCGACCATCACATCGATCGTTGAGGCGATGAAGCTGAACGCCCAGTACGTGGAAGCGGTGGCGGTGAAGCCCGGCTGGACATTCAACCTGCTGATCACACAGATTTCGCTGGTCAACATTTACAACGGCCTGATGATCCTGCCGATCCTGAGCGCCGTGAGCCAGCTGGCAATGACCAAGATCATGGGCGGGAACCAACAGACCAACCCGGACCAGCCGGGCGCCGGCGCGGGCAAGTTCATGCAGTATTTCTTCCCGATTTTCTCACTGATCATCTGCTTCAGCTATTCCGCTGCATTTGCCCTGTACTGGGTGGCGGGTAACCTGGTGAGCATGGGTCAGACGTACGCGATCAATAAATACCTGGATAAAAAAGAAAAAGCGGCGGCCGAAGTGGCCGGGGAAGGATCTGTGAAATGAAACAATTTGAAGCAGCCGCCAAGACTGTGGAAGAAGCCATTGAGCAGGGGCTTCAGGAGCTTGGCGTTTCGATCGGCGACGTGGATGTCATGGTAGTAGAGGAAGGCAGCAAGGGACTGTTCGGCCTGTTCGGCAGCCGGCCCGCGAAGGTCCGCCTGACGGTGAAGGCGGCCGAAGAGGATCCGCTGGGCAATCTGCTGGAGGAGAAGAAGCCCGCAAAGGCAAAGAAGAATCCGGAAAAGAAGACTGAGAAGAAAGCGGAAAAGAAACCCGAAAAGAAGGACGGGGAGCCCGCAGCCGGGAGCAAGGCGGCTCCCGAGCAGAAAAAGGAGAAGAAGCCCGCGGAAAAGAAGCCTGAGAAGAAGCCGGAAGACGAAAAAATAGCCGAAGCAACTCCCGCAGCAGACGAAGAAAAAGGAACCGGGGAAAAGGCGAAACCGGAGATCCGGCCTATGGAGAAGCCGGAAGTGACGATGATCCCGGCGGAGGAACTGACTGAAGATTCCCCTGCGGGAATTGCCCATGCGTTCCTGATGGAACTGACGAAGCTGATGGGTGTGGACGTGACCATTGACATGGGCACGGATGCGGAAGGAAATGTTTACGGCTATATCAACGGAGATACGCTGGGCGTGCTGATCGGCCGCCGGGGCGAGACCCTGGACGCGGTGCAGTATCTGACCAGCCTGAAGGTGAACCGGGGCCGCGAAGGGTATATCCGTGTGACGCTGGATACCGAGAACTACCGCGCGAAGCGGGAGGATACCCTGATCCGCCTGGCCAACCGGATGGCGAACCGCGCGCTGCGCACCGGCAGAAAGGTGAGCCTGGAGCCCATGAATCCTTATGAGCGCCGGATTATCCATTATGCGCTGCAGCAGACGGAGGGAGTTTCGACACATTCCGAAGGGGATGAGCCGAATCGTCATGTAGTCATTACTCATGACAAGTGATGTCATAAGCAAAGGGATTTCGCGGCTGCGGCCGCGACCAGGGCTTTCCGAGTGCCCAGGGCTGCCGCCCGTACCAGGGCTTTCCGAGTGCCCAGGGCTGCCGCCCGTTCCTTACTGAAAACGGGCACACCGGCCCGTTTTCCGGGCGTGCGGAACCCCTGGACCTTCGGATTCGGCTATTACAAATAGTTGAAAAGAAATTGTTTGTGCAGAGGTAAAGAGCCATGTTAGATATCAATCTGCTCCGGAATGAGCCTGAGAAGGTTAAAGAGAATATCCGGAAAAAGTTTCAGGATCAGAAGCTTCCGATGGTGGACGAAGTGATTGCGTTCGACAAGGAATACCGGGAAGCGATTCAGCAGGCGGACAGCCTGCGCAACAAGCGCAAGACTCTGTCAAAGCAGATCGGCGGCCTTCTGGGCAAAGGCCTGAAGGACGAGGCCGAGCAGGTCAAGGCGGAAGTGGCTGCCATGGCGGATGAGCTTGCAGCGCTGGAAAACAGGGAAGAGGAACTGAAGGGTGAAATCCGCAAGCGGATGCTGGTGATCCCCAACATCATTGACGACAGCGTGCCGATCGGCAAGGACGACAGCGAGAATGTCGAGATTCAGCGCTATGGCGAGCCCGTGGTGCCGGAATGGGAGATCCCTTACCATGTGGACATCATGGAACGGCTGAACGGCATCGACCTGGACGCGGCGCGGGAAACCAGCGGCAACGGGTTCTACTACCTGATGGGCGACATTGCCCGGCTGCACAGCGCTATCCTGAGCTACGCGCGGGATTTCATGATTGACCGTGGCTTCACCTATGTGGTGCCGCCGTTCATGATCCACGGCAACGTGGTGACCGGCGTGATGAGCTTTGCCGAGATGGAGAACATGATGTACAAGATCGAAGGCGAGGACCTGTACCTGATCGGCACAAGCGAGCATTCGATGATCGGCAAATTCATCGACAGTATTATCGACGAGGACAAACTGCCGAAGACCCTGACCAGCTACAGCCCCTGCTTCCGGAAGGAAGTCGGCGCCCACGGCATTGAGGAGCGCGGCGTTTACCGGATCCATCAGTTCGAGAAGCAGGAGATGATCGTGGTCTGCAAGCCCGAGGAGAGCCCGATGTGGTTTGACAGGCTGTGGCAGAACACGGTGGACTTCTTCCGGACGCTGGATATCCCGGTGCGGACGCTGGAATGCTGCAGCGGCGACCTGGCGGACCTGAAGGTCAAGAGCCTGGACGTGGAAGCCTGGTCCCCCCGGCAGAAGAAATACTTTGAGGTCGGTTCCTGCTCGAACCTGGGTGACGCCCAGGCGCGGAGACTGCAGATCCGGGTGCGCGCTCAGGACGGCAGCAAGTATTTCGCCCATACACTGAACAACACCTGCGTGGCGCCGCCCCGCATGCTGATCGCTTTCCTGGAGAACAACCTGAAGGCGGACGGGACGGTCGCGATTCCCGAAGCGCTGAGGATGTACATGGGCGGGAAGGACCATATTGGATGATTGGGGGCTTTCCGATCGCCCCCAAACCCCTTCGGCAGGAGTGAGGTTTTATGTCAGAAGAAAAGAAGAAAGGTTTGTTTGCCCGGCTGCGGGAAGGACTGAGCAAAACCCGCGGAAACATGACCGAAAAAGTCGACGATATGGTCCGGGAAAACCGGAAGATCGACGAGGACTTTTATGAGGAGCTGGAGGACATCCTGCTCATGGCTGACTGCGGCCTGCAGGCGACCACGGTGATCGTGGACGAACTGCGGGAACGGGTAAAAGCCAATAAGGTGAAGGATGCCGGTGAAGCCCGGGAGATCCTGAAACAGATCATGATTGAGCAGATGGATATCCCGCGGCCGCCGCTGCAGTGGCCCATGGTGATGCTGGTGGTCGGTGTGAACGGCGTCGGTAAGACGACAACAATCGGCAAACTGGCTATGCGGTTCCAGAACATCGGCCGGAAGGTTATGCTCTGCGCGGGTGATACCTTCCGCGCGGCGGCAGCGGAACAGCTGACCGTCTGGGCGGAACGCGCACGGGTGCCGATTATCAAGCATGCCGAAGGGGCGGATCCCGCAGCGGTCGTGTTTGACGGCATTCAGAGTGCGAAAGCCCAGGGAGCGGATCTGCTGATCATCGATACCGCGGGCCGGCTGCATAACAAGAAGAACCTGATGGACGAACTGGCGAAGATGCGCCGGGTGATCGACCGGGAATACCCGGAAGCGGACACCCGCTGCATTCTGGTGCTGGATGCCACGACAGGGCAGAACGGCCTGATGCAGGCGCGGGCTTTCAAGGAAGTGGCGGAGATCAACGGTATTATCCTGACCAAGCTGGACGGGACCGCCAAGGGCGGTATCGCGCTGGCGATCCGGCAGGAACTGGCTGTGCCGGTATGGTATATCGGGGTTGGCGAGGGGATTGAGGATTTGCAGCCCTTCGTCGCGAAGGATTTTGTTGAAGCTCTTTTCTGAAAGAGTTTCAATCTTCAGAAAAAGGAGATTTCGCGGCCGCGGCCGCGACTATGACCAGGGGGCTTTCCGCAAGGAATCGCACGCGCACCGCGGACGGTGTGCCGTCTCGCGCACCGCGCGCGACATCGCCCGGCCCCTTCGGATGAATACTCTATTAAGATATTTGGGAGAGTAAATGACTATGGCAGAACTGACAATGGACAAACTGGTGGCGCTTTGCAAAAACCGGGGATTTATCTTTGCCGGGTCCGAGATTTACGGCGGACTGGCGAACACCTGGGACTACGGTCCGCTGGGTGTGGAATTCAAGAACAACGTCAAAAAGGCCTGGTGGCAGAAATTTGTGCAGGAGAGCAAGTATAACACGGGACTGGACTGCGCGATTCTGATGAACCGGGAAGTCTGGGTGGCCAGCGGCCACGTGGGCGGCTTCAACGATCCGCTGATGGACTGCAAAGCCTGCAAGGCCCGCTTCCGCGCGGACAAGCTGATTGAAGACTTCACCGAAGGCGCCGAGACCGGCGACGGCTGGAGCAATGCAGAACTGGAGCAGTTCATCGCCGGGCATGACATCGTCTGCCCGGTATGCGGCAAGAAGGACTTTACGGGCATCCGGCAGTTCAACCTGATGTTCAAGACCTTTGCCGGCGTGAACGAGGACAGCGCGAACGAGATTTACCTGCGTCCGGAAACGGCCCAGGGTATTTTCGTGAACTTCCAGAACGCCATGCGGACCACCCGGAAAAAGCTTCCGGCGGGCATCGCCCAGATCGGCAAGAGCTTCCGGAATGAGATTACCCCCGGCAACTTCATCTTCCGTGTGCGGGAGTTTGAGCAGATGGAACTGGAATTCTTCTGCAAGCCCGGTGAGGATCTGGAGTGGTTCAACTACTGGCGCGCCTTCTGCAAAGACTGGCTGCTGAGCCTGGGCATCAGGGAAGAGAGCCTGCGGCTGCGGGACCATGAGCCGGAGAAGCTGGCCTTCTATTCCAAAGCGACCACAGACTTTGAGTTCCTGTTCCCCTTTGGCTGGGGCGAACTGTGGGGCGTGGCGGACCGGACGGATTACGACCTGACGCAGCACCAGGAGCACAGCGGCAAGAGCATGGAATACCTGGATCCGGTGACCAACGAGAAATATATTCCGTACTGCATCGAGCCCTCCCTGGGCGTGGACCGGATGGTGCTGGCCTTCCTGTGCAACGCCTACGAAGAGGAAGAACTGGAGGGCGGAGACGTGCGCACCGTCCTTCACCTGCATCCGGCGCTGGCGCCCTACAAGGCAGCGGTGCTGCCCCTGCAGAAGAACAAGCTGGGCGGACTGGCCGGTGAGATCCATGCGGAACTGTGCAAGTATTTCCCGGTGGAATACGACGAGACCGGCTCCATCGGCAAACGGTACCGCCGGCAGGATGAGATCGGCACGCCGTTCAGCATCTGCGTTGACTTCGAGACCGAAGAAACACAGACCGTAACCATCCGCGACCGTGATACCATGCAGCAGGAGCGGGTGGCGATTTCCGATGTACGGAAGTACATCGAGGAGCGGATGAGGTTTTAAAAAACCGGGGGCTTTCCGCAAGGAATCGCACGCGCACCGCGGACGGTGTGCCGTCTCGCGCACCGCGCGCGACATCGCCCAAGCCCCCTTCGGGATGTTGGTAAGTTATTTTTTCAATTTCAGGAACATTTCATAGTCTGCTTCGTTCTGATCTGCGTAGGAGAAAGCATATTTCACCATCGCATCCTCAAAAGCATCACTGTTTCCCAGATAGCCGGCGATCGCATGACGGTCGCCGGTTTTCGCATGGGCGTGGGCCAGGGTCCAGGCGCACAGCCGGGAGAGCACGTCAAAGGCGTCCTCATGCAGTGTCTCAGGATCAAATGAATATTTTGAATCCCACAACTGACGGACATAATAGTCACGGTTGCTTCCGGACGCGGTCTTCAGGCGCAGCCAGCCGAGCAGGATGTCTCCGATGTTCTGGATTGCCTGCTGGCCTTCCACGATCCTCCGGCCGCATTTTTCATACACGCTGGCGCCATAGTATGCTTCCAGGACAGAATGATTCGCCTCTTTGATCTGCAGGACCAGCGGATCCCCGTTTTCACGGCCCATGAGGATCAGAATCCAGGCTTTCAGGCCAACGCTTCCGACCCCGACCACTTTATGCGCCAATTCAAGCGGCTCATACTGATCAATCAGGTGCCGCCTCCCGGCCGGAAGAGATTCCTTATAAATTTTCAATGCTTCGTCGATGCTGTGGCTGAAATCAAAACGATCTCTGTCCTTTCCGAGCAGATCGCGGATCGGAACAATCAGGGGCGGATTACTTTTAATCCGGAGCCTTCCGTCCACCGTTTCCGTGTATTTTGATACTGCGCGTTCACTGTTTTTCAGCAATGCCTTTGAAATGACGGCTTCTATCCGTTTCTTCTGCTTATCGCTGATGCTGTCCGCTTTTTTTTTCATCTGCTTTTCCAGATCGAGGTGTTCGTACCACACCTCCATATTTCCCATATCGGAAAATCCGGACATGGACTGTCTGTACAGAGCGGCAGCGCTGTAAACGATGTCCGTGCGGGCTGCCTTCGGAAGCCCTTTCTGGCGCCCGCAGATTTCAAGGCTGGCAAAAAGCCGCTTCACATCCACTTCAAACGGAGCCGGAAGGGTCTCGTCAAAATCATTGATCCCAAAGACCAGCCGACGTTCGGGAGACGCAAAGATCCCAAAGTTGGAAATATGGGCATCCCCGCAGGCCTGCACCCGGAAAGGCGTCCCGGGCGAAGCAGCCAGGTCATTTGCCTGAATGACGGCAGCTCCCCTGAAAAAACTGAAAGGGGAGGCGGACATGCGTTCATGCCGGATCGGAATCAAATCTTTCTGCCGGTTCTGCTCCTGCTTACGGATCAGCTGTTCAACCTCAGGACGGCCTGTCTTCACCGTCCATTGTCCAAGCGCTTTGCGTGAAGTGGTTTTTCTGTACTTTTTTGCTTCCTGCTTTCTTTCTTCTGTCGTAATCATATTATTGCTTATTGGTTCAGGTATTCATCCAGGGCCGCGCGGTAGGCATCGGGGTTGACGCCGATGATCAGGCTGCCGATGATGACGCCTTCGCTGTTGACGAAAAAGGAGGTAGGGACGGTGTCCCCCATGGATTCCAGGAAAAAGGTTTCCAGATCCTTTGTGCAGGCGATCATGGGATAGGTGACGCCGCCTTCCTCTGCGACCTTCTTCGCGTCGGCAAGGCTTTTTTCCTTATAGCCGTCCAGGCAGAGGCCGATGACCCCGGCGCCCCTGGCGCCGTATTCCTGCCAGATGGCTTCCAGCTCGGGCATCTCGGCGGCACAAGGACCGCACCAGCTGGCCCAGAGATTGACCAGGGTCACCTTGCGGCCGGAGAAGAGATCCTCGCTTTTAACAGGTTTACCGTCGAAATCATTGAGTTCAAAGGAGAGAACGGTTCCGATGACAGCCTCGCCGGGCTTCTCAGGCTTATGCACGGTGACAGCGGCTTTGACGGCATCAGTATCCGTCAGGAGGCTGATATATTCCTCCCGGCATCTTTCCGGGAACTGCGCAAGGGAGTTTGTAACCGCTTCAGAGTCCGTTTTGGGCGTCATGAGATAGAAACGGTAGTCTTCCGCCTGGCCGAGCTCATCCACAATGTAGTTGTCCGGGGAATCATTTTTGAGGATCACATCCTGGACATCCTCAAAGGTCTTGCCGTTCCCGACGGAGAAGAAACTGTACAGTTCAGACATGCTGCTGAAGAGTTCCGTGAGCCGGCCGGTCTGCTCTTCAGTGAGCTCGGCGCCGCTCCTGGACTGGGAGACCAGCGCCCGATCCTCCTCGCTGAGCGGTATGTACAGAATGACGGTACAGGCGATTTTCCGGTCGGGATCAAACTCCCCGATTTCCATCGGGTAGAGCAGGCCCTGAAGCTGACTCCATTTTTCGGGAGCGGTCAGTTCAATGCCGGTATCTTTGAAAGGCCAGATTGCAGCCTCCTCTTCCGCAACAGCGGAAAGCGAAACCGTGAGGAGCAGCACGAGAGCTGCCAGCAAGGCAATGATTTTTCTCATGTGAGTGATCTCCTTTCAGAATGAGTGCCGGATGCGGGATTACTTCGCCCCGGAATAGAATTCCGTTTTGGTCGGGTTTTCCTGAATCAGTACGGAGCTCTGACGGAATGTTTCAACCATTTCATCAGCGGCGGCGTGAACCTTGTCCAGGGTTGTGTCGCTCAGATAAATCACGATCGTATATTCCTGATACAGCTTCCCGTCGCTTTCCCAACCGCCGTGCGCTTCCTGGATCGTGTATCCGCCGAAGTGACGGACCAGGATATCTTTAATCCGCTCAAGCGTTTCCGCCTGAGTAAAGACAGGCTTGTTGGTGTCCTTGTCGTTCGTCCCCAGGAACAGCACATACTGGACGTCGGCTTTCTCTTCAGCATTCTGCTCCGCTGCCGGGGCTTCTTCCGCCACACCCTGTTCCGAGGCAGGCGCTTCCGTGCCAGCCTGGGTTTCTTCGGCCTGCGCTGTTTCAGTCTTTGCCGGGGCGTTCACGGGCTCCGCAAATTCTTCCAGCCAATGGAAGGTGCCGGTCTTCTTCACTTCGTCCCCGTAGATCGTCCGGAAGTCATTTTTCATGGAGATGACGTTGTAGCCGCTCTGTTCCCATTTTTCCTTCAGGGACTGCGCCTTTTCCGTGTTGCCGTAATCGCGTTCCTCATCATCCGCGATCAGCATGAAGGCGGCGCTTTTATACCGGTTGTTGAAGATCGTGAAGTTGTGCATGCTCACATCGCCGCTGCTGTTGCCGAAGGAGAGCACCGGCTGGCGGCCGATTTCCTTCACGATGGCTTTCACCTTGTTCATTTTCAGGTTCTTGATCAGCAGCCTGTCCGTCCGGACGATGCCGTCCTCACTGGAATAGACGTATTTCAGCCCGTCCTCACCGTTTTCATTGGTCGCTTCGACATCCACATCCATGCCGATGATCTGTTCAAAGGGAATGTCCAGATGGCCTTCGATGAAGGTCCGGCAGATGTAGCGGTCGCTGCCGCTGCAGACGTAGACCTTGAAGCCGTTTTCCTGCAGGTACTCAACGACTTCCACCATGGGCGTATAGAACGTATTCGCATTGGTCATGCCTTCAAAGCCGTCCGTTTCGCGTACCAGCTGGTTTGTCACGAAATCGGCAAACTGTGTCAGCGTCAGGCCTGCGTAGGCTTTGGCCGCGTGGACGGCGTGGAGCATATCCATCCCGTCCGGGAAGGATTTGTCCAGCGCGTGGTCCCTCAGCATACAGCCGAACTCCAGCATTTCCTCATCCGGCGTATAGGAGGGATCGCAGAAGATGCGCCGCTCCAGCAGATAGTATTCCAGATAGGTGGGATACAGTTCGCCGCAAAGCGTCCCGTCCATATCAAAGGTCGCAATCCGGTCAGCCGGCGGGATATAATCCGGCGAGGACTCATCCGTCACCGCTTCCACGTACTCAATCAGCGTTTTCAGCGCGGGAGCGTCCTTGTTCCAGTCCGCAAAGATGTCTTCCTCCTGCTCCGCCGTTGCGGGCACAGCAAGCAGTGCCAGCAGCATCATCACCGCAAGAATAAAAGCTGCCAGATGTTTCCCAAAACTGTTTTTCATGTTGAACCTCCTTGATATTTCATGACATGACCTGATTACAGAATCAGGGATCATTCTTTGCACATTATATCATATTTCGTCCGGTAATTGTCCGGCAAACCGGAAAAATAATCCTGACCGGGAAAAACCGGATCATCCCGATCATTCCCTGCCCTTGGTGTTTTCCACCAGATCCCATTTTTTCATACTCCTCATCGTGATCAGATGCCCGGCCAGGATGAAAACAAAGGTGCTGATTCCCGTCCAGGCATACTGGAAAAGGGCCGGGACATATTCCAGATGCCGGACGGAATTGCTCATCAGGTCCAGGCTTTTGACAGCGACGACCTGCCCGATCAAGAAGCCGATCAGCAGGGAGCAAACCAGGTACAGCAGCGATTGAAGAAACCAGCGGGCGGAAATCTGCCGCTGCTGGAATCCGATGGCGCGCAGGACGCTCAGGGACAGTTTCTGCTCCTGCAGATTGTTCCAGCCGGTATTCACAATAATAAAAATCCCGATAATGCCGCACAGCGTGACCAGCATCCACACATACAGATCATATGTACTGAACAGGTCGTCGTACCCTTTCTGCATGACTGATTTTAACAGGGTTGTCAGATAGCCTTCTTCCCGATAAAGCCGGGAGGCGATATCCGACCCGTCCGATCCTTCCTTCAGGCGGAGCAGCCATCCGGTCTGTTCCGCTTTCCGGTACAGGTCTTTTTCCGCGGCGGGCAGATACTGAAAATCCATGGACATCTGATGGGATATGCCGGTCACCGGGGTTTCCGTTCCCCTCACAGTTACCATATCACCTTCTTTTACGCCAAGCGTTTTCGCAATGCTGCCGGACAGGACGATTCCCTCCCGGGGATATTCCATCGGCCTGTCCTGCAGATCCGTCAGGGAGACCATCACCGTGTCCGGTTCGAGGAACAGCAGCCTTCCGCGGATCGACCTGTCCCGGTAAGCAATATCTTCCTCCCTGGCCCAGAAGCGTTCCGCAGTTTCAACCGATTCAATCTGCCGGATTTTTGCCTCCGTCTCCTCCTCCAGATCTTCCGGGCTGAAGAAGACCTGCGCGTCATAGAGCAGTTTCCTGCTGAAAACGTCTGTCAGGATCTCATTTTTCGATACAATAAAGGACAGGGCGGCGAAAATGATGCTGACCGCGCCGGAGATACAGATCACGGAAGTGACAAAACGGAACGGATTCCGCCGCAGGCTCAGCAGGCTGAACTTGGACAGCGGTTCCACCCTGCGCAGCAGCAGGCGGGACAGACGCCCGACCTTCGGCGGCATGGAAACCGTCCTGGCGACCGCTTCCGCCGGCCGGATGCGGCTCAGGGAGCCGGAAGACAGCGCCACCGCAATGAGACCCAGCAGGATGAAGGCTGCCGTGCTCAGCGCAAACACAAAACCGTTGAACATATGCATATAGGACGGCAGTAAAAAGAACTTTTTATAATAATCATTGAAAATACGGGTAATGACCAGACTGAGCCCGCCGCCCAGCAGCGACGCAAGCATCATCAGGATGACGCTGGCAAGGCTGAACACATGGCGCACCTGGGCTCTGCCGAAGCCCAGCGCCCGAAGGATTCCGATACTCTGCCGGCTCTGGCGGATCATGATGGACAGGAACAGGAACAGCACCACCATCATGATCCCGACAAAGACCAGCGGAATTGCCACGGACATCGACCACATGGGAGACAGATTGTCGTCAATGGATCCGGCTACCTGGGAATCTTCGTACAGTTCACTGTTCTGCACCGGTACATCGAGCGCCGCTTCCGCCGCTTTCAGGACGGCCCTCCGATCGGTTACGTCCTTGTCAAACCAGATCAGGAATTCATTCCGCAAAGGCGTATAGCCTTTCCAGGCGGTCAGTTCATCCAGGGCATCCTGCAGGCTCTTCGCGCCTTCGGCCAACTCATCCGCGGCTTCCGTGCGGGCTTCTTCAGCCTCCGTGCTTTTCTCTTTCAGTTCGTTTCGGCCTTCCTCCAGCGCCGTTTCACCCTCCGACAATCCGTCGTAGATCGCCTGTAAGCCTTCCTCCACTTCCTGCAATTTCTGATTGATCTCTTCCCGGTTGTCCGGCGCCTCCCGCTCGAAATCGGCAATGCTTTTCAATCCCGCTTCCATTTCGGCAATGCCATCCTGCAAGGCCGCATGGATCTCCGCAACTGCCTCAAGCCCCTGCTCCGTTTCTTCCAGATAAGTCAGGACTTCCGACAGATGGCTGCTGCTGATCTCGACGATGCCGTTCTGGATTCTGTTCCTCCCGGTGATCATTTTGCTGATCCCGCTCTCCGCCTGGCTGATCCAGCTGTCGAGGCTCGCCGGGGAGACTCCCTGGGCTGCCAGCGCGGCTTCCGCCGCGCCTATATCAATTCCCGTATCAGCGGAACGCGCCTGCTGCCACAGGGTCCGGGCGCTTTTCAGGAGCTGCAGTTTGCTTACGATTTCCCCCTGCTTTTTCGTGATCAGATCCCTGGCGACCACGAGGCGGCCTTTCGCGTCCTCCAGCTGAACCAGCAGACTGCTCAGCTCATTCCGGACCTCTGTCAGTTCCGCCTGCTTATCCTCTGTCTCCAGCAGCTGTTCGGCTGCGCGGTCCAGCTGTTCTTTCAGTTCCTTTTTCCGCTCCTCCGCGGTTCCTTCCGCGTCCGCCAGTTCCTTTCTCCCCAGGATCAGGCGGGCCCGGCCTTCCGTCAGTTCCCGGAGCTGGTCCTTCAGTTCAGTCCGCTTTTCCTCAAACTCTTTTTCCTGTTTTTCCAGCTCTTCCCGGGCTTTTGTCAGTTCCGCCTGCCCTTCGTCCCAGCTTTCCCGAAACTCCTTTTCCGCCTGCAGATATTCGTCTTCCTTTTTCTGCCATTCCTCTGTCATGCGGCGCTTTTCCTTCTCTGTTTCGGTTTCCAGCAGGGAAATCGGCGCATATAAAAAACCGAAATCCGGGTAGTATTTTCCTCCCAGATTCAGTTTTGTCCTTTCCAGTGTTTCAGGGGCCGACACCACAGCGGCCACGGTAAACGGACGGTATTCATCCTCGCCTGTCCGGATCTGCAGCTCATCCCCGACGGATATTCCGTTGTTTGCGGCAAACCAGTAATCCGCCAGGATATAATCCCCGGCCGGCTCCTGTGAGTCTTCCCAGTGGTACAGCTGGAGGAAGTCCTCTTTGTCCATCGAAATGATCTGGGCTGTCAGCATATTCCCCGAAGGGGTGATGATCTGGCTGCTCCCGGTCAGGCGGGCGATCACATCGGCCACTCCGTCCACCTGCCGGATCTTCTCCGCCGCGGCGGTATCCGTGACTTCCGCAGAGATCGACGCATCGGCAATGCCGTATTCCGTCAGATAGGTTTTCAGGGATATGTCCAGCGATGCCCAGGCGTTGAACATGCCGTTCATGAGCGCAACGGCCAGCGCGGCAATCATCACCAGGGAAACCATGATCTTCCGGTATCTGCGGAAGACCATTTTAATCAGGCTGAGCTTCATGATCTACCAAGCAATTTCCCGGGCTGAAACAATCTGCCCGTTTTTTTCCTCCCTGACGATTTTTCCGTTCCGGATCTCAATGATCCGATCCGCCATCCGGCCCGTTTCACGGGTATGCGTGACAATCACGACCGTCCGTCCGTGAAGACGGACAAGCTCCTCCAGCTGGATCAGGATCTGCTGTCCGGTTTCCGAATCCAGGGAGCCGGTCGGCTCATCGCAAAGCAGCAGGGCCGGGCGCTTTGCCAGCGCCCGGGCAATGGAAACACGCTGCTGCTGTCCGCCCGACATCTGGGCAGGATAAGCATCCATTTTATCCGGAAGCCCCACCAGTTCCAGCATATGCTCTGAAATCTTCGGATCCTCCGTCTTGTCCGCTGTAAGATCCACGTTTTCCAGAGCCGTCAGTTCCGGGATCAGGTTGAAGTTCTGAAAGATGAAGCCGACATGCTGCTTTCTGTATCTTGTCAGTTCCCGGTCGTTTGCCCCGGAAATATCCGTGCCTGAAAACGCGATACTCCCGCTGTCGGGCCGGTCCATTCCGCCCAGCATGTTCAGCAGCGTGGATTTGCCGCTGCCGCTGGACCCCAGGATAGCCAGCAGTTCCCCTGCACGGATCTCCAGGCTCACATCGTCCAGCGCGCGGACCAGGCTCTGCTCTTTGCCGTAGGTTTTGACCAGATGGCGGGCGGTCAGGATGGGCTTTCCCGCTTCCGCCGGTTTGATTGCGTCAGTCATTGCTTATTTTTTCGGGAATATTTTCTGCAGTTTCTCCAGGATGGCGCCGAAGCCGCCACTTCCTGCGCCGGAAACGAATCCATTATTTTTAAACTTTTCGGCAAGTTCTTTCATTGCACTGTTTACCTCACCGAAATCTTTGCCGTCCAGCCAGCTTTTTGTATCTTTCACGGTGGACGCAACACTGTCGATTGCGTTGCCGGTCCCTTCACCCAGATGTGTGTCCAGCTCCTTCAGCACGCTTGACACCTTATCCAGCGCTTCGTTGATTTTCTCGTCAGTTACCCCGGCCCGCTTTTCGATGGCGTCGCTGATGCTGTCCATCAGGATGTCGATCTGTTCGCCGGTCTCTTTTCCATCCATGGCTGCCAGCGTATCGATCACATCATCCTTCAGATCTTCTGCGGCAGCCTTTGCCTTATCCGCAAGCTCTTTTCCCTGCTTTTCAAGCTTATCCAGATCCGGCGTCACACTGGTGTTGAGCAGCTTTTCCAGTTCGTTCGCTGCCTGTTTGTAAAGCGATTTCAGTTCTGTTACCAGATCAGTGCCGCCGGTTTCCCCGTTCCCGCTTTTCTTGCCGAGGTAAACATCCAGCGCCTCAACCAGGTCCAGGATTTCATTGAGCTTTTCAGGATCATTCATCAAAGCTTTCAGCTGTTCCTCAGTCAGTTGTTCCGCGTCTTCCGCGTTAATATATCCGGGGGTTCCAGCTTTTTTGCTGTTCAGATAGAACACCTGGAACCAGGCGACACCCGTTTCCGTGGTTTCCTCACCGAGCAATTCGCAGATCTGGCCGCCTGAGAGGGTATCAACCGCCTTTTTATCGCCCGGCTTTTTAAAGACCTGAGCCGTGACGCCTTCTTTAATCTGCACGAAAGCTGTTTTTGCGGATACGTCCGTTTCTTCCGCAAACCCGCAGGCGCAAAGTGTAATCATCAGCACTGCCAGCATCAGAGAGATCAGTTTCTTCATGTTTGGTTGCCTCCTTGTGATTTTATGTTTTATACGCCGATATCTTCAGGCACTTCTGAGTCTTCGCTCATATGCTGCTGAAGTTCTTCAATGAGTTCCACGGCATCCGTTCTGCCGTAGAACAGGGTCACCGACCCGTTGGTATCCATATTCAGCATAATCCCGGTATTGTCCGCTCCCCTGATGATACAGAGCGCATATTCCCCGAGATAGGTTTCACCGGTTTCAGGCTCCTGAACCGCGTATTCCCGCGGCTCGGTCATGACTTCTCTGATCTCCGCGTAGAGATCCGGATAATACCGCGGAATATCCTTTTCCTGATAACGCCTGAACTCCCCGTACTGCTCTTCCAGCCGGTTCAGCAGATCGCAGAATATCGTCGTTCCTTTCTCATGAAGGTTATCAAAATTGAAATACACCCCGATCAGGCGCGTGGAATCCGGGTCAATCTGCCCGTCGTCCCCGATCCCGTTGAGAAAGATAAGCGTCGCCGTCTGGGGCATATGCCCTCCGACGGTCTTCAGCGGCTTGAGCGACGTTCTCGCAGCGCCGGTCTCTTTGTCCGAAAAGGAAACGGGAAGCGACCGCCACGAACTGACCCGGCTGAAAAGGAGATCATTCTCCGGCCAGTGCCAAGCGGATCCGGTAAAGCTGCACCGGCTCCGCGCGTCCTCCGCAATAAACCCTTTTTTCTTCAGCAGACTGATGCAGGTTTCACAGTCGCTGCCCCAGGGAATCCCCAGGAAGGTGAGCTTGTTGTCCGTTTTGCCGATTCTTCTGGTTACCGTGACCGGTATCGAGATCTTTTTTGCCGGGTTATCCTCCGACACGGCGGACAGAACCGCTCTTCCGACTTCCACGCCGGTCACGCTGCCGTCCTTCCCCACGGAGAGGATCTTTTCATCGGAGGAGGAGAGCTGAACAGCCGGATTTGTGGCGTCCTCCGGAATGATTTCGATCTTCGGGATCACGGTATCGCCGGCCATGACCGTCAGGGTCTTTTCTTCGGCCTGAATCCCGGTTACGGGTACGGTGACCGATACCGGGCATTCCGCTGTGAGAACCGTTCCGTCGCTCAGCGTTGCGGTGCAGGTTATCACGGCGCTTCCGGCCGCAAGGCCCTTCACCGTGCCGCCGCTGCATTCAGCCACATCGGGATCCGAACTGACCCACTCGTACTTTTGCAGGCGGGTTCCCTTTGTATTGTTCACCAGGGAAGCCGAGATTTTCGAACTGCGGCCCTTTTGCAGGTTTACTTCCGTCGGCTTCAGCTGCAGAGACAGCTGCGGCTGATCCGTACCTTCTTCCGCGAAAGAGAGACAGAACAGGCCGGTCAGCAGGCACCCCAGGACAAGAAACAGAATGAATTTTTTCGTTTTTCGCTGCATCCTTTTCATCGATCAATATCATCAGGCCGCGTCAGCCGGCGCATAGGCGGCTTCCAGTGTGTCGAAAGCTCCGATTGCACGATCAAGCAGGGCGAAGAAATCGGCCTCGGAAATCAGTCCGTCCCCGTTTGTTTCGACGCTTTCAAAGGTCAGGTCAACCTTTCTGGGCGGATTGTCCGGCGTCAGGATTTCATTGCTGCGGATCTGATCCGTGCTGCGGTAAACCATGCTGACCCGGTACCACGCCTGACCGTCCCGGTCACGCCTGCGCTCAAACATCAGTTTGACGCCGACCGGCGTCTTTGTCTCAATACTGTCGGGCAGGGCGGCAAGCTCCGCGCCAAGGGCGGAAAGGGTACCGAGAACCGTCACATCATGGGCGCAGAAAAAGCTGAACTTACGCTTCTCGTTCTTCAGCTCTTTTTCCAGCTCCTGAAGCAGGGGATGAGCGATGTTGATGGCTACCAGCGGCGCGCCGTGCCTGATTTCCAGGGCGGTTGACACGAACCCGCCGATGGCGGCCCAATCCTCATCCGTCAGTTCATGGCCGAAAGCGGCTTTGACGGCGTCCGGCTCTTCATAGTACTGCAGGAGCAGCGCATCCGCCACCTGGGAAGCCGTCTTAATCGCTCCGGTGGTATCGGGCTCCTTGTCCGCTTCCATTTTATAGCCTGATCCGTCTTTGAGCAAGTCGCCGTATTTGCCGCTCTGATAGATTTCGCTGTCCTGCATATCGACGGTATCCATAATCAGTTTAATGACATCCCGCGTCTGCTGCTCAAGGCCCTCGAAACCCGCGTCACCGCCCAGAGACGCCGCCTGGGCCGTCGCGTCCGCGGCATAGGCGTCGGAATAGAAATGCAGGACGGGCTTCATGAAGTCCACATTGCCTTTGGCATCGCCGGGATATTCCACCTCGACGTCCGCCAGGGGGAGCATGCCCGACGCGAAATACCTGGCCGTGGCCCGGCAGCGCTGCTTGTCACGGGCGCTGAAACGCACTTCGCCTTCTTCGGGAATGCTGTTTTCCGGAATCAGCCCTTCCGTGTCCAGCCATTTCCGGAAATACTGACCCATGCCGGTCTCCTCAACCCCGCCCTTCGGGGTCAGTTCGCTGGATTTGGCGTTCCAGTTGATCCAGGAATGGGGCGTCAGATCGCTGGGAACGGAGCCGTTGCTGGACAGGGGTGCGCGCAGGTTATGCCGGCTTAAGATGACAACCTGCTCAAGGGTATACTGATGATCCCCTGCAGGCGCTTCCGCCTGAGCAGGATCAGCTTCCGCAAGGCAGGAAATGCTGCCCCAGACCAGGATCAGCGCCAGCGCAAGGCTGAACAGGGTGCGGATGAACCTTTTCATTTTCATGCTCATTGACTGATTACCTCTCTGTTTCCGGCTGTTACGGCAGTCGTGTGCCAAACTGCCTCTAATTTGATATAAAAAACCAGTTTTATTTTGCCACTTATTACATTGCTTTTCAAGAGATGTTCCAGAATGTCAACACGCCGGCGTGCCGGACAGCGCGGCCTGCGCGTGGAGGATACAGGAGGGCCGCTGTTATTGACTTCCCGAAGCATAAATGATAAATTCATTATCCGTGAGACAACAGAAGCTGTATGCTTTTCGTAGAAACAGATCATGAGGGCTGCCGGTACAGTATGAACAAAAGAGATCTTCTGACAAGGATCATTGTCGGGGCGATGATCCGAAAGGGCCATATGGACATTCGCTCCATGCATCGAAACGCCAGAGATGCGCGGAAGAAGAATGAAGCGCTGCTGCTTAAGATCCTGAAAAAGAACAGGGACACTGAATACGGCAGACGGTATCGTTTTTCCGAAATAAAGACGCTCAGGGATTACCGGCGGACCGTTCCGATTACCGGATATCAGGATTATGAAGCGTACATAGACCGAATGATTCAAAGGGATGAGACAAATCTGATCACCTCTCTTCCCGTCATCGCCTATGCGCAGAGTTCGGGCACCGTCGGAGGACGCAAGTACGTACCGCTGACGCAGCCGCAGGTCAACGTATACACAAAGCACACCGTCACCAGGATGATGGCCTGCGCGGATGATTATCTGCGCCGGAATTCCGGAAGAAGGCTGAAGCCGGGACGGGGACTGTATACCAATCATGCGATCTATGATTATCTTCCCAACGGTGTGCTGAGCAGCAATGTGGCGGATGTGGCAGCACGTCAGCTGGGATTTCTGTATCCGTATATTCTGAGCAATCCGTACAAGCGGCTGTTTACCCAGTATGAGGCGGAGTTCAGATATGTCAATACGCGATTCGCCTTACAGGACAGAAACACGATGTTTGTATTCTCCGTGTTTCTTAAGATGTTTACGGATCTCATGCTCTATCTGGAGAAAAACTGGAGAACGATCGTCGACGACATCGAAAAGGGAAGCGTCAGCGACATTGCCAAGGCTACCCCTGAGGTGATGGAAATGCTGAAGGCAAAGATCAGGCCGGATCCGGAAAGGGCAGCCGAACTGCGCCGGGAGTTTGAAAAGGGTTTTGACGAGACAATTATCCCGCGGATCTGGCCGAATATGTCCGTGATCTGCGGGATCGGCACATCCACATTCGAACAATTCTACAGACTGTCGAAGACGATGACCGGGGACATTCCGTACGATTTCTCGATATACGGGGCAAGCGAAGGCCTCTTTGCCGCAGTCGATGAGCTGAATTCCCCCGGACAGCTGATGCTGGTCAGGAGCTGCTTTTATGAGTTCATCCCCGTGGATGATGAGAGCCGGATCCTGTGCATGGACGAGCTTGAGATCGGAAAAGAATATGAGATTATTATTACCAATCTGGCGGGCCTGTACAGGTATCAATGCGGAGACGTGATCAGGGTCGTTGATTATCTGGGTGAATGCCCGTATATCCAGTTTGCCTACAGAAAAGGCCAGCTGCTGAATCTTGCGGGAGAAAAGACGACGGAAGCGCATATGCAGGCAGCTGTGGACGAGATCGCCGAAAAGGCCGGATGCAGGATTCTTCACTGGACCGTGGACAGCGTCATCAAGGCGCAGCCGTGTCATTACCTGCTGATGCTCGAGAATGACGAGGGAAAGAAGCTCAGCGAATATACCGATTTTGCAGACGAGATCCTCAGAAAGATCAATGTCCGCTACCAGCATTTCACTGACCGCGGCGTCCTCGGCAGGATTGTCATTGCTGATCTGGCGCCGGGCACCAATATGGAATGGATGAGGCTCCGGGAAGAAAGCGGAACATCCGCAAGCACCATCAAGCCGGTCAGAATTATCGATACGGACGATCAGAGGGAATTTTTTACCGCAAGGATCGTTAACGAATGACCAGGATCACCTGATAGACGCTCTGCACAATCAGGCAGAGGACAGCGACTAAAGCGCCGTACAGGCATATCAGTTTTGACAGGGAGCTTTTCCGGATAAATTTTTGCAGCATGGGAAGCTTTTCGGGCTTAAGATAGAGAAAGTAGCAGTCGTCATAGCGCTTGTTGAAGTACACGGCCAAAGGCGTCATGACAGCCAGCATGCAGAACATCAGGAGGATCCCGACGGGGGAGGGGCGGATCCCATGAACAAAGATCAGGTAGAAAACGCTCCAGATCGGCAGGATATGTTCCCCGAAGAACTGATAATACCGGAAGTAGGACGGTCCGGTTGCGGTAATCACCGCGGGAAAGAAAAGCGCAACCATCCCGCAGGTCAGAGACAGATAGAATACCATACTCATCAGCAGTTTTGATTTGAGAAACAGCATGGGAAAAACCAGAAGCGCGGTCCACTGGCATACCTGAATCGGCAGGCGCATGATCATGGTCTTTCTTTCATGGGTTTCCGGCCCGACATAAAGCAGGCGCCAGAAATACCCGAACTCACAGAGCATCATCAGCATCGCCAGGGCGCAGCGCAGCTTTGCTTCCCCGGCCCAGCCCCGGATTTCGGAGCCGAACAGCACCAGCGGCAGGATACCGGCCGCAAGAACAATAAACACGGCAAGGTGTGAAAAACCCCATTGCCTGAATTCTCCTTCTTTTCCATAGCCGAAGAAACCTTTTCTGAAAAACTCCAGCGTGTATTTTTCTCCGTTCATGGCTCATTCTCCAATCGGTTCATTTTTTTCCTTTTTTCATTTCTCTGATCAGCCGCTGGGCGAAGAACAGGCTGACGACGATCCCGCAGAAACCGATTGCCCGGAAAACGACTGTGACGGCGGCAACGTTGTCCCCCGCGAAGGAAGAAGATGTACAGAGGATTGCGGAACCGATGAGCACCGCAACGATGATCAGCGCGCGGATCGCATAGTGTGCGAGCCGGGTCACCGTATCCAGCGCATGATCTTCAAAGGCGAAGTCGGTACGGACTTTGATCTGGCCTTTTTCCAGCATATCAAGGGTTTCAGCCGTTTTAGCTGACGAATCGGTGACGCCTTTGGCGAGCTGCATCAGTTTCAGCGCGATATCCGGATTCAGTTTCTTCAGGCTCTCTTTATCATCCAGATTCGTCAGGTCCAGGTCGATCCCGATGTCCACCTTGTCCATAAAGGCATTCAGAATGTTTACATCCGGACTGAGGGTTTTGATGGTTCCCTCCGCTGCGATGATGCCGCGGGCCAGATTGGTGAGGAAAGGATCCACATCGAAATTTCCCGCTTCAAGGGCGTCGAGAATGGTGTTCATGAGATCACCGAGATTGAAATCACCGACATCATTCCCGCCGAACTGGCCGCACATTTCCTCACACATGGTGAGCATAGCCCCGTGGTCGATCTCGCCCTTCGGCGTCGCGATCTGCAGCACGGTTTTTTTGAGACCGTAGGCGTCATGCATCACCACATTTGTGACGATATCGATGAGGATCTGACGCTGCCTGGAGGTTAACGTACCCATCATGCCGAAGTCGATCCATTCGATGCTGTGCCCGGGAAGCGGGATCTTTTCCTCTTCGGGCTTATCGCCGGACTCTTCATCAGATCTGACCGGCTGCTTCTCCGCAGGTTTGACAGTTTCCGCCTGAAGATACGATTCGCCGGGAAGCGGATCCCTGATCAGCACGTTGCCCGAATGAGGATCCGCATGGTAGAAGCCGTCGGTCAGGATCTGGGAGGCAAAGTTGTCCGCCACCAGCGCGGCGAGACGTTTGCGCTCCTCATCATCGAGCGTGGCAAGGAAATCGGTATCGCTGACCTCAGTGCCCCGGACAAAGCTTTCGGTCAGCACAGCTTCACAGGTGAGATCGCGGTAGCATCTTGGGCTTTCGACCTTCTCCCGCCCGGTGTTGTTATTCCAGAAACGGTCAAGATTATTCGCTTCGTTCGTGAGATCCAGCTCGATCATCGAGGTTTTTTCGAGTTCGGTGACAAAACCCTTGAGATCCAGGCCTTTTACCGGCTTTTTGACGAATTTGTCGAGAATTTTTTCGATCAGGGCAAAATCCTGCGCGACTGTTTCCACAACCCCGGGACGGCGGACCTTGACGGCTACGACGGTCCCGTCGAACAGCTCCGCCCTGTGCACCTGGGCAATGGAAGCGGAGCCCAGGGGGTTTTCGTCAAAGGAAGCATAAAGCTCGCTGACCGGCCTGCCCAAATACTTCTCAACCTGTTCATTGACGGTCGCGAAGTCCATGGGAGCCACCCTGGAGCGCAGCCGGGCCAGGGCGTCGCAGTACTCCCGGGGGAGATACGCGGCCTGCTGGGAGGCAATTTGCCCAATCTTCACAAAGGTTGGACCCAGATCCGTCAGAATATTGACGGTAATTTCAGGCGTGATGCCGTCGTCATAGTTATATTTTTTCAGAACGTCGAGGATTTCCTTCAGTCTTTTATTGACTTTCGGTTCATCCTTTTGGGCATCTTTTCTTTGCTTCATCAAAGCGGTGATAAAATTAGACATTTGTGCAGAACCTCCTCATTTTATTGATCATGATCCGGCTGAAACCGGAAGTGCATATTATACCGCAACAGCCCGCCGGGGGCAGAGCCGCGGTTCAGTCAAAAGGGCGCCTGTTCAATCGCCGATGACAGGATAGCCGCAGAAGCGGACGGCTTCGCGCGCGAGCTCCTCGGTGGGATCCACGAAGGGGCCGGGATCACTGAGCCCTTCCGCAAGAATCGGTAACTCTGTACATGCCAGGATGAAATAGCCCGCGCCGCACGCTTCGAGATGTGAATCACCATGCCGGTACGGCGCCGGCATCAACAGGAATGAAAACGGGAACCGCAGAATTACCCGTGTTCCGGTGCATCCTTTCCAAATTCGATGTCTGAAACAAGAAATCCTGTTCAACAGATGTTCAACAAACGGGGTGCTTTCTCCCAAGAAAACACCCGGATCGAGATGATCCGGGCGGGTTTGAGTACAAATTCCTGCCAGCTCAGCCGAATTCGCGCTTGAAGTGCTTGTCGCAGGCTTCTTCCAGCGCTTCGACGACGATCTTCAGCGTCTTGATGCGGGCGTACTTCTTGTCGTTCGACTCGATGATGTACCAGGGGGCGTTTTCCGTGCTGGTTTTCATCAGCATTTCATTAACGGCTTCTTCATACAGGGGCCACTTTTCCCGGTTGCGCCAGTCTTCATCCGTGATTTTCCACTGCTTTTCGGGCGTGTTCTGCCGGTCGTTAAAGCGGGCAAGCTGGGTATCCGAATCGATATGAATCCAGAACTTCAGAAGGACGGCGCCCCAGTCTGTCAGCTGACGCTCAAACTCGTTGATTTCGTTATAGGCCCGTTTCCAGTCCTTTTCGGTACAGTAGCCTTCGAGCCGTTCCACCATGACCCGGCCGTACCAGGTCCGGTCAAAGATACAGATATGGCCGGTACGGGGCAGGCGGGTCCAGAAACGCCAGAGGAACTGACGGTTCAGCTCATGGGGCTCGGGCGAGGCAATCGGATGCACGTCAAAGCCGCGGGGATCCAGCGGATTGGCGATCCGGCGGATATTGCCGCCCTTGCCGGCGGCATCCCAGCCCTCGTAGCCGATGACGACGGGGATCTTTTTCCGGTAGACGACGTTATGGAGCTCGTCCAGGCGCTTCTGGAGTTTTTTGAGCTGCTTTTTATACTCCTCATCGGAAAGCTCTGGGGAGAGGTCCACATCGGCCAGCTTCGGCATCTTGATGAGCGGGAATTTCTCCTCGAAGGGATCACCGACATACCGGCCTTTTTCAAGGGCCTTGTCAATCATGTCGACCAGGAGCTTCAGGGCATCCCGTACGGAAGCTTTCTTGCTCTTACCGTCAAGAATGTGCCAGGGAATGGTGTCGTTGGTATCCTCCATAAAGTCGTCATAGGCCTTGAGGAACTTTTTGTATTCCCGGTGCTGCCAGAGATCGTCCGGGGAGACGCGCCACTCGGTATCGAAACTCTCTTTGAGGGATTCCAGGCGCTTAAACTGCTCCTCCTCGTCGATATGCAGGAAGATCTTCAGGAGAAGATATCCCCCGTCCCGCAGCTGGCGTTCAAACTCATTGACGCTGCGGACGCGGCGCTTGTATTCCTCTTTTGAGATCTCCAGCCGCAGAATCTTGCTGACAGCGGAATCCATCCAGCCGGAATCCAGGAAGATCAGCTTGCCGTTCTCCGGAATGGCGGTGGCATAGGGATAGAGGAAGGGATAGCGGGATTCGCTCTCCGGAATCACGGCGGGAGAAACCACGTTGTAAAAACGGGGATCGATCTCGCTGATGATTTCCCTGATCAGGCTGCCCTTGCCGGCGGCAGCCCAGCCTTCCAGCAGAATCAGGACAGGAAGCTTCGCTTCCCGCAGCTGCTCCTGCTGCGCGATCAGACGGGCGCGGAGCTCTTTGATCTCCGCTTTGAGCGCTTCTTTTTTTTCGGGTTTGCCTGGTTTGAATTCCTTTAACATAAGGGCCTCCTTCAGGGTCGGTTTTATGCTGTTGTCTGGGTGTGAGAGCATTATACATGAAAAAAAAGAAGGTTTCAATGGTTTTCTCAAATCATTGAAACCCACCAGGAGGGCTTTCCGGCCCGGAGCGATTACGATTCCCGCCGGCGCGGGCCTGCTGTCGAAGGTCAGCAGGGGAGTTGTCACCTGGGCGGAGATCCGGGGACTGGTATAACAAGGCTGCCGGAACCGTCCCTTCGAGCCGTTTCCATATCTGCCTTCCTGCTTTTCCCGGAGGAGCAGGAGAAGTTCTTCCACACTCATGAACCAGAAGGTATTTATATTATTATACAACTTTTGCACCGGTCTGTTTTCTCCAATCCTTTTGAAAAACGTGGTTAAAACGACATATCGGAATCATTTGTTCCAGATCTGCCTCTGTATATTCTCTGATTCGCATTGACAGTCTCCTTCAGTTGAATCGTTATTATGAAACAGAAAATCAAAAGATACAGTGTTGTCTTTCATCAGTCCGGTTGCTGACCATCATGCGCTTTCCATGCGCATTCTGTCAGCTGCATATCGCTGAATACTGCTGTGAATGATGAGTCTTCAGGAGAACAAGCATAAATCCCAAATCGGATTTTGCCACTTCCTTCAGCCATGTGACAGATTCTCATCTGTTTCCATGTACTGCCATCTTCTGAACACTCTATACAGTAATCATCCTCCCTGCGGCTGAAACGATACCACATTGATTTCACATCAGCCGGGATTTCTGTAGTGGCCCAGTCGGAGTATCCATGGTTCGTCACAACACTTCCCAGATGCTGAAATACCGCGTTCTCATACTCAATGGAACCCTTCATCCAGTTTTCACTGTCCAGGTACATAACAATCCCGCACTGATCGAAACGGTGGTGGCTTTCTTCAAAGCTGGTTTTCACAACAAAACTGAAGTATTGCTCATCCGTCTCCATCTGAAATACCGGGGCATTGTCATTTCTAAAATGATAATATGTACGCTGCCAGAGATCAGTATGCGGCAGAGTTGTAACCTGAATGATCCCATTCTGAATAACACAGGCTTTCGGTTCTCTTGTCCAATGAAATAAATTCAGATCCATCGTATTCCTCCTATTGCGGGGCTGATCCCTTATCTCGCCATAGCCGACAATTTCAAAAGATAGAGCACCTTGATGCAAACCAAAGGCTCACGTCAAATATATCATGAAGCGGCGCGTTTTGGAAGGTTAATCCGTTATAAATACCGCCAATTCGGCCTGACGACCACCTTCGTCACCGCTCCAGACCAGCTGACTGCGTTCATTCCCGGTTTCAGTACCGGAAAATCTCCTGTCATGTGATCGTTCATCAGGGTGCTGCCCAGGTAGGCTTCCTTCAGAGCGCAGTCGAGGATGATGCTCCCGGAGATGTCCTCCAGTTCCACGATGGTCGTGCCTACCATGAGCGTAACGTCTCCGGAACCGTACACCGTGAGGATCGGCTCGGAGTACACGCTGCCGGGATTGGTGACGGTTGTCCCGGACGTTGTAACTGTGATGTCAGCGGCGGCATCAGCATAGAAAAACGGATAACAGCGGAAGTTGACGGCAAAGGTACAGTGCGGATTGCCCCGGAGCTTTTTCAGCACCTCCGGCCTGATCTGCATCATGAATCCCATGGTGTTTCCTCCTTCCGTTGGGGTAGCAGTATTACTCCCTCTGTTCGGGGAGAAAGTCAAGTTAAATCAGGCCATTCAGCTCAATTGGCATAAAAAGAGCGCTGCCCGTCTATAGAGCAACGCTTGTTTTGCATCCTGATTATTTACTTGCTTAACCGGGCAAGAGCGTCGATGGCATCCTGGCTTTCATACGATGCAGCCTCCTCGTAAAGCTCCATCGCTTTATTCAGATCCTGCTCCACGCCAAGCCCCTGTTCATAGAGGGCGCCAAGTTCATATCCGGCGGCAACGACGCCTGTGGCGGACTTGTTCTCAGACGCTTCCACGGAGGCAAAGAGCTCTGCCGCTTTCGCATAGTCCTGTTCTACACCGAGCCCCTGTTTGAACAGCAAGCCCAGATAATAACCGCTTGTCAGGTCGCCGGCTTCTACGCCCTTGGCATAGTACTCAGCCGCCTTCTCGTAATCCTGTTCCACACCAAGACCCTGTTCATACACCATGCCTACATAGCGGGCTGCTTTCATGCTTCCTGCTTCGAAGGCCTCCATGAAAAGCTGAAGTGCTTTTTCGTAGTCCTGATCGACGCCATCGCCGTTCATATAGGCAATGCCTTCATTGAGGGTTTGCATCGAACCGCCTCCCGGTCCATTGCCGCGTCCGCCATTGCGTGGCGCTTCGGCTACCGCACCGGCACAGGCTGTCAGCATTGACAGAATCATGAGAGAAATAATGATTTTCTTCATGCTGCGCCTCACTTACTCTGTGAAAACAGCCAGTCACGGACTGCTTCCAGCTTATAGGCATAGTCAAAGGAAGTCATGTGTTCTCCGGCACCGCCGCCAGAGGTTTGGCCTGCCGCAAGCGTCGTCCCCAGCGTGAAGGTCACGAAGTTTTGCTGATAGCCCTCCGCCAGCATAGCGGCCACAGCGGCGTTCTGAGTGTCAGCGTCGTCCTGCGCGCTCCATTCCTTATGACTGTACGCAGCGCCGTCCGCATCGAACAGGGCGAGCAGTTCGGCCTGACCGGCGGAGGGATAGGCGGCGAAAAAGTCAGGATACGCAATACTCAGATGAAATGAAGTCATACCACCCATGGACTGGCCGGTTGTATAAATCCTGTCCGTGTCAATGGAGAAGGTTTCCGTCAGCGACTGAAGCAGGCGCATAGCCACATCGATCTGGCTGGAATGATTGAAATTGTCATCCACCACAGTTTCCGTAAAGACAGGCACGACTACAAAAGCGGGATGCTTGGCCTGCTCTTCCTCTGTCGCCCAGATCAGCCCGCCCCATCCCTGGGTCAACACATAATCCGTGCCGCGCCCGACAGCGCTTGAATCAGGAATAAACTGGATCATGGGATAGCTTTGGGTTTCATCATAATTCTCAGGGATAAACAACTGATACTGCAAACTGGTACCGGTTTCCGCATCCTCATAGGTGAGCAGCTGGAACTTGGGGGCTACTTCGGTAATCATGGATTGGAGCTCGGTATCGCTGGATTTGTCTGTACCGCCGCCGTTTCCACCGCGCATACCGCCTTGCCCACCACCGGGGCCGCCATTGCCGCCGCGTCCGCCAGGGCCTTCGGCAAAAGCAGCGCCGACAGTACAGAGAAGCGAAATGGCAAGAACCACAGAGATGATCTTTTTCATAAGGAATATCCTCCTTCATTGATTTCGATATCCGGTCTTACGCTTTCGCTGCTCGATATCATGTATTCATTCTATACCCGAAACTTAAAAATAACTTAATAGATTCGTGAATGAATTTTGAATTACGCCATCCGCAGCCCCCGGCCCCTCTGCTGCCTGCGAGTCAGAGTTGCGATCTCAATGGCAGCGGTTGCAAAAGCCTGGCTTCGATTACCATTCCGAAGAGCGTATGTAATATTTTCAACAGTGCATTTTCTGATTGTACCAGTCTGACAAATGTAACGATTCCTGATGGCATAAGCAGTATTTCCAGGTCTTTATTCGAAGGATGCACAAACCTGATTTCTGTTACGCTGCCGGACAGTATTATGGATATCGAAGACTCTGCGTTCAGCAATTGTCCTATCATCGTTCTGTTCCCGTTACATCAAAAATCCAGGACTTCTGATAATTCTGATAAGGCCAGACTTCCATCGTCTGATGAGCGTTGTCATAGATAGCACTGTACTGTGTCATGGATATACCTGACGCATTGGTGTACGGATTCTGTGCTACACTCTGCAGGATCACGAGAGCGGCGGCTCTTGGCATTACAGTGCGGCGTTCTTCCGAATTCGTATCCTGATATCGTTCCAACTGTCCTGCGATCGTCACAAAACGATGATACCCGTGGCCATAGCCAAAGCTGTACGTCGCATTGCCGTATTCATCTGTGATCCGGACAGCCTCCTCGCGAAGGTTGCCGTTTATATAATAATCTTCAATGTCATCAGAACCGAGATAGAAGTTTGAAACGATATCCGATTCAATCACAGATACGATACTGTTCCGACTCTCTATAACCGCATGACGGCCATCCGCATCCGTCACAAAAACGTGGCTGCCTTGCCAATCCTCCGGAACAACGATGGCCGTATCGATTTTCCGGATTGCCTCCGGAACATTCGCGCAATCGTCCAGCATATACCGCAAGAGCATGCTGGATCCAATCGGCAACCGGGCAGGTTGTTCACCAGGCTTGATATCGACCCGGAGAATGGAGACGCACAGACCTTTTTCGTTGATCCCATCCATGCAATTATAGGGTAAAATGTCGAGCAAATGAATGTCAAAACCAGGCAGGTCCGGGCCACCTTTCTGCAGCAGCTGGTTTTGCTCATCATACCAGACCGCATCCGCCATGGCGATGGATTCATATTTTCCTTCGGGCTTACAGTGAAGCACGACGTTCAAGCCGGTCAGAGTCCGATCTTCCTGAGATACGCGATGCGGATAATCATAGTTTCTGCAAGTGATGGGATTACCTTCCGGATCGTGGGTGAAGAACGCTGAGCAGCCTGTATCGATAAAACCGCCTTCTTTCAGAGCGTTCATGACCTCCGGACCATAGTAGTCCATGGTGTAATCCATATAATACAGATATCCTTCTTCATCCAGGCGAAATATGGAATGAGACCGTGACTCTTCCGACAGGGCATAGGGAAAGACACTGAACAACACTGCAATCATCAAGCAACAAAAAAGCCTTTTCATGTTTACCTCCGCAAATTCCGATTGTCGCTCGTTCACTTTAAAGTGAATCCCCAAAACCATTATATCATACAGGTGATTCAATGGATATAACACATGCAATTATGAACCGCACACTCACAATTCTCGCGGACGGTGAGCCTGTCACCGGCTATGCCCGGGCGAGGCTGCCCGGAGCGGACACGGGGGGGGCGGTCGGGATGACACGAGGGGTCGAACACTCAAAATACGCTGATCACGGAGGTGCAGCGACGGGACGCGGGGGACGGAATGAAAAGCGGTATAAAGTGCTGCCGAGGTAAGGTTTCGTCTTGAAATCACCGGGGGAATCGGATATGATGGGAGCGGAGGGATGAACATGCGTATCGACGAACTGACGGTGGGACCGGTGCAGACCCGCTGCTATATTTTATATCATGAAGATGAAAAGGAATGCATCGTGATTGATCCCGGAGACGAGCCGGAGCGGATCCGGAAGAGAACCGGGGACCGGCGGATCGCGGCAATCCTGCTGACCCACGGACACTTTGACCATATCGGCGGGGTTGCGCCGCTGATGGAAGAAGGAACCCGGCTGGTGATTCACCCGCTGGACGAGAAGATGCTGAGTGACCCGGAGCTGAACGTGGGGATGGTTTTTTTCCGGAAAAGCATTACCGCGCCGGCGCCTACGGACCGGGTGAGGGAAGGCGATGAGCTGACCATTGCCGGGATGAGCATCAAGGTGCTTCATACTCCGGGGCATACGCCGGGCAGCGTGTGCTATCTGATCGAAAACGAGCTGTTTACGGGGGATACGCTGTTTGAGCAAGGGTGGGGGAGGACAGACCTGCCCGGGGGAGACGATCATGAGATGGCGCGGTCGCTGCGGCGGCTTGTGCCGATGATGAAGGAGTATGGGATACATCCTGGACATTAACCAGGGGGCTTTTCGCAAGGAATCGCACGCGCACCGCGGCCGGTGACTCAACACACAATGGGCCTTTATCCGCCACTGGCGGCGGCCCAATATGTGCAGCTCGCGCACCGCACGCGACATCGCCCGAACCCCTTCGGAGGAGAACTTATTAAATGACTGAACTGGAGAGCTATCTGGAGACGATTGAGCCGGAGCTGCGGGTGATGACCCGGCTGTTCGGGTTTCCGGAGAGCGTGTGGGATGAACCGAAACGCTTTGTGCCGCAGGCTGTGGAATCCGACCAGACCTACCGGATTACGTTTACGGATGGAGAATATACGGCGACCCGATCGGTTCCGGTTCCGGATGATCCGGACGAACGCATCCAGACCCTGCACCGGAAGCGGGCGGCGAGGCGCCTGTGCAAGCAGACGCTGTACGACCTGTGCAGGGAGATGACCGGGATCCATCCGCCGTGGGGGAGCATGACCGGGGTGCGGCCGACGCACCTGATGCTGGAAGCGCTGGCGGCGGGATACACGCCGGAGGAAGCGGTTCAGAAACTGGTGAGGGAATTTGACGTGACGCCGGAGCGGGCGGAACTGCTGGCGGAGATCGCGGCGGAGCAACAGAAACTGCCGCCGCCGGGGGACCGGTGGATGGACGTCTACATCGGCATTCCCTTCTGCACGACCCGATGCGCGTACTGTTCCTTTTCCTCGGGGGAGATCGGCGACGGTTCCCTGATCGCACCCTATATGGCGGCGCTGGGAAAAGAAATGAAAGCATGCGCGGAGATCCTGCGGGAAAGCGGGAGGACGCTGCGCGCGCTGTACATCGGCGGGGGGACACCGACGGCGCTGCCGGAAGACGCGTTTGAGGAACTGCTGGAGAGCACGGTTTCCCTGTTTCCGGGTGCGATGGAATACACGGTGGAGGCGGGGCGGCCGGATACCCTGACGCGGCGCAAGCTGAAAGCAATCCGGGCGGCCGGAATCGGCCGGATCTCCATCAATCCCCAGACGATGAACGACCGGACGCTGGAGATCATCGGCCGGGCGCATACTGCGCAGCAGGTGCGGGACGCGTACGGGCTGGCACGGGAAGAGGGAATCGGGCACATCAACATGGACGTGATCGCGGGGCTGCCGGGGGAGACGGAGAAGGACTTTGCCTATACGATGGCGGAGGCCAAGAAACTGCGGCCGGAAAGCCTGACGGTGCACACGCTGGCGATCAAGCGCTCCTCCCGGATGAGCCTGGAGAACCATCCGCTGCCGGACGGAGAGATGACGGCGGGGATGGTGGAAACGGGACGGGAGACTGCCCGGAGCATGGGAATGAAGCCGTATTACCTGTACCGGCAGAAGTATATGGCCGGAAACCTGGAGAACACGGGATACGCGCTGCCGGGGCACGCGTGCGTGTACAATGTGGATATTATGGAAGAGACGTCCCATATACTGGCGATGGGCGCGGGAGGGATTTCGAAGAGGATCTGGCCGGAGGAAGGGCATATTACGAGGGCTCCCAATGTAAGTAATATTGAGGTTTATATCAGCAGAGTCGATGATATGATCAAGCGGAAAGAGGAGATGTTTCGCGCCTGAGGGCGCGACCAGGGCTTTCCGATCGCCCTGGACCTTCGGTATGATTTAAGAAGAAAGAGGAACTGTTTCTATGAGGTGTGTAGTGCAGAGAGTGAAGGAAGCTTCCGTGACGGTGGAGGGGGAGACGGTCGGAGCGATCGGGCCCGGAATCCTGGCTTTGATCGGGGTTTCCACGGAGGATACGGACAAGGATTTCAAATATATCCTGGACAAGGTTCCGAACCTGCGGATCTTTGACGACGAGAACGGGGTGATGAACCGATCGCTGCTGGACGAGGGGCTCAGCATTCTGGCGGTATCCCAGTTCACGCTGTACGGGGACGCCAGAGGAGGGCGGCGGCCTTCCTACATCCGGGCGGCGGCGCCGGACGCGGCCAACGCGTTCTATGAGCGGCTGGTGAAGGAATGGCGGGAGAAGGGGATTGCGGTGGAGACAGGGCGGTTCCGGACGGAGATGCAGGTGAAGCTGATCAACGACGGGCCGGTGACGATATTGCTGGACAGTGAGAAAGTGTTTTGAGGAGAAAATGCAAATGAAAGCATATCTGGAGGAGAAAGAGGCTGTACTGGCGGAACTGGGGTCCTCTATGTCGGGACTGAGCGACGGGGAGGCGGCGGAACGGCTGACCCGGGACGGGCCCAACAAGCTGAAAGAAGGCAAAAAAGAGAGCCTGGCGAAGCGGTTCCTGGGGGAACTGAAGGACCCGATGACCATCGTGCTGATCATCGCCGCGGTGGTCAGCGCGGTGACGGCGATCTATGAGGGCGACAGCCTGGCGGACACGTTTATCATCCTGGCCGTGGTGCTGATCAACGCCTGCCTGGGGGTTTACCAGGAAAGCAAGGCGGAAGCCGCGATCGAGGCGCTGCAGCAGGTGGCCGCGGCGACGGCCAAGGTGATCCGCGGCGGGCACCAGAAGACGATCCGGGCCGACGAGGTGGTCAAGGGCGACCTGCTGGTGCTGGAGGCCGGGGACGCCGTGGCGGCGGACGCGCGGATCGTGGAATGCGCCTCGATGAAAAGCCAGGAGGCCGCGCTGACCGGGGAATCCACGGACGTGGAGAAAACGGACGGGGCGCTCACGGCCGGCGACAACGGGGACGTGACCCTGGGCGACCGAAAAAACATGGTGTACATGGGATCCATCATCACCTACGGCCGGGGGCACGCGGTGGTGACCGGGACGGGGATGGACACCGAGATGGGCGCCATTGCCGATGCACTGAGCAACGCGGCGGAAGAGGAGACGCCCCTGCAGATCAAACTGAACGAGCTGAGCCGGAAGCTGAGCGTGATGATCCTGGTGATCTGCGCGTTTGTGTTCGTCGTGAACCTGGTGCGCAACGGCGGCAAGGCGGTGATGGACACGTTCATGATTGCGGTGTCGCTGGCGGTGGCGGCGATACCGGAAGGCCTGAGCGCGGTGGTGACGGTGCTGCTTTCCATCGGCGTGACGAAGATGAGCAAGAACCACGCCATCATCCGGAAACTGACGGCGGTGGAGACGCTGGGGTGCACGCAGATCATCTGCAGCGACAAAACGGGGACGCTGACCCAGAACAAAATGACCGTGATCAAAAAGGTGACGGAGGACCCGACGCTGCTGATGACAGCGATGGCCCTGTGCTCGGACGCGGAACTGGAGAACGGGAACGCCGTGGGCGAGGCGACGGAATGTGCGCTGGTCAACGACGCCAACCAGAACGGCATGCCGAAGCAGGAGCTGGCCGCGGACCTGCCGCGGGTGGACGAGGCGCCGTTCGACTCCGTGCGCAAGATGATGTCCACGCTGCACCGGGCCGGCGCCGGGCAGGGCTTTATCCAGTTTACCAAAGGCGCGCCGGACGAAGTGCTGCGGCGGTGCACCCGGATCTGGCGGAACGGGCAGGCCGGGCCGATCACGGAGGAGCAACGGAAGCAGATCCTGGAAGAAAACAAGGGCATGGCGGACCAGGCGCTGCGGGTGCTGGCCGCGGCGCAGCGGGTCTATGACGAACGGCCGGCTTCCAACGATCCCGGGACGCTGGAGCAGGACCTGACCTGGATCGGCATGTGCGGGATGATCGACCCGATCCGCCCCGAGGTGAAGGACGCCATCGCCCAGTGCCGCAGCGCGGGCATCCGGCCCGTGATGATCACCGGGGACCACAAGGATACGGCGACGGCGATCGCCAAAGAGCTGGGCATCCTGGAGCCCGGGCAGATGGCCATCACCGGGGCGGAGCTGGACGCGATCCCGGACGCGGAGTTCGCGCAGGACGTGCGGAAGTATTCCGTGTATGCCCGGGTGCAGCCGGAGAACAAGGTGCGCATCGTGGACGCGTGGCAGGCGCTGGGCATGGTGACGGCCATGACCGGCGACGGGGTGAACGACGCGCCGTCCATCAAGAGCGCGGACATCGGCGTGGGCATGGGGATCACGGGAACGGACGTGACCAAATCCGTGGCGGACATGATCCTGACGGACGACAACTTTGCGACGATCGTATCCGCGGTGGGCGAAGGCCGCCGCATCTACGACAACATCCGCAAGGCGATCCAGTTCCTGCTGAGCGCCAACCTGGCGGAGGTGCTGGCGGTGTTCTCCGCGACGCTGATGGGCTTCACGATCCTGAAACCGGTGCACATCCTGTGGATCAACCTGATCACGGACACGCTGCCGGCGATCGCCCTGGGGATGGAAGAGGCGGAAAAAGACGTGATGCAGCGGCCGCCCAGAAACCGGAAGGAGAGCATCTTTGCCGACGGGCTGGGCTTCGACGTGATCTTCCAGGGGGGAATTATCGCCGCGATCACGGTATTCAGCTATTTTGTCGGACACAGGATGGAGAGCGGCAGATGGGGGATCGCCGAGTCCCCGGCGGGGATGACGATGGCCTTCCTGACGCTGAGCATGATCGAGATTTTCCACTCGTTCAACATGCGGTCCCGGACGGAGAGCCTGTTCAGCCTGCGGAAGCAGGACAAGTGGCTGTGGGGAACGCTGGCGTTCTCCCTGGCGGTGACGGCGGCCGTGATCTTTATCCCGGCGCTGAACACGGCCTTCTCGTTCCAGCCGATCACGGTTACGGAATACCTGGCCGCGCTGGGGCTGGCGGTGTGCGTGATCCCGATCGTGGAGATTGAAAAAGCGATCCGCCGCCGGACGAACCGCCGGAAATAACGGACGAAACCGTGTTCGACGGCCTGTTCAGCGTGCTGCAGGACGGGAAAAGCACGTGGTATCTCTATACCGAAGACGGATCCGAAATCTGGCATGCGGGCCCGGAAGCGGAACACACGGATCCGGGGATGCTCATCAACGAAAGCAACAAAGGAGAACTGCTCCATGATGAAAACGGCCGTCCCTTCTGCCTGTTTTCCATGACGATGGCTTCACCCGAATGGACGCTGGTGCGGGAAGTGAACATGGAGAACTACGAGCAGGTGGTCCACCGTGTCCGCGGCGCTATCTGGATCGCCGCGGGGTTGGTGTTCCTGGTCGCGCTGGTCTTCTACGCGCTGTGGCTGAAAAAGTTCATGCGCCAGTTCAACTCCCTGCAGAACGAGATTATCCGCATGGGGCAGGGAGACCTGGAGTCCATTGAATTCAGGCCTTTCTCCATCAACGAGTTTGAACAGATGCAGCGGGAGATTAACCGGACGTGCGACGCCCTGACGCAGCAGATGGACACAATCCGGCGGATGGAGCGGGAGCAGGCAGAACAGGAAAACCGGAAGAAAGAACAGGAGCGGATTGAGAGGGAACTGGTCGTGGCCAGGGAGATTCAGGCAAACGTGCTGCCGAATGAATTCCCGGCGTTCCCGAACCGGACGGAGTTTGATCTTTTCGCCTCCATGACGCCGGCCAAAGAGGTGGGCGGGGATTTCTACGATTTCTTCCTGACCGACAGCGACCATCTGGCGCTGGTGATCGCGGACGTTTCGGGCAAGGGAATTCCCGCCGCCCTGTTTATGATGGTCTCCAAGACGCTGATCAAGAACGAACTGCTGAACGGGTGCGATCCGGCAACGGCCCTGGACCGGGTCAATCAGCGGCTGTGCGAGCGGAATTCATCGATGATGTTCGTGACGGTGTGGGTGGCCGTGCTGGAAATTTCCACCGGCAAAGGCCTGGCCTGCAACGCGGGGCATGAACACCCGGCGCTGCGCCGCGCGGACGGAAAATATGCGCTGGTGAAATATCCTCACGCGGTTTTTGTCGGCGTGAACCGCAAAGCCAGGTATCAGAACCGGGCGTTTGAGCTTCATCCCGGCGACCGCGTGTTTGTCTACACGGACGGGGTGCCGGAGGCAACGGCCGGCAGTGGAGAAATGTTCGGGGAGCAGCGCCTGGCCGCGGCGCTGAACACCTGCCCGGACGGAAAGCCGGAGGAAATCCTCCGGACGGTGAAAAGCGCCGTCGACGCTTTCGTCGGCGACGCGGAACAGTTTGACGATCTGACAATGATGTGCATCGAGTATAAGGGGACGGACGGAGCCTGAGACCGGACCCGGGAATACCCGATGACCGCCGGGGCTTACAGGCGCCCGGCGGGAGAGGCCGTAAACCAAAAAGCTCCGGCGAAATGCTCCGGAGCTTTTGCGTATTTAACTGCAGGATTATTCGGCACGGACATAATAGAACAGCATGCCGCCGGACGGCTCGACGATACTGCCATCCTCCGTCAGGACAAAGTTGGACCAGTGGCCGTCGCTGTTAATCTTCAGGATGCCGTTGCTGAGGGTCAGTTCTGCGGCTTCCGGAAAGAGATAATCCGGGCTCTTCTTCCCCTCCAGGGTCACGTAGTACGTATTTTCGCCGATGAACACGCCTTCGTCGTATTCACTCATATCGTAGTCTTCGCCGAGAAGGACGAACTTTGACTCTTTCCACAAGCCGTAGAAATCCTCAACGCTTTGGGCATCCTTTTTGTCCGGTACGCTGTCGCCGGTTTCGGCTTCGGCTTCCTTATTCAGCCTTTCAAGCGTTTCCTCCAGCGTTTCGCTGTCTTCCGCTGTCTCAGATCCTTTGTCGGGCGTGCTGCTGCCGCCGAACAGGGCGCCCAGCAGGGAGCCGATCCCGGCGGAATCGTCGCTGCCCTTGTTCTTACCCGCCGCCAATTTGGCCAGCAGGGCGGCAAGCTTGCTGTCCGGGTTCGCAAGTTCTTTGAGGAGTACTTCCATCACCTTTCCCTTCAGCTTCGAAGTCAGCTGGGAAATCTTTTCCTTACCTTCCTTTTTCAGCTCTTCCACGAGGCCGGAGAGCTGGCTGCCAAGGCCGCCCTCTTTCCCTTCGCCGCCCAGGAGGCCGGAGAGCAGATCACCCAGGCCGCCTTCTTTTCCTTCACCGCTTTCGGACCCGCCCATGAGGCCGGAGAGCAGATCGCTCAAGCCGGAACCGCCTGCGGATTCGGCAAAGACCGGGACAGCGGCCAGCACCATGCACAGAACCAACATTAACGCAATGATTTTTTTCACTTTTCATTCCTCCATTGTATTCAGTTCAGCCGGAAACATCTGACCGGTCGATCGCATTATTTTATCACCTGAAGGGCGACGGGTCAAACACAGGTCGAAAAAAAACAGGCCGGACCTGTTACAGACCGTAAAAAAATGGTATAATTAAGGCAGACAAGAAGCCGACGATTCATCAGCGGAAAGAAAAAGGAAAGAACCATGGAAGAGCTTGGCAAGAAATATCTGAACATCGAAGACGATTTTTTCGAACTGGACCACGAACAGAAAACCGCCATTATCCGGATGGAGTACGAGAGACCGGGCGATATCATCGAACCGAGCGCGGCCACAAAAACCCCCCGGCTGACCAGTGATTTTATCGAAAGCGTTATCGGCATATTCGATTATCTTCCGCTCAAGTACAAGCTGCAGATTCAGGTGGCTTTCGACGACATGGAAGGATACAACGAAGAGCAGATGGAGGACATCTGCCAGAAAAACCTTGTGCTGGAAACCAAAACCCGCTACCGGGAAGCCCGCAGCCATAACAGGCTGGCGTTATACCTGTGCCTGACCGGCGTTGTATGCATCCTGCTCTCCATCTGGGTCAACAATATCTGGAAGGATGAAAGCACGCTGAGGGATATCGTCGTTTATGTACTGGATATTGCGGCGACGGTGCCCTTCTGGGCGGCGATGGAGATCTATTTCATCGACAACAAGGAGCGGAGAAGAAGACTGCTGGACCTTAAAATGAGATTCGCGGGCATCGAGTTCCACAGCAAAGCGTAAACCGAACGAGGAGGAAACGGATGGAAAGCGTCCTGAAACCGCTGGCGGAGATTTATCCCCAGCTGTACCTGACGCCGGGGGAGGAAGGCGCGGGGCTTTACAGGCAGGTTGTCGGGCGCGGGGAGGATACCCCGAAGCATTCGCTGGATCATTTCCGGGGGAGCAGGCTGGATTCGGTGACGACTGAAACAACGCCGGCCGGGGAAGTGCAGATCGTCACGCTTGGCGACCGGCAGGATTTCGAGATGTTTCTTCAGATTATGGGAAACCGCTGCATGCCGGAGGAGATTCCCGCCACCCAGGGAGCCTCCATACTGGACGGCGTGATCAACTGGCCGAAGATCCGGAAACACGAGGCGGAATACCTGGCGGCAGGCGGGGATCCGGCGGGCCTGACGGAGGAATTCAAACGCTTTACCGCCGAGCCGCGGAACTACAGGGATGCGCTGATCGTCCTTAGCTCGGGGCCGTACAGTGCCGTGCGGGCGGAGGACATCGGGATGGCGGAGGAAAGCTGGCTTATCGCATCCTACCGGATCCGGAAGGCGCACGAATGCACGCATTTTATCTGCCGGAGGCTGTTTCCGGAAAAGATCAACGCGATCTGGGACGAACTGGCGGCGGATGCCGTGGGCCTGTATGCAGCATTCGGCCGGTACGACCTCGCGCTGGCGGAACGATTTCTGGGCGTGAGCGCGGACGGCTATACAGGCGGGCGGCTGGAAAACTACGCCAAGGGAGAGGACCTGAACGAGCTGGCCCGAAAGGTCCGCCGGACGCTGAAGCATCTGGAACAGGTGATCCGAAACGAAGGGAAAACGGATCCCTATGCGCTGGCCATCCGGCTGGAGGACGAAATCACGGTATGGACAGACAACTGACAGGGAAATAAAAGATATATCAACAGATGAGGAGGAATCACAATGGAGATTACCCGGGAACAGGTCGGCTCGACACTGATCTTCAAGCTCAGCGGCAAACTGGATACTTACAACGCACCAAAACTGGAGGATGAAATCAAAAAAGGACTGGACGGCGTCAAGGAACTGTACTGGGACTTCAGCGAACTGGAATACATGACTTCCGCCGGAATCCGGGAACTGCTGATCGCCAACAACATGCTGGGAGACGACGGCTATATGAAAGTGCTCCACGCCAATGAAGCCATCAAAAACGCCCTCTATCTGACAGGGCTCGATGATCTGACCGGCGAGTAACGGGAGAGAAGGGGAATCAGGCCGGACGGGTCCAGGTGATCCCCAGCATGGTGATATCGTCAAACTGTTCCGCTTCGCCGGCGAAGCACCGGACATTTTCCAGCATGCCGGAGAGAAGCCGATCCTGGGGCTGATGCTTCAGGGTGTTCAGATGCTGCGTCATACGGGCAGTGCCGTACTGTTCGTTGTTTTCATTGACGGCTTCCGGAACGCCGTCGGTATAGACGAAGAGACGGTCTCCGGATTCCAGCTGAAGCTCATATTCACGTCTGGGAATGCCGGGCACTACCCCCAGGAACGGGCCGTGTTTACCCTTCAGAAGTACATAATCGCCGCCGGCGCGCATCAGCGCCGGATACTCATGGCCCGCGTTGCAGCAGCGCATCAGGCCCGTTTTCAGGTCCAGAATGCCCAGCCAGACGGTGACAAACATCCCGAGATCGTTTCCTTCACGGAGGACGTCGTTCACGGCTTCCAGCACCTTTGCCGGGGCTATGCCGGAGATGGCGCTGTTTTTGATGGCGGTTTTGGCCCGCATCATGAACAGGGCCGCGGGAATTCCCTTGCCGGAGACATCGGCGATGACCAGGGCGAGCTGATCCGGCCCGGTGTAGAAAAAGTCATAGAAATCACCGCCGACCTGACGGGCAGGGGTCATCAGCGCATGCAGGCTGATGTTTTCAGCGGGCAGGTCGAAGCTTTTGGGCAGGGCGGCATCCTGAATCTCGGCGGCGAGCTGCAGCTCCTCTTCCATCCGCTTTTCCGCGGCGTCGATGTAGCCGCGGAGGGCGGTTACCGTGCTGTTGATCCCGGCGGAAAGCTTCGCGAACTCGACGGATTCCTCCACGGAGACGGTTTCGGTCAGATGACCGGCGGTGATCCGGGAGAGGGAATCGTTGACTTTATCCAGATTCCGGACGATGATGCGGTTTACCAGCACGGTGGTCACGAGATAGAGCGCGGTAAAGATGAGAATCTCCAGAAAGAGGGTCTCAAGGAACTCACGCTTCAGGCCGGATGCCGATTCTCCGCCGGAGGAGACGGTCTGAAAATAACTGAGAAGAGAACCGAAAATCAGAAATACGAGGACGAGGAGCAGCATCCAGCGCTGGAAACGCAGGTCGATTGGCGTGATCTTTTTCGATGCGCTCATATAATAGTTCTTCACACGCTGCCCCGAAAGCCGCAGGATGATATGGGAACAGGCCATGAGCCCCAGGGCGGTGAAGATGATCATCGGCAGGGCGCAGGTTCCCACGACCCGGTAAGCGGAGTCCAGATCATCCCGATTCGTGAGAAAAACGGCATACATGTGATAAACTTCCATCTCGGCGCCGACAAAGAGGCAATGGATCATGGAGGGGCGCTTTCCCTCATAGACCCATTTATTCAGCGCTGCCGCCAGGAGACCGGCAAGAATCGTGGAAGAACTGCAGGCAACCCGGGTAAAGGAACCGATGCCGAAGTATTCACCGATGATATACCGCTCGATTCCGCCGATGAGCCCGGAGAGGATGCCGGAGAGGGGATCAAAAAACAGACCTGCCGCCAGCGGACCGAGATCCCGGATATTCAGGACCATGTCGCCGTAATCAATTCCGATATGGCTGGAAACAACAGAACACAGGCCGAAGAACAGGCCGACGGCCAGCTTCATGCCCAGGGTATGTTTTTTTTGCTTGTGCCAGAAATGCCAGAGCAGCACGGTCGCGCCGACATAAAGCACCGTGGCGGCGGTCATCTTCAGAATCATGGTCAGCATAGGCGATTCCCCCTCATAATCACTATTCTCTGTGAAATGCGGCCGATCCTTTTCAAGAAAAAAGAAAGCAGGAACAGGAATTGCATTCCTGTTCCTGGCTGAATATCATTGATTCAAGAGGGTTACCGATGTCCGGGATTGCCCTTCGAATATATCAGATTCCCGCGTCTCCCTTGTCATCGGGCATTGCTTCAAGTGCTTTCCGGAGTTCCTGAATCCGATCCAGGGTATCGGTTTTTCCATAGAACAACGTCATATCACCATTGCCGTCAAGCATCAGCATGATGCCGGTATTGTTCTTGCCATGCAGCTACTCCTTTATACTTTCTGCCAAATAGCGGGTAAAAAAATGTTATGATCCCCGGCGAGCCGTATTATTTTGCTTCTCATCGAGGATTATAACCAAGGTTTATATCCGATTTGACAAGGGTATGAGCAGAGGGTATAATGCAAGTGTCACAGAAGTGACGAGCACTCGGGAGTAGTGCCGGAGTGAAGTTTCACTCAAAAAAAGTTCCACTCAAAATTACGGACAAGTGGACGAAAGTGTGAACACTAAAACACTAAAAACACTAAAAACACTAAATCCGAAGGCAGAACCGGGACGGAGGGGCGGAGTACGAGAATTGGCCCTCAAAAAAGTTGGACCTCAAAGAGAAAAACAGGGGAGGAGACGGATCCTCCCCTTTATAAAGGACATATCGTTAGAAGAGACTAACCAGAAAGATACTTCGACAAGCTCAGGATGACACGGGGTTATCTGTACACATCCAGGATATCAGATTTGTTGCGGAGGGCGCTCATGACCTTGTTCATTTCCTCGCGGGAATGAACATCGAGGGTGAGACGCAGGGTGGAGATGCGGGTCTTATCGTCATTCTGGATGGAGGCGGCACGGATGGAAACATTGTTCTCCCCGATGATGGTGGCGATTTCACCGAGCATATTCACCCGGTCATAGGCGATGATGGTCACGGTGGCATAGAAGGTATTTTCACCGTTGCTGGCCCATTCCACGGGAATGAGGCGCTCCTCCTCGCCGGTGGCGGCGTTGACACAGCTTGCCTTATGGATTGTAACGCCGCGGCCGCGGGTGATATAGCCCACGATCTCATCACCGGGAACCGGGCTGCAGCACTTGGCAAAGCGGACAGGGATATCCAGATCCTCATTACCGGTGAGGACGATGCCGTGATGAGCACGGTGCTGACTGAGGCGTTTTTCCTCGGAAACCATGTCCTCCACGTTCCGGACGGTCTGAGCAGGTTCCTCCTTCGCCTTCTGCTCCTCGATGAGCTTCGAGACGACGTACACGGCCGCCATGCCGCCGTAACCAACGGCGCCGCAGATATCATTAAAGTCCGTGAAGCCGGTGCGCTTCAAAATGGAATCATAATACTCCGGACGGCAGAGGTCCGACAGGCGGACGCCGCGGCGGGCACATTCCTTTTCGATCATGCCGCGGCCGAGCTCGATATTTTCTTCTTTGAGCGCCTTTTTCAGGAACTGGCGGATCTTGGCTTTGGCCTGCGGCGTTTTGCAGATCCGGAGCCAGTCGGTGCTGGGCCCCTTGGAGGAAGCAGAGGTCAGGATTTCAACCCGGTCGCCGGTTTCCAGCGGCGTATCGAGGGGAACGATCTTGCCGTTGATCTTCGCGCCGACGCACTGATTGCCCACGGCGGAGTGAATCCGGTAGGCGAAATCCAGCGGGGTGGCGCCTTTGGGCATGGAGATTACATCGCCCTTCGGGGTGAAGAGGAAGACTTCTTCAGAAAAGAGATCCGTTTTCAGAGTATCGAGGAATTCCCGGGAATCCCGGGTTTCGGTCTGCCAGTCCAGCATCTGGCGCACCCAGAAGAGTTTATGGTCCAGATTGTCTTCCCGGGAAGCACCTTCCTTATACCGCCAGTGGGCGGCAATGCCATATTCCGCGATGCGGTGCATTTCCCATGTGCGGATCTGCACTTCAAAGGGGAAGGGCATTTTCCGGCCGCCGACCACCGTGGTGTGCAGAGACTGGTACATATTGGCCTTGGGCACGGAGATATAATCCTTAAAACGGCCGGGCACCTGGTTCCAGAGCGTATGGACGATGCCCAGGACGGTATAGCAGTCCGGGATCGTATCCACGATGACCCGGATAGCGATCAGGTCATAGATCTGATCAAAAGATTTTTGCTGAAGGATCATTTTCCGATAAATGGAATAGAAATGTTTGCTGCGGCCGTCAATATCATAGTGAATATGCTGCTGATCCAGGCGCTCGGAAAGCTCACTGATAACCAGACGGATATGTTCCTCCCGCTCCTGCCGCTTCATACCGACCAGATGGACGATCCGGTTGTAGCCTTCGGGATCGATATACTTGAGGGAGAGATCCTCCAACTCCTGCTTGACCGCGTATACACCGAGGCGGTGGGCCAGGGGAGCATAGATATCCAGCGTTTCCCGGGCGATGGCAACGCGGCGGTCCTCCGGCTGGAAGCGGAGGGTACGCATATTGTGAAGACGGTCGGCCAGCTTGATGAGCACGACGCGGATATCCCTGGACATGGCAAGGATCATCTTCCGGAGAGACTCGGCCTGAGCCTCCTCCCGGTTGGCAAAATCCAGCTTATTCAGCTTGGTGACGCCATCGACCAGATCGGCGACTTCATCGCCGAACTCTGTACGGATCGTATCGAGGGTGATTCCTTCGCAGTCCTCGACCGTATCGTGCAGCAGGCCGGCAGCAATGGTCGGCGGGTCGATCATCAGCTCGGTGAGGATGGAGGCGACAATACAGGGATGAGTGAAATAAGGCTCACCGGATTTGCGGAACTGGCCGGCATGGGCATTGGCTGCAAACTTCCAGGCCTTTTCCACAAGCAGATAGCCGTTGCCGGGATGGTATTTCTGGATACGGTTGAGCATCTGATCCAGGGGCATTGCCTCGTAGGATGTGAAAGCCATATTGCACCTCCCTTCGGTCGAGTTCAGAGTGGAGAGTGGAGAGTGAAGAGTTTAGAGCAGAGAGTTAATGGCCGTGACCTGGGCTTCGATGGCGGTACGGCCACGGAAGTCGTTGACGGTCGGGCGGTAGAGCAGGTCGAGGGATGAGGGGGAACCATCGGCGATGTCTCCGAAGCCGAAAGCAATACCTTCGACGAGAGTGCCTGAGGAATCAAGAAGCGAAAGCTTCAGGTGGGAACCGTCACGACCGACACGCCGGAGAGCCTGGACGGACGCATTTTCCAGCCGGAAGAGCGGCGGCGGATTGCCGCAGCCGGTGGGTTCCAGCTGATCCAGGAGCGCAAGGGATTCCGGCGTCCAGGTCCGGAAGGGGACCGCCAGATCATAATCCCGGGAAGGAATAAAGCATTCCGGATCCGCCGAGGAGGAGATCACCTGCTCCAGACGGTCTCTGAGCGCGGGGATATTCTCTGTGCGGACGGTCAGGCCGGCAGCCTGCTCATGCCCGCCATAACGGACCAGAAGATCTTCGCAGGCGGAAAGCATCCGGTAGATATTGACCCCGGGAATTGACCGGCAGGAACCGACGGCTTCCTCCCCGCGAACACTGAGGGCGATGGCGGGGAGGTGATAACGCTCACAGAGGCGCCCGGCGGTGAGCCCCACGAGCCCGGGATTCCAGTCCTCGCCGGAAACGATGAGGACATGGGGGGACGGGATGACAGGGGGAAGCTGGCGAACGGCTTCATCCGTCATGCGGCGCTCCAGATCCTGACGCTCGCGATTGGCGTTTTCCATCAAGCCCGCGATATGCTCCGCCTTGGCCGGATCAGGCGTCAGGAGCAGATGAACGCCGAGCTTCGCATCCCCCAGGCGGCCGACAGCATTCAGGCGGGGGCCGAGACGAAAGGCCAGATGATCTGCCGACAGCGGCGGCTCTGTGCCGGAGACCCGAAGCAGGGACCGCAGGCCGGGGCGCAAGGTATTCTCAAGGCGTTTCAGGCCTTCCCGGACGATAATCCGGTTTTCGTCCAGGAGAGGAACCACATCTGCGACGGTGGCGATAGCGGCCAGATCCAGACGCTTCTCCACGCCTTCGATGCCCTGCATCGCCTGGCAGATCTTCAGCGCGACGCCGGCTCCGCACAGGGAGGGAAAGGGATAGGAACCCAGCAGGGGATCCATGACCACATCCGCCGGGGGAAGAACCTCCGGAGGCTGATGATGATCCGTGATGATGACGGTCAGGCCAAGAGATTTAGCCAGGGCGACCTCGGCAAGATTGGAGATGCCGCAATCCACGGTGATCAGGAGGGAACATCTGTCCGCGATCTCGCGAACGGCCTGCTCGTTAAGGCCGTAGCCTTCCTCATGACGGGAGGGGATCCGGTAGGCCAGGGAAGCGCCCTCCTCATGGAGCAGATCAAGCAGGATTGATGTGGCGCAGACACCGTCGGCATCGTAGTCGCCGTAGACCAGAATCGTTTTGCCATCGGAAATGGCTGAGCGAAGGAGGGCGACGGTCTGCTCCATGCCATCCAGGAGGAAGGGGTCGTGAAGATCCTTCAGGGAAGGGTTCAGGAAGCGATCACGCGCTTCGGGCGTGGTCAGGCCGCGCGCGGCGAGCAATGCGTCAAACCAGGAGGTGGTTTCCGCTGTACAGCGGGGGATAAATTTGTAATTCATGTTATGGGATTTCGCGCCTGCGGGCGCGACCAGGGCTTTCCGAGTGCCCGGGGCTGCCGTAAGGAATCGCACGCGCACCGCGGGCGGTGTGCCGCCTCACGCACCGCGCGCGACATCGTTCGCTGAGAAAGAGCCACTGGCTCTTTCTCAGGGCGCTACGAACCCCTGGACCTTCGGTCAAAAAAGAGGAAGGAGGGACTGTGACGACACAGCCCCTCCCTAACAGACGAATATCAGGCCTTTGCCTTCCGGCTGCGACGCTTTTCCTCCAGGAACGCCCAGACATAACCATTGATCATGTTAGCGCTGTAAACACCGGAGAGAATACCGACGATGATCGGCAGAGCGAACTCGCGGATGGAGGCGACGCCCAGGATGCACAGCGCCACGATGGTGATCAGGGTGGTGACGGTGGTGCAAATGGTGCGGCCGAGGCTCTCCTTAATGGAGATGTTGGTGACTTGCTCGCGGGCAACGTTGGGCATCTTCTTGGCATTCTCACGGATGCGGTCGAAGATGACGATCGTGTTGTTGATGGAGTAGCCGACGATGGTCAGCGCCGCGGCGATGAACGAGGAGTTCATCTGGATCACGGAGCGGAAGATGACCATGAAGGAGAGCATGATCAGCACGTCATGCAGGAGGCCGAAGACAGCGGCAATACCGGAGTTCAGGTCGAACCGGATGGCGATATAGATCAGCATCAGAACGGAGGCCAGCAGCACGGAGATCACCGCGTTCTTGACGAGGGTGGCGCCGGCAACGGGACCGACATAGTTCACATCACCGATGGAGACGGCGTCCGGATACTTTTCCTTGATGGCGGTTTCAAAGTCCGCCTGGACTTTCTGGATGTCGTCCTTGGCAACGTCCTTGATGCGGATGTTTACTTCATTGTTATCGCGGCCCTGAACGGTCACGGTGCTGGTAGCGATCCCCATACCGGAGAGGACGGAACTGACATCATTGGAGACAACGGCGGTCTTCATATCATACTGCATGGAGAGGCCGCCCTCAAAGTCAATACCCATGTTGATACCATGGCCGAAGATGGTCAGGATCAGGGCGATCAGGATGATTGCGCCGGAGATGATCAGGCAGATGCGGGAGTGATTCTTAACAGTCATTATTCCTGCACCTCCTTTTCAGCTTTTACTTTGGTGTAGAGGGCAATATTGGTGGCACCGGCCTTGACGAAGCAGTTCATCAGGAAGCGGGTGATGATGATGGCCGTGAACATGGAAACAATCACGCCCAGCAGCAGGGTTTTGGCGAAACCCTGAATGGAGCCGGTGCCGAAGATCAGCAGCACGACGGCGGCGATCAGCGTAGTCACGTTGGCGTCCAGGATAGCGGACATCGCGTTTTTGAAACCGGCACGGACAGCGGCTTTCGCGCTGCGGCCCTTGCGGACTTCCTCGTTGAAACGCTCGAAGATAATGACGTTGGCGTCAACAGCCATACCGATGCCGAGCACCACGCCGGCGAGGCCGGGCAGAGTCAGCTGGATATGGAAGAGGGCGATCAGCATGAAAAGAAGGATCGTGTAGATGGTCAGCGCCCAGGAGGCGATGAGACCGTTCAGACGGTACCGGCAAATCATGAGCAGCATGATCAGCAGGATACCGATAACGGCGGCCTTTACGGAGGTGGACACGGCGTCCTGACCGAGGGTGGCGGATACCTTGTCGACCTTTTGCTGAGTCAGCTCCAGCGGCAGGGCGCCGGACTGGATCTTAGCGGCAATGGTGGTGGCACGCTCGGCGGTCTGCATACCGTTGATCACACCGGAGCCGTTGGTGATAGCGCTTTGTACGGTCGGGTTGATCAGCATTTCGCCGTCCAGATAGATGGCGATGTTTCTGCCGATATTGGCAGCGGTCATATCCGCGAAGATCTTGGCGCCTTCGTCGGTCAGGGTGAAGGCGATCTGATGATCGCCGTCGGCGTAGTAGTAGGTGGCGGTTTTGACCATATCGCCGGTCATGAACGTTTCGCCGGAGGGATCCTTGAACTCCAGCTTGGCGGCGGCGCCGATCAGGTCGAGCACGGTGTCATCCTGCACATCCGGGATCTCAACACGGATCCCGTCCGCGCCGATGCGCTGCACATTGGCTTCGTTGAAACCTTTATCGCTCAGACGGGTGCGGATGATGGACATGGTGCCTTCCACCAGTTCATCAAAGTTGGCGGTGGAGCCTTCCGGCGCCTTGCCGGAATATTCCACATACATACCGCCCCGCAGATCAAGACCCAGGGGCAGGGAAGCAGGCCAATTGGCGGATCTCCACGTCGGGAGCCAGGACAGAACCTTGTACAGGCCCCGAGGCGGAATGCTCAGCCCTGTGAGGCCGATCACGCCGAGCGCGATCGTCAGGACAAGCACCACACACAGCGCGACAATGGCACCTGTTTTGCCACCGGCGCGCCTATTGCTGGATTTCATGGTGATCGTTTCCTCCTTCTTCAGAACACAGATGAAGATATTATAGCCACTTGAGCTGATAGCGTCAAGTGGCTGAAACAAAACAGGGGGGCTTTCCGATCGCCCCCCCGCCCCCTTCGGCTTCAGGAAGGGAGCAGATGAAGGGAAAAGAACAAAAAAAGCGAGGGCTTTCCGATCGCCCCCCTGCCCCCTTCGGCTTCAGGAAGGGAGCAGATGAAGGGAAAAGAACAAAAAAAGCGAGGGCTTTCCGAGTGCCCGGGGCTGCCGCCCGTTTTCCGCTGAGAAAGAGCCACTGGCTCTTTCTCCGGGCGCTCCAAACCCCTCGCGCTCCTTCGGCTTCGGTACAAGCAGAGATAATAACAGATGCAGGGAAGAAATAGAGTTCAATCAGTTCAAATACATTCCGGGGAAGAGCATGTTGACACCGATGACGGAGGCGTCAAAAGCGGCCATGAGGCGCTGCTGGGGAAGGCTGCGGCTCATGATGCGGGTTGTGATCCGGGTGACGCCTTCGGCAGCCATGATTGCCATCATCCGGTGCAGAAGGGCTTTGCCCATTCCCTGACCGCGGCTGCCGGGCTCAATATAGATTGCAACGAGTTCACACTCGCTGCCCTGACCGGCCATAATCACTTCACCGATGAGAACAGCATTGCGATAAAGACCGAGCGTCATAAAATGCGGCATATGCATGAGGGCGCTCAGATAATTCATATCCACGAAGGTGATTTCATTCATCTGGAGGCGGTAGATCAGGCTGTTCTGCTCATCCCAGGTGTTGAGCGGCGTCGGCGCAACGGTGCAACTCATCGGGATCCGCCCGTCGCCGAAGGGAATGGTCAGCTGGAGCATCTCATCCGTCTCGCTGCAGTCAAAGCCGTTATGAAGGTAGAAATCCTTCATCTGCACATCGGAGGGAGAAAGGCTGGTATACAGACGGCAGCGCATCTGAGGATTGACGTTCTGCAGAATTCGTGCCCGGGCGACCAGCGCACCGAAGAGCATATATCGGGAAGCCGGATCTCCGTCCAGCGAAAAGTACAGATTGACAGGGCAGTCCGGATAGAGGCCGGGCTGAAGCTGATACAGGATGAAACCGTAACCGGTCTGCGTTCCGAGATCATCAATGGCATAGAACACATCTTCCGGATTCAGACCGTTGACTGGCTGCTGGGGATGAACGATCGTCATTTCGGCAGCTCCTTTCAGAGAATCTACTTATTATAGTCGGTTTACGAAGGGTTGTCAAAACGCTTGCCATGACAGGGAAATGCTGATAAAATACTAAAGTTAAGATAAGGCTTTACACCTTATAAGGAGGTTGAATGGCAATGGCACAGAATCCGGTGTTTACCATCAGGATGAAGGACGGACGAGAGATGAAGGGCGAGTTGTATCCGGAATACGCCCCGCAGTCTGTCGGCAATTTTGCAGCGCTTGCCAACAAAGGCTTTTATGACGGACTGACATTTCACAGGGTGATCCCGAATTTCATGATTCAAGGCGGAGATCCCAAGGGAATCGGGATTGGCGGACCAGGTTACTGCATCAAGGGCGAGTTCGCAGCCAACGGGGTGCAGAACCCGCTGAAGCATACATACGGTGTGCTGAGCATGGCCCGGAGCATGTCACCTGACAGCGCAGGAAGCCAGTTCTTTATCATGACCAGCGACAGTCCGCATCTTGACGGGCATTATGCCGCCTTCGGCAAGGTGCTGGAAGGAATGGACGTGGCAGATGACATCGTGAAGACACCGAGGGATGCCTCGGACAAACCTTACGAACCTCAGGTGATGGAATCGGTTCGGGTGGATACGTTTGGCGAGGTCTATCCTTTTGAGGAGATCTGAGAAAAGATCGTTCAGCGCGGAAAGGTCAGAGGCTTTTCCGCGTTTTTAAATGATGAGGAGATACACAGAGATGGAAAAGCAGAAAGTCACAGTGAGTGTGGCAGGGAAGAATTATACACTGGTTTCAAGCGATTCGCCGGAATTTGTGCGGCGGGTGGCAGCATTTGTGGACCGGAAACTGAGCGAGACAGCAGCGGTGACGAATCTGCCCTCGGGGCAGGCTGCGGTGCTGACGTGCTTCAATCTGGCGGAAGAACTGCTGAAGGCACAGGATGAGAATACGATTCTGCGGCGGCAGAATGAGCAGCTGGGAAGACTTGGGGGGCTTTCCGATCGCTCCCCAACCCCCCTTCGGTAAGAATATTTTTGTTGAAGAAAAAGGAAGTATGGGAAAAATGGAGAATCTGGCGCCGGCGGGAAACCGGGCAGCATTGGAACGGGCGGACGCGGCCGGGGCAGACGCAGTCTATTTGGGCTATTCCGCTTTCAGTGCCCGCGCCGGCGCCGGAAACTTTGACCGCCGGGAACTGGAGGAGGCGATCCGGTATGCCCATCTGCGGCATATGCGGGTGCATGTGACGGTGAACACGCTGGTCAAGGACGGCGAGCTGGACAAGGTGACAGAAGTGCTTCGCCTGCTGAGAGACCTGCAGGCGGACGCGGTACTGATTCAGGATCTCGGCGTGCTGCGGATTGCCCGGAACGCCTTTCCCGGGTTGACAGTACACGCAAGTACGCAGATGGCAATCCACAACCGTACAGGCGTTGCCTGGTGCGTGAAGCAGGGAATACGGCGAGTGGTGCTGGCGAGAGAATGCTCACTGGAGGAAATCCGCAAATGCCGGGACGCGGGTTCGGAGATCGAAGTCTTTGCTCACGGAGCCCAGTGCGTCGCGGTCAGCGGTCTATGCCTGTTTTCCAGTATGGCGGGCGAGCGGAGCGGCAACCGGGGCAGGTGTGCCCAGCCCTGCCGGATGGAATACAGCTATCGAGGACGGAAAGGGGCCTGGCTCAGTCCACGGGACGTGTGCCTGCGGGACGAGCTGCCGCTGCTGCAGGATGCCGGGGCGGATTCGATCAAGCTGGAAGGCCGGCTGAAACGGCCGGAATATGTGGCAGTTGTGGCGGCCAGTTACCGGAAAGGGATCGACGCGCTGGAAGCGGGGAAATTCAGGCCCGCCGACAGCAAGGAAAAAGAAGGATTGCTGCAGATTTTCAACCGCGGCGGGTTTATGGACGGATATGCGCTGGGCTGTGAGGACGCGGGCGTGATCTGCCCGGAGACAGTGAACCACATGGGGATCCGGATCGGCATGATTGTCAGCGCGGACGGGAAACTGGCGCGGGTGAAACTGGAACGGAAACTGAAAAACGGAGACGGACTTGAAATCCGCGGAAAACGCGGACAGGCTGACATGATTTATGCCGGGCCCGACACGGAGGCCGGCGGAACCGCAATCCTTCGGCTGCGGCCTGAGACACGGGCAGAGGCCGGAGATGAGGTTGCCCGGCTGACAGACGCGGAGCAGATGCAGACGGCGAATGCAATGAAAGGACGGACGGTGCCGGTTGATCTGACACTGCGGGCAATGGCAGGGGAACCGCTGACGCTGACGGCGACAGACGGGGAGAACAGGGTCACGCTGACCGGAGAAACGGTTGCGGAAGCGCGGACCCGGGCGGCAGAGGAGAGCGAGCTGATCCGGAATCTGGAAAAGACGGGGGAAACGGTTTTTGTTCCGCGCGAGACAAAGGCTGAGACACGAGGAGCATTTATACCGGTGTCCCAGGTGAACGCAATCCGTCGGCAGGCTTTGGAAGAACTGGCGGAAAAGAGAATCCGCGCCTTCGCACCGGATACCGCGGGCGAAGGGAAAATGCCGGAAACGAACCTGCCGGCGGGTTGCATCCCTTCGACAGCTGTTGTTCGCACGCGGGAGCAGGCAGAAGCAGTCAGGCGGGAAGAATATCGCATCGTATGGTACCCGGAGGATTACCGGGAGGAAGCATTGGAAAAAATAGCCGCGGAAATGAGGGAAGGAGACTGGCTGCGGCTACCGGACGTCTGCGAGGAAGAGACGCTGCAGAGGCTGCACCGGTTTGTCTGCGAACACAGGAACCAGGTGGGCGGCGTTATGCTGGGCACAGTGGGACAGCTTGGGCTGGACTGGCCGGTGCCGTACGGCGCCGGAAGCGGGATTCCGGTGATGAACCGGCAGGCGGCAGCGATGCTGTTTGACGAAGGATGTGCGTTTGTTACGGCGTCCCCCGAACTGACGGGGCAGGAACTGAGGAAGCTGCTGGCGGGGGACCCGCCGGTGGTGGTCACAGTGTACGGACGGACAAGGCTGATGCTGCTGCACCACTGCCCGGCGCGGACGGCACTGGGACTGCAAAAGGGCCACAGGGAATGCCGGATGTGCGACGAGGGCACGGCGGACGCATTGACCGGGCAGGTGCTGGAGGACCGGCGGGGATACCGTTTTCCGCTGCTGCGGCAGCGACTGCCGGAAGGATGTCTGGTACAGCTGATGAACATGCTGCCGACGGACAACATGAATTCGGAATTCAGAATCCGGAATTCAGGACTGGTTTTTACCACGGAAAATCCGGAAGAAACGGAAGAGGTCCTGAAGGCGTTTAAAGAAGGCAGAAAGAGCAGGGGAAAGACAACAAGCGGGCACTGGAAACGGGCGGTGGAGTAATATATGAAGGAACGGACTATACGGGTGCTGGAGTTTACCAGGATCCGTGAGATGCTGGCGGAAGGCGCATTGACGGCGGCGGGAAAGGAAAGATGCCTGGCACTGGAACCTTTCTGCGATCTGCCTTCCGTGCGGGCTGCGCAGGAAGAGACCGAAGAGGCGGCAGTGATTCTGCAGTATACCGGCGGACATCCGATGACAGAGTTTCCGGATATCCGGCCGGCACTGGCAATCTGCGAAAAGGGCGGAAGCCTGAGCGCCGGCATGCTGCTGAGCATTGCAGGATTGCTGCGGGCGAGCCGGGCGGCGCGGGATGCGCTGGTTACGGACCGGGAGAATACCCCGATCCTGCGGGGCAGGGCGGAGGGGCTGTTCACAGCCCGAAACATTGAGAAGGACATCACGGATGCAATTATTTCCGAAGATGAGATCGCGGACCGGGCCAGCAGCGAGCTGATGAACATCCGGCGGCATCTGCGGGGTGCGCAGGAGCGGATCCGGGAGAAACTGAACCAGATGATCCGCTCGGCGGAGCTTCAGAAAGCGCTGCAGGATACAATCATCACGGTGCGAAACAACCGGTATGTGCTGCCGGTGCGCGCGGAATACCGCAGCAGCGTGCCCGGACTGGTTCATGACCAGAGTTCTTCCGGCGCGACGCTGTTCATCGAGCCGATGGCCGCGGTGGAGATGGGAAACGAACTGAAACAGTGGGAACTGAAGGAACAGCAGGAGATCGCGAGGATTCTGGCGGCGCTGAGCGCAGAAGCAGCCCCCTATGCTTCGCAGATGGCGGACACGGTGGAACTGCTGTCGGAGCTTGATTTCATCTTTGCCAAGGGATTGCTGAGCCGGCGGCTGGTATGTGTAAGCCCGAAGATCAACGATCGGGGGTATCTGAATATTATCCGGGGACGGCATCCGCTGATTTCGCCGGAGAAGGTGGTGCCTTCCAGCATCTGGCTGGGGGAAGAGTTTACGACCCTGGTGATTACCGGGCCGAACACCGGCGGCAAGACAGTGACCCTGAAAACGGTCGGACTGTTTACCCTGATGGCCCAGGCCGGATTGCAGGTTCCTGCGGATTTGGGGACGGAGATCGCGGTTTTCGGGCAGGTGTTTGCGGATATCGGGGATGAGCAGAGTATAGAGCAGAGCCTGTCCACGTTTTCGGGACACATGACCAACATCGTGGAGATTATGCATGAGGTTACGCCGCGGGATCTGGTGCTGTTTGACGAGCTTGGCGCCGGGACGGATCCGACGGAAGGCGCGGCGCTGGCGCAGAGCATTCTGACGCGGCTGTTGCATATCGGCGTGCGGACGATGGCAACGACGCATTACAGCGAGCTGAAAGCCTTTGCGCTGACCACGAAGGGCGTGGAGAACGCTTCGGTGGAATTTGACGTGGAAACGCTGCGGCCGACCTACCGGCTGTCCATCGGCGTGCCCGGCAAGAGCAACGCCTTTGAAATCAGCCGGCGCCTGGGCCTGCCGGAAAACCTGATCGAAGCGGCAAAGAAACTGCTGAGCGGCAACGCGATCCGATTTGAGGACGTGATTGCCAATGCGGAATACCACCGGCAGGTGGCCGAGAAAGAACGGGAACTGGCCCAGAAAGCAAGCAAGGAGACCATCCGCCTGCGGAACGAGGCGGAACAGCTGCGGCGGGAGATGGAACAGAAGCGCGAGCAGAGCCTGCGAAAAGCCCGGGAGGATGCAAAGCGGATTCTGGAACAGGCAAGGCAGGAAAGCGAAAGCGTAATCTCCGAACTGAAAAAGATGAAGAAGAACGCAGCCGCGGGGAACACCGGGGTAAACGATCTGAGAAAGCGGTTGGATCAGGACATCGATGAGATGAGCGAGGGCCTGCGGACGGAGAACGAAGAGAGCGGCGAGGCGCCGGAAACCGTGAAACCGGGAGACCGGGTAAAAATCCTGACCCTCGGGACAGAAGGCGTCGTGCTGGAAGCACCGAATGAAAAAGGCGAGGTGCGGCTGCAGACCGGGGCGATGAAATTTACGGCGCAGCTGGGGCAGCTTCGGATGCTGAAAGCAGCGCCGGAGAAGGAAAAGACCACTGTGAAGGCGAAGACAGGAATGCTAAGCCGTACGGTATCTTCCGAGTGCGACGTGCGCGGGATGAACCTGGACGAGGCACTGGACGTCGTAAGCAGATACCTGGACGAAGCAGTGCTGGCCGGGCTGAACGAAGTATATGTGATCCACGGAAAAGGTACCGGAACGCTGCGGGCCGGGATCCAGCAGGATCTGCGAAAGAACCGGCATGTGAAGAGCTTCCGCCGCGGAGTGTACGGTGAAGGTGAGGACGGGGTTACAGTGGTTCAGCTGAAATAAGGCGATGGCATTGGAGGAGGTACTGGTTTATGAAGGACAAACCGAATATTCTGGTGGTGGACGACGATCCGAACATCAGCCGGCTGGAACAGCTGTATCTGGAAAAAGAGGGCTGGGAGGTCAGAACCGCGGCAGACGGAAAGGCTGCGGTAGAAGAATTTAAGCGGCTGCCGCCGGACCTGATTCTGCTGGATGTGATGCTGCCGGGCATGGATGGATATGAGGTGCTCAAGGTGGTCCGGAAGAGCGGGAATATTCCGGTGATTATGGTGACTGCCAAGGGGGAAACTTTTGACAAAGTGCTAGGCCTTGAACTGGGGGCAGACGATTATATTGTGAAGCCCTTTGACGGAAAGGAAATGACGGCACGGGTGAAGGCTGTACTGCGCAGGGCAAAGGGCAACGAGGAGGAAGCGCAGAGCGACCTGAGTTTTCCGGGACTGACGATCAGCATGGCGCAGTATGATGTGCACTATGAAGGGAAGAAGCTGGAGATGCCACCGAAGGAACTGGAGGTACTTTATTTCTTGGCTTCCCATCCGAACCAGGTGTTCACGCGGGAACAACTGTTGAGCCAGGTGTGGGGATTCGATTTTTTCGGGGACAGCCGGACGGTGGACGTGCATATCAAGCGGCTGCGGGAGAAGCTGTCGGACAGCGAAAAGTACGGGTGGTCGCTATATACAGTTCGTGGGGTAGGATATAAGTTTTCTACGAATTAAAAAGGCGGTGAAGAAGCGTGTTTGCACGGATTATGGCGGTGGTACTGGCAGTTATCCTGGTGACGACGGTCGGACTGTCCGCAGTCTGGTGGTTCACGCTTCGCAATCAGCAGATCGACATGCGGCTGAGCTATCTGGGTACGGAAGCGTACAATATCGCGGATCTGGCTGAAAGCCTGAGCGGGGAAACCCTGATGGATTCCACCAGTGAAACAGACAGGAAGATCTGGAAGCAAATCAACCACATCGCGGACAGGGTGAACGCGGAATACGGCGCCTATATCGCAGTGGTTGACCGGGCCGGATACGGCATGACCAACATCAAGACATTGAGCAATGATCCGGAGTTCATGAACAGCCTGGATGCTGACGAGCTCTATGAAGCGATGCAGCAGGTCATGGCAGGGATCGGGATCATGCTGAACTCGGAGGACGGGACGGATCCCACCTTTACGGTCGGCGCGCCCTGGTGGCGGGGCGACGTGGTGGCAGGCGCAGTCCTGATCCGGACCAAGGCGGTACGGATTGAATCCGGACTGAGCAAAATTTTCTGGCAGATTGTTCTTCTGGCATCGATTGTGCTGGTGCTGAGCGGCGTGGTGGTGTTCCTTTTTGTGCGGTCGAGACTGAGACCGCTGAAGCAGCTCGGAACAGCGGCCGGACGAATTGCGGAAGGCGATTTTTCCGTACAGGTGGACGAAAAGGCCGGGGACAAGGAACTGCGGGAAGTGAGCAGCGCTTTCAACACGATGACAAAAAAACTGCAGGGCGTGGAGGAAAGCCGGAGAGAATTTGTGGCGAACGTGAGCCATGAACTGCGCAGCCCCATCACTAGCATCCGCGGCTTTGCGGAGGGAATGGCAGACGGCGTGATTCCGCCGGAGGATCAGCCGAAATATCTGAGACTGGTGGCGGACGAAAGCAAACGCCTGAGCGGGCTGATCGATGACCTGCTGGCGCTGAGCCGGCTGGAACGGGATGATGTGCAGCTGAATCTGACAGAGTTTGATATCAACGAGATGCTGCGACGGGCAGTGATCCGCCGACTGAACGACCTGGACAGGAAAAAGATCGAGGTCGGCTGCGAGTTTGAAGAGGATACATGCATGGTGAAGGCGGACAGCGATCGGATTGAGCAGGTGGTGATCAACCTGCTGGACAACGCGATCAAGTTTACGCCGGAGGGCGGCAGTATTCAGCTGGAGTCTGTGACAAAGGACAAGATTGCGGAGATTACCGTGAGAGACAGCGGCGCCGGCGTGCCCCCGGAGGACAGGGACAAGGTTTTTGACCGGTTCTTTACGGCTGACCGCGCACATACTGCCGGGAAGGGTACGGGACTCGGATTGAGCATCAGCAAACGGATCATGGAGATGCACGGGCAAAGCATCCGGCTGCTGGAAACAGAAAGCGGGGCGGCTTTCCGGTTTACGCTGGAGAGGGCACTTGACGAATGAAAATATTAATGTATTATCAAAGGTAAAGAGATAAGCAGGGAACAACGGCGGGAAAGGAGACCACGAAAATGGAGAAACATCTGTTTCTGATCGGCATGCAGGGCTGCGGCAAGAGCAGCCTGGGCAAGCGCACCGCGAAAGAAACAGGCGTTCCCTTCGCGGATACCGATGCGGTCGTGGCCCAGAGCGCAGGCGGGACCGTGAACGACTTTTTTGAAAAATACGGCGAAGATGCTTTTCGGCGGGCGGAAACAAATGTGCTTGCAATGCTGACCCGGGCAAAGCCGATGATTATCTCCACCGGCGGCGGAACCGTGATGAACCCGGTGAACCGGCACATCATGCGGACCTGGGGGACGATCGTGCTGATTGACCGGCCGCTGGAGGATATCCTGACCGATATCAAGCTGGACCGTCGGCCGACACTGCGGGACGGCGGACTGGCAGAGGTTGAACGGGTATATCATGAAAGGATCTCCGTGTACCGCGCGCTGGCGGATATTACCCTGAAGAATGACAAAGGATACCATATGGCGGTGTATATCCTGACCCGGCTGGTCCGGGAAAGACTGTGAATGAAAACGGAACGGAGAAGAACAATGGAGTATCAGTTTGAACTGGTGGGCAAGATCGGCAGTATGGCGCTGATCCGGCAGGAAGACCGGGATATCGATTACAACATCTTTTCCCGGATCGGCGCGGAGCTGAAGCCCGGAATGATCTGGGTTACAAGCGGCGCGACGGAGATCGGCCGGCTGGATTACATTAAGCGGACGGGCTGTGAACTGAGCGGCGACCCGGAGCAGGATAAGGCGGATTACGCTTCCCAGGGGCAGTCCATTCTGATGCAGAATTACCGGCAGTTTGTACCGCCGGAGTATGGCATCCGGCAGATTCTGGTCGAGCATACCCACTTCAATGATCCGGAAAAAAGCGAGCATATCCGGCAGCTGCTGATCCGGGCCGCGCGGCAGAAGACGATCCCGATTGTGAACTACAACGATCCGGTTTCCGATGAGGAGAACCGGAAGATGGAACTGGCAGCGCGAAGAGAGAAAGGCGGAGAGGTTCACGAATGCGTGGACAACGATGAAACCGCAGCGGTGATTGCCGGACTGGTGAAGGCGAAGACACTGGTACTGATGACCTCCACGGAGGGAATTTATCAGGACCGAAACAATCCGGAGACCCTGGTACGCGACGTGATCGGAAAGACCTACGAAGAGGTCGAGAAGAAGGTACGAATGCTGCAGGAAGCATGCGTCGGCGCAAGCCGCGCCGGCGCGAACGGTGCACGGACCAAACTGGAATACGCGCTGGGCTGCGTGCGGGGCGGTACGACGGTGATTATCGGCCATGCCCGTCACCGCCTGAGCGACCTGAAGGAGGGACGGGTGCCCTGTACCCGTATCGGAGTGGAAGCATGAAGGCTGCAATGAATCCGGAACTGACAGAAGCGGTCAGCTGGTTTACGCGTGATACGGAAATCATGAGCGGGATGCTGCTGGCATGCGGAACCGTCGACAGGACCGAATTCGCGATAGACGGCGAGGCCGGGGAGGACAGCGTTTTTGATCTTGCAAGCCTGACGAAACTGTTCACCGGCCTGTGCGCAATGAAACTGAAAGAAGAAGGCCTGCTGGATATCAGCAGGTCTGTTTTCTCCTATGCTCCGCGTTTCAGATTTCTCCGGGACGTGACGGTGGAGCAGATCCTGAGCTTTACCCGGGAACTGCGGACGCCCGGGCGGGTCGATACATGCCGGAACCGGGAGGAGGCGCTCGACTGCCTGTTCGGAACAGCTTCCGTCGGAGAACCGAAGGGGAAGGCATATTCGGATATCCCCTCAATGGTTCTGAAGTATGTGCTTGAGGCTGCGGGAAGCCTGCCCTTCATGGAATGTGTCCGGAAAACAGTACTGGAGCCGGCGGGCATGAAGGAAACCTGGGCGAAGGTTCCGGAGGAGAGGGTCGGCGACTGCCTGAGTTACGACGGGGAGTACCGGATTGAGGGTGAAAAGCGGATCCACCGGACAGGAATGAAGCCCGGTGTTCCGCATGACCCGAAGGCGGCGGTGATTCAGCAAGGCACAGAGGACCTGTGCGGGCATGCCGGATTGTTCTCCACAGGAGGGGACATGGTCCGGTTCTGCCGGGCGATACTGGAAGAAAGAATCGTCAGCCGGGCTTCCCTCCGGGAAATAGCGGTGAACCGGACCGGGTACCGCAGGACGGACGGAACCTATACACAATATCTGGGATATCAGTGCTATGTACGGCATCCGCAGCAGTATTATTCGGAAATCCCCCGGTATATGGGGCGGCAGGCATTCGGGAACTCCGGGTTTGCGGGCAATCATCTGTCGGTGGATCCGGAACACGGGACGTTCACGCTGTTCCTGGGAAACCGGGTGAAGGACAGGCTGACGGTGCTGCTGCCGAAAGCAGGAAAAAGCCTGGAGGATTACGGACTGAACGCGGACGGAAGCGGGAAGTTCCCGTGGATCGAGTCGGACGGGACAACAAGATTGATTCCCTCTTCGGTGCTGTATGTGCATCAGAAGGATGAACACCTGCATAAGATTGTTGCCAGGGTGCTGGGATTAAAAGAGATTCCGTTTGAGGAACAGGATTCGGAAGCCATTCAGAATTAAGAATTGAGAATTCCCGTGTCCGGAGAGAAAAACGACGGGGTTGAAATCGAAAGTCAAATGTGGTACACTCTATAGGTCAAAGAAAGTCAGAAATGGATGCTTTGACAAAGGGGGGATTACAATGCGGCTGAGCGATTCAATAGAGCAATTTATCAAAGACCTGCTGAAGGAAGAATCCACAGAGGTGGAACTGAAGCGGAACGAACTGGCCGAATATTTCGGCTGTGCGCCGAGCCAGATTAACTATGTGCTGGCGACCCGGTTTTCTCCGGACCACGGCTATCTGACAGAGAGCCGCAGGGGAGGCGGAGGATACATCCGGATTGTACGGGTCGTACGGAGCGGAAGTCAGCGCCTGATGTATCTGGTGAACGACAGAATCGGCGACAGTCTCAGCGAGGATGAATGCGTCCGCCTCATCAGCCAGCTGAAGGATCAGCAGATCGTGACCGCGGATGAGGCATCGCTGATGGCGGCTTCCGTCAGTTCCCGGGCGCTGAGCGTTCCGGTGCCGGACGCGCTGAAGGACGCGATGAGGGCGAAGATGATGAAGGCGATGCTGATGACGATCGCAGCACGAAACAGGGAGTAGATTACACAGAGAAAAGAGGCGAGACGAATGCTGTGCGAAGAATGCCATGCGAATGAAGCGAATTTTACAGTTTCCGTGGTATCCGGAGAAGAAACCTCGGTCCGGCATCTGTGCGCCGACTGTATGAGCCGGATGAACGCGGACCTGATGAAGGGCGGGGTGCGGAACCTGCTGAATACAGTGCTCAGCGCTATCCGTGCAACTGCCGAGAATGAAAACAGAAAGGAATTTTCAATGCCGATATTCGGACGTTTTACCCAGAAAGCCCAACAGACACTGACCCTCGCGCAGCGGATCGCCGCAGAGCTTCAACAACCGTATGTCGGTACGGAACATATGCTGCTGGCGCTGCTGAAGACCGACGCATCCGTTCCGGAAGCGGTCAGCAGCCGCATGAGTTATGACTCGATTATCGCAGAACTGAAGGAACACCTGAAAGGAATCAATGCACCTGATGAAAACCGCGGCCGGATAGAGCTGAGCCCGCGGGCGAAAAAAACGCTGGAAAACAGCATCATGGAAAGCCAGAAGCTGGGCCAGAACTACGTGACAGTCGAGCATCTCTGGCTGGCTTTGCTGGGGAATGACGACGGGGTGGCCGGCGGCCTGTTCCGCAAAGCAGGCGTCGATCTGTCGGCCGCACGGGAACAGTTGCTGCGTCAGATGCGGGAAAACGCGGGAAATGAAGATCAGCCCAGAAGGATCCCCGGCTTCATGCCTTTCGCTCCGGCCAAGGGACGTCCGGGTGGCGGAAACGAAAAGAGCCTGCTGGATCGCTTCAGCCGTGACCTGACCGCTGCGGCAGAGAAGAACGAACTGGACCCGGTGATCGGACGGGAAACGGAGATCATGCGGATTATCCAGATTTTGATCCGCAGGACTAAAAACAATCCGGTCCTGATCGGCGAGCCGGGCGTCGGAAAGAGCGCAGTGGCGGAAGGCCTTGCCCAGCGGATCGTGCAGGGCAACGTGCCGGAACTGCTGCTGGGGAAACGGGTGCTGAGCCTGGACATCGGCAGCATGGTTGCCGGAACCAAGTACAGGGGTGAGTTTGAGGAACGACTGAAAAACGTCATGGATGAACTGCACAAAGCCGGAAATGTGCTGCTGTTTATCGATGAGATTCATACGATCATCGGGGCCGGAGCGACCGAGGGCAGTCTTGATGCAGCGAACATTCTGAAGCCGGCCTTGTCCAGGGGCGAAATTCAGTGCATTGGTGCAACAACACTGGACGAGTACCGGAAACATATCGAAAAGGACGCGGCGCTGGAACGCCGGTTCCAGCCGGTCGTGGTCGGCGAACCGACGGCGGAGGAAACGCTGTCTATCCTCTACGGTCTGCGTGACCGGTATGAGGCGCACCACAAGGTGAGGATCACGGACGACGCGCTGGCCGCCGCGGTCAAGCTGAGCGACCGCTATATCCCTGACCGTTATCTGCCGGACAAGGCGATCGACCTGATGGATGAGGCTGCGAGCCGCGTACGGATTGCAGCATGTACTGCACCGCCGGACGTGCGGGAGCAGGAGAAGCGGCTGGAAGCCGTGCTGATCGAAAAAAAAGAAGCCATCTCACACCAGGACTTTGAAAAGGCGGCTGCTCTGCGGGACCAGGAGAGGAACATCAACCGAGAGATCGAAGAGAAGCGTGCGGAATGGAACCGGGCACAGAGTACAGCAAGGGATACGGTGACGGAAGAAGATATCAGCCAGGTGGTTTCCCAGTGGACCGGTATCCCGGTATCAAGGATGACGGAACAGGAGGCCCAGCGGCTGGTGCGGCTGGAAGAAACACTGCATAAGCGGCTGATCGGTCAGGAAGAAGCTGTGAGCGCCGTTGCGCGGGCAATCCGCCGGGCGAGAGCCGGACTAAAGGATCCGAAACGGCCGATCGGCAGTTTCATCTTCCTCGGACCTACCGGCGTCGGAAAGACCGAACTGTGCCGCGCGCTGGGAGAGGCTATGTTCGGGGATGAGGATTCGGTGATCCGGTTGGATATGTCCGAGTATATGGAAAAGCACATGGTGTCCCGCCTGGTCGGTTCACCTCCCGGATATGTGGGATATGAGGAAGGAGGACAACTGACCGAAGCCGTGCGGCGGAAACCCTACAGCGTGGTGCTGCTGGATGAGGTGGAAAAAGCACATCCGGATGTGTTCAATATCCTGCTGCAGATCCTTGAGGACGGAAGGTTAACAGACAATACGGGGCGTGTGGTTTCCTTCAAGAACACGATCGTTGTGATGACTTCCAATGCCGGGGCGCATGTAATCGGCAGCAGCCGTTCCATGGGTTTCGGCGCCTCACAGAAGGGCGAAGTGCGGGATTACGAGGCGATGAAGGAATCTGTGATGAAAGAGGTTAAGGACCTGTTCCGGCCGGAATTCATCAACCGCGTGGATGAACTGATTGTCTTCCATTCCCTGAGCGAGGATGAGATCCGCCGGATTACGGAGCTGATGCTGAAGCAGGTTGCGGACCGCCTGGAGGAACAGGAAATCCGACTGACATGGGACGAGAGCGTGACGGAGAAACTTGCGAAGGACGGATATGATCCGAAGTTCGGCGCCCGTCCGCTGCGCAGGCTGATTCAACGCACGGTGGAGGATACCCTGAGTGAGGAACTGCTGAGCGGTCAGATCCGCCTGGGTCAGGAAATCGTGCTGACTGTGAAGGACGGCAAGGTTGTGATTATGGAAAATGAGACTGTCCTGCCGGAACAGACAGAAACCGCCGGGCAGGAAACGGAACCGGGAAAGGAGGCTGAAACGGGTGGCTAAGCTGTACTTCCGGTACGGTGCCATGGGATCCAGCAAAACAGCGAACGCGATTATGGTGCAATACAACTATGGTGAAAGGAACCAGAAGGTTCTGATGGTGAAGCCTCAGCTGGAGAAAAGGGACGGGGCCAGAATCATTCGATCCCGCAGCGGACTGGAAACCGAGTGCGTTTTTGCGGAAGAACTGGAAGACATGGACCTGAAGGGCTACGACTGTGTGATTGTGGACGAGGCCCAGTTCCTGACGAAAGCACAGGTGGAACATCTGGTTCATATTGTGGATGATCTCGGGATTCCTGTGATAGCATATGGATTGCGGGCGGACTTCAAAGGCAACTTTTTTGAGGGAAGCATGTGGCTGATGGCCTGGGCGGATACGATAGAGGAAGTCAAAACAATCTGCTGGTGCGGTAAAAAAGCAATCTGCAATGCCAGAGTTGTGGACGGCAAGGTGGCCCGGGAAGGCGAGCAGATTGTTCTCGGCGGGGACGAACAGTATGTGAGTCTTTGCCGGAAGCACTGGCGCGCGGGAGATCTGGGGAAATTCAAGGGATTGAATTTCCACGATTAAATTATGCGAGGGCTTTCCGATCGCCCTCGCGCTCCTTCGGAATTAATATACTTAAATAATATAACGAAAGCGAGGGTCTGATTTATGCTGGAGGAACTGAAACAAAAGGTGTATGAGGCGAACATGCTGCTGCCAGCTTATCATCTGGTGACGTTTACCTGGGGAAACGTCTCGGGGATCGACCGGGAAAAGGGACTGTTCGTGATCAAACCGAGCGGCGTGCCCTATGAGGAGCTGAAGCCGGAGAATATGGTGGTCATCGATCTGGATGGGAACAAGGTAGAAGGGGAGATGAATCCTTCCTCGGATACGCCGACTCACGCTGAACTGTACCGCCGGTTTAAGGATATCGGCGGTGTGGTGCATACCCATTCCCGCTGGGCGACAATCTGGGCCCAAAGCGGTCGGGACATTCCCGCTTACGGAACAACACATGCCGACTACCTGTATGGGAATGTGCCATGCTGCCGGGATCTGACAAAGGAAGAGGTAGAACATGCCTACGAGCTGGAGACCGGAAAGGTGATCGCGGGCCACTTTGAGAGGAACGGAATCAATCCGAACCATATGCCGTGCGTGCTGGCAAGACACCACGGACCTTTTGCCTGGGGAAAGGACGCGCTGGAGGCGGTACACAATGCGGTGGTTCTGGAGGAAGTGGCGATGATGGCGTGGCATACGGAAGCGCTGCCGCAGAGTCAGCCGCGGGAGAACCTGCCGGAGTATGTGAAAGAGAAGCATTTCATGCGTAAACATGGGCCGAACGCATATTACGGACAGAAAAAGTGACAATGTTTTGTAAAATATTTTACAAAACAAAAAAAGTGCTTGCGTTTTGGAATTTGTCCATATATAATTACGCCGGTTGAATCCTTCGGGTCTGTGGTTGAAAGCCGAAGCCAGTCGCAGGCAAAACGGTCCACGTAATCCGTCCAAAGCGACGGGGAGCATGGTGCGGTCTAGATGTAAGTCCGTCCGGGAGTTATCCCGAGAGAAGTGAGTGAGGGCGCAGAGTCGCAGAGCAACCTTCCAGACGGCGAGTGTGGGGTCAAAGACCAGGTCCTGTGGCGCTGAGTTCGTTTTCACTGCCGGTGAACAGGAATTCTATGCCGAAAAGGGATTCCAGAACGAGCCCACCCGCTGCAAGGCCTGCCGTCAGGCTCGCAAGGCCAGCCGTGCCTCCGGTGCGCGCCAGATGTTTGACGCTGTTTGCGCAGAATGCGGAAAACCTACCCAGGTTCCTTTTGAGCCTAAGGAGGACCGGCCCGTATACTGCAGCGAGTGCTTTGCTGCCCGCCGCGGGTAAGGAGAGAAGCAAAAAAACTGTCTCAGAAATGAGGCAGTTTTTTGTTATATATTAGAAAAGAACGGGGTACCGTCTTCCCTTCTCAAAATATCGTCTTCGAACTTCAGGGGAGTCGGAACGGTAAGCATATACTTCAGGATCTCGTCCATCCGGACGCTTTCCCGGAAGGTAACAAGGGAGAAACTGACCCCGTGTTTATGCGCGCGGCCGGTACGGCCGATGCGATGCAGGTAGTATTCGTTTTCATTGGGCAGGTCATAATTAATGACTGCTTCCACATCATCCACGTCGATACCGCGGGCTGCGACATCCGTAGAAACCAGGATCGGAAACTTGCCGCGTTTGAAATCGTTCATGACCACATTCCGCTTCGACTGGGGGATATCGCCGTGGAGACACTGGGCACTGTATCCTTCTTTTATTAAGCGGCCGGTAAGTTTGTCGGTCATGAACTTGGTATTGCAGAAGATCATGATTCGCTGATAGACATCCGCATCCAGCAGATAAAGCAGATGATCCGTTTTCTGATCCTGCTCAGTGGCGATGACATACTGCGTAATTTGCGGACGATCCGCTTTGGTTGCTTCGACAGTGATCTCTACCGGTTCATGCTGATATTTCCAGGCGATGGTCAGGACATCCTGGTTGGTGGTTGCCGAGAAGAGCACAAGCTGCCGGTCCGGCGGCGTAGCCTCGATGATTTTTGTCACATCCTTGACAAAGCCCATATTCAGCATTTCATCCGCTTCGTCCAGGACCATCGTATGCACGGCGTTCAGGCGGATGTTTCCACGCTGCATATGGTCGAGCATCCGGCCGGGCGTGGCGATGACGATCTGGGGCCGGCGCTTCAGGGCGGTGATCTGGCGGGAGATGGACTGGCCGCCGTAAATGACGGCGATGCGGACCCCGTCAATGAACTTTGCCAGTTTCGTCAGTTCCTCCCCGATCTGCAGGGCCAGCTCCCGTGTGGGGGCGAGGACGACCTCCTGGATCCGGCTGTCCTTCAGCTGGACATACTCCAGCATGGGGATGCCGAAGGCGCAGGTCTTG
>OMYT01000099.1 GCA_900315315.1 uncultured Eubacteriales bacterium | reverse complement strand
GTCAGACACAGTTTATGATGTTGGAGGGAATCAGCGGGAAATGGGAAACAGAATTCATTACTCTGCAGTATGACAGAGAAAGAGCAATCCGGGAAATGGGTGAAGAAAAGCTGTCAGAGCAGGCACCCGGGTGGTACCGGATTACAAAAGAAGTGCTCAGGCATGGTCAAGACACACATGCTTTACAAAATTTCTCGCGACTTAACATCTGCTCTGGAGAAGGAGATCGTTGAGTCGAACAAAAGATTATTCAAAGATTATCCAGACAGAATGCTGCAGAAGCACATCCAGTTAATCACAGAGCACGCAGAAACAGATGATGAATCGATGTGAACGATATGCTCTACCGACTGAGCCATGCCACCTTGTTTTTCGCACCTGCGGGGAAAATCCCGGTTGGGTGCGTCAATCTGCAATATTTTTTCCGCCGTTTATATGGTAAAATAATCCGGATGGTTTATATACTTCCTTCCGAAACCTGTGAGACGCTTTTGCTGCTGATACGGAGAAAAGGAGATCAAGGTGCTGATAAGGAAAAGGACTCGGCCCCGTCGTGTGTTTGCTGGTATTGTAAGCATGGTATTCATTCTGCTCCTGGCTGTCGGGCAATGTTCCGCCGCTTCTGCGGAGGCTTCTTCGAAAACGCCTGTTCCTTCGAAATGGGGCTATGAAAATTTCAGGGATTATATGCCGGATCTCCGGTCACAGGGCAAGTACGGAGCATGCTGGGCTGTTTCCGCCATCGCGCTGGCGGAAATCAACCTGGGACGTCAGGGAAAGATCATCAAGCCGAATCTGTCAGAGGTTCAGCTGGCGTATTTTTTTTATAACTGGCAGACAGACCCGCTGGGAGGCACGGAAGGAGATGCCAACCGGGGAAATTTCGGCCCGGGCGAGAATTATCTCCAGGCCGGGGGCGATTTGACATATGCGGGGCTGGTCCTGGCAACCTGGACGGGTGTTGCCATGGAGGAAGGCGTACTGAAGTATCCTCCTGACGAGGGACCCATTCAGGATCCGATTGACCCCAAATACGCCTATGAAGGGGTTGCCCGCCTCAGGGATTGTTATCTGGTGATTCCGGATCCATATGACTCCGGGTCAATGCAGGAAGCCAAAGGGCTTATCATGGAAACAGGAGCGCTGGGGATTCATTATAATGCTCCGGATGGTTTGGGGCAGGAATACAACGCGAAAACCAATGCCTTTTATGATCCTCTCCCCGCGGACAACAACCATGCTGTCACCATCGTCGGATGGGACGATCATTTTTCAAAGGACAACTTTATCATCCACCCTCCCCGGGACGGCGCTTGGCTGATCCGGAATTCCTGGGCAACAGGGCCGTATGAACAAAACCAGAAATACGAAGGGTATTTCTGGATGTCCTATTATAATGCCAGCCTTCAGGAACGGGCGGCTGCTTATGTGTTTGACACGGCGGACCGTTATGACAATAACTACCAGTATGACGGAGGTATATATAACGATTCGCTTGACATACCCCGGGATACCTGTTATACGGCGAATGTATTCAGGACCAAAGCAGCGAATTATGAAGACCTGATGGCGGCGTCCTTTTATTCGGAAACAATCGGCGGGGATTATACGATCCAGGTATATGTTTCCGATTCTCCCATGGGCGCCAATCCCGAATCGGGAACGCTGAAGGCTGTCAAAACCGGCAAAATTCCCCATAAGGGATATCATACCGTGGATCTGGACAGCCCTGTGGAACTGAAACGCGGCCAGTATTTTTCCATTGTCCTCACGATCCATAACGGGAATGAGGATACGGTGAATATAGCCAGGGAAAGATCCAGTTATGATTCGGATAGATTTACGCAGACCACGGTCGCGATTCAGCCCGGGCAGAGTTTTTTCAGGATTGACGATCAGAAATGGGAAGATATATACAACCCGAAAAACACAAAAGGAAACTTACGCATCAAGGCCTTTACCAAAAACAAGTCAGCTCCGCCGACGCCTTCCCCGACCCCGACCCTGACTCCGACTCCGACGCCTACCCCGGCCCTGACTCCGACTCCGACGCCTACGCCGGAGCCAACACAGACGCCTCCGGCTACGCCGGCCCCGACCAGCATTCCGAAAACCGGAGATAACGCGCCGCTGGATCTGTGGCTGGCCATGATCCTGCTCGGCACGATCTGCCTCACCCTCGCCCTGCGGCGAAGCCGGTGAAACTCTTTGTCTGTCCTACTCGCCGCTCCCTTTCTGCGGACAGGCAGGAAGTACGCGCCCTGGGGCTTTCTCTTTTCCTGCATACTGTGATTGACAGTATACTGATCAAGGCGCTGTCATTCATGCAGATCATTTTTCGGTCATATCAGGTTGTCTGTCGTGCACATCGTTCGCGTGCAAAAAATCCCTGACCGGACTTTCGGCCGGACAGGGATCAGAATGGATAATACAAGAAAACGGGGGGCTTCCTGTTTCTTCCGCCTCCCCGTCGTCCTTTGATACCGGCCGCCTGCTCATCCGGGACACAAACTTCGTCTCCTCCCGCCGCCTGGCCTTCTGCGACGAAGACCGTCCCCGCGCTTTTGCGCTTTGCCTGTGTACCGGTCAGAACCAGCCTGTGACCGTATTCCACATACCCTTGAGGATGTTCTTGGCAGCGTTCCGGGCATCTTCCCCGGTGTATTTACCGGTCACCGGTTCGACCAGGTCTGAAATGGTGTCGAGACCGTTTACAACCTTACGAAGGATCGCCTTGCCCACTGTAGTGACAATGCCGTCGCCTTCTTTGGGCGCCAGTACCTTCTGGCGTTCTTCCCGGGTCATCTCTCCGGCGGAGACGGTTTCCAGTTCGCTGATGCTGAGTTCATTCATATTCAGAGCCTTCATATTGGTATTCATTTTCATTTTCTCCTTTCGCTTATTGCGTTGCTTTCTTTTTCTGCAGCTCCTGTATCGGTGCTTGCACCCGTAGATACGGAGCGGCAGAGACCCCTGGCAGTATCGCGGCATCTTGTTTACAGTACGTTCACATTGTTCATGGCAGTTCATTCCGGAGATCGCCTGAAGCGTGCAGACAGAAGAACCGTCCGTTTGTCTTCAGGCGTGCAGACAGAAGAACCGTCCGTTATGTAGTGCCCACTTGTCAAGCGGAGAATGAAGGGCACGGTAAAGGTGCTGAGGAAAGACGGAAATCACGGCAGAGGCCATTCCGTTATACGCGGGTTGGATACCGCAGGCCAATGGTTTCGCCGTAAGTCCTGTAAATCCCTCAATGTCGTGAATCACCCTACCGAGCGGCTTTATGAGAGCGACGTTTATCGGTGCTACCGGAAGGTTTCATCCCGGCAAAGTTGCCAAGGCCCCAGCTCCTACGCGATGGAGCCCCTGAACGAGGCGGTCGAAAAGGAAATCCGGGAGTTCTTCACAAACCTGGGCTGCGTTCCGGCTGACCAGTTGGTCGCTAACGCCTGCGACCGGAAAGCAACAGAGGCACAGGTGGAGCAGCTCCTGACCTGGGCTGAGAAGTACGACGAGGCCAGCTACGAAGCCAAGCACCTGATCATCGCGGCGCTGGTCGACCGGGTGGAGGTCAACAAGAACTATGAGGTTAAGGTTTTCTTCAAGGTTTCCGCAGAGCAATTCCTGGACCGGGTGGTCCGGATCGCTTGAGGCTGAGCACAATTCCCGCAGCGCTTTAGAAATTCAGCTCTGCGGGCCTTTTTTTGCTTTTGGTTTTGTGGTATTATATTAAATTGATGGTCTTTTGGCCATCAATTCGTGACTCTGAAGATAGTATAAAGAATCGATCCGGAGGTATAGACCCATGCAGGTACTGAAGGAAACGAAGGAAAAGGGTATTTCGCTGAGGACCACATCCTATCTGATGGTGATTATTTCTGTGATCATTGCTGTGGCACTTTTGTTTACTGGAATACGTGCATTCCGGAGCTTCAGGGCTATGGAAAGGTCGACGGATGACTATATTGCGCTGACAGAAGCGGCATCTGAACTGATGAGTGCTTCAGACTATCTAACCGAAGAAGTTCAGTGCTTCACAGTTATGGGCGATCGGAAACACATGGAGAACTACTTTACAGAAGCAAATGTGACGCGCCGCCGGGACAGAGCCCTTTCTGTTCTGGAAAAAGAAATGCCTGGCTCGCAAGCGCTAAAAGAGTTGGGAGAAAGCATGTCTGAATCCGTAGCCCTAATGGACCGGGAATACTATGCCATGCGGCTTATGCTCGAGGCGCTGAGCGATAACGACATGCCAGAAGCAGTGAAAAAAGTAATGCTTAGCGAAGCAGACAGTACATTAAGCTCGGAAGAAAAGATTGAACTCGCACGGCAAATGGTTCATGATTCAATTTATTATGAGCAAAAAGATCGAATCCGCAGCAATATGGCGGAATGTCTGACAGAATTGAAAAATGGTACTCATGGAAATCAGCAGATGATGGAAGATCGCGCTTATCATGATCTGATCTGGATGCTGGCACTTGTTGTTGTCCAGACGTTGGCTATTCTTGTGATGATGAGGATTACGACTCATCTGGGGGTGAATCCGGTTCTACGGGCGGTTGATCATATTAAGAAAGATCAGAAGATTCCGATTGTTGGTGCTGCAGAATTCCGATATCTTGCTGGCACCTATAATACGATGTACAATGCATACAAGAAAAGCATCGAGAGCTTGAACTACAAGGCTTCCCATGATGAACTAACTGGTGTCTATAACCGTGCGGGATATGATCTGATCAGATCCAGTCTGGATATGAAGACAACGGCAATGCTTCTTTTTGATGCTGATGTTTTCAAGAGCGTAAATGATCATTTCGGTCATGAAACAGGAGACCGGGTACTGCAAAGAATTGCAACTGCACTGAAAAGCAATTTTCGTTCGGATGACTATGTTTGCCGCATCGGTGGGGATGAATTTGTCGTATTCATGGTGCATATCAGTCAGGAGCCAGTTGAACTGATCAAGCATAAAGTGACCCAGATCAATCAAGACCTAAGCGTTGAATCAGATGGAGTGCCGCCGATTTCGTTGAGCGTGGGTGTTTCCTATAATCTGGAAGGAAACGATCCGGATGAAATGTTTCGGCAGGCGGATACAGCCTTGTACCACGTTAAAGAAAACGGACGGAACGGATGTTGCTTCTACACTGATATATAATAATAAGAAGCTTGTTATAAATGGACCGGAAATTGGTATGGATAAAATAGCAACTAAGCCATACCGATTTTGCATGGCTCCGTCGGTGGAATCGAACTGTTCACATCGACAACGCTCGAACGGTACGCAGACAAAAAAAGTGGAAGCCCTTGATTTTCAAGGGCTTCCGTGTGGTGGTGATAGTTGGACTTGAACCAACGCTCTTACTTCGCTTCGCTCGTTCGGTCAAGTTCGCAATCGGCGTCCTGCTTCGCTGCCGCTCGCATGACTTGTTGCTCACTACGCTTCCGCCTCGCTTCATCCGCCACTGGCGGCGCTTCGGCTCCGCGCCCCATCGATGTGAACGATGTGCTCTACCGACTGAGCCATGCCACCTTGTTTTTCGCACCTGCGGGGAAAATCCCGGTTGGGTGCGTCAATCTGCATGCCGGGTACCTCCGCTCCTTTTTTTGCCATAATAGCACAAAATAATTGTGCTTACAAGGGGAACAGAATGAAAAGGCGATGCCGGCTTTGCATCGCACGAAATATCATACCATATAATCCGGCTTTTTGCAGAGAAAAATTCTGCCGGTTTCTCCTGATCAGGATCTGATTCTTGCCGTTTTTTTTCGTTTTGTGTACAATGTGCGTAGCAAAAGCCAGATAATCCGCAGAATACGGACGAGAGGCAGGATCTGATCATGAGACTGAACAAACCGCAAAAAGTTTCATGGATGCCAATGATTGTTGTCGCCGCGGCGGCGTTCGTAAGCGCGCTGGACGCGACTTTCATGAATGTTTCCATGTCCCAGGTCGTGGCTGACCTGAATACTGACGTGGCAACGATCCAGAAAATGGTTACCTTTTATACGCTGATTACGGCTTCACTTCTGCTGGTCAGCGCCAAACTGCAGGACATTGCCGGCAAACGGAAGCTTTTCCTCCTGGGTATGATTGTTTACGCGGCCGGGGACCTGACCGCGGCTGTGAGCCCGAATGCCACGGTGCTCTTTATTGGATGGTCTGTCCTGGAGGGGATCGGAAGCGCGCTGATGAGCCCGGCGATGATCTCCATTGTGGCCGAAACGTACAGCGGGACGCAGCGGACAAGGGCGCTCGCGATTGTCAGCACCATCGCAGGCGTTGCTGTGGCTGTCGGCCCTCTGTTCGGCGGTGTGGTTACGACGATGCTGTCCTGGCGGTACGGTTTTTATTTCGAGCTGATTATTATCGCCTTTGTGCTGGCCTTCTGCCGGAAGATCACAGATTTCCCCGGGACAGCCAAACTGAAAGACCTGGATATCATAGGATGCGTCCTGTCGGTCGCGGGACTGCTGCTGTTTATGCTGGGAGTCCTTCAGCTGTCAGACAAGAACACGCTGCTCTGCGTGGCTCTGATGGCCGCGGGAATCGCCTTTCTGCTGGCTTTCTGTATTTTCGAACTGCGGCGCAGCAAGGCAGGCAGGATGCCGCTCTTTGATATCAGGCTGCTGAAAGACCTCAACCTGAGAAACGGAACGCTGGTGCGCCTGACCACATCCCTGATCATGGGAGGCGCAATGTTCACCGTATCCGTTTTCCTGCTATCCGTCCTGAAGATGACAGCCTTTGAAACAGGCCTGACTCTGGTGCCTATGACAATGGGGATGATGGCGGCATCCATCGTTGCCCCGAAGCTGGCTGCGAAGATCGGGCACAGATATAGCATGATTCCGGGGTTCGCAATCGGCATAGCCGGATGCCTTATCCTGCGCAACCGGTTCACCCCGGACATCACCATAACAAGCCTGCTTCCCGGCATGTTTGTTTTCGGCTTCGGTCTGGGTTTGCCTATGTCCCTCAGCATCGACGCGCCCCTGCTGACGGTTCCGCGCCAGGCGCAGAACAGCTGCTCCGGGCTCGTCTCGACAGGGCAAAGCCTTGGCTTGTCCATGGGAACCAGTGTCATCGGCACCGTCCTGACGCTGGGCGCGGTCGGCGGGCTGCGGCAGGCGATCAATACCTATACGCCCCTGGAACTGTCCGGGGAAGCATTCAGGGCGAACGCGGAAATGTATATGCAGAAAATGGGGCATGTTGATCCGCTGACCCTGACCATACGGGACCAGGAGGCGTATCAGAAGATTATCAATACCATCTACCAAGACGCTATGAGCGTGGTTATGCTGGTGCTCCTGGGCCTGATGGTGGCGGGCGCTGCCCTGGCGTTTACAATAAAGCAAAAAAAGGCGAAGACAGAACCGACGCCGAGAGTGCGAGAGCCGCAATGCGGAAGCGTGAAGCGATTCAGCCCCGTAAAATAGAGAGTGCGGAAGCTGAGACCCTTCCTTTGGTAGCAGGCAGCAAGAATCAGTCGCTAAGCGAGACTGAGGAGATTCCGCCGGGGTCCAAGAGCGTGGCGAGCGCACAAGGGAATACACGTGTACCTGGGAGATCTGACCGTCTCTGCGAAAACAGAAAGGGGGATTGAAGTCTTGCAAATGGAGAGAACCCGACGGGCGGTCAGAAGTCGGATCGCTGCATAGTAGCAATGAAGCCGGTGAAAGTCGGTGGAGCCAAGACGGCGACAAACAATCGTTTCTGCTGTAGAAGCAGCACGGTGCCACAGGAGGGCATTGGAAATGGAAAAGGAAGCAGCAGGAATAAGGTTCCATACAATGATCGCGGGTAATCAGACGGATAAAATGAGAGGAGATGTATTCCAGTGAAAAAGTTGATTCCTGTTCTGTTGATGGCAGCGCTGCTTTGCATCGTATGCTGCTCGATTGCCGAGGAAAGGGAACAGCCGGAAATTCTGGCGATCTATTCCTGCCCGGAGGCACAGATCATCACCGGTGATGATCAGTCCAAAGAGCTGGCCGACACCGTAATCTTTCTGTATCAGGATCATTCC
>OMYT01000183.1 GCA_900315315.1 uncultured Eubacteriales bacterium | reverse complement strand
AAAGGACAACGATATGTATTGGACCCTTGAACTTGCCAGCAGCCTGGACGACGCTCCGTGGCCGGCCACCAAAGAAGAACTGATCGATTACGCCACCCGCACCTGCGCCCCCGACGAGGTGGTCGAGAACCTGGAAGAACTGGAAGACGACGGCGAGATCTACGAATCCATCGAAGATATCTGGCCCGATTACCCCACGAAGGATGATTTCTTCTTTAACGAGGAAGAATATTAAACTGATTATCAACTGATTAGTTTTAATCATCAAGCAGTTATGCTCAAGCCAGGGATTTCCCTGGCTTTTTTGTGCACAAATCTGCGTGAAAATTCGTATTTTTACACGACTAATCTACTAGCCATGAAAAAGTTTCTTGCATTTTTCGCATTTCTGTGCCTTGCGGTGGGGAGCACCGGCGCCCAGGGCCTTCCGAACAACCCCGAGGGGAGCTCTGCCAAGATAGATACCAAAAAGCTCGAGTATCCCATCCCCTATATCCCGGTGGAGAAGCGCGCCGCCATCCTGCCGAAACACAATATCTGCTCCATCGCCCCCGCGGGAGAACCTTCGGACTATTTCATCACCGGCAACGGTTTCCTGCGCATCCAGGCTTCCGGCCAGCCCTACAACGAGGTGATGACCTACACCCAGGAGCTGCTCTATGAGCCGCAATGGGCGGAGACCCCCCTGCCTCCGGACATGCGCCCCTACCTGCCCCGCATCCGCCAGCTGCTGCTGGAGGGCAAGGCGAATGAGGCGGACGCCCTGGTGGACGAGGCCCAGAAGAAGGCCGGCTTCGAAAAGTATATGAATTTCGACAACAAGATTCTGTACCCCGTCGGCGGTCCGCGGAGGCACACCGCCTTCACGCTCACCTTCCGCCGGCCGGAGCAGCCCGATACCCGGGACTATCTGCGCTTCCTGGACATGCAGAACGGCATGATCACCTCCATGTGGACGGATGCGCGCGGTTCTTTCCGGAACGAAAGCTTCTGCGCCTATGACGGGGACGTCACCGTGAACCGCTTCACGGCGCCGAAGGGACAGCTGGACCTGGAAGTGGAGATGCAGTTGCCCAGACTGGTCGGCAGCACCCCTAAGCTGGATATCGAGGACGGCGTGATCACGCTGGCCACAGCGTACAATCCGGACTTCGGTCAGAAGGGCTACGCCGTGGTCATCCGCTTCCTGCCCAAAGGCGGCACCATGAAAAAGACCGAAAAAGGCATGCGCATTTCCGGCGCGGACGGCCTGACGGTCGTCGCGAAGATCGAGCGCTTCGAAAGCGATTTCACCTTTGACTGCGCCAAGCCCGTCCGGGACGGACTGCTGGCCATGAAGGTCGATTTCGACAAGCTGCTCAAGGGGAACGAAAAGTATATCGGCGAGCGGATGGACCGTTCCCGGATCCATCTGAGCTCCGACGAAGACCTGCTGCTTTCCGGCGAGGAACTGCTCCGTCGCGCCCACAGCAGGAACGAGTTGGATCCCACGCTGCTGGAGAAGCTCTATGACATGGGCCGCTTCTTCCAGATCTACGAGACGGGCAAGACTATTCCTCCGTTTACGGGCCAGCACAACATCAACACGAACCTGCAGGGCTGCTCTACGGCGCCCGCGGCCTGCTGGCCAGCGTCCACTGCGACCCGGATTCCGGCCTGTACTATCATTTCTCCCGCACCTATCCGCATTACGCCTGGACGGGCTGCCTGGGTTGGGTCTACAACGAGTTGTGGGGCTACTACCTCGTCACGGGAGACAAGGAATTCCTGCGGACCCGCCTGATTCCGGCCTACAAGGAAATGGCTCTGTTCTACGAGGATTACGCGTGCGACCGCGGCCCGGACGGCAAGGTCATCTTCTATCCGTCCTTCTCCGGCTATGAGACGGTCACCAGCAGAGACATCAATCCCACGAGGATCAACTCCGTCATGGACATCGCCATCTGCCGCGAGATCCTGATGAACCTGATCGACGGCTGCAAGACCCTGGGCATCGAGCAGGAGAACATCCCCCACTGGGAGGCCCAGCTCGCTTCCCTTCCCACCTATCTGCTGGACTTGGAAGGTGGCCTCAAGGAATGGGCCTGGCCGACGATCGAAGAGAACTACAACCATCGCCACGTCTCCCACCATTATGACGTTTGGCCCGGCCGCGCGGTCACGCCCGAAAAGGATCCCGCGCTGACGGAAGCCATCATCATCTCCAACCGCAAGCGCGCCCAGCAGGACGACTCCGCCCATGGCATCATCCACCGTGCCTTCACGGCCATCCGCCTGAAGGATATGGAAGAAGCCGAGCAGAACCTGAGCCAGCTGCTCAACCACGGCTTCGTCCGCCGCACGCTGCAGACCAGCCACTTCCCCTATCGGGGCGTGTTCCCGGA
>OMYT01000040.1 GCA_900315315.1 uncultured Eubacteriales bacterium | reverse complement strand
CCCCTTGTTCCTGTATTCTTCCTTCACGGCGATGATGTGCAGGTATGGAAAACTGTGAAACGCTCCTTTGGGAATGATATATGTAAAGCCAACGCATTCCTCACCGATGAACGCCACATATAAATTCTCTTGGCGGATCCCTTCAAGGATCGCGATTTCCGCGCTCCCCGGCGAAGAAAAGTATCTTTTGCCAAGCTTTGACTGGCAGAGTGCGTCCCTGCAATCCTTCAGATGCTGTTCGTTTCCTTTTGCAAATGTGATTTCCTGCATTCCAATCTTCCTCTTTGCATCAGTGCTTCATTGAACCAGCGTACTGCCGGCCACAACCGCCGCACACACCTGTGTGGACACAGATGACGCCTCCGCAGGCAGAACAGGTCCACTGCTTCCGCTCGCGCTCCAGAAAAGCGGCCATCCCTGCCTCCCGGATGAACCGCAGATTCTCCAACGGAGATTCGCGGAGCGGGTACTGCGATCCGTACCGGGTCTCCTTTTCCATGATGTCGGTGCAGGGAAAATCCGGGCACTCATCGCAGAACGAATACCCGTTCGACTTTCTCTTTTCGCACAGAATGATGCCGCATCGCTCTGAACAAAACTCCGGCTTGTTGTCGTTTGGGCCACGGCATCCGGCACAGCGGCCGGTCTCAGCAAGTGCACGCTTGCAGATGCTGCAGTCCAGTCCGCATGGGGCAATCATATCCGCAATGAACATTCCTTTCAGCCCTCCTCACTTGACCCGGTCGGTTGATCGGCAATACATGATCTCACAGTCACCACTGTCGGTAAAGCGCTCGATCTCATATTCCAATCTGCCTTCCTGATAAATCTTTTCATATATCTTTCCAAGATCCGCTGTCCGTCCCCGAACCATAACCCAGCCCGTATCCGGCAGTTCCACAGCTCGGTTCACTCCATCGATCTCCCCGCGGACCAGGCCGATCACATACTCAATGGACCAATCCGTCCAGCCGTAGCCGAGGCCCTGCAGGTTCGACCGACCGTACTTTGCCGCCAACTCGTCCCAGAACGCCCCGATCGTTTCGTACTGCCGATCATTTTCCGTGGAAAAAGTCCTGCCAATCCCTCCAAACAGCATAGTGATTCCCTTTCTGCCGCAGCACCCTTGTTCTCCGGCATAATACAGTCCTGTTCTGAGCCATATAACGAAATTCAGGAATCAACAATCAAATATCCTGAATATGAGTATCCGCGCTTGCCTTAACGATCTGACAGCCGCAGCCGGGATTATGCTTTTTTCTTTACCGGCACCCAGATTGCACTATGATAATCCGGGTCCGTCATTTCTCCGTTGATGCAGTCATACCATTCTACCGTAGCGTTTCCGCTGAGTTCATAGTCCGGATTTCCAGGCAGCCATTCAGAGAAGATCCGGGTGTTCACACTTTGGAGTGTCTGAGGATTGGGACCGATGCAATCGAATACTGCCCATTCATTCCTCGGAAACTCGTAGACCGCCATCCCCTCCGGTACAGCTCCGCCCGTATACTTGCCCGCAATCAGATAGCGGAATTTACCTCCGCCGATATCGTCGATGCAGACGCCGTATTCACCGATGCAGTTGTCCACCAATGCATGTTCATAGGGGTTCGCCGGCGCATTTCCGGCATAAACACTGTACGCATACTTCTCACAGATTTCATTCCAGAACTTCGGAATATCCGTATAAGCGGTTTCATTATCAAAAACCTTCTGGAAGCCGATGACTTTGAAAGGAAACATCGGAGCAATTTTGTAATCCATTTGACTGCCTCCCTGTACAGATAATCTGATTGTCAGGGGAAGAAAAACTTTTCCGGCGGCTCCGTCACGGACCTGTGAAGGCGTCACACCGTGAAAACGGGAAAACGCCTTTGTAAAACTCTCCGGAGTTTCATAACAGTACCGAAGAGCAATATCGATCACCTTGTCTTCTGTCTCCCTGAGGTCCAGCGCTGCCTGATACAGTCTCCGGTTCCGAATGTATTCTCCGATTCCGCATCCGGTCACCAGCGAAAATCCCCTCTGGAGGAAGAACGGTGATAGATACCCCCGATCGGCAACATCCTGCGCACTGATGTTATCTTCCAGATGCTCTTCCATATAATCAATTGCCGTTCTTATACTGGTTAGCCACTCCATCGCTGCCGCCTCCTTTCCCTGATGGGATGATTATACTCGGAGAAAAAGCAATCTTCCTGTCATTTCCTGTTCAGATCTGTCCATGCAGTTTGTTTGTCAGGTACTGCTGCTGCTTCACATATTCCTTATTCGATATCTGTTTCATGGCATCCTCCGATCATACCGAAAGCCGGAGATGTCAGTATCGGTCTCCATATTCCTTTCGCGCTTCTGCCGTCCTTTTGGAGATGAAATTTGTCTTTGCATCCGTATAGGCATCCCGGTTGTGCTCAAATTATGATTGGAAATTCCATCTGGATATCAAAAGGCTCATCTCTAACACAAGATGGTATCGGATGTGCACTTGGTCTGAAGCCCATTGCCATGTAAAACGCAATGGTCTCTTCAGCAGAACAGCAGGAAGCATATAATGCCTCCGCTCCACGACTTTTGGCGTAGTCAGTGACAGTTTCAATCATCTGCCGACCGATTCCGTACCGTCTGTAATCACGGGATACGTGAAAACTGTCGATGATCACACGGTTTTCGTTCAGTTCCGGTATCAGCATGATTTCGCCGACAACCGTATTGCCGTCAAACGCACAATAAGTGATGTATTGTCCCGAAAGAATCTCTGATGCTTTTTCCCGCCTCTGTTCAGGAGACCATGTTTCGGTAAAGGGATTATTCTTCAGAACAAGTTTGCCGTTTTCAATGCGGTAAACGTTCTTGACCTCCTGAAACCGATCAAACGAATCCATAGAGAACTCGGTGAAATTGCTTCTGTCCGCCAGTTTGATTTCAATACTGACTTGCATGATGTTCCTCCGCAACACGAAATTTGTCCGCTTTTTCTTTTCACTTATCTGAAACAGGGCAAGAGAACGTCTTCAATAAATCATAACCTGCCTGCAGCCCAGCAGCCGGACAGCGTTGTCGATGGCCCGCTCACAGAAAGCGCATCTGGCCAAAACAGAAGGCGCAAACTGATGATTGACGATGAATTGAAGGGCTTCTTCCTGTGTTCCTTGGAAATCCGGCGCGAAATATTGAATGCCCTGCGTCATGTTCCGCGAGATTGCGTCGTACTCCTCTGCCGTCAGCATCTGCTCCGCAACAGTATCCGCAAAAACAAGCATATTGCTTTTTCTGCAGTGGTACGCTCTCGCAAAGCAGCTGACCAGCGCGGTCATATTATTCATAGTTTTCATGATTTCTGTTATTTGTCCGGAACGAACATCGTTACTCCACCCCGTAGGTCGCAATAAAGTGCCGGCTGAACGCTTCGATCTTCCGGATCGCATCCTCTGTTTTTTCAGGCTCCCGGTCGCACAGATGGATCAGCGCGGAGATCGGCGTGGCGTATGCGAAGGCCAGCATGGCGGGATCGCCCCGCCGAAGCAACCCCTTGTCCATCATCCCGGCAAAGATGTGCGTGAACATTTCCGTCAGCCCGGTCAGGAAGTGCTTCGTCGCAAGATTCCGCGCCCGGTCGTCCCGGAACTGCTCGAGTGTGAGCACCTTTCTCGTCTTCACGATCTGCTCGTCGTGAATCGTGAGATCCGCCATCCGCATGGTCATGGCGATGAACTCTTCCGGAGAATCCGGCACGGGCGGCAGATGCTCCGGGGAGCCAAAGCGCTCTCCATAATAGGCGATCATCCTGTCAAGCAGGGCATTCCAGATGGCTTCCTTGCTCTCAAAATGCTTGTAAATACCGGACTTGACCAGCCCGAGGGATGCGCTCAATTCCCGGATATTGGTCCCCTCATATCCTTTTTTTGAGAACATATCCAGCGCTGCCATCAAGATTCTTTCTTTCGTGTCTTTTGCCATGAGCACCTCCGTAGAAGACAAGTGACCTTTCGTTCACTTATTATAGTGAACGAAAGGTCACTTGTCAATCCGTATAAGGATTTTTATGTGCCTATACTTCAATCTTTGTTCCGCCGATCGGTGTGTATACCATGCCATTTTTCCCGCGATCCGAACGAAACAGGACCACTTGATCGACAGTCATGGACACAGGCACAATTTCCGCAGGAGGGATACCGCGGCTAAAATCCGCATGCCTTGCAAGGGTAAAGTGCGGCACAAATCCCGCACGATCGAATGGGATATCAGCCTTGTCCAGTTCATACCGCAGTCTCTTTGCCAGCTTTTCCAGCGGTTCAGAAGATTCTATCCCGCCCCAGATAATGCTTTCCCTGAACGTGCCAATATGCTCATATATGATTTCGAACGGATCAAACGTCACTTCTTCCATCGCGTCAAGAACCGCGTTTGATTCCGAATACTCACCGATAAAAGCCAGCGTCATGTGCAGATTCTCCGGTGTCAAATATGCACCATTGACTCCGTGACGAGACAGGAAGCCTTGCATCTTGACAAGCGACCGTCGCACATCATCGGACGGACTGATTCCAATAAACAGGCGCACGTCCTATTCAGCCTCCTTCTGTTAAGTCCGCAGGTCATTATTCCGCAATGCCGGTCAAGTGCCGTCACTTCAGAATTAACATACCATTGCTTCATTTCTCTCCAGAGGTATGCCTCCGGAACACTTCCAGCGCCTGATCCATACAAACCGGATTCGCTGCCAGAACAGCGGTGGACAGGTTGTAGTCCGGTTCTCCTCCGGCCAGCGGCATCATGATCTTTCCGCCCGCCTCCTGAACGATCAGGCTTCCGGCTGCATAGTCCCATGGTTTCAGCCGCATCTCAAAGAAAATCTCATGCCTTCCGCAGGCAAGATATGCCAGATCCAGCGCCGCTGAACCGCTGCGGCGGATGTCTGCGCATTCATGCAGAAAATCCCGCGCGATCGCCATTCCCGTATCTTCCAGCTCCTCATAGTACGGAGCAGTTCCGACCGCCGCCAGCGCGTCCCTGAACGGCGTCCCGGTCACATGAATCGGTCTGTCATTCAGGAATGCGCCGGCACCGGTTTCCGCATAGAACAGTTCCCCGGTATAAGGCTGCCAGATCAGCCCTAGCACAGGTTTTTTCATCCGGCACAGGGCAATCGACACAGCAGACAGCCGATAGTCGTGGATCATGTTGGTGGTTCCGTCCAGCGGATCCACAATCCAGGTGGGTTCATCCCCGAGGGCCTGGTTTTCCTTTTCCTCCCCGATAAACCGGGAACCGGGCATCAGGCGTCCCAGAGCTTCTTCCAGATACGCCTGTACCCGGCAGTCAATATTGGTCACATAATTGGCGTGGCCTTCCTTGCTGACAATCTCGGTCAGTTCTCTTTCCAGAAAGAATTCTCCTGCCTTCCGGGCAATCCTGATCAGTTCATTTTTCATTTGATCTTTCACTCCGTCATGAGACCCTTTCCCGGCCGTTCGTGTTCAGGGGATACTGATTTTTCGGGATGTTCAGGTAGGGAACCACGGTATGCGGCGGCAGGGAAACGGCAAGATCCGTGATCCTGTCCATCATGGCGGTGCAGATGCGTTCCAGTTCTTCCCCGTCAGGGGCTTCCGGATTGTATCGGACCGGCTTTCCGAAGTAAATTTCCTTCAGTTTCGGCGCCACATACATCGGCACAAAGCACAGAGCCTTTCCCGTCCTGCGGTGATACAGTTTCGCCAGATCGGCAAAATGCCTGTGAAACTGCGTGACGATTCCGTTGTACGGTTCGGCGCTCTCCGGGAAAATCACAATGTCCGCCCCGGCCTGCAGGTTTTCAATGGACAGACGGAAGGTGGTCATGACCCGCGCGTCGTGATACACCGGGATGGTATGCGCGTGAGACAGAACATAGGCTGCCAGCGGGGCGATCGCATGGCTGGCCAGGTGCCAGAACCAGTGCGTCCACCGGGGTTTCCCGCTCCAGAAATCCTGAAACGCGTAAGCCGGCACTTCCTTCCGGTTCATCATCTCCCCAACGCACCAGATCCAGTGCGGCCGGGGCATATGCAGTTCCCCGGCGAGGGGGCCGTACATCTGGCAGTGGTTGCCGACGATCACCGCCGGCTCCTCGGGCAGGTTTTCCGTGCCGTACAGGGTGTATTTCGGGGAAAGGCACCTCACAGCCCGGACGATCAGCCGGTACAGCGCAGGATCTTTCCGTTCTTCGCTCCCGCTTTTCTCAGGGGTTTGCATTATTCCTTCCTTTACCTCCACTCTTCACTCTCTCGATAACCGTGCGGTAGCGCTCCTGAACCATCGGCATCAGCTTCTCCCAGGAGAGGGGGATTGTCCGGCTGGCTTCTTCCCCGATTCTGCGGATGTCCTCCTCCGCAAAAATCCGCTCGATCTCCGCGCTCATCGCCTCGGGTGTCCCGGCTGCGGTAAACCCGTTCACGTTTTTCCGGATCGCTCCGGCGGCGTTGGAACCTTCCACCGCCAGCGTCGGCACGCTCAGCACCGCCGCTTCCCGCAGCACCAGCGGCGCATTGTCAAACACCGAGGGGAAAAACAGCAGATCCGCGTTCAGGTACACCCCTTTGAGCAGTTCCCTGTCCCGGATCTGCCCGGTAAACATCGTCTGCCCGTCCACTTTCAGCTCTCTGGCGTAGCGCGCGATTGCCTGCTCATCCTTCCCCGTTCCGACCATGATCAGGAGCCATTCCCCGCTCCGGTCGCACAGGCGGCGGAAGGTGTCCAGAATCAGCCTCTGGTTTTTATACCAGATCTGCTGCCCGACGAAAAGCAGCACCTTCTTCCCCTGCGGAATATGATATGTCTCCGTCGCCCGGGTTTTCAGGGCTTCCGGGTCGGCCGGAAGGGAGACGTTCGTGCCGTTGGGCATAACGTGATACGTCTTGCTGTATCCGTAGGAGCGGAGTGTTTCCCCGGTCTCCTCCGAGCAGGCCCATACCTCATCGCAGCTTTCATACAGCTTCACGATCCGGTCCGTCACCATCTTTGATACAGCCTTGCTCTTCGTGAACTCATAGATCGCGTCGTAATACTTGCTGTGAAAGGTCGCCACCACCGGGATCTTCATTTTTTTCCCGAGCTTCTGCGCGTATTCCCCCATCAGGCTCGGGCTGTGGATATGGAAAATCTCCGGGTTTTCCTTCGCGATCTGATCCGGCAGTTCCCTGTCCAGCAGCGGCACAGCGCTGGCATACCGGGAAAAAGGAACTCGCACGGTTTTCGACGTCAGCACCCTGTAAGGAAAGCTGTACCCCTGCAGATAGTGCCGTTCCATCTCCGGACAGACCACCGCCGCGTCCATTCCCTGCGCATAGTGGTGCACCGTCTCCGTCACCCCGTCAATCACAGGGAAATAGTTGTCGATAAACTGAATCGACCGAACCATTGTCAAAAAACCTCCGGGATTTTTTAATCCGCTCTTTGCTCTTCACTCTTCACGCTGTCTGAGGTATTCCCGGGCACAGCCGGAGAATTCTCCCCCGCCTCATGCTTTTCATTCTGAATTCCGGTTTCTGAATTCTGTATCCCTTTTTTCTTCTTCCTTTTCGCTTCAATGGCGTTAAACGCATAGACCAGCGCACCGGCAATGATGAAGGAATAGTGGCTGAACAGCCGCCAGATCAGCATTGCCCAGAAGACGCCGTCCGATTTCATCGCGGAAAAGACCAGGTAAAACGCACCTTCCGCCGCTCCCGCGTTCCCCGGCGTTGGCACCAGCGCGATCGACGCGTAGATATAGATCGTGGAGGCAAAGATGGGAAGGAATTGGACGGACACGCCGAACATTCTCAGCACGAAATACGGCATGGAGCACAGCGCAACCCGGTAAATCAGGGAAAGAAGGATCAGGCAGAAGGAGGTCAGCTTGTCCTTCGTGATCACGGTCAGGCTGGCATGATAGCTGTTCAGCATATCCAACACCCGCGCCGTGGTCTCCTCCGGGTTTTTAACGATTTTGAGCCTCCCGCACAGGCGGATCACCGCGGCCACCAGCTTTTCAATCGTCTTCGGCATGAAGGAAAAGAGCACCAGGAGGAATGGGATCAGGGAAAACAGGACCAGGCCGGCATAAGCCGTATACCGGATCGCCTCCAGCTCCACCGACCGCCACCCGATGAAAATAGCAATCGCCAGGATAATAAAACCCGCCTGGGCCGTCACGTACCCGGTAATCGTCATGGCGGAGGCGCCCCCGTCCGAATACCCGTGCTTATGAAGCCACCAGATCTGGAACGGCTGGCCGCCGGCGCCCGAGGGCGTGATGCAGTCGTAGTATTTGCCAAGCACCGCGGTTTCAAAGGCGATGCGGAAGGAAACCTTTTCCTTCAGGGACCGCATCATCAGCACATATTTCACTGATTCCGCGCAAAGCAGCACTGCCAGGCATCCTGCCGTGCAGGCCAGGAAGAACACCGCCTCTTTGGTAAAGCGCAGATTGATGGAGCCCGGCGGTTTACCGGCAAACTCGTTCACCGCCGCCCAGGCGACCACCGCGATATTGATCAGGATGAACAGAATCATCCAGAGCCGTTTACTTCTCTTTTTTTCGGGTTTTTGTCCGTTCTCGGTCATTTTCTCCATTTTTCCATTCAGGACTCTCTTTCAGTGTTCCTCTCCGTCCATCTCCATCACAATTTCCCTTGCCGTGGTCTCGCTGACTTCCTCCGCCCAGACACCTGGGCGGAACTCAACGACCGCGCCGATGCCCTTCGGCACCACAAAGCGCAGATGCCCGTTCCGCACTTTCTTGTCCGTATACAGTCTCCGGACCAGCGCTTCCCGGTCTATATATCCGGGAATCCGTACCGGTAGCCCGGCCCGCTCCAGCAGGAGTCTGACGCGCCCGGCCTCTTCCTCCGTCATATATCCCATCCGCACGCTCAGCGCACAGACCGCGGCAAGGCCGATTGCGACCGCTTCCCCGTGCTTCAGCCGGTATCCGCTCTCCGTCTCAATGGCCCGTCCCACCGTGTGTCCGAGGTTGAGCACTTCCCGCAGCCCGCTTTCCCGCTCATCCTTCATCACCACGTGATATTTGATCGAGCAGTTCTTCCGGGCAATCTCTTCACACGCTTCCGGATCATTGTTCCGGATCCCGTCCATATGCGCTTCCAGGTATTCGAAGAACGCCCGATCCGCCATGCACGCGTGCTTGACCGTCTCCGCCAGCCCGCTGGAAATCTCCCGCGCCGGCAGGGTCTTCCAGCAGCCGATATCAATATACACCTTCTCCGGCTGATTGAACAGGCCGATCTGGTTCGTCGCCAGCGGCGTATCCACCGCCGTTTTTCCGCCCACGGAGGCATCCGCCGCGGCCAGCAGCGTCGTCGCGTAGTTAATAAAGGGTACGCCCCGGCCGTAGGTTCCTGCCAGGAAACCTGCCAGATCCGAAACCACCCCGCCGCCGACGGCGAGAACAAAGCAGTCCCGCCGGTACCCGGCCGCAAGCATCCGGTCCTCGATTTTTGCCTTCGTCTCCCGGGTTTTATGCTGCTCCCCAGCGGGGAAGGAGAAAATTCCCCCCTCCAGGCCTGCTTCCAGCAGCCGTTCACGGATCCCCTCTGCGTACAGGGTTTCCACCGTCGTGTCGGTGATCAGGGCAAACCGCTTCCGCCCGGGGATCAGCCCGCCCCGCAGGTCCGCTGCCAGCGTGCCGGCAAGCTCCCGCCCGATCTCGATCTCATAGCTGTCATCCACAGCCCGCTTCAACTCAACCGTAAATGTACTCATATCGCTCCACTCTCAACTCTCAGCTCTCGACATCAAGTCGTTGCCGCCGCACCAGTTCCGCAAACAGCCCCTCCCTGGCGATCAGGTCGTCGTAGGTGCCTTCTTCTATGATCGTCCCCTGGTCCATCACCAGGATCCGGTCGCAGTTCCGTATCGTGCTCAGCCGGTGGGCGATCACGATACGCGTGCATTTCAGCCCGTCCAGCGCGTCGCTCACCTGCTTCTGCGTCTTGTTGTCCAGCGCGCTCGTCGCCTCGTCGAAAATCAGGATTTTCGGTCTGGGTGCCACGGCCCGGGCGATTATCAGTCGCTGCTTCTGTCCGCCGCTGATTCCGCCCGATCCCTCGGAGATCATCGTCTGCATGCCCATCGGCATCTCCCGGATGTCATCCGCGATTCCGGCCAGTTCCGCCGCCGCCCACGCGTCCTCCATCTTCAGCTGCGGCGCGGAGATCGTGATGTTCGAGAAAATATCCCCCTGGAACAGCTCCCCGTTCTGGATCACCACGCCGATCGACTTGCGCAGGCTCCGCGGATCCACGTTCGCCAGGTCATGCTGGTCGTAGAACACCGATCCGGTTTCCGGCTTCTCGAAGCCCAGCAGCAGCCGCACCAGCGTCGATTTGCCGCACCCTGTCCGCCCGACGATCGCCACATATTCTCCGGCGCGGATCTTCATGTTCAGGTCCTTCAGCACATACGGCGTGTTCTGCTCATAGCGGAAAGTCACGTGGCTCACTTCAATGTTGCCCGCTAATTCCGTCACGATCTCTTTTTCCTCGGTCACTTCCGGCTCCGCGTTCAGGATCGGCTCCGCCATTTCCAGCACAGGCCGGATCTGCGCCACGCTCACCGCAATGGCCGCCAGTGCCGTAAACGCGCCTGTCAGCCGCCCGCTTGCCGCGCTGAAAGCGTAGTATTCGTTGTCCGATACCCCGGTCTTCACCGCCAGGTAGTACATCAGGATCGTTCCGCCCAGCGTGATCGCCAGTGTAATCAGCTCATTAAGCTTGATGAACATCGGCGGGTTGTACAGCAGCTTGGCCTCCTTGGAGTACAGCCGCCCCCACCGGGCAAACATCCGTTTTTCCGATCCGGAAAGCCGGATCTTCTGGATGCCGCCCATCATTGCGTAGCTCATGCCCTGCTCCTGAGCCTGCAGTTTGATCCGTTTCCGGTCGATCTTCATCTGGACGACCGCCGCCGCGATGCTCACCGCCATCGTCAGCACCACGATCGCAATCGACGGCGCCACCAGCGCCGGTGCAAAGCGCATGATGTCCCAGATATAGAGGAGAGACAGCAGGCTCGTCAGCCCCAGGTTCAGCACATTATTCAGGATCATTGTACACAGGCTGTCCACGCACGAGGCCCGGTTGGCCAGGTCGCCGGAGGCAAACCTCCGGAAAAAGCTCACCGGCAGGCTCAGGATCCTCATCATCACCGAGCTTTGCACCGCCATTGATGTCTTCGTGCTGATCCGGTCCATCAGCAGCTCTCTCACAATCGAGATCAGCCATGTCGCAAAGGCCGCCGCCACCAGGAAAATCCCCGCGCCGATCATCAGATTCATCTGCCGCCCTTTCAGGATCTTGCCCGTCAGCATGCCGTAGATGCTCGGCTCGATTTTGCCTACCAGCGTCACCGCCAGCGTCGCCAGGATAATCAGGATCAGGTCCCCCCGGCTGATGCATTTCCACATATAGTGCATCAGTCCCGGAATCCCGCTCTTTTTCATCGGCATCGGCTTGTAGAAGCATAGCGCGTCCATCCGGAACAGCTTTGCCGTCTTCTTCGTCACCCGGTCTTTCTTTCCCGTTTCCGGGTCCACATACCGGTAGCCCCATACGCTCCCGGGCAGCAGTGCCACCGTCTCCCCCGTCTCCCGCAGGCATCCGATCATCGGGCCGTAAGCGTCCTTCTGCCACCCTTCCTCCAGCTGCACTTCCCGGACCATCAGGCCTGTCGGCCGCAGCGCGTACTCGAACTGCTCGTTCAGGTCCGTGATTTCCGGCGGAATCTCCGCAGGCTTCTGGTGATAATACTTCAGAATGCTGTCCAGCGCTTCCTTCACCACCAGCCGCTCGTCCTCGGCCCGGTCCGCGTCCCACTTGTTCAGCACCGCGCCGGCCATCTGGTAAAAGGAATCCTCCAGCACGTCCTGGTCGCTCTGCGCCCGCTGCCTGATCTGCTCGTCAAACCAACCCATTAGTCGTTTCTCCCTTCGGTCGAAACTCCAGAGTGAAGAGTGGAGAGTGAAGAGTGAAGTTGTTTCTTGCCGTCATTCATAGTCTTTGTTGTTGCCGAAAGCATTCTCCGTAATTCTTCGGCATCTGAACGCAAGCTTTTATATTGGCTTTCTGTCAGATAATCGGTCTTTTTCAGCAACTCAAGCCAGTATAATGTTTCAGAAGTTTCTTTCAAAGCTATATAAATCTTTGAAAGGAAATCATTCCTGCTGATAGCACACTCTGATTCCGCAAGATTCGCTCCGATAGAAGTTCCTGATCTCAAAAGCTGTTTTGAGAGAATAAACTCTTTCTTCTCTTCACACAGATACTGATACAGTTTCACAATCCGTATAGCAAACTCTTTGCTTTTATCGCCTGTCAAACTCATATCACCACTCTTCACTCTCCACTTTTCACTCTTTACTCAGACGTCACCAGCTCGGTATACGCTCCGCCTCTGGCGTACAGTTCCTTGTGTGTCCCGCGTTCGACCACCTGTCCTTTTTCCAGCACAATGATCTCATCGCAGTCGCGGATTGTGCTCAGCCGGTGGGCAATCACAATGCAGGAGATTCCGCGGTCTTTCACAGCCCTCACCAGTTCATACTCCGTCTTGGCATCCAGCGCGCTCGTCGCCTCATCCAGAATAATGACGGACGGATCCTGCGCCAGCACTCTGGCAATCTCCAACCGCTGCCGCTGCCCGCCACTCAGGTCCTTGCCGTTCTCGTTCAGCATGCCGTTATACCCGCCCGGCCGCTGCATGATATCGTCGTGGATCTGCGCGTCCCTCGCCGCCAGGATCACCTCAAAGTCGGCAATGGACGGATCCCACATCCGGATATTGTTTGCAATCGTGTCCTCAAACAGCACGATATCCTGGTCCACCATCGCGACAGAACCGGTAAACACATCCCTCTGGATGTCGGTCATCGGCCGCCCGTCGAAGAGGATTTCCCCCTCCCATGGCTTGTACAGCCCGGTGATCAGCCTGCTCACGGTGGATTTTCCGCTTCCGCTGCTGCCCACGATAGCAACCCGGGAGCCCGGTTTCATCTTCATGCTGAAATCCCGGATCACCGGCTCCGCAAGCCGGGAGTAGCCGAAGGTCAGGTTCCGTACCTCGATCTCTCCCTTAAGCTTGGAGTAATCCGCATCCTCCCGGATTTCTTCCCCCTTCTCCAGTACGGGATCGTTCCGGTATTCCATCACATCTTCCACGCGCTCCATCTGCGTGCGCATCTCCTGGATGGTCTGCCCGGCGGTCACCATCTGCATCGCAGGGTCCATGAAGGCGTTCAGCAGTCCCTGGAAATAGCTGATCATGCCCAGGGTAAACTGCCCGTTCATCGCCAATATCACCCCGAGGAACAGAATCACGTAGCCGGAAAGCTGCCGGACGAAATTCGGGATTGTGCCGATAGTGGCGTTCAGCCGGGCAAACGCGACCGCCTGCGTGTTTACCGAAGCCTGGTATCCGCTCCATTTCCGGAAGAAACCGGCTTCTGCCCCGGCGCTCTTGATGGTCTCCGTCATGCTGATGCCCGCCATGGTGGTAGCGCTCAGCTTGCCCTGGTCGCGCATCTGGATCCGCATCAGGTTGATCCGCTTGTTGGACAAGTACCGCGCCACAAAGAAATTCAGCAGGATCGACCCGATCCCCACCAGCGTCATGATCACGCTGTACCGCAGCATAATCACCATGTACACCATCATCATGATCGTGTTCACCGCCAGCGGTGCCACCGTGTCCACCAGCGTCTGCGCAATGGAGGCGTTGGTGCTCTGGCGCATCAGGATATCCCCTGTCATCCGCTGGGAGAAGAATTCCATCGGCAGCCGCAGCACTTTCCACATATAGCTCGCGTTTCCCTCGATAGCCATCTTGCCGTTGATCTTCCGGCTGTAGATCAGGTTTGCCCATTTGGTGATCAGCTGGAAAACCATCAGCACGATCATCACAATGATGAACGGTTCCAGCCAGTCCGGCGCCCGTCCGCTCAGCAACCGGTCGTAGAATACCCGGCTCATCGCGGGATTAACCACATTGAATATGCTGGCGATCACCGTCGTCAGGACCACGAACACCACCGCCGGCGCCGCACCCTTCAGCCGCTTCCGGGCAAATTTCACGGTACTTTTCCGCTTTCCGCCGGGTTCAAAATCCTCCCCCGGTTCAAATGTCATTACAATCCCCGTGAAGGAGCGGTCAAACTCCTCCATCGATACTTTTACCAGTCCCCGGGCCGGATCGTTCAGCACGGCCTTGTTTCCTTTGAACCCGTCCAGGACCACAAAGTGGTTGAAGTTCCAGTGGATGATGCACGGATACGTCGCCTTGGTTTTCACGGCTTCCACTTCCATCGTGTAGCCATGCACCTTCATGCCGTAGTTCTGCGCCGCCAGGTATATATTCTTCATGTTGGAACCATCCCGGCTCACGCTGCAGTCCACCCGCACCTGCTCCAGCGGGATCCACTTGCGGTAATACGCCAGGATCATGGCAAGGCTGGCCGCGCCGCATTCCAGCGCTTCCATCTGCATGATAACCGGTACCTTCGCAACGCCTTTCATGACCGGCGTGACGCCTTTTCCCTGCTTCATACTGATCTTCTCCCGTCACTCGAGCAGCCCGCTGATCGGCGTACTTGATTCAACCACTACAACCGCGTCGTATTCTCCGTCCTCGATCGTCGTTTTCGGGTTTTCCGCCACCGCAACCGCCAGCGTCGAGTCTTTTGTTTCGATAAAGTACGAGATTTCTGCCTCCATCCCGGCAAAGCGCACCTGCATTCCCGTTCTGTATGTGTCCCGCTCCGCCGGATTAATCTCAAAGTCTGCCTCGATTGTCTTCTTTTCGGAATACTGAACAGTCTCCGCCTTAACCCGTACAGGAATCGTGATCTCATTCCTGGCCACGGATGAATATGCAATGAATCCCCCGAGCAGCGCCAGACAAGCAACCAGCACCATCCACAGCCGCGGGCTGGTCACTCTCAGATAATCTTTCATCATTTCCGGAGAATTGACCTGGTCCATGCTCTCCTGTCTGAAAATCCCGTTCTGCAAACCGGCGGCCCCTTTCCCTTAGCTTTTTTCTAACAGAAACGATATAGGCGTCGTTCTTTCCAGCACAATGACCGCCTCATATATCCCTTCCATCAAGTTCGCCCCTGCCCGGTCAGGTTCAGCCACCACGAACACCTCCTGCTCATTGTCAATCAGTTCCGTGATGGATCCCTTTTCCCCGGCAATCCGCACCTCCATACCGATTTTGACCTGATTCCGCCGTTCACCGGTGATCGAACTCATCAGCATGAAACCGCCCCCTTCGCTCGCCGTATCGGTCACCTCCATCTGAACGTCCATCGTGTTCTCAATGGTGATCGTGGCGGCCAGGATGATCATTGCCCCGAGTATCACAATGATCATGATCAGCAGTATCCACAGGCTGGGACTGGTCACATGAATATAATCATGCAGTTGTTCCGGGGAGGAAATCCGGCTTCCCTTCCTTTCCCGCACTTCCTCGCTCATGAGGTCATCTCCTTCTGAAAATAAGGAAAAGACAGATGTACTCTCTGTCTTCTCCGTTCATTTTAAATGTATATGGAACCTGTTCGTTGCAGGGATCAGCCTTGATCCGGATTATTTCCGTTGGCCGGATCATCTTTTTCATCCGATCTTTTTCCGGATCGTCAGGATATTGCACCCGTCTTCATGCCGGTATTCCATCGAATCCATGGTTTTGCGCACCAGGAAGATGCCAAGCCCGCCGATCTCCCGCTCTTCCGCCGTAAGTCCCGTATCCGGTTCATCCTTTTCAAGGGGATTGAACGGCACGCCGCGGTCCTTGAACATGATGACCGCAGTCCGGTTTTCCGGCTCATAGTCAAAGCATATCTCGATATTGCCCGTACCGGGGGTATAGGCATAGAAGGAAACATTCGCCACGATCTCATCAATCGCGATATCGATCTGCATCTGTGCTTTCATGGAACAATCCAGTTGTTCCAGTTCACCGTCTATAAACGCAGTGATTTCCGGAATGTTCTCCCGGACTGCTTCCAGCGTGATCGCCTTCAGAATGATCCCTCCTCCCGGCCCTGTATCTGATCGGCTGTCCGGACTTATTCGATCGTCAGGATATCGGAGAAACCGGTGACATCAAGCACTTCCTGCACGATCTCATTCACATTCTTCACCTTCATGCCGCCCTTGGTGCTCATCGCCTTATGGGCAGAGAGCAGTACGCGCAGGCCGGCGGAAGAGATATAATCCAGCTTGCTGAAATCCATGATCAGGCTTTCCGCTCCGCCCATGGTCTTCTGCAGTTCCGCTTCCAGTTCTGGTGCGGTCATGGTGTCGAGCCGTCCTTCCAGGGCGATCTCCAGGGTGGTTCCGTTCATTTTGCTGTTAATTGTCATCTTTCTTTCCTCCTCAACATGTGAATCCGTTGGAGCCGAAGCTCCGGGAAAAAAGCTCATGCTTGAAGGCATTATATCACATTATTTGCCTTCATGTCCACTCTGAAAAAAGTCTTCACTCTGAAAAATTTTTTCTAAATACCTATTGACTTTGTAGGTTAATGGGTGTAATATGCACTCAATCGAAGCGGAAAGGATGTGCAGTTGATGTCCCGATCCCGGGTATGTATGTGTCGGCGCAGCCGGCTGTATCGTTTATCATGATCCGGATACCCTGAAATGAATAAATTGAAATGATTGACAGGAGGAAAAACAATGTCTGTTATCTATAAAGGAACGCTTGGTCTCGTCGGAAACACTCCCCTGGTCGAAGTCGTCAATATCGAAAAAGAGCTCGGGCTGGAAGCAACCGTTCTGGTCAAGCTTGAGTACTTCAATCCCGCCGGCAGCGTGAAGGACCGCATTGCCAAAGCCATGATTGAGGATGCTGAGCAGAAGGGGCTCCTGAAGGAAGGTTCCGTCATCATTGAGCCGACCTCCGGCAACACCGGCATCGGTCTCGCCGCCATCGCCGCTTCCAGAGGATACCGGATCATCTTGACCATGCCCGAAACCATGAGCGTGGAGCGCAGAAACATCCTGAAGAACTACGGTGCGGAGATCGTCCTGACCGAAGGAGCCAAGGGCATGAAAGGCGCCATCGCGAAGGCGGAGGAACTTGCAAAGGAAATCCCCGGCAGTTTCATCCCCGGCCAGTTCGATAATCCCGCCAATCCGGCAATCCATAAGGCAACCACCGGCCCCGAAATCTGGAAAGACACGGATGGCAAGGTCGATATCTTCATCGCCGGCGTCGGCACCGGCGGCACCGTCACCGGAACCGGCGAATACCTCAAGGAGCAGAACCCGGCCGTGAAAGTCGTCGCCCTCGAGCCCGAAGATTCCCCCGTCCTTTCCGAAGGTCGTGCGGGCACCCATAAAATTCAGGGAATCGGTGCCGGTTTCGTCCCGAAGGTTCTGAACACCAAGGTCTATGACGAAGTCTTCAAAGCCTCCAATCAGGATGCTTTTGATACCGCAAAACTCCTGGCAAGGAAAGAGGGCATCTCCGTCGGCATTTCCTCCGGCGCGGCCCTGTTCGGCGCTATTCAGCTGGCAAAGCGCCCGGAAAACAGGGGCAAAGTCATTGTAGCCCTGCTGCCCGACAGCGGTGACCGGTATTATTCCACCGCTCTTTTCACTGAATAAGCTTTTCTCGGCCTTACCTCCTGCCGGACCCGCTGCGGTCCGGCTTTTTTCAGCTGTACAGGAATTCCCCCCTCCCTCATAGAATCATAAACCGTACCCCATCTCCACTCTTCACTCTTCACTCTCCACTCTTCACTCTCCACTCTCCATCGAAGGAGGTACCCATGGACCGTCTCATGCTCTACAGATTGATCTACGCGCTGGCCGCCCGTGACGGGCGTGACAGAGACCTTTTCGGCCCGCATGCCTCCCGCGGGGTCGAAGCTTTTGCCTGCAGCGCACCCGGGGCCGGCTTTCCCGAGCTGTGGTTTGAGCTTCCCCTGACCGGAAACCCCTGGTTCGACCTTCATGTGCTGACCGCGCGCGCGGATCTGTCCGCCGGCAATGTTCCGGCACCGGAGGCCTGCGGAAGATATCCCGCGGTGTTTGATTGGTTTGCCGGTGCGGAAAACGGAAGGCAGCTTGCCCTGAGCTGGGACCTGAACGCCGGGGACGGCAAACCTGCCGCAGCAATTCAGCTTTTGCTTTTCAAAAGGGATGACCGCACTGCCTGTGACTTTCTGAAGGCCGCCGGTCGGCCGGAAGCCGCGCCCGCATACCGGGCTTTCCTCAGCCGGATGCCGGAAGATTGGTTCGCGTGTTATCTGGGCGTCTTCCCTTCCAGGCCCGGCCATTTCCTGCGTGTTGAATGTATCCCGACGGATCAGCTGCAGCGGGCTTATGCCCTCGATCCTTCCCTGCTCGCGCGGCATCTGTCGCAGGTTGGCTTTGCCCCTCTGTCGGATTCGCTCCTGTCCGCCTGTCAGGCACTCGCGTCCGCGCCCTTACAGCTTGAATTCCAGTTCGATGTGGACGAAAAGGGAGCCGCCGGCGCCACCCTTGGTGCAAGCGTACGCTTTTCCGTTGGCGATAACACATCCGGAAGAATGCAGCCCTTTCGTAACGCGGACGCCGCCGGCGCACTCTTGGAACAGCTTGAAAAGCAGGGGCTTGCCGACGGGCGCTGGCGCAGGCTGGAGGAAACCGCTTTCGCCCAGAGGCTTACCTTTGGTTCGGAAAGCTGCCTGCTGTTCTGCGCGCCCGTGTTTATCAAGCTGCGCTGGCGGGCCGGCAGGCCGCTGGACACCAAGGCTTACCTCATGGCGGGTGTACAGAAACAGATCAGATAAAGATCGGAAAGAAGGAACATATGGCAGAACAAAAAGACAACATGACGCTGGATCCGGCGAGAAACGACCGGCTCATCCTCACGGATATACTGGACCGGCAGACCGGAACGGCAACAAAAGAGCAGGCCCATCGGTCGGGCCTGCTTCACCGGGCGTTCTCCGTCATGCTGTACCGGGATACCGGGAACGGCAGGGAATACCTGATTTCCCGGCGGGCGGACGGCAAATATCATTCTGCCGGCCTCTGGGCCAATTCCTGCTGTTCCCATCCGCGGGACGGGGAAAAGATCCCCGCGGCCGCCCGCATCCGCGTCCGGGAGGAACTGGGCTGCGGTGTCCGGGATCTGTCGGAGCTCGGTTCCTTTGTCTACCGGGCTGTCTTTCCGGACGGCCTTTGTGAATATGAATATGATCATGTTCTGCTCGGCCGGGCCGACGGTGAGCCGGATCCGGATCCCGCTGAGGTCAGCGAAACCCGCTGGATTCCGGCTGAAGCCCTTTCGGATCTCCTGACCCAAGCCCCGGAGCAGTTCGCCCCCTGGGCTTTCACCGTCTTTTCCATGATGCTGAATAGACCCGAAGCCCGAAGGGGGGTGGGGGGGCGATCGGAAAGCCCCCCCAACAATCTAATTCTTCGCAAAGCCGAGCCGAAGGATATCCCCACCATCCTGAACCTTCTTCTTCAGGTCAACATGGTACACCACAACGGCAGACCCGATCTCTTCAAAGGCCCGACGACCAAGTATTCCGCTGCCGAACTGGAGGAAATCCTCCGGAATGATGAAACCCCTGTCTTCGTCTGCGCGGATGAAACCGGCCGGGTGCTCGGCCACGGCTTCTGCGTCATGCAGCACGCCGGCGGCCGGCTGATGGTGGAGCATGACACCCTCTACGTTGATGATATCTGCGTGGACGGAAACGCGCGCGGCCGGGGTGTCGGCCGCGCGCTGTATGAACACATTCTTGCATACGCCCGCGAAAAAGGCTGCTATAACGTCACGCTCAACGTCTGGACCTGCAACCCCCGCGCCATGGCGTTCTATCAGCGTCTCGGGCTGGAGCCCTATAAAACCGGCATGGAAATAAGACTGGCCACTGACAGCTAGCTGCTAACATCTCTTCACTCTCCACTCTTCACTCTGGCCGTCAGGGCCTTGTACATCAGGATTTCGTCGTGATAACTGCCGTCGTCAAATTTCACCGCATGATGGCGCCTGCCGCTTTCAATGAAACCACACTTCCGGTACAGCGCCTGCGCCTGTTCATTCCCGGCGATCACTTCCAGGTCCATCTGCTCATATCCGATCTGTTTTGCCAGTTCCGTCAGATATCCGATCATGGCCGTGCCGATGCCCAGGCCCCAGTATGCCCGGTACAGCGCGATCGCCATGGAGCAGCGGTGCCGTACCTTCCGTTTGTCGCCCAGACTGTTCACAGCGCAGTTCCCGGCAACCTTCCCGTCCACGATCGCTGCCATCATCACCGACTTCGGATCCTCCAGTATCCGGGAAAGGATTTCTTTTTCACCCTCCAGGGTATAGTTGACCTCGTCCGGATTGCGCAGCAGCCAGGGCGTTTCGGCGGAGGTCAGCTTCAGATACTCGATCATTTCCTCCGCGATGTCCGGCGCAGTCGGCCGCAGAATGCAGCTCCGCCCGTCTTTCAGGGTAATGGTTCTCTCTTCAAATCTCATATTTCCCTCCCGTCACTCTCCACTCTTCACTCTAAACCCTGACCCTCAGCCACTCCCGGATGATATCTTTCATCGCTTCCGGCTTCCGGTCAAAGTGGTGGGTTTCCCCGAACACAGCCACCAGCGTGCAGTCGTTGTACCGCTGTGCCATCTGCCGCGAAACGTCCGGCGGCACCGTGTCGTCCTCCTCCCCGTGCAGGATCAGCACGGGACCCATATACCGGTCGGCCGCGTCCTCAACGTGGATCGTCTGGGCCACCCGGATATAGTTGCCCTCCAGCGTCAGCCCTTTGATCACCGGAACCTCTTCGGGAATATGGTTCGGATCGAATGCCTGTCCCAGCAGGCTGCCCTCCCTTGCGCCCTGCGGGATCATGAAGGCCGGCGCCCTCAGGATCAGCCCGCGGATCCGGTCCGCTTCCATGCCTGCCGCCAGCGCGGCAACCAGACCGCCCTGGGAGTGGCCGCTCAGATACACCTTCGTATACCCGATGCTTCGGACAAAATCGATCACTGCCATCGTGTTCGAAATCCATTTATACAGCGTGTGCTTCCGGAATTCTCCGCCGCTCTCGCCGTGTCCGTACAGGTCAAAGCGAAGCGTGGCATATCCGGCTTCCCGCATCGCTTCGGCAGCCTGGATGTTGTGCGGCCGGTCCTTCGCGCTGGTAAACCCGTGAAGCAGGATCACGATTTTTTTACTTTCGCCGTTCTTCGGCTTTTCCAGTACCGCGCTCAGGCTGATCCCGTCGTCATCGATCCGGATCGCCTGTCTGTTTCCTTCCGTATATGCCATTTCCGGTTCACTCCCGTTCTGTGTTATTGCCATCATACTCCAAACTCCCGGCTTGAACAAGGGGACGGTCTTTTTCGTTCGACGAATGTTGAACTAAAAAGCCCGTCCCCGCCGTTCCTAGTCCCCGTCCGCCGTTCGGCAAAAGTACATTTTTTGAAAAACTATCTTCATCTTTTCGTCATCTTTTTCGATTGACACATTCCCTCTCTTTTCCTATTCTTTTCTTTGAATGATTTCCCTGATCAAGGGGACCCCGGCCCGTCCCCGCCTTTCAGATAGGAGGATGAACATGGATAACAACAAGCGGCCCGAAAGTATGCAAAGAATTACCACCCCCGAACTGGCCCGGGCTTTCATCGATGAGCAGGTGGAGGCAATCCGCGCCCAGGTCGGCGACAAAAAGGTCCTGCTGGCGCTCTCCGGCGGTGTGGACAGCTCCGTTGTGGCTGCGCTGCTCATCAAGGCCATCGGCAAACAGCTGGTCGCCGTTCATGTCAACCATGGTCTCCTGCGCAAGGGCGAGCCGGAGCAGGTCATCGATGTGTTCCGCCATCAGATGGATGCCAACCTGATCTATGTGGATGCCGTGGACCGCTTCCTGGACAAGCTGGCCGGTGTCAGCGATCCGGAGCAGAAGCGCAAAATCATCGGCGCCGAGTTTATCCGCGTCTTTGAGGAAGAAGCCCGTAAGCAGGATGATATCGCCTTCCTCGCACAGGGAACCATCTACCCCGATATCACCGAGAGCGTCGGCGTCAAGGCCCATCACAATGTCGGCGGCCTGCCGGATGATCTGCAGTTCGAGCTGGTTGAGCCCGTCAAGCTTCTTTATAAGGATGAGGTCCGCGTCGTCGGTAAGGCACTTGGCCTGCCGGACGGCATGGTATACCGTCAGCCCTTCCCCGGTCCCGGCCTGGGCGTCCGCTGCGTCGGTGCCATTACCCGGGACCGCCTCGAAGCTCTCCGGGAGGCCGATGCCATCGTCCGTGAGGAAATCGGTTCCCTGCCCGAAGTGCCCTGGCAGTATTTCTGCGTCGTCCCGGATTTCCAGTCCACCGGCATTCGTTATGTGGACGGCAAGGGTGAACGCTATATGGGCTGGGCTGTCATCGTCCGCGCTGTCAACACCGTTGACGCCGTCACTGCCACCGTTCCGGAAATTCCCTTCACCATGCTCTGCCGCATCCGTGACCGGATTATTCAGACCGTGCCCGGCGTGAACCGCGTCCTCTGGGACATCAGCGAAAAGCCCGTCGCCACCATCGAATTCGAATGATTTTTACAGAACCCGGGCCGCCTTGTTGATCGAAGGCTCCCGGGTTTTTATTTTTTGAACAAAGGTGAACAAGGGGACGGCCTTTTTCGTTCGACAAATGTTGAACTAAAAAGCCCGTCCCCGCCGTTCAAGTCACAAGGAGAAACCTGACATGAAAAAAATCGTTTTATCTCTGACCGCAGTGCTGTGTCTCGCGCTGTGCCTGTTGATCCCCGTGTCAGCGGAGGAAATCGCGAAAGAACCCGCCCTGGAATCCGAAGGTTTTAGTTACCGCCTGCTGGAGGACGGTTCGGCCGAGATCCTGAAATACACCGGCAAGGCACTTCAACTGGTGCTTCCGGAATCCCTGGACGGCCACCCCGTCACATCGATTGGCGAGGAAGCCTTCTATGATTACAGCTACAGCATGGAGAATGTAGTCATTCCGGCCTCGGTCACGCATATCGGATCCAACGCCTTTTCCTCGACCGACCTGGCGGAAATTGAAATCCCGGCAGGCGTGATCAGCATGGGGGACAATCCGTTCGGCTACTGCATGCGCCTGAAAACCATAACAGTTGCTGAGGGAAACCCCGCCTTTTATGTGCAGGACGGCGTCCTGTTCTGCCGGGAGGATCATTCCCTGGTGTGCTTCCCCAACCTGGCAGCGGATCCGGAGGAAGATGAGCAGGTGACATATACGGTTCCGGCGGGAACGGAGATTATCCGCGGCGATGCTTTCGGAGGCGTGGAATGCCTGTCTGGTATTCTTCTTCCGGATTCCCTCCGGGTCATCGGCTCCCAGGCCTTTGGCTTCTGCTTTGGTCTGGACAGTCTCACCATTCCGGACAGCGTCACGGAGCTCGGGGATGCTGCCTTTGATACTTGTGCATACCTCGGCAGGGTGGTGCTTCCGGCGGGCCTCAAGCGGATTCCCTCCATGCTGTTCTACGAATGCGAAAACCTGTATGATGTCGATATCCCGGAAACCGTTACGGAAATCGGGGACTCCGCGTTCGATTTCTGCGGCAGTCTGGAACATGCTCGCATCCCGGACGGCGTCACGACGATCGAAACCGCTGTCTTTGAAGGATGCTCCTCTCTTGGATCTGTCGGGATTCCGGACAGCGTGACCGAAATCGGCGCCCATGCTTTCAACGGCTGCTCCGCCCTCGCCGGCCTTCAGATCCCCGCCGCAGTAACGAAAATCGGGGCATACGCCTTCTCGTTCTGCTCATCACTGAAGGAACTGGTTATTCCGGACAGCGTGCAATCCATCGGTGAACACGCTTTCGATTTCTGCTCGAAGGATCTGGTAATCATCTGCGGTCCGGACAGTTGCGCGAAGACGTACTGCGAGCAAAACGGCATCTCCTTCCGGGTGGAATAATATACTGCTCCGGCACCGATTAAAACCTCCAAAACCCAAAATTCAGCTATCAGGGACACCAGAACCGTCCCTTGCGTCCCGTCGCTTCAACTCTGCTACCTTGGCAACACCTTATACCACTTCAGCAAAATCATCACATCGCTGTAACTCAACCCTTCCTCGATCAGTCGCAGGAAGGGCTTTATCCTTTCATCCTCAATCTCCCGCTTCAGGTCGACTCACCGGCTCGGATGCCCTGAAGGAATGCATCGATTCGGACAGGGAGCGCAGGGACGAAAGCTGATGCATTTTCGTCTGGATCTGCTGGTCCAGCACATAGGCTTGCGATAAAAACTCTATTGCTTGGAGGGCTTTCCCCCTGGGCTGCCGCCCGTTTTCCGCTGAGAAAGAGCCACTTGCTCTTTCTCCGGGCGTTTCGAACCTCGGGATGACACGGGGAGGAGATCCCTCCACTTCGGCCGGGATGACATGGGGATCGGTCGGGATGACACTGGAGATGATTCCTTCGATTTGGTTCACACTGTCCAGAACGAAGACTTTGAACCCCATCCGCCTCAGCTGTTCCATCCGATGTACCTGCAGCGGCCTGGGTCCTTCCCCCGGTGCCTTCACTTCCACGAAGGCCACCTTGCCTCCCATAAATAACAGCAACCGGTCCGGCACCCCGTTAAAACCAGGGCTTACAAACTTCAGGGCAAGCCCGCCGCATTGGCGGACTGCCTGAATCAGTTTCCTTTCAATAACCTTTTCCCGCATGTACAACCTCCTGTATGAGCGCGATTTCCTATATACGTGTATACGTACGCAGTTCATTCGTTCGGATCAATCAAGGAAATCCGGTGTTATGGCATATTTCTCATATACCCGCTGGCGACCATAAAGCGGCAAAGACATAAGCTTCTCCGCCTTTCGCCACCCGGGCACCTGCGACATCAGCGCCGCAATAGCATAGCTGTCTGCCGGCTTCATATCGGAGGGGTTCCGGCCGAAACACTCCGCCCAGATCTCCGCGTTGCAGACCTTCTCCCGGCGTTCCGTTCCCGTCGGCTGGGTCGGATCTTTCCGGTCAGCCAGCCAGTTCCGGCGTTCATACAGATCCATATCATTCCAGCCTAGCGGCAGGAGCGTATCCAGATACTGCTCCACCATACCCTGGCGTTCATCCGCCTCCATGGCGGAGCGCTGGGCTTCCTCGGAGTCCTTTATCAGGTCTCCCTCCAGGAACAGCTTTTCCCCCTGCTTCCAGTAATACTTTGCTTCCGCCCAGATCTGATCCCGTTCCTCATCGGTGAAGGAAAACTTCCGGATGGGCTCCTTCTGCCGGCACTTCACCACCCAGAACCGGCGGTTGCCGGTCACATCGCGCAGATAGCCCCGCTCCCCGTTCACCGTCGCGATGATCACCGTCTGGCGTGGATGGCTTTCCACCACCTTGCCATAAGACGGACGATACATATCGTCCGCAGTGGAAAGAAAAGCCTTCACCTTCTCAATATCGGCCTTTTTCATGCCTGCCAGCTCGCCGATTTCGGCAATCCAGTACCCCTGGAGCTTTTCCGCGCCGGCTTTGTCATTCATGTCTGTCAGGGACAGGGTTTCCGAATAATACTTCGGCCCTGTCAGCAGCCGGAACAGCGTCGACTTCCCGATGCCCTGCGCGCCATCCAACACCAGCACAGAATCAAACTTCGTACCGGGACAGTAAATTCTCGCTACCGCCGCGACAAAGACTTTGCGCGTCACGGCACGCACATAAGAAGTATCGTCTGCCTCCAGGCAACGGGGCAGAAGCGTCTCAATCCGACAGACTCCATCCCATTCCGGCAAAGCATCCAGATATTCCCGGACCGGATGGAACCGCCGGTCATCCGCGACCTTGGCAAAACAGGCATTGAGATTCCGTTCTGAAAACGGCACATAGCGCTTGTCCAGCATAACCAGCAACTGGGCACTGTCCGCATCCCGCCAGAACGGATTCCCTTCCGGCCTATTCCAGGGCATCGGGCCTGTCACCTGAATCCGGCCCGCCATCTCGTTCAGGGCAAAGTTCGCATAGTCCGGATCGTTATTGAGAATCAGCATGAGATTATCTACGCTGTTTTCCAGTTCGTTCGACCGGTTCCGGTACGTCAGCTGTGCCGTCCAGGAGCGATCCTCATCCGGATCCTCCCTGAATTCCTTCGCCGCCTGCTCCCGACGCTCCCGGTCCAGCCGCAGCTTGACCTCGTCCTGCCGCAGCGC
>OMYT01000059.1 GCA_900315315.1 uncultured Eubacteriales bacterium | reverse complement strand
TCATTATTACTCCGGCAATTAAAGATTTCCAGATTGCTTGATTTCTTCATAAGCAGCCAACGCTGGATGATCAAAGTATGATTGAACATGCTCCGGCGTACTGGCAAGTCCGTTCATAAAGACATCAGCTTTCTGCTGTAGTTCTGGCTCTGTGCAAGCCTGCTGCTGAGTCCCTATCGAACGTTTCAAGTCGTGATTCAAGTACTCGTCAGGGTTGTACTCCGGTGAATATGCCGGGAGATAGAAAAGCTGTATTTTTGATTTGTGTTCTTCAACCCAGGCAGTTACATTCTTGCTGTGATGTACACGTAAATTGTCAAGAATCATAAAGATAGGATGATTCACATCCTTGATTAGCCGATCAAGAAATTCAATCAGCTTTTCCTGATTGATGCTTTCCTTACTGAATGTGAAGTAGACTCTGCCACGGCTGCTTATAGCACTGAGCATATTGATATGCATCTTGGCAGCCCGCACCTTCAAAACTGGTGTTTTTCCCTTTGGTGCATAGCCCCGCGCATAGTTCGCTACATTCTGAACTGCAGTCTCATCACCCCAGAAGATCTCCGCACCCGACTGTTTTGCTTGCTCATGAATTCCCGGATATTCTTCATGGAGCCATCGCTGAACAGCTTCAGGTTTCTGGTTCATTGCCTGTTTTGCCGGACGTTGTATTGTAAAACCCCAGCGCTGAAGATACTGCCCTACTGTTCGGACGGGCATATCAATCCCATATTTCTCTTGGATCAGTTCTTTTACAGCATTGCGTGTCCACAAACAGCATTTCATCTTCAGCTGGTCCGGATTCTTTTCAGTGATGATGGTAATGATTTCTTGCTCTTGCTCCGCGCTCAGCGTCCGCTTTTCTCCTGTCTTCCGTCCCCGAGTTTTGGGTTTGAGTGCTGACATGCCTTCTTTCTTGTAGACCCGAATCGTCTCATAGACTGTTCTTGTGGTTAGCCCGGTAATCTCAGCAATCTCTTCCACGGGCTTCTTGGATTTCCACATCTTGATGACGATCTTTCGAGTCTGATACAGCACTTTCGGAGAGCATTTTCGATAATCGGTTTTTACTTCATTTTCCATAGACTCATTATACTACATTGGAGCCTAAATTGCCATAGTTTATAGGAAATATTTAGTTGCTAAGTTAATAACTTCTTCAATTTCGCGGCCTGTGAGCTCATGATGTATCCTCCTTGTAATGAACTGGGATTGCTTTTCATTACAAGGGCCGTTTTCAGCAACGCCTTGCTGAAAACGGCCGCACATTTTTGCCCACTTGTCAAGTGTTTTCTACTTTTTTCAAAAGAAACCGTCAAAAGAAAAATACCCCGTACCTTTCTTTGGTACGAGGTATCTTTCCTGTCATCTTATCTTAATGACATTGGCCGACTGGCGCGGGTCTTCTTATTTGGCGGACATTATCCGACAAAGACGGTTGAGACATAGGTCGTCCCGTTGGATACATAAATACCGACGGCCATCTTGGTGAAGGACGGGAGAAGGATGTTGTTGCGGTGGGTGGGGGAATTCATCCAGGTGTCCATCATGATGTCGGCTGTCGCAAACTCGCTGGTTACCTGAATCAGGTTCTCACCGGTGACTGTATAGTCAACTGTGACAGCAGTTTCACAGCCGCGTCCGTCCGGGCGCAGATGTGAGAAGTTCTTTACGCTCTCTTTCGCACGGATGTCGGCGCTGGCCTGCAGATCTGCAGAATAGCTCAGCGTGGAAAGCCCGTTGACAGTACGCTTCTGATTGATCTGTTTCAGGAGATCGGCGGCCAGACCGTCGAGGGACTGCGCTGTTGCCATGGTCTGAGCAGCGCTGTTCTGTTCAATGACGATGGCAGGAGCCGATTTTTCAGTAATCTGCGCCTGGGCTGAGGAAATCTGAACCCCCTGCCCCGACACACTGCTCTGGGTCTGCGTGACCGCCTGTGCCTGTGCGGTGGTTTGGGTCTGCTGCAGCGGCTGAGAGGAGATCTTCTGAACCGAACCGTTCGGCATAACAATGACCGAACCGAGCGAGGCCGCACCTACTGAAGAAAGCGTCTGAACCGGCGCACTGCCCGTTCCGGCAACGATGACGGCACCCGAGCTGCTGATGGAAGAAATTGAATTTAGCGGCGATTTAGCGGCGATACTTCCGGACTGGATCTGCCCGACGGGGCCGCCGATCACAATCACGGTGCTGTCAGCGAAAGCCGGCAGGGTAAACAGCGAAGCACATAGCACCATGCAGAGCAGCAGTGAAATTATGGTTTTCTTATTCATAGAAAAACCTCTTTCCATATCATTTTCTGTAAAATGGATTATAACACAAAAGAATCAAAAAGTCAACAAAAGGTTACAATATAGAAACTAAAGAACAATTTGCTTACAATCTATTAAACATTCCCGTTAAACTCAAAAACCCCGATGTGAAAACGCTGAGATTCTAAAGATAACTTAAGAGTTTTAAGATTTCTTAAGAATTAGGTCATTACTGTCATTTTCAGATGCCGGAAATGAGGAGACCTTTTTAATTCTGAAAAATTATTAAGCTTTCGAAAAACCTCTTGACATTGGTGGTTACAATGCTTATAATGTCGATTACAATAATGTTACATTGCGATGACTGGATGTTACTTTTTGTAGTCTTCGCAGCTTGGACAGAAAAAGGAGTGGTTTTTAACAATGAAATCCACACAGAGGTTTTTGTCGCTGGTGCTCTGCTTGGTGCTCTGCCTGGCTATCTTCCCGGCGTCGGCGTCGGCGGCAGGTATTGTGGAGTCCGGTTGGGCCAATACGGCACGGACAGCTGAGTTTGTTTTGTACAGCGATGGGCGACTGGTCATCAGCGGCACGGGAACCATCGATCCGATGAATCAGTGGAGTTTTTCTTCATTTCCAAACGATTATACGTCTTTAGCAGACGCAAGACTCCAGACCCGTTCCGAGGTCAGGACGCTGATCATTGGGGAAGGCATTGGACAAGTGGGAGCAAGCGCCTTTCAGGAGTGCGCAAACCTCACGGCAGTCAATCTGCCGCTCTCTCTGACAGTGATCCAGAACAATGCGTTTCAAGATTGCGCCAGTCTTATGGGCATCACGATCCCTTCCAATGTCATCAGTATCGGCAACCAGGCCTTTCTGGACTGCACCGGGCTGACAAGCGTTTATTTATCCGATGGTCTTCAGACAATCGGGTTCCAATCGTTTATGAACTGCACGGGGCTGCCGGACGTTACAATTCCGGCGAACGTAACAACGATCGGGGATCAGGCGTTTGCCAACTGCAATTCGCTGAAAACCATCGTCTTTACCGGTAATCTTCCTGTCAATATCGGACCGAATGTTTTCCAGAATGTCAGAGCTAACGCTTATTATCCGGTGGATAACGACAGCTGGAACCAGGGCCTGAATCCTACTGCTACATTTCCCGATTACGGTGGACGGTTGACTTGGCATGCCTCGGCCGCGGAGACCTCGAGCGACGGCTGGGTGCAGAAGAACGGCTTCTGGTACTACTATCAGAATGGCGTTATGGTGCGTGACAACTGGGTTGCCTATGAGGGTTTCTGGTTCCACTTCGGTGAGAACGGTCGGATGCAGACAGGACGTCAACTGATTGACGGAAAGTACTATTATCTTGATCCTGTTACCGGTGTACGTCAGTCCGGCCTGCAGGCAGACGGGAATTTCTATGATGACAACGGCGTCTGGCAGCCTTCCTACAGCGGCGTCAACGACGGCGGTCTGAACATGTTCCGCAACGGCTGGCAGCAGTCTGCCGACGGCAAGTGGTTCTATATCAAGAACAAGGCCAAGCTGAAGGGCTGGCTGAAGAGCGGCAACTATTGGTATTACCTCGACCCGACAACTGGCGCGATGGTAACCGGCTGGCTGACCTGGGAGGGCAAGACCTATTATCTCCGCCCTGCGGATGTGGCCGCAGCGGACGGCTTCCCCGAGGGCAGCATGATTGCCGGCCGCACCGAGCGAATCGGAGATGCCGCTACCGGTCAGTATTATACCTTTGATTCTTCCGGTGCGCTGAAGGGCGGGCGTGTTGACAATAACCCGCTGGGCAACCTCGTTGATACGGGCTGGCGTCAGGGCCTTGATGGCAACGGCAATCCGGGAGGCGGCTGGAATTTCTACCGCTCCGACGGCACTAAGGTTTCTGAGGGCTGGGAGCTGATCGGCAACGGTGTCGGCAACGGCGGCAGCCGGTGGTATTATTTCGATAAAGGTGGTACGATGAAGACCGGCTGGCTGAAGTGGAAAGACAGTTGGTACTGGCTGACCACAACCAATGGCACCGGTGACCCACGGACTTCGACGACCGGCCAAATGGTGACGGGGTTTGCGACCATCCAAACAACACCGGAGGGCTTAGCCATTCCGAAGACCTATTTCTTCAAATCGAACGGTGCCCTGAATGGAAAGGGCTGGATCAAGACGAACAACAAGTGGTATTACCTGGCGAATGACGGCGTTGTCGTCACCGGGTGGTTCCGTGACAAAACCAAGTGGTACTATCTTGATCCTACCTCCAATCCTATCGGTGAAATGAAATCCGGCTATGTTACCACGCTTGCTGACGGAGTAACCCCGATTGCCGATCCCGACGGCGTGGTCGGTCCGCAGTCTTTCAACGCCAGCGGCGCCTGGCTTGGAGCCGGTTTGGTCGGCGGTGTCGGTGTCGACGGCAGATGGTCGAAGGAAAACGGAGCATGGTACTATTATGACGCCAATAATAACCGCGTGACCGGTCTGCAGACTATTAAGAAGAAGGTTTATTATCTCGATCCGACGAGCAACCCGCAGGGCAAAATGCTGACCGGCGTAGTTACCTGTAATGATGGACAGAAGCGTTACTTCAACGCCGACGGTGCCATGGAGACCGGATGGAAACAGCTTAGCGGTGTCTGGTTCTATTTCGACCCGAACGGTGGAGCCATGTTGTATGACTGGCAGAACATCAAGAATAAGTGGTACTATCTGGATCCGGGAACCGGCGCTATGCAGGTCGGCTGGATTGAGAACCCGGTCGGCAGCGGTGACTGGTACTTCCTGGATAAGGACAGTGGTGCCATGCACGGAGGCGGCTGGATGAAGCTGGACAGCAAGTGGTACTATATGAATCCAGTTGCTGACGGCACCTATGGCAAACAGATTCAGGGATGGGTACAGGACGGCGGCTACACCTACTATCTGCAGGTGTCCGGCAATCCGGCAGAGGGCTGGATGCTCACAGGAGGACCCTATGTGATTGACGGAAAGACCTGCATCTTCGACAGCAGCGGACACCTAATCTCACAGACATAGACCAAAAGCGTATAAAAAAGAGGATCGTTTCTCCCATTGGATGGACGATCCTCTTTTGCGCTTACTGCATCTCAGCAAGATAGTTTCCGGCATCACGGATAAAGCTTGCAATGATCAGGAGAATGACCAGACCCAGGGGGAAGGCGGCAATGATGCTGACGGTCTGGAGGTTGTTCATTGAGCCCTCGCTGAAGATCAGCGCGATGGGAAGCATAATGAGCAGGATAGCCCAGAAAAGCTTCATTTTCGGTCCGGCATCCGCGCCGCTCTTCAGGTGAAGATAGCTGTACTGCGAGGCAACCATCGTGATCCCGTCAAAAGATGTGGCGTAGAAAGCAATCATTGATACAATCAGCAGCACCAGCACCAGCTTCCACGCGGGCAGGGTTTGAATGATCGCGATGACGGTGGCATACAGATCCCCACCGCATTCTTCAAAGAATCCGAGCACGTCGAAGGTTCCATGCATCTGCAGGCCAAGACCGTAGTTGCCGAGGACGATGAACGAAATCAGCGTACTCATGACGCCGAATACATAGGTGCCCAGAATCACCTGCTTTACGGTGCGGCCGCGGCTGATGCTACCCATGAAGAAAGGCGAGGCCACGGCCCAGACCATCCAATAGGCCCAAAAGAAGATGGTCCAATTCTGGGGGAAAAAGCTTTCACGCAGAGGGTCGGTTCGGGTGCTGAGCAGAAGGAAGTTATGCATCATGTTGCCGAGTGCCGAAAAGCCGGTTTCAAGAATGTATACCGGCTGACCGCCGAAAACAAGCACGTACAGCAGCAGCGCGCCAAAGAGAGCCATGCAGGCGTTTGCCAACCAGGATACGCCGGAAATGCCCTTCATCACGGCAATGGTATAGGTTAGGCAGATCAGAATTAGAATGCCGATCGTCATGAATTTTGACGAGGAAATGCCGAAGAGCGTCGTGAGCGCCAGAGACAGCAGCGGTGTTGCAACTGAAAAGGTAGTCGCCGTGCCGGCGATAAGAGCGATGACTGCCAGAATGTCGATCAGCTTTCCCTGCCAGCGGTCTGTCTTTTCCCCCAGAATCGGCCGACAGGCTTCGGAGTACTTCTGCTTGTTCCGGCTGCGCACGTGCAGCATGAAACCGAAGCAGGCTGCCAGCATGGAATAAAAGCTCCAGGGGATGAAGCCCCAGTGAAAGAGGGGATAAGTGCTGGCCCAGTCCTGAACCGAACCCAGCTGCCGGACATAGCTTTCCTGCGTATAGGAAATCCACTCGCAGAAGGAATAGAACAGGATGTCCGCTGCCAGACCGCAGGTAAAGACCATGGCGCCCCAGCTGAAAAAGCTGTATTTCGGCTTCTCACCGGGCTTGCCAAGGGTGATTTTGCCGATGGGTGAAAAGGCTGTCCAGAGCGAGACCAGCAGAACCCCCAGCCCGATCAGCAGATAATACACCCCCAGCTCGTTGCCCAGAAAACCGCGAATCGCCGACAGAGCGTCCGTCGAGCCGACCGGGTCCAGAATAAAGAAAAGGCACAGCATGACGATCACGAGGAAGGGATACAGGGTAGTCGCGGGGTCAAGATTTCTCTTTTTCATAATCAACCTCCTTCGTTGAGAGAAAACGGCGGTAGGACGGGTCGGCAGCAGCGAGTTCCTGCAGGCTGTCGATCTCGAGAATATCCTCTTTCCGGATGGGATGGACACCCAAAAGATATTCGTCCGGATAACAGAACAGCGGGACATCGTCCCAGTAAATCTGCCGGTTTTTCCTTTCTTCGAACTCTGTTTCCAGATGGCGACGAAGGCGGGCGCCGTCTTCTTCAGACCAGCGGCTGATACTGTACAACTGCCAGCCGTGTTTTCCCCCACTGCGGGAGCATCGCTGAATTATGCCGTCGCGGACGGTCAAAAGCCATTCCCCAGTGTCTTCGTCCGTCCAAGTTGCAGCATAGCCGGAACGGGAGAACAGAGGGGAGAGAATCTCTGGGTTTCGGATCACCTGATCGCCGTCCAGGATCATACAGTCGCCTAGATATTCCCGTGCGGCATAGAGCGATGAGATGTTGTTGCAGCGCTCATACCAGGGATTATCGATGAGCTTCAGACCCGGGACCTCTGCTTCCAGAGGCAGAAAGGCCTCCTTCCGGTATCCGACGACCACGATCATCTCAAAAATCCCGTTTTTATGCAAGGCCGAAATAATCGAGTCAATCATACGCACCCCATTAACCGGAATCAGGGGCTTTGGGGTTTCCAGGGTCAGGGGATGCAGCCGGCTTCCTGTTCCTGCCGCCATGATGATCGCCCGGCTGATGCGATGCAGCGGTTCCCTATTCATGCAGACGCCCCCTCTCCTGCTGCACAAGACGGCAGAAATCCTTGGCATAACGGTACTGCCGCAGGCTGTACTCACCGAACTCGATTCCCAGACTGCTCTTATATTCGCACCAGTTGCTCCAAAGCAGACCGCAGATTGCGACATAAGCATAAATTTTGACACGTACGGCGTCGGGGCAGTGGTTTTCAAAATACAGGTCAATCAGGTGATCCAGCTCTGCCCGGCTATAAAAGGCATAGACAGCAAACATGGCAAGGTCCACGTGAGGATCCTGCATCCCGGCGTATTCCCAGTCAACCAGCTGCAGGCTCTCCTCCTTCTCGCCAGGAAGCGTACAAAAGAGGAAGTTGTCACGCACGGCGTCGATGTGCGTCAGACAAATCTCCTTCTCCTGGGTATCCAGCCATGGCTTCAGGGCAAAAACCGCAGCCTTCGTCTGTTCATAGTCCCGATAGACCGGTTGTCCGTCCGGCCACAGCGACTCGTAAAACAGGATCTGTCCAAAAAGGTCAAAACCGTGTTCCACCTGCAGTTTCATCCCGTGGAACGAACGCAGCTTCTTCATGCAGCGGGCCAGATCCTCTTCCCTGCGGTCATCACAGACCCGTGCCCCAGGCAGATAGCGTGTAATCTTATACCCGCTCTTCGGGTCCAGAAAAACGGGGTCATCGCAGAGACCCTTCCCCAGAATGGCCGCATAAACATCGGCCTCGTGTTCTCGGCTGATCAGACGGTCGGTACCTTCGCCGGGAATTCGCATGATGTACTGTTCGCCCCTTACGGTGAACAGAAAGGAGCGGTTCGTCATGCCTTTCTTCAGAACCGATATCTCACGGATTTCGTCCTGACTGACCCCAAAAACGCCGGCGATGCATTGCAGGGCTTCGACCTGCAGACTTCCGGAGGCAGCGTCCAGCTCGCGCAGCTGCTCATAGGTGTTGATCTCAACTGCATCCCCGGGTGGAAAGACACGGGCATGGACAAACATACGGTCGTCGTCATAGAGTGCGCTTTCCCAGAAAGCTGTGCGATTCCGGCTTTCGCGGGAAAGCGCCAGAACCCGTCTGGACACTTCTTCCCCGCTTTTCCCGCAAAGATAGGCAATACCGATCATGCGGTTTCCCGGAGCAGAGGGGGAAACCCGGACAAGCTCACGTTTGCGGCTGACGCGCACATCCGAAGAGGGATCCTTTTCCTCTGAGACCAGGTACCAGGAAAACAGCTCATCCGTGCGGAAGGGGTTTTTTCCGCACCAGAGGTCGCAGGGCAGAATATAGCAGTTTTCCAGTCGGTTTGTGACCAGGGAAAGGGAGAAAAGATTGTTCTTTTCCGCATAGTCGGGATTATAGACCAGAGACACACCGTACATGTCAATCAGGTATTCAAACAGCTCCTTTCGGTAGCCGACCACGACTGCAATGTCGGTGATTCCGACTTCATTCAACTGACGGATCAAGCGCTCGACCAGTCTTTCACCCCGAACCTCGAGCAGTGCTTTGGGTGTGCCGCTCACCGGAACCATGCGCATGCCGTAACCAGCCGCCAGAATCACAGCCTGCCGGGGCTGCGATGCCGCCAGCAGCAAACGCGCCTGATCGGTGAGGGAAAAGACGTCATCCAGCAGGCCCTCATCTTTCAGCTCCTGCAGCGAGCGGTTGACAAGTCCCAGCGAAAGGCCGCTGCGTCCGGCGAGCTCACGCTGGCTGCGAAACGGGGTCTCAGCCAGTGCGAGAAGGAGATCGAAAGAAAAAACGTTCATGAAATAAACCTCGATATATTTTGGTGAACATCCGCACTCAGCATAAACCCATTTCGCGGACTTGTCAAGAAGTATTTTTCTCTTGCATTTTCCCAGACTTTCATGGTATAGTATTTTGAATTTTTATCGCATATGAGAGGCCTGCCATGAGAGACTGTATCCGGTTTCGTCTTCATATTCTGTCCTTCATCCTCGTGCTGACGGCGCTGCTTGCTGTCTCCCGGCACGGGGCAGAGGCTTTTGCAGCCGGTGTGGACAGGCTGTATTACTTCAATATGGATATAAACGGAGGGACACAGGGAAGCCTGATGCTGGTGGAATCCAACGGCAGTTGGGGCCTGGTGGATACGGGACACCGCTATGCCAATACCATTCAGGATGCGGACGGACGGCTTATCAGTATCCCGCAGGTTCATGGTCTTTCAAGCCAGATCAGCATGCGCAGCGGCAGGGATGTTGCCAACTACATGATCAACCGGCTTGGAGTCACCCATCTGGACTTCATTGTCGGAACGCATGCCCATTCTGACCATGTCGGCGGCGTGCCGGAGATCGCGACCACTGCCTTTACGGATGCAAACGGAAATATACGCTATCTGGTGGACAGCAATACTACATATTACTATAAGGAATATCAGCATATTGCCAATTTCGAGGACGATCTGGAGACCTTCAGCAACACCTCGTGGCATAACCAGGCCTTTGCGTTTCAAGCGGCAGAAACCATGCGCAACCAGGGCGCAAAAGTTGTGGATGTTTCACAGGCTCAGGTCATCAGCGGTGACCCGGGAAATGCCTACGGTGACTATATCACCTTTACCATGGGGGATATGAGCTTCCGCCTCTACAATGTCTATGAACAGACCAATACCGGGAATGAAAATGTCAATTCCATTGTCACTGTGCTGACTAACGGTGACTATACGGTGGTCAACCTGGCTGATATTGACACCGGCAACGGGGCCATCGACCGGACCTCAGAGGCGATCAGCAAGGACTTTGGCACGGTGGATATTGTTGTTGCAGGTCATCACGGCTATGCTGGCTCCAATACCAAGACCATGTTTGACGAACTGCAGCCGGATTATGTTGTGATCAGCAGCAGCAAAGGAAAGGAGTCCTATCTCTATACGAAAAACGATCTTGCCGCGGCCATCCCCTATGCCCAGGATTTCTTTGGCACAAGGTTTTTCAGCACAGCGCTTTCCCCTTACGCAATCGTGACGGATCTGAGCGGGAACCAGGTTTATGTGTATAATCTGGAGGGCGACGGCGCTCTGACGGATGCTTTCTATAAGACAATCAAACGCTCGAAAACAACTGGCTGGATATCCTGGATCAATACCGAAGGGACTCTCTGGTCTTATCTGGAGAACGGAAACCCCAGAAGAAACACCTGGAAACAGGACAAGGGCAAATGGTATCACTTTGGCGCGGACGGCATTATGCAGACGGGCTGGATCAATGTCGACAGAAGGCAGTATTATCTCCGGGAGAACGGAGCCATGCAAACCGGATGGCTTGAGCAGGACGGGAAATGGTACTATCTGAACGCGGGCAATAACGGCAGCAAAAATTACGGGAAAATGGTGACGGGCTGGCAGACGATCAAGAACAAGCGCTATTTCTTTGCAGATGACGGCATTATGCTCTCGAACACCTGGGTGGACGACCGATATGTCACCGACAGCGGCGCAATGGCTAAGGGCTGGCTGGAACAGGACAGCAGATGGTTCTACCTGAATCCCGACAGCAACAGTAAAAACTATGGAAGAAAAATCACCGGATGGAAGAAGGTCAATAACAAGCAATACTATTTCAACCCGGATGACGGGACCATGCTCACCAACACCTGGGTCGGGCCATATTACGTGAAAGGCGACGGCGCCATGGCGACGGGCTGGCTGGAACTGGACGGCAGATGGTATTATCTGGATAAAAACAGCGGCAAAACCAAAAAAGGCTGGCAGACGATTAAGGACAAGCGCTATTTCTTTGCAGATGACGGCATCATGCTCTCAAATGAAGGACAGCGGCGCAATGGCGACAGGCTGGCTGCAGCTGGGCGACAGCTGGTATTACCTGAACAATGACGGGAAAAGCCAGAAGGGCTGGCAGACGATCAAGAACAAGCGGTACTATTTTGACGAGAACGGTATCATGCTGAAGAATGCCTGGGTAGGAAACCGCTATGTGAAGGACAGCGGCGCGATGGCGACAGGCTGGCTGCAGCTGGGTGACAGCGAAGGACAGCGGCGCAATGGCGACAGGCTGGCTGCAGCTGGGCGACAGCTGGTATTACCTGAACAATGACGGGAAAAGCCAGAAGGGCTGGCAGACGATTAAAAACAAGCGCTACTTCTTTGATGAGAACGGTGTTATGGCTTCCAACACCTGGGTCGGCGGCCGCTATGTGAATGAAAACGGCGTCATGGTTACCGGATGGGTACAGCTGGGCGACAACTGGTATTACCTGAACAAGAACGGCGGCAATAACAGCGGCCAGACCATGACCGGCTGGCAGAAAATAAACAACAAGTGGTATTATTTTGAAGGTGACGGACGGATGGCGGTGAATGCCTGGGCGGATGGCTGTTATCTGAACGCCGACGGTGTGATGGCGACAGGCTGGCTGCAGCTGGGTGAAAACTGGTACTATTTGAATCCCAAAAGCGGCAACGGCTACGGAAAGTATATGACCGGCTGGCAGCAGATCGGAGGCAAACGGTATTATTTTGACGGAAACGGAGTGATGGCAAGAAATACCGCCGTGGACGGCAGCTACCTTGCGGATGACGGAAGCGTAATTACCGGTTGGAAACAGATGGAAGACGGTAACTGGTACTATTTGACTGCTAAAGGTGAAAAACAGACCGGCTGGCACCAGATCAACAATCGGTGGTATTATTTTGACAGCAGCGGTGCCATGGCGAAAAACACCTGGGTAGACAACTGTTATCTGTCGGATGACGGCAGCATGCAGACCGGCTGGCGGGAAATCGACGGTATTTGGTATTATCTGGATGCCAACGGGAAAAAGCTGACCGGCTGGCAGCAGGTGGACGGCAAGTGGTACTATTTTGACGAGAACGGAGCCATGGCGAATAATACCTGGGTAGACGGTTATTATCTGTCGGACAGCGGCAGCACGCTCCGCGGCTGGCAGCAGATGGACAGCAGCTGGTATTATCTGAATGAAGAGGGAGAGAAGCAGACAGGCTGGCAGCAGATCAACGGCAGCTGGTACTATCTGGACGGCAACGGCGTCATGCTGTCCGGCTGGGTCGATGTCGACGGTTCGACCTATTATCTATCGGACAGCGGTGCCATGCTGACCGGCTGGCAGCAGATTGACGGCAGCTGGTACTATCTGGACGGCAATGGCGTCATGCAGACCGGCTGGCAGCAGGTGGACGGCAAGTGGTACTATTTTGACGAGAACGGAGCCATGGCGAATAATACTTGGGTAGACGGTTATTATCTGTCGGACAGCGGCAATACGCTCCGCGGCTGGCAGCAGATGGACAGCAGCTGGTATTATCTGAATGAAGAGGGAGAGAAGCAGACGGGCTGGCAGCAGATTGACGGCAGCTGGTACTATCTGGACGGCAACGGCGTCATGCTGACCGGCTGGGTCGATGTCGACGGTTCAACCTATTATCTGTCGGACAGCGGTGCCATGCTGACCGGCTGGCAGTGGTTCGGAGATCAGTGCTATTACTTCTACAGTGACGGCAGACTTGCCCGGGATACCCTTGTGGAAGGCTATTATGTCGATGCAGACGGTATCTGGATTCAGGACGCTGCATAATAATGCAAAACAGAGAAAGCACCGCGCCATCAAAGACAGCGCGGTGCTTTTTTTAGGAGATGAAACGGTTCAAGGAAGTCCGGTCTGCCGTTTTGTCTGCAGAAAGAGAAATCATTATCTTTCACGAAGAATCTGAACGGTATGGGAAAAACCGCGTCTCGCGTCAAACAGACCTTTCCACCCCAAATGCAGCAGCGCTGTGCTGTCAAGAGAGGAGTTGGGCATGGGATTGAAAGCCTTTTTTTCCTGTTCATCCGGCTCTTCCATAATCAGTTGAACGCCGGCGGTTTCGGCCAAAATTTCAGCCATGTGGCGAATGCTGATGACCGAGGCGGGGTTCGAAATATTATAAGCATGAACACGCTCGCCCCTCAGCAGAACCTTCAGAATTGCTGAAGCACAGTCCGGGCAGTAGCAGTAACTGCGCAGTTGGGACCCGTCACTTTTCATGACGATGTCTTTTCCTCCGGCGGCTGCAAAGGCCCAAGCCGATGAGACCCGTCTGTCTGTCTCTGAGGCTGTCGGACCGTAAATATGACCCGGTCGGACGATAACAGAGTCCACACCGTATTCGTCGGCATACGAAGCACATAGGGTTTCCGCTGCCCTTTTGCCGACGGAGTAAGAATTGCGCGGAATCAAAAGATCTATATAACCATATTCTCTTTCCTGATAAGGGAGTATTCCTGCCTTTTTGCCATAAACCTCAGAACTCGATATAAACAGGAGACGGTGGGCCTTCTGCCTGCAGGCATGATCCAGCAGATTTCTGAGACCCCAAAAATTGCTGACCATAGTCTCAACCGGTTCTTTTACGATTTTTTCCGGTGAGGCATTGCCGGCCCCGTGTATGATAAAATCACAGGAAGAAGGAAGTGCGTTTTGCGGAGCAACAGCATCATAGGAAACTGCGCGGAACCAGGCTTCATTCTGAAACGGAGTAAAGCGAGACATGATTCTTTCCGTGCTGCGGCCGGCGGCGAAAAGCAAAATCTTTTGATAATGTGCAGCATTCCAGCGGATCATCAGATCCATTACTGCCGAACCGATCAGACCGCTGCAGCCGGTAATGAGAACTCTCGACCCTGCAAGCTCTTTCAATTCCGGAAGGCTGGCTGCGGTTTCATCAAGGTCGGCAATCCACAAATTGTTTTCCAAAAGCCGCATATTTCAGCCCTTCAGCCATTCCGAACGCTTCGCAGCCAGCAGCGCCTTAAAAATATCGATATCCTCGACAGAGGTCAGCTTGATGTTCTTCTCCGAGCCAACGGAGAAAAAGACCTGTTCACCCAACTCGATCATCAAGGTACAGGAAGCTACCGAGTTGGTAATCCCGGTTTGCTGTGCTCTCCTGTGCAGATCGCAGATGGTCTCAATGGGAAAAGCCTGTGGAGTCTGCGTTCTCCTCAGGTGATCCCGCGGATAGCTTCCAGATGAAATTTCACCGTCTTCGGTCATCAGCATCGCTTCAGCGCATGGAACGACGGTGATGGCATTGCCGCATTCCCGCGCAACCCGGATGTTGTCCGAGATGATCTCGGCCGAGACCATCGGGCGAATCGCATCATGGATCAGAACAAGATCATCCGGCTCGTAGAGTGTTTCCAGTGAAAAAACACCATTGCGAATCGATTCCTGTCCGGTCTGCCCGCCCGGGAAAACATGAAGCAGTTTGGATATATTAAACTGTTTGGCGTATGCCCAAAGTACCTGTTCCCAGCCCTGAATACAGACGGCCGCGATCGCATCAATTTCCGGATGCTTCTCAAAAGCCTCCAGTGTGTACACAATAACCGGTTTTTCGTTAACTGTCAGAAACTGTTTGGGAATATCCTGATGCATTCGAGTTCCGGAACCACCGGCAATCAACAGGGCAATATTCTTCATGCTTCATGCTCCTCTCCGGGCAGAATAACCGGATCCGTGTACTGTCGGTTCCAATACATATGAAATACATGATCCGACCTGCGGTCCTCTTCCGGCGGTAAGCGCATATAATCGCCGTACAGCTGGTGCAGATAGGTGTCGTAATTCGATGGGGCGTGAAAAACGTTTCCTTCAAAGAGAACCGAAACCGAGCGAAGATAATCTTCCTTTTTCACTTTTTCGCTGATTGTCTGCCGAGGTGCCGTCATCACGCCGATATATTCTTTTTCTTCCATCGAGTAGGCAGTCGCGATTTTCTGAACCAGCCTGCTCCAGTTTGTGTAGCCGACCAGACGGGCCGGGATCCATGCAAGCACGTGAAAAATGTGGCCACTTAGACTGCGCGCCTCCATATGCTTAAGAACAGAAACCCGCTGCATCTTCCGAGCGAAGACAATTCTGTCATAGTGCAGCCGAGTCTGCCACTTTCCGTCCGGAAGGCCTTCGATCGGAAATATATCAGCAAAAACAGGCAGGTAATACGGTTCTTTTGCATAACCACCGGCCCAGCTTTCAATCACCGCAGTCGGATCATAGATGCGGAACGATTCACACAGTGGACAAAAACCGTCCATATCCGGACCGACAACCCGGTAACGGCCCAGCCGGCCATCGGTAAGATGCAAAAGCTTTTCACAGTCTGTTCGGGGCATGTTGACATCGATATCGTCATCCCAGGGAATAAAGCCCTGATGCCGGATAGCCCCCAGAAGGGTACCGCCGGAAAGAAAATACCGCAGACCGTTTTCATCACAGAATGCAGCCAGCGCCCGAAGCATGTCCAGTTGTATTCTGCGGCTTTCCTCTGTTGTCATTTCAGCACCGCAGGAATCTCTATTCAGTTTCCGTAATCTTTCCAAAACAACAGCGCTCCGTTTCCTCTGATCGATTGTGTATTATAGCATTCCCGTGCAGAAAGCGCAAGAAAGCATTTTCTCATGCGTCTCCATATGTGTTCGGCGGTGAATTCTTGCACTTTCAGCCTACAGATGTTATAATAAAAATTCGAAATCATCCTGCAACGGAGAACAGCCGATGAATCAGCCCAGCATACGGAAAAATTATATATTCCGGGTTCTGTATGAACTGCTGATTCTGATCACCCCGTTCATCACCATTCCCTATGTTGCCCGTGTTTTGGGAAGTGACGGTGCGGGCATCACCAGCTATACTGCTTCCGTCATGTCCTTCTTTACCATGTTTGCTGCGCTGGGAACACCCCAGTACGGTATGCGGGAAATTGCCAGGCATCGCGACAGCCCGCAAGAAACCAGCAAACTTTTCTGGGAAATCGAACTGCTGACGATTTTCACCACGCTCATATGCCTGGCTGTCTGGCTGATTCTCTGCCTCGTCTGGAAAGAATACCGCCCCTATTTGCTGGCATTGATCCCCATGCTGCTGAGCACGATGTTCGATATCAGCTGGTTTTTTACCGCCCACGAAAAAGTCGGCTATATCGTTGCCCGGAATGCGGTGTTCAAAATCCTCGGAGTTATCCTTCTCCTGACACTGGTTAAATCCGAAAAAGACCTGACGCTGTCCATCTTTCTCTCGTCCTTTACCACCTTCCTCGGCAGCATCTCCATGTGGAGCTTTCTGCCGAAGATGCTGGTCAGGACGGACTTTCGGACTTTGACTTTCCGCAGACACTTTCAGGAAACACTGATCTACTTTATTCCAACGATCGCCTATTCGGTCTGCACGGTATTAGACAAGTTTCTCCTTGGCACAATAATCCGTGATCACAGCGTGAGCGGATATTACGGACATGCGGACAAGCTCATCAAACTCATAAACTCCCTGGTCATCACCTCGATGTTTACGGTGATGGAGGCCCGGATATCTTATCTCTTTAAACAGGACAAAACCGATGAAATCCGCCGCCGCATCCGGCGGGCGATGGATTTTTCCTTCCTACTCGGCTTCGGGGCGGTTTTCGGTGTTGCTGGTATTGCCCCTGTATTTGTTCCGGTCTTCTGGGGGCCGGGATGGGAGCCGGTCGAAACCCTGCTCTACCTGATGTGTCCGATAACCCTCATCGTAAGTATCAGCTACTGCCTCGGCGCACTGTATTATAACCCCAGCGGGAACCGAGCTCAGAGTGCCCGCTATGTCATCGTTGATGCTGCCGTCGATCTGGTCCTGAACCTGTTGCTGATCCCCCGATGGGGTGCCTATGGGGCGGTTGTAGCTACGCTTGCCGCCGAAAGCATTACGACATGGCTGTATGTAAGAAACTGCCGAGGCTATCTGACCGCCGGGGACCTTCTCGGATGCTCATGGAGGCGTTTGCTGGCCGGGGCCGCGATGTGCCTGCTGGTGATGGCAATCGGCCGAAGCCCCATTTCCGGCAATATTCTGAAACTCGCGGTTCAGGTTTTGTCCGGTACGGTGTTCTATGCAGCTGCTCTGTACCTGATGAACGATGCCATGCTGAAGGAAATGCTTGCGCTGGCTGTAAGTGCGGCAAAAAAAGTCTGCCGGCTCCTTATCGGAAAGAAAAACTGAAAGAAAGGAATGGCAATGGATCAGGAAAATACGGTTCCTCTGCCCGTAATACAGAACGGGTTGTTTGGAATTCTGAAATATATCCGGGATGTATGTGATCGAAACGGGCTGAAATACTTTCTTGCATACGGAACGCTGATCGGGGCTGTCCGCCATCAGGGGTTCGTTCCCTGGGACGACGACATGGATATTCAGATGCCGAGGGAGGATTTTCTGAAGTTTGCGGAGATCGTCAGACGGGAGCCGCATCCGTATTATCGGCTGCTTGCCAAGGAGGCTTCTCCCCGGTTTACGCGCATTATTCCGAAAGTGATCGACACCCGTGCGAGATTGAAACAAAAATCGCCGCTGCGGGAAGACAAGACGCCGTGGGGCTTTTTTGTAGATATTTTTGTTCTGGACGGGGCCGGAGACACACGTGCAGAGGCGGAAAAAACGTATCAGAAGGCGTTTTCTCTGTACAGCCACTGGCGCAGGTCGATGAAAAAAATGTTTGTCCCCGGCGAGAACCGCGTATATACCTTTCTGGTATGGTTCAAGCATCTTCCCGAGAAAACCATGGGTGCGCGCTACTGGGTGATAAAACATGACAGATTCTCTTCCCGGAAGGCATATGACGACTGTGTATATGTATCTGCGCTGGATGCCGGGACAATGGAACCGGACCGCAACATCTGGAAAAGAGAGTGGTTCGGAGACGGAACATCTGTGACCCTTTACGGCGAGACCTTTCGGGCACCGTTGAACTGGGACGCGGTTCTGCGGCCGGAGTACGGGGATTATATGACGCTTCCACCTCCGGAAGAGCGGCATCCGAAGCATTTCTGCTCTCTGGAAATCCCGGATCCCGACGTGCTGGCAGAGCTGTCAGGGACAAAAACAAACAGTGGGAGTTGATATGCGGCATATGTGGAAAGACGGCTTTAAAGAAAGAAAACTGGGTTTTTCTCAGAGTCCGCTTGTTCATCAGATGAGTGATGAGGAATCGCAAAAGCTGAAAGACTTGCTGATCAACGCCTTTGATGCCTTTGACAGGACCGCACGAAAACACGGTATTTATTATACGATGAGCGGCGGCTCGGTGCTCGGTGCCATACGCCATCAAGGCTTTATTCCCTGGGATGATGATATTGATCTGATGATGCCCAGGAAAGAATTCAACAAGCTGAAAATGGTATTTGACAAAGAGCTGGGCAATGAGTTTACGCTGTCCGCACCGGAGCTCGGCGGCGGGCACGGTATGACAGCATGTCAGATAAAACGCCGCGGAACCATACTGCGTTCCTATAACGAAGTATCAAAAACAGACGCGGGAATTCCTATGGATATCTTCGTGATTGAGAACACCTTTGACTCACCGCTGCTTCGCCTCCTTCACGGAATTGCCTGTCTGGCAGCGGGGTATCTGATCTCCGCACGGAAAGCCAGCCATGATCTTCCGTATCTTGAACCGTATTTAGCAGGGAATGATGCGCTGAGAGCGTCGTATACCAGAAAAGCAAGGCTTGGAAAACTGCTTTCCTTTCTGTCAATGGATCAGCTGTCCATGATGGCATATCGGACCTACTCCCTGTGCCGCAGCGACGATTCCCAATATGTGACGATCCCCTCCGGACGGAAGCATTTTTTTGGTGAGCTGTATTTGCGCAGTGATATGTGCCGGGCGAAGGAAGCGGTCTTCGAACACAGAAAGGTTCCCATTCCCAGTGGCTATGATACCTATCTCCGTGTGCTGTACGGGGACAATTATATGCAGTTTCCGCCGGAGGAAGAGCGTGAACGTCATCCGGTGATGGAGCTGTCTCTCGGAGATTCTCTATAATGGCTTTTCTTCGGCAGACAAAGTAAGGGGGAGAGGTAAAATGACAACAGCAATCATCATCGCCGGCGGTATAGGACACCGTATGGAGCAGAGGATTCCCAAACAATTCATCAATGTCTACGACAAACCGGTGATTGTCTATACACTTGAAAGCTTTCAGAAGCACCCGATGATTGATTCTGTCGTCACAGTTTGTCTTGACGGCTGGCATGATGTGCTTCAGGCTTATGCCAGACAGTTCGGTATCAGCAAACTGACCAGGATTGTTCCCGGCGGTGCAACTGCGCAGGAGTCCATTCGAAACGGTGTCTACGCACTGGAAGGCGAATGCGCCGATAACGATATCATTGTTATCCATGACGGCATCCGCCCCCTCGTCGATGCCGAGGTGCTGACGGATGTAATCCTTAAATGCCGGGAATACGGAAATGCCGTTACTTCCCTTCCCTACAACGAGCAGATCTTTGTAGTCTCCGAGGACGACGAGACCACCACAACCCGATATATTCCCCGCGAGACCATTCGCCGTGTTTCGACGCCGCAGGCCTATACCTTCGGGAAATTGCTTTCTGCCTATCGTCGTGCTTTTGCCGAAGAGATCGGCATCTACGGTTCGGCTTATACAAACACGATGATGGCGGATCTCGGCGAACGACTGCATTTTGCGGCAGGCTCGGATAAGAATATCAAACTGACCACAAAAGACGATCTGGAATTATTCAAGGCTTTTCTGCGCCATTCCCGGGATCAGCAGAATAACTGATAAGTAAGGAGACGACGATGATTGACCATCCTGCTTACTGCGAAGATGTGCGCCGTACGGCGCAGCTGGATCTCCCATGGGAAAAACTGCAGGATTCTTCGATCCTGATTACCGGCGCTGCCGGTATGATCGGAAGCTTTCTGATCGATACCCTGATGGAAAAAAACAGCGGTCCTGAGCCGCTGCACTGCCGTGTTATGGCGATGGGGAGAAATCCGGAACGCATGAAAAAACGTTTCGGAGCATACCAGGTCTCATCGGACTTTCAATTTGTTGCAGGAGATGTCAATGAACCTGTCAGGGCACCGCATGCAGACTTCGTTTTCCATGCGGCCAGCAATACACATCCTGTCGCCTATGCCACTGACCCGATCGGGACCATTACTGCCAACATCATCGGGACAAACAATATGCTTGTGTATGCAGCTGACACCGGTGCAGAGCGATTTATGTTCGCCTCATCCAACGAAGTCTACGGTGAAAATCGGGGAGATGTCGAGCTTTTCGATGAAAGCTACTGCGGCTATATCGACTGCAATACGCTGCGGGCGGGCTATCCGGAAGGAAAACGCTGCGGCGAGGCGCTCTGCCAGGCTTATATTCGACAGAAGGGTCTTGACTGTGTCATCGCCCGCTTTACCCGCAGCTATGGCCCGTCGGTAAAGCCGGACGATACCAAAGCCATCTCCCAGTTTATCCGCAAAGGCGTACTCGGTGAGGATGTGGTTCTGAAAAGTGCGGGAAAGCAGTATTATTCCTACTCCTATGTTTCAGATACCGTTTCCGGTCTCCTGCATATCCTTCTGCTTGGAAAATGCGGTGAGGCCTACAATGTGGCAGATGAGCACTCGGACATCACACTCAGAGAACTGGCCGAGATCATTGCCTCTCACGCAGGGAGAAGGGTAATTTTCGAGGTACCGGACGAGATCGAGAGTGCCGGCTACAGCCGCGCTACGAAAGCCCGCCTTGACGGAAGCAAATTGAAAAAACTGGGATGGCAGGCGTATTATGATATTCGTACGGGCATTTTCCGAACCATCGACATTCTAAAAGAGGTGGAGAAATCGTGAACAGGGAGTTGACGCGAGGGAAAGCAGAAAAAGCTTTGTATGCTGCGGCGCTTGTCTTGGCCGAGCTCTATCTGCTGGTCAGCGTGTTCAGACATTTCGTGCCGGCTTATGATCGGCTGATTGATTTTTTGCAGTGGTATTCCCTGATTCTCGCTCTGTCCGCCCTGCTTTACTGGTTTTTCGTAAAGCACAGGGAACTGCAGACCAAGGAAGAAAAAAAGATGCTCCTGAGCCGATTCGGGTCTTACGAGCAGGTTTATATGGTTTGCCTCTTTTTCTGGTATATCATTACAGTTGCGATGCGGCAGTATATGGAAGAAAGAAATCTTTTTCTTGCCAATGATCTGTGGATGTATGTTACCGGTATGTGCGCTTTTCTGTTTTTCCCTTTTGCCCGATATACTGGCAGGGAGAAAGCGAAACGGGCCATTGAAATCATGCTGCACACCGCGGTTCTTTCGTATACCGTTCTCGCAGCCTGGATTATCTGGAACTATTTCCGCATGAATTATATTACTTTTCCGTCAGGACAGCAGCTGATGCGGGAAGCCCCGGCCATTCTGTGCTTCACCGGGCTTAACCATACCAGACTCGGAGAACAGGCACTGATTATGATCGGATGTTCTCTCTATATGACAGTTACGCAGAAACCTGGAGTCAAAATCGTTTACGGATTGTGCCTATTTGTGAATATGATCCTGTTAATCCTTTCGAACGCCAGAACCAGCTGGTACATGACATCGGGCATGCTGGTAAGTGCGGCGTTTCTCTTCTGCTGGAACCGGATGGAAAACCGGAAACTGATTCTGAGGGTCGTCTCCGGCATTCTGCTGGCAGCGGCAACCATTCTGTTCTGTCACTGGCTGAGAGGAGAGGTTTTTGACCTTCTGGAGACGGCAACGGTGAGGGCAACGGAAGCCGCGGAGCTAACGACACCCGGAAAAACAAAGACAGCGTCCGACCGGACATGGCAGCTTCAGACTCTCAGCCGGCAGGAAGACGGAAAAAACCTATCGGAAGACCATTCGAAGGCGGCACTGTCAGCGTTGTCTGCTGATGAAACAGGAAACAATGAAGAGTATATCCGTACGATTTACAACAATCGTGACCAGATGAAAGAACGGCTCAAAATCTATAAAGCATGCTTCTTTCTTATGTTTACCAGCCGTTACCGCTTTCTATTCGGCGTTACGCCGGCAGATTTCGGGCGTACGATCCTGGGTGTAAACCATATCGATATTGCCTACGGACATGCGCATAATTTTTTCCTTCAGATGGGCGTTTCTTACGGCGTACCCACAATGATTGCAACGGTTGTATTTGCCATATCTCTGCTTGTACGCAGTATCCGCATCCTGTTTATCAATCGGAAAAAACTGTTTCCGGGCGCGGCGATCATCTGTCTTACGGTTCTGTTTATTCTGGGAAGTGATATGTTCTCCGGCCGGCTGAATGCAAGCCCGGATTTCATCTGCACAGGGTTTTACCTGTTTGCCGGGTGGCTGGTGGCTCTTGACATGGATACGCGGGCACCGAAAAAGAACGGGAAACATGCCTGGTTTTAATGATTGTGCCGAAAAGGATCAAAAATGATTAAAGAAAACCAGCAATTTCTGAACAGACTGAATACACTGACGGATGCGCTGATCATCTGGCTGATGATCCCGGTGACTTTCTGGATCCGTTATATTCTGCAGAACGGCATTGTCAATGTGACGCTGCGGGAATATATGATTCTGGGACTTTTCTACACCGTGGTCCAGATTGTCATTTTTTACGCCTTCGGGCTCTACCGGCCCTATCGCCATGTACCGCTGCGACGTGAGCTGATCCGCCTGCTGGCGGCCTTTGCGCTGGGCTTTGTGCTGCTTCTGAGCTGGCTGTCTCTGCGGCACATGGACAACTATTCGCGGCAAATGCTGCTGACCTTTTTCCTGCTCAGTTTTCTCTTGCTGCTGCTGAAGCGGGTTGTCCTGCGCCGGACACTGAAGCACCTTCGGGAAAAAGGGTATAATCTGAAGCATGTCCTGCTGATTGGAAGCGGGAAGCTGGCCGATAACTATCTTGAGAAGATTGAGACCGAGCTGGACATGGGCTATCACCCTCTGGGCTATATTGCCGAAAGAGAAGGAGCCCTGAAAATCCCTTATCTGGGCGGCTATGACAGACTGGAAGACATTCTGGAAGAGAAAAAGCCGGACGAAGTCATCTCGGCTGTTGACGCCAATGAGTTTGAACACACCCCTCAGATTGTTGCTGCCTGTGAAAAAACCGGCTGCAAGCTTTCCGCCATCCCAATCTATGCTGAGTATCTGTCCTCCAGCCAGCAGATTGACGACCTGGACGGCATCCCCCTGCTGAACATGCGACGGATTCCTCTGGAGAATATCGGCAATGCTTTTGTCAAGCGGACTTTTGATATTCTTCTTTCAGCCCTGATTCTGATCCTCTTTTCGCCCCTCATGCTGATTACGGCTATCGGGGTCAAGCTGTCCTCCCCCGGCCCGATTATCTTTGCCCAGAAACGTATCGGGCTGGATAAAAAGCCCTTTATGATGTATAAGTTTCGCTCCATGCGCGTGAATAACCGACAGGACACCGCCTGGTCCAGCACGGAGGATAACCGGAGAACGGCCTTTGGCTCCTTTATCCGCAAGTATTCCATTGACGAGTTCCCCCAGTTCTGGAATGTCTTGAAGGGGGATATGAGCCTGGTGGGACCGCGGCCGGAAATCCCCTTCTTTGTCGAACAGTTCAAGAAAGAAGTTCCCCGCTATATGATCAAACACCTTGTGCGCCCCGGCATTACCGGCTGGGCGCAGGTCAACGACCTGCGGGGCGATACCTCCATCCCTGAGCGCATCAAATTTGATATCTATTACATCGAGCATTGGAGTTTCGGTTTTGATCTGAAAATCCTGTTCCTGACCATCTTCGGCGGAAAGTTCCGGAATGATGAGAAGCTAAAGACATGATCAGCTTTTTCAAACCCCGCTCCCTTGCGGTCATGGCGGTGATCTTCGGCCTCGTGAACACGGCGGCGCTCCATCTGTTTTATCGGAACCGGCTGCCTGGCGGGGACGTCCGTGCTCAGATGCTCTTCTTTGTTCAGGCGGCGGCTGTGTCGCTGCTGTTTCTGCTTGCGGCAAAAATCGTCATCCGGCTGCTGGAGAAGATCGGCAATTCTTTTGACAGATGTCTGTCCGGCTGCGGACATCCTGCTGCCTGGTATGACCGTCATATCGGTCTGTGTGCCTTTCTGATAATCCTTCTCGGCTGGATGCCCTGGATCATCAGCTATTATCCTGCCAGCATGGATTATGACGTATATGACTCCCTTATGAAGCAGCTGGGTATGCAACCCCCCAGTGACCACCATCCGTGGTTCTATGTCTGGACAATCGGGAAGGCATACCGCGTTGGCGTCTCTCTCGGCGACAGGAACATCGGCATTTTCCTTTATATTCTGTTCCGAGCTGTTCTCATGGCGGCTATCTATGCACGCTGTGCATATCTGCAGAAGAAACACGGAGCGCCGAGGGCGCTCTATACGATGACCGTCCTGTTCTTTGCCGCAACTCCGGTATGGGGCGCCTATGCCAAGCATGCGTTCAAGGATACGGTCGCTGCGGCGTTCTTCTGCTGGTTTATTCTTGCGCTGATTGAGATCATTCTTCAGATCCGCTGCGGCAGTCTGAGGGTTGTCAGCTGTCTGGAATACAGTGCGGCGGCTCTGTTTGCCTCTCTGCACCGGCACAACATGTCATATATTGTGGTTCCGGTCACGCTGATCCTTCTCATCATTTTGATAAGCCGCAGATTCCCTATTCGATATTTCGCGCTGCTCCTGCTGGGACTTGTGCTGTTTGAACTGTACGAGGGAATGATTTTTCATGTACTGGAAATCCCCCACGGGAACGCACGGGAGGCACTTTCCATCCCGTTTCAGCAGACAGCACGTACCTTTGTGCTGCACAGAGAAGAACTGACCGAGGAAGAAAAAACCGTCCTCCAGGATTATTTCCCGGAAGACGCCCTGCTGAACTATGACCCCATCATCTCGGACCCGGTCAAGAACAGCACCAGCCAGGAATACTGGACGATGGGAGATTATCTGCCTTATCTGAAAACCTGGGCAAAAATGTTCCTTCGCTTCCCTCATACCTATCTGGAGGCTTTCATTGCCCACAGCTCCGGCTATTATGCCTTTATCCCGGATTATACGGAAGCGGTGCGGTTCGGCCCCGGAAACTATGCCAATGTAGGCATGGCAGTTTTCAGTCGGATTGAGAACAGCGAATTTCCAGAATGGCTTCTGTGCAGCTATCGGGAGGGAACGGCCGAAGCCCGCAGTGTACTGGACAACTGGGTAAAGATCTGGCATCGGATCCCGATCCTGAACCTGACGGACTGCAAGCCGCTCTATACCTGGATCATCATTCTGATGGGCTGGCTCTTCGCGCAGCGGAAGGAGTATATCAAGCTGCTTCCGATTTTTGCCTGCCTGCTGATGGTACTTACCTGCATGGCATCACCGGTGAATGACTGTTTCCGCTACTATGCTCCGGTCGCTGCGGCATTTCCAGGGCTGTTCATTCTATTAAAACCGGATCCGGAAAACAGCAGAATCAAGGAGAAAACTGTCACACTATGAATACCTCCTTAATCCGTGGTGCACCCAGGAAGGGCGTGGTATTCAGCGGGTGGAAATCCCGTCTGGAAAGGCCTAGCCAGCCACCAGCAGCAACTTTTAACGTAACTGCTCAGAAGCCCAAGCATAAACTATAACCGGTCTGCCAATAACTGCATATTTTATCACTTCATAAGCATTACTTCCAAGCTTTTTCACCGTGCTGACGAAGACATGATATCGAGGTATTCTTATGCACCTTTTTCCGTGCGAAAACACCCGGAGACCTTGGTTTTGCCTTATCCAGCACCTTTTTTATCTCAAGAAGCAGGTCTGCAAAGGCTTGCGGCAATCCAAACTCCGGGTGTTCTCCTTTATTCCATTCAAACAACAGTTTAGGCAGCACCCTCATCCAACGTCCCTTACAGCAAAAAAGCGCCGGCATCGCACAGCTCTATATTGGAATTGAACCCCAGAGAATAGAATGAACTGCATCCCGTCAAGAGGACAATGAAATAATTAAAGGAAAGTTCACAGCACTGCAGTGCTGTGGTACCCGCAAATCTCATATGGCTGCTGAGGCA
>OMYT01000013.1 GCA_900315315.1 uncultured Eubacteriales bacterium | reverse complement strand
GGCAGGCTCGGCGCCTGCAGGCAGGCAGAGGGAAAGGACCATAACGAGCGTCACAGCCAGTAAAACCAGTTTCTTCATAGGGTATGCCTCCTTTGCGATCATCAAAGTGTGATGTTCAGCTGATTTCTGTTGTTGATAAAGTGTTTTCCTTTGCTTCAATCAGATTACTTTCCCAGCCAGATAACACTCCCGCAAATATTCTCTCGGTTGATAATACAGATCGGTATTATAACTTAAACTTCCCACATAAATAATGTGGTTCGAACCTTGAAAACTATACAGAAACCAAGCAGAAAATAGCTGAAAACGTTGAAAAACAAAGGCAGAAGTCTTCTAAGTATGGTATAATGTAAGTACCACCAAACACAAACCATAAGGAGGCTTTTGCCATGACAAGCATAGCACAGATCAACGAGAATGAACAGAGGGAAATCCGGGGATCACTGAAGAAATTTTTCGCCGAATACCATCTGTCTGGACTGCTGAAAATGTGTCGTGCTGAGAAGCAGAAAGGATTTTCAGCCTTCGAGATCTTCCGGTACTTGCTGTGTCTGGTGTTTTGTGACCGAAGCATGTATATGCAGATTGTTACCGGCCGATATGAAGAAAGATTCAGCAAGAATGCTGTTTATCGGTTTCTTTCTTCAGCCAGAACAAACTGGGAGCGCTTGATCTGCACATTGTCTGAACGGATCATCAATAGTTCAATCCGAAAGCTTACCAGTGAAGACCGTCAGGATGCATTCATCATAGACGATACCATGTTTACCCGCACAGGCGGAAAGAAAACGGATCTCTGCTCCAAGGTGTTTGACCACGTGACGATGAAAATGAAGCGCGGTTATCGCCTGCTCACATTGGGATGGACAGATGGAAATACATTTCTGCCGATCTTCGGAAAGCTTCTGGCATCGTCCACTGACAAAAATATCATCGGCACCCGTAAGGAATCAGACAGTCGATTCGCAGTGAGCGAACCCAGGTTTTCACTGGCCGGTGCATAGGTATCGTCAAGTTTCCAGTTCAGCGGATTAATACTGATTCCGTTCGGGAGTACCACTACGTTATCCGCATTTTCTTCTATGCTTTTCTTCCCCTCAGTGTTCCAGCTGATGAGAACACCTGTGTCATCCTCGCCGGTGGCGAACTTCAGGTGCGGGTTGGCTTCAAGATATTCAGGCGTGACACTGTAACCTATCACATTCACGGTACCATAATTATTCAACTGTTGGTTGATGTTTATCTTTTGCTCCAAAGCAGATAGTCAATCTTTTTTACATCCGTGAGCCAGGTATAGGACGGAAGCCGCTGGTCAGACTCAACGATGTTTCTTTGCGCCTCTTCCGTCGTCAGGTATTCCGCATACCAGTTTTCAATCCGGTGATAGTCTTCGAGGAGAAAGACGCTTCGATATTCCCGGTTCGGACATACAGCAGCCTGATCACATCATCAAAAGGATAATGCCCTTTCTTGGCCAGTTCAAACAGCTCATAATAATCCTTACGCCATTCCGCGTTCCGCCGGATCCGGTAAAACGTGTTGAACTTTTTCTGGAACTCCCGGCTTTGGGATACATCCGTCACCGGAGCAGCCGTCATGATTTCCTCGTATATGTCGAGTCCCAGGCTTCTTGTCAGCTGGTATTCCAGGATTTTCCCTGCGGATAAATGGATCATTGTGCAATACCGTCATTACTATAATCCGGCGATCCAGAAGCAGAAAAAGAAGCTTGAAAAACGATCATGCTACCATCCACTTGTACTTTTCCACGCTGTACAGCGGAATGAACGGTACCAGAATGGGTACGGTCTTTACGTATTTCCTGTACTCCGGATCGTTGCCGTAGTTTTTATTCTGCCGGATTTCCAGACGCCGTGCTCCGCTGAACATGACGTAAATGATGCCGACATATCCGAGAAGACACGGCGCCCACTGCCAGCCATGGACAGAGCCGATACCGGACAGAACCACACCGGTCCAGAACACCATTTCGCCCAGATAATTCGGGCAGCGGACCAGACGATAGAGGCCTGTGTCTACGAAACGCTTCGGATTGGCTTTCTTTGCTTTGCTCTTCTGAATATCCGCGGCGGATTCCAGGATGATGCCGCAAAGCATGACGGCAGCGCCGATATAGGTCCACGCATCGGAGCCGCTGCCGTTGTGCAGCCGGTAGAACACGGGCAGGACTTCCAGCACATACAGCAGCGCGCAGGTAATCCAGATCGCTGCCTTCACACCCAGGGGAGCATCTTCTTTGGTCTCTCCGGTCATATTCCGGCTGTAGGACGTGATTTTCGCTTCCCGATAGGCCAGATACCCGCCCAGCCGGAAGCCGTACACTGCAAGCAGGGCACAGCAGATGACCGTACCGGGGGTGAGCCCCTGGCCGATACCGTAAAGGATCAGCATCAGGATCCCTTCCCCCGCGATGGAAAAACCGTAGCCTATTGAGATAAACCATATATATTTTTTAAAACCGATGGAGCTGATCAGCAGCGCTGCCGCAAACAGCAACCAGAAATTCAGGGGGAATACCATCTTCAAAATCTCCGTTTCTGTTGAATGAATGCAACCGGTAATCGCGCAGACAGACCTTGTGCAGGATCAGCGGACCCCATACATATGCCGGAGGATCAGCCTTTCGGCTGTGTCGCGTCCGAACAGCTTCGCCACCTGGTCAACGGCCGGTCCGCCGCTTTTCAGCAGCGATTCAGCAAAAGAGTGGATTTTGTCCTGCTTTGCCGCAGGGTCGCAGGCCGGGGCGGAGGCCAGCAGGGAGATATACGTCCCGGCACAGTCCCGGGCCGCTCCCGCCAGCCGGTCGGAAACGCCTTTTCCCGTTTTGTGGTAGGAGCACGGATACAGGATATCGTCATACCAGTGCTTCCCCGGGGATGTGTAATCGGTCAGGTCTGCATCCCGGTCCCGGATCTTCCGGAATGCCTCCTGCAGCTCTTCCGCTTCCGACGCGATCTGCGTATTGTACAGTTCCACAAGCTGGGTTTCTTTCCCGGCTGCCTTTACATAATCCAGGTTAATCAGCGGTGCATCCCTGTGCGTAACGGACAGGATCACGGTCTCCATCCGCATCAGCCCGAGCATGGCCTTCATCCGCATGATGCAGAGATGGCCGAGCTCCGCGATCTCATAGGATTCCGTCTCAAATGTAAAGCCCTTTTTAGCCAGCCGGGCATCGGCGCCCAGATCCAGCTGATTCAGGGAATATGTCCGGGAAAGCTGCTCCCGGATCCAGTCTCCGGTACTTTTCGCTGTTCTCATCAGCTTAAACGCCTCCTGCACCAAACCATGGTTCTCTTATTTGATTTTCCGGTGTCCCGTCTGTATATTACACACAATCCGCGGCAAAATCAAATGATTTTCCGATATTTTGTATTCCCGGACGCTCATGGATTCAAGAGCGCCTTCCCGGGTGACCCGGGTGGGATTGCGCTTCTGGAAATCATTGACATCACGGTAGATACTGAACGCCGTACGCGCCGTTTCCGATCATTTCGGCCATTCGGCTGTGATAGAAGTGTCAGTTGAGTGGAATGAAATCCAGGTTGCTGAGGAAGTCGATGGCTGTCTGGATCTGGGCGTCCGTCAGGATGGGAGAGGCAGCGTCCTGATTTGGGGAGAGAACGAATTCCACGGAATAGCCCTTATATAGGGAGAGGATACTGACAAAGTCCTCGTCCGCGCCGGTTTCCCTGGCGACCAGCAGCTTTGTGCCGGAGGCGGTCTGGGCTTCGGAGAAGGCAACTTCGTTCATATCCGTGTAGGAAGTCTTCAGGGTTTCGATTTCCTCGTCGGTCAGGTCGTTCAACCGTTCCACATCGGAATAGGTATCGTTGAAGGCGATGGTCAGCATCATCTGGGGTTTGCTGACGTCTTCGGAAACCAGGGTCGCGATGATCTTGGATTTCCGGGAGGAGATCACCTGCAGCTTATATCCTTCCGGAATCTTGCCCTGGAGAAGGAACTTACCGTTCACGTCCAGCGTTCCGATCTGTGTTTCTTCATCCACTACAGGCGATACTGCCGGCATCACCGTCAGGAAATCCTTCCGGATATAGCCGCTGTTTCCCGTAGCCGGGTCCGTGACATGGAACCAGTTGGTGGTTTCGCCGAAGGCAATCAGCTCGGTTCCGTCCGAGCAGGTCTGAACCCGCCGGGTATTTTTGGAAGGCGCGATTCGCATGTTGACCCAGCCGGAAGCGCGGGTGGCTCTTGCCTCCAGGCGGATGGAATCGACAGGGACTTCACTGCGCAGTTCCGCGTCTTTCCCGTCATCCGGTTTTTCCGTAGGCCGGGGGGCGGGCCTGGGATCCGGCACGTACCACTGCAGGAAACGCTTCTGCACATAGGCAACGGTGTCACCCCATTCAATGACGGCCCAGTTGCCCTGGAATTCCGTGACATTGACCGCGCCGCCGTATTTCACGGAGCCGATGATGTTGTCAGCTACGTCAGGGGTGCTGCGGACATTCAGGCCTTTGCCGTTTTCCGTATACACATACATGGTGCCCAGCCCGAAGCCGGAGCCGGAAGCCAGGGCCGCAACGGAACAGAGCAGGATGACCGCGAGGAGCAGGGAGATCAGTTTTTTCATGGTTTTCCTCCTATGCTGTTTTAATGGGTACCCTTTCGGGGTTATGCCATGATTATACCATGAAACAGTTCACAGGCAAAACTATTTTCCATAATGGGCCGGGGGTTCCTTTTAACCCGTCCGGCGCTTCTTCCCGGTTTTTTTCAGGGGGAGGGTGGAAAACCGCCGCGGGATTTGCTATTATGATACGGAACGGGGGAATAATCAGATGAAACCGGCAAAGTCTATCGTTTTTTATACAAATAAACGGGGAAAAAGTGAATTAATCTTTCCGAACATCTGAAAAAGCGGCGGAAAGGGATGCAATATGGATTTATCGTTTCTGAATCGTACGGAATATCTTCTGGACGTATGGACCGGTTATGTGGCGGACAATCCGGCTGCCCTCGCGCTGTCCGATGAGCGGCATCCCCGGGGCCTGAGCCGGCGGAAGGTGGATGAGCTGTCCGCCCGGGTCTTCGCCTGGCTCAAAGAGAAGCAGATCGGCCGGGAGGACTTCGTGTTCCTGTGCCTGCCGCGGGGCGCCGTTGCGCTGATCGCGATCCTGGGCGTGTGGAAAGCCGGTGCCGCCTTTACCCTCGTGGAGGACAATTATCCTCCGGAGCGGATCGCCTTTATCCGGAAAGACTGCGGCTGCAAAGCCGTCATTGACCAAAAGGCCTGGATGGAGATCCTGAAGACGGAGCCCCGGCCCGGCTTTGAGAGGGCCGGCCTCCGGGACGCGGCCTTCGCGGTCTATACTTCCGGGACCACGGGCAATCCGAAAGGCGCCCTCCATGAATACGGCAGCATCAGCCTGATCCAGGCCGCTTCCATGGACCCGAAAACCGGGAAGCCCCGGCTGTTCGAATCCGACCGGCTGGCCCTGATCCCGCCGCTGAATTTCGTCGCGGCGATCCGGCGTTATATTTACGCCCTTTATGACGGCTGCCACGCCTTTGTCGTCCCCTACAGCATCATCAAAAATCCCGTCCTTCTCCGTCAGTTTTACCTGGATAACCGGATCACCGTCACCTACTCTTCTCCCTCCCTGATCCGCCTGATCGGGGATCCGGGGCCGACCATCCGCCAGATCCAGATCGGCGGCGAACCGGCCAACGGCATCTTCGTCGAAGGCAGGGAGCTCGTCAACGGTTATTCCATGAGCGAGTGCGGCTTCCCCGTCGCGGAGTTCGTCATCGACAGGCCTTACGAAACCTGCCCCGTCGGCAAGCCGGATCTCGATGAAATCGTCCTCCGCCTTCTGGATGAAAACGGCACCGAGGTTCCCGATGGCACGGAGGGGGAAATCTGTGTGGAGAATCCCTTCTTCCGCGGCTATATCAATCTTCCGGACAAGACCGTCGATGCGATGCGCGGCGGCCTGTACCATACCGGCGATATCGGGAAAAAACTGCCCGACGGCAACCTGGTGCTCCTCGGCCGCAGCACGGATATGATCAAGATCAACGGCAACCGGATCGAACCGGCCGAGATCGAAGCCGTGGGCAAGCAGGTGCTCGGAGTAAAGTGGTGCGCGGCCAGGGGGTTTGAGAACCCGGACCACGCCTTTGTCTGTCTGTACTACACCGACGATATTTCCTTCGATGAACTGGATGTCCGTCACCGGATGGAGCAGTATCTGCCGTATTATATGATCCCGTCCTTCTTTATCCATGTGGATGAGGTGCCGCTGCTCCCCAACGGCAAGATGAACCGCCGGGCCCTCCCGCCGCCGGAAGCCGGAGCGGAAAAGGCGACATACGCCCCTCCCCGGACGGAAACGGAGAAAATCCTGTGCGAAGCCTTTGCAAAAGCCCTCGGGACGGACCGGGTCGGCATCCGCGATAACTTCTACCATCTGGGCGGGGACTCCCTCGGCGCCATGCGTGTCCTGGCCGCGGCGAACCTGTCCGGCCTGCTGGCCTCGGATATCTTTGAGGGATGCACGCCGGAGCGCATCGCGGCCCTCTGGGAAAGCCGGGAAACCGGCACCTCGCAGGAGGATCCGGCTGTCACCGAAGAACGGGAGCGGGCAAAGCCGCACCCCCTCACTCCCAACCAGATCTCGATTTTTGATTATTGCATTTTCTCCCCGAACACGGTCATGTGGAACCTGCCCCGTCTGTACCGCTTCCCCGCGGATACGGATGCCGACCGTCTGTGCAGCGCGATGAACCGGGCCCTTCGGAACCGGCCGGCGCTTTATACCGTTTTTGAGTTCAATGAAGAGTGTTCCCTGGTCCAGCGTCCTGCTCCGGAAAAGGCGCTCACGCTCTGCGTGGAAACCCTCAGCGAAGCGGAATTCTCCCGAAAAAAAGAAAACCTGCTTTATCCTTTTCACATGATCGGGGAACCGCTGGTCCACGCCGGGCTGTGGAAAACGGAGGAAGCCGTTTATCTGTTCTTTGACGTTCATCATATCATGACGGACGGTTCGGGAATGCAGCTGCTGAATGAGGACATCGTCCGCGCCTGGAAGGGAGAACCGCTTCCGCAGGACACTTATTATTCCTATCTGTATCAACAGGAGCAGCTGCGGGCAGGCAGAAAATACCGGGAGGACCGGAAGTACTTCGAAACAGCCTGGCCCGGAAAGGACTGGTGTATCAACCTCTCCCCAGACGTGTCCGCCCGGCCTGCCGGCAGGGTGTTTCTGCCGCTGAAGCGGACGGTCCCGCCAGAGGAAATGAATGCCTTTGAGGAAAAAAGCCGCCTCTCCAGGAATCTCCTTTTCGCCGCCCTCGGCCTTCTGGGGATTCATGCCATGGAAACAAAAAACAAAGTCATGCTCGACTGGGTTTTCCACGACAGGACGGATCCGCTCCGGCAGAACGCCTTCGGCTGCCTCTTCCGGTATGTCACGGTCGGCCTGGAGATCACCGGAAACATGACTGTTTCGGAGTTTCTGAAAGATCTTTCCCGCAGGTCCGGCGAAAGCCTCGCCCACGCCTCCTATGAATGGAGCGTGAAGCAGGACAATGTCTTTGAACACGACATGATGATTGTCTGCTATGAGACGGCCTCCATCATGTCCGGCTCAAGTATCGGCTCCATCGGCGGCACAAGGCTGAACGTGGAAAGCCATGCTCCGATCAATTCCAGAAGCCTGGCCGTCCAGATCATCGAAAGCCCGGATCAGATCGTTCCGTACCTGATGTTCAACGGAGCCATCTACTCGGAGGAAAAAATCAGCCGGGCCGTGGACGTTTTCTCGGAGCTTCTGGACCGGCTCCTGAAAGCGTGGGACGGCGGGGACGTTTCCGTTCCCCTTTCCTCCTTCCTGTGAACGGCGGGACGCTCTTCCCCTCTTTCCGCGTCCGTCTTCCATTCATCCCCTGGAACGGGGGGACTGGAACGGGGGGACGACCCTTTTCGTTCCATCACATTTCCTTTTCTTTTTCGATTTTTCGTTGTATGATAGAAAAAAACTCAGAGGAGAAAACGGTATGCTGATCGTCGTCATTGTCATCGCGGTCCTGGCCGTCCTCCTGCTCGCGGCAGGATTCTTCATCGCCGGCCTGATCACGGCTGTAAAGCCCTGTACGCTGGAGGAAGCGCGCGCCTGGCAGGAGCAGGAGGAGCATGTTGACCTCTCCTGGTATGATCCGCTGGAAAAGAAGGATTATACCGTAACCAGCTACGACGGGTATATCCTCCACGCCCAGTTCCTGAAGAACCCCGGAGAAACGAACCGCTTTGTCATCATCTCCCACGGAAATACGGGCAACCGCTTCGGCTCCCTGAAGTATGCCTGCATGTATCTGGAGAAGGGATTCAACGTCATTGTCTACGATCTGCGCGGCCACGGGCTCGATGAGCCGACGTTCTGTACCTATACCGTCCGGGAGCGGAAAGACCTGCTGGCAATGATTCTGGACAGCAGGGAACGCTATCCCCATGCTTCCCTCTTCGGCATTCACGGCGAGTCCCTCGGCGCCGCCGCTTCCGTCGCGGTGCTGGAGGAAAAACCGCCGGTCGATTTCGTTGTGGCGGACTGCGGATTCAGCGAGATCCTTCCGGTTCTGAAAGCCAAAGCAGCGGACATGCATGCCCCGGGTTTCCTGTTCGATCTCGCAGCCTTTTGGGTCAGGGTCCGTTTCGGCTGTTCCTTCAGCCAGATGCGGCCGATCGAGAGTCTGGACAAAAACACAATCCCGATCCTGTTTATCCACGGCACAGACGATCATTTCATCCCGCCGGAACACAGCGAACGGATGAAGGAAGCCGCCAAGGGATATGCCGAAATCCATCTGGTCCCCGGCGCGGGGCATGCGAAGTCCATCCTCACCGATCCTAAAGCCTACAGGGAATATGTAGCCGGCTTCCTGGCAAAGCAGTTTCCGGGAATATAACCGCAGAGACGTCCCTGATCCGCCTTTATATTATTTTCTTCGTCTGTCTTTACCGCTGTTCTCGTAATATTCCCTTTTGGATTCATACATTCTTTGATCCGCCGCTTTCAGGATGGTCTTTATGTCATCGAATTCTTTTGCGGAAGCAGCGCCTGCGGATATGGAGAAGCCGTGTATCAGATTGCCTTTCCAGTCCGCGCTGAATCTTTGCAGCCTGTTCAGTGCCGCGTCAACATCATATCCTTCGTCCATGATGATTACAGCAAACTCATCCCCGCCTGTTCTGTAGATCCTGTCTGTTTCCGTGAAACTCCGGCAAAGGCACTTAGCGGCGCCGATGATCAGTTCGTCGCCCGCATGATGTCCAAGGGTATCGTTTGTACGCTTCAGATCGTTGACATCAGCCATGATCACGCAGCATCCGGCCGGCAGAGCCGGGTTTGCAGACTGTATGAATTTGGGTTCCGCGTCAGCGCTCAAGCATATTCTTGCCTCTGTTCAGTGCCCGCAGGTACAGGATGTAGGAAACAATCTCCAGCACCAGGCCGACGATTCCGAGAATGGTGGCGAATGTGGTTCCGGACTGAATATTGAAAATCGAAAGGATGATCTTCATGATCGCGGTCGCGCAGAAAGTGCCCATCAGCCAGGTGCGGGACTTCAGCGCCAGATCCCTTGTTTCGGTATCCGGATACGTGTTCGCCAGGCTGGCGATACCGGTCAGGACGTAATAGGAAGCAAACAGGTTGCACAGCGTGGTAATGACATCCATCCATCTGACCAGGATGACGTTCGTGCTCCAGATCGCGCTGATCACGCTGGTCACGACGCCCACCAGGGTCACATACAGGGCGGTACGGAAAGATTCTTCATCCTGCCGGGCAACGATCAGGCCGAGCAGGTTCAGGAAGAAAGCAATCAGGGCGATGATCGCCGTGCCAAGGGTGATAAACCCGACGGCGTCGGCAGCGCCTGCGTCTATCGCCAGCACGTCATCGATCACGACGCTGTTGGCGGCGATAACAAACACGGACACGATGCCCAGCACTGCGACAATCAGCATCAGGATTTCCGCGATCCAGATCTTCTTGACCCCTTTGAATGCGTTCGGATACTTCATGTGTTTCGATTCCTTCCTTCTGTTGTTCTGGTCGGTATCGGCCGCGGGTTCCGCCTTCCTCCCGTCAGGCAGTTCCTGAAGGGGAACGGGCAGTCCCGATGGGTGATTATATAAGCCGGCCGGCCGGAATGTCAATATGCAAAGGCTTCAAACCGTCTCTTTCACATCTGTCTTTTCTCTGCTATAATCCCTTTCGGGTATTTTTGTGATCGCCGGCATCCCGGGGAGGCGTTGTCATGGAAAAGAATTCATCGAATTACAGACTGCTGTCAGGGCTCTTCTTCAGACTCCTGCCCTTTCAGGTCCTGCTGCTCATCATCACCTCGGTCAACGGCATCGTGGACAGCCTTTACGCCAGCAACCAGATCGGCCAGACCGCCATGAGCGCCATCGGCCTCTTCGGCCCGCTGAATCATTTTCTTTACGCGGCGAGCATCATGTTTGTCAGCGGTTCGCAGGTGCTCTACGGGCGGTATCTGGCACGGGACCGGGGCAAAATCAACCACCTGTTCACGGTTCTGCTGGTCATCTCCGGCGGGCTGGGGCTGCTGACCAGCTCCCCGGCACATCGGAAAGAAAGGCTGCCGCGTGTTTCGGCTTTATTTGGAACTGATCAGATCGTTCAGTTCCAGAACAACCTCCCACATTACATTGGCCCCGTATTCAATCAGAACCGACTGCGCTGGCATGCGCAGGATATTCGAAAAGCCGGCCTTTCCTGCCTTCTGGCTGGCTCTGTCCATATGGTAGTCGCTGCTGATCAGCACGATGGGGGCGGCGGGATCGACGATTTTCGCCACGTTTGCAAAGTTCTCCTCCGTGGTTTCCGCCTTGTCCTCCAGGATCATCCGCTCCTCTGCCACTCCGCGCTCCGCCAGGATGTCGTGCATGGTTTCGGCCTCGGTCTTTCCGGATTCGTCCGCGTTTCCGCCGGTCAGGATCAGCGTTCCCTTCTGTTCCTGCTTCAGGTATGCCTCGGCCTTGTCCAGCCGGTACAGCAGGTTCTGGGTCGGCTTTCCGTTTTCCAGTGCCAGGCCGAGCACGATGGCGTGATCGGCCAGATTCGATGCATGGCTGAACCCTCCAATCATGACCTTGCCGATAAAGAACAGGGACACCGCGGCAACAGCGATCACAATAACCCGCAGCACCCAGCCCAGCGCTTTAAACACTTTGGATTTCATTCCCGTGAATCCGAACCGGACGTCCACTGCCAGCAGGATGAAAACCGCGCAGATGATCAGCTCATAGGTGAAGATCTTTTTGTAGGTGGCCTTCAGCACCACCGCGTTAATCCGCCCGATCATGATCACGGAAAGGTAAACCGTAAACGCGGCAGCCAGAATCAGCATAATGTTTCCGATGATTTTTCTTGCCCTCATGCAATTTCCTCCGCAAACCGCTTTATGCGTTTTCTGTGATAACCTTTCCGCCGGCCGGGCATCCTCTGTTTTTTCACAGGGGAACAGAAGCATGGCGGCAGCAAAGAAAGCGATATAAATCATCATGGACAGAATCCCCTTGGCTTCGGAGATTTTTCCGGCAAACAGTCCGTTCAGCACCGCGTAAACCGTCAGTACCGCGCCAAAGATCAGGAATTTCAGCCGCGTCTGCGGGGATCTGTCTCTCCGGTACCGCGTCCAGGCCAGGGACAGCAGTACGATGCAGACCAGGATCATCGGGATAATCCGCAGCAGCGGGACCACCGCGATAAAATACCACATCGCCAGTTCGCAGATGATAAACAGCAGCACATTCACCCCGTGCCACACCGCCGAAACCGTGAGGTTTTTCGGGATCCCCTTCTTTTTCCGCCGCACGGCCAGCACGATCCAGACGATCCCCTGCGCCAGCAGGAACAGCACCAGGAATACCAGCCTGTTCACAAGGCCCGGGATCGTCAGGTGCACGATCTCGTTGTTTTCGAGCATCATCACCGTGGTCGGCGAATAGACTTCGTTCAGGGCATTCAGGATCTCCGTGTGGTCGCTCTTCTCCGGATCGATCACCCGGCCCTGCCCGTCCGTGGTGATGCGCATCTTCTCCCCGGCGTTCAGTACATGGGAATAAAGAGGATCGGTGGCAGCGCGGATCGTATCCCCGCTGTACAGGTTTCCCGCGTAGGAAATCACCTCCGGCATGCGGCTCTTCGAGGTCAGCGTCACGGTGTAGCTCCGGTCCGCTGCCAGGGAGATCTCCATCTTGTCCCGCGAGGTATCCACGTACGGGTAGGCGTCCTTGTCTTCCCCGCCGCCCGCCAGCTGGGTTCCGTCGGTCAGCACCGTTTTGAGCACTTTGTCCCCGTCGGCGATTTCCGCCTCCGCGTTTCCGTAGATCACCAGCCGGACATACCCGGTCTGATCCGAAAAGATCTCATTCGGATCGTCGGAGGCAAACATTCTGCAGATATATTTCGTTTGAAGATGCTCTGAATACAGATTGTTGATTCCCAGTTTCGGGTCCCATTTGACAGGCGGCAGTTCGGAAATCCTGTCCTGCAGCACATAGTAGCTCAGCAGGCTGGCCAGATAGTCCTGCAGCGCATTCGTTTCCTTTTCCTGTTCTTCGCTTGTCGCCCTGAACCGTTTCAGTGCCGTCATCAGCACCTCGATCGCGTTCCCCGTGTCCTCCGACCCCGTGAAAACATCCACCAGCACAGGCTGCAGCAGGTCGGTGTATACTTCGGCGTTCGGGAACATGTACAGCAGGTAGTCCATGATCGTCCGGATCTGGTAATTGATCTGCGCGTTCATCACCATGACTGAACCGGTCATTTCCTGATACAGGTCCGCAGCTTTCCGGACCAGTTCCGCCGCGTCGGGATCGGTTTCCGGGGAAAAGAGAAGCATGTCGACGCCGTAGCGCTGAAACCCCCAGTCGGCCAGCGGGATCTTCGGCACCGGGTCATCCTTCCCGATGATGTTGAAGATATTCCTGTAATCCCGGGGTTCTCTGGTGGTTCTCGGCGTCGCGAAACAGTAGGCATATACATCCTGATATCTGCCGGAATCCGTGCAGTCGGCCGCTGTGATATTGGCGACCGCGGCGCCGCGGCTGTGGCCGGTAATCCACAGTTTGAGCGTTCCTTCCGCCGGATGCTCCTGCAGATACGCGTCCAGCGCGGCTTCCACGGTATGCGCGGCCTCAGCGAATCCCTGTGACTCCGTCCCGGTTCCAACGGTCAGGTTGCTGGCCCATTCCTTGCCGTAATTGCCGCCGCAGACCATGCAGGCAATCACCGTCACATCCCCGGTTTTCTTCCGGGCAAAGCCATACGCAATGGAGTACGCCGTGGGCTCCGTCCGGTATGTCTGCGTGTCGATTTCCCCGAATCCGGCCTGCTCCAGCGCGTCAATCAGGTAATCGTCCTGTGCTTCCGGATGATCCGTATCCCGGAAAGCGGCATACGCCATGCCCATGGAACACTGCGCCAGGGAATGATGATATTCATCGGAAGGCAGCAGAAAAAAGTCGTCGCTGTACGGATACTCCCAGGTCACTGCCTTGGTAAAGTAGGGAAAAGAGGCGCTGATCGTTCCCGTCTTTGCGTTCTCTTCCGCCGCCGCCCCGCTCCTGCCGGCCGGCAGTAAGCTCAGCGTCAGCGCCAGGCACAGGACCGCCAGGCAGATCCGTTTCATTATGTCAGCTGTTCTTTGGTTCATATGTTCTCCAAAGGCCTCAGAATATCAGCGTATCCACCTGCGGCAGCAGCTTCCCCAGCTCCTCCCGGCAGGTCCCGATCATCTTTCGTCCGTCCTCCCGGTTCATCCCGTCCCGCCGGATCTCGTGGCGCATCAGCCGCGTCAGGGCGATCACCTTCGCCTTGGTCTCCACGGCATCGATGGCGGCGGCATCCTCCGTCCCGAGATAGTGCGTCAGGCTCCTGCGCCAGATTTCATGTGCGGTCTCGATCGGAATGCCCAGGAACCGGACGATGTTTTCCGGATCGACCAGCCCGAAGCCCACATAGGCGTTGTACATAAACGCCAGCTCGAAAATCGGATATCCGTGACACAGCTTGTCCATGTCGATCAGCAGGCTCTCGCCGTTCTGGTCCATCACGTTCTTGATGTGGTAGTCCCCGTGCATCAGGTGGGAATCCTCCGGCACGGCTGCGATCAGCCCGCGGAGTTTTTCATACTGTTCCGCGTCCAGGCACTCCTTCGCGGTCTCCGCCCAGCTCAGCACCTGCTCCTTCATCGACGGCAGGATGTCGTTCTGCACTTCCTTGGAGTGGATGATTTTCAGCAGGTCGATGCTTCTCTTCGCGATCTCGTCCGGCGTCTTTTCACCGCCGTTGAGCAGGTCAGCAAAGCTTTTGGCGTTCAGCAGCTCAAACACGGAGCCGTAGCCGCCGTCTTCAATGCGTACCACGTCATAGGGAATGGCCGTCGGCACCCCCGCCACGAAGGCCAGCCGCGCCAGTTCCCGCTCCCGGTGAATATCCTGCAGCGCGTCGGGATTCAGGAAGACCTTCACGATCGTATCCGGGGCGATCCGGTAGACCTCACCGTTGGCGCCCCGGCCGATCACCTCGCACCCTTCCACCGAGATGACGCGGTAAGCTTTTCTGACATCCGCCAGGTCCGTAAACCCCGTCATATCCAGGATTTCATACATTTCGGTATGAACATTGATGAGTTTCGTGTCCGGCACCTTCTGGATCAGCCGCAGAAATACCCGCAGCCCCGCGCTGGAAGCGTATTGCAGCTTGTCGCAGTCCAGGTCGATCCCGTCGTCCGGATGGGCTTCCTGGATTTCCTGGATCTCTTTCTCCACCTGCTTCGCGTTGGTCGAGTCAATGATGTCGCTGAGGCTGATAATCAGCCTGCCGTTTTCCTCTCTGCCCTTCACCATTTTTGTCCTGCCTCCCGTCATACCGGGCAATCCCTCCGGATCCCCGGAACCTGATGCCGGTCAAAGTCTTATGATAAAGAGATTTTATACCAAACAAAGCTCCCGCGCAATCATAACACGTACAAACAGCAAGTTAACGCGCACAAATTTGAAAATTTAACAAAAATGTGCGCGTTAACTGCCACCTTGATCGTACTATTGTTTAATATAACACTTATTGAGTTTTTTGGCCGATGATGTTTTCAAATGTTTGAAGAATTAATCGTTTAATCAGGCCAGGGATTTGGTTGTATCCGGATTGCGGTTTTGCAGGAAACGATTCAGCATGCATGCACAAAAATGCGGGAAAGAATAGATCTGTTCAGCATACCCCAGATTGCCTTCAATCAGTTTGATGCCGTAATGGATTTCAGGATACGATTGGCTGTGGATCAATGATTTCAACGATTTGGAGACATTGTTGGTGCTTTTTACCTCAATCGGAACCAAATCATTTGCGCTGCGGGCGAAGAAATCTTCTTCAAGTGTTGAATTTTCTTTTTTGTAGTAGTACAAGGGCAGATCACTTTTAACGAGTGCCTCTGCAATGATGTTTTCATACAGTGCGCCTTTATAAACACCAAGGTTCCGGTATGCGCGGAATTCTTTCTGTGCTTCCGAGTCAAGGGTTGCAATCAGAAGGCCGGAATCAGCGTAATACAGTTTGAATTTATCCGCATCATAATTGCCTTTCAGGGGCAATTCGGGATAATTCAGACAATAACAAGCCTGAACAATTCCGGCATCCAGCAGCCATTCGATGCATCCGCGATAGTCACGGAAACGTGCTCCGGAAGCGACCTTGGATATCTGGAATTTCTTGTTTTCCTTTGCCAGCTGCGGCGTAATATGACGGAAGACATTGATGATTCTTGTCTGATCCATTCCGTCAGCATATTTGCGCACATCTTCCTCATAGTCAAGGAGGAGCTGTTTCTGAATATCCAGTGTTTCCTCAAAAGTTCCGGATTCCACATATTTTCTGACAACCGCGGGCATGCCGCCGAGTACGCAGTAATCAAGGAAAAGGGAACTGTACCGGGAAAGCTCCAGAGTGCTGAAAGGTGTGAGAGTCAGCATATGATCCAGAATGGATGTGATGGTATCGCTCTGATACCCCTGTGTCCACAGGAATTCCTCAAAATCCAGAGACCGCATATCATAGTTCTGCTTATAGCCTACGCTGACACTTTCGATCTTTTTGTAATTGATGCCCAGGAGGGATCCGGAGCAGATGACATCAAAACGTTTGTCTTCCTGAAACGATTTCAAAGTGGTTGCAATATCCGGATGATCCTGAATTTCATCAAAGAAAAGCAGTGTTTCACCGGGAATCAGTTTAAGCCCCGGATTGATCAGCGTCATGTTTTTGATAATTTGCTGCGCACTGTATCCATCTGCTGTGATCTGCTTATATTGCGGCTCAAAAATGAAGTTGATCTCGATGAAGTTTTTGTAGTTTTTCCGGGCAAACTCACGTACGGATGCAGTTTTTCCGATCTGGCGTGCACCTTTAATGATCAGGGGCATGTGATCCGGGGATTCCTTCCAATGTGTCAGGAAATCATCTATCTTTCGCCGCATGTACATGATAAAGCACCTCCATCTGCGCTCATTATAATAGGTTGTATGACCAAGCACAAGATCATTTCACAAATAATGAGGGAGGTTTGTACTAAATTTCACAAAAAATGAGGGAGAATTTATGACATCCGCACATTTTATGATAATATCAAAACCACAACCTGAAACAACCTGAAACCAACCTGAAACATTATATAATACACATTAATTCGCAAGGTTCGGAACAGAGGAATCTTCAGCCTCCCGTCCCGTCGTTGGCTTCCGTCTGGCTCAGCATCAGCTTGATCCGGTTCAGCTGGTTCACTTCGCTCGACCCGGGGTCATAGTCCACCGCGGCGATATTGGCATGCGGATATTTCTTTTTCAGCTGCTTGATCACGCCTTTACCCACCACATGGTTCGGCAGGCACCCGAAAGGCTGGATGCATACGATGCCGGAAACTCCCTGTTCCAGCAGTTCGGCCATCTCCCCGCACAGGAACCAGCCCTCGCCGTACTGGTTTCCCACCGACAGGAAGGGCTTCGCCAGTTCCGCGATGTGCTCGATCGGCATCGGCGGCTGAAACCGACGGGAACTGCGCAGCGCGTCGACAGCCGGCTTACAGAACTTCCGGAGTCCCGGCACACCGAAATGGCTGACCGCCTTCAGGGCTTTCCCGGCGCCCAGGTATTCGGATTTATACTGCTGGTTGTACAGCGTGTAGTAGACAAAGTCCATCAGGTCCGGAACCACCGCCTCCGCCCCTTCCCGCTCCAGCACCTCCACCAGGCGGTTATTGGCCAGCGGCATGTATTTCACCAGGATTTCGCCCACGATCCCCACCCGGGGCTTTTTCAGGTCCTCATGGATGGGCAGCGTGTCGAAATCCTCCACCAGTGCCCGGCACGTTTCCGCAAATCCGTGCTTCCCTTTGGCGAAAGCAGCGTCCGGGATGATCTTTTTCCATTTGTCATGCAGGGCGTCTGCGCTGCCGGGCGTTATTTCGTAGGGCCGCACCCGGTACAGGCACTTCATCAGCAGGTCCCCCAGCACCAGCGCCCTGCCCGCGTCCCGCACCATCGGCAGGGGCGGACGGAAACCTTCGTTCTTCTCCATCCCGTTGAAGTTCAGGCTGATCACGGGGATTTGCGGCAGCCCCGCCTTTTCCAGTGCCCGCCGGATAAAGCCCACATAGTTGCTCGCCCGGCAGCACCCGCCCGTCTGGCTCATGATCAGCGCCAGCCGGTTCACGTCGTACCGCCCGCTGAGCACCGCCTCCATCATCTGCCCGACGGCGATGATGGAAGGATAGCACGCGTCGTTGTTCACGTATTTCAGCCCCGTGTCCACCACGCTGCGGCTCTCGTTTTCCAGGATCACCAGATGGTATCCGTACTTTTCGAATACGGGTCTGAGGTATTCAAAGTGGATCGGGCTCATGTTCGGGCCCAGAATGGTGTATCCCTTGTCGAACATGGCTCTGGTAAACGGCTGTCGTTCGTAGGCGGCCGGTTTGGCAAAGGGCTCAATGCCCTGCTCCTCCCGCATCCGCATGGCCGACAGCAGGCTGCGCACCCGGATCCGGGCGGCTCCCAGGTTGTTGACTTCGTCGATTTTGAGCACCGTGTACATCTTCCCGCACGCTTCCAGGATTTCGCACACCTGGTCCGTCGTCACGGCGTCCAGTCCGCACCCGAAGGAATTGAGCTGAATCAGTTCCAGGTCCTCCCGCCCGGCGGCGAACTGGGCAGCCGTATACAGCCGGGAATGATACACCCACTGGTCGTTGACCCGCAGGGGCCGGATCGCGGGGGCCTCCGCAGGAATGCTGTCCTCCGTCAGCACCGCCAGCCCGTAGGACGCAATCATGTCCGGAATGCCGTGATGGATTTCGGGATCGATGTGGTAGGGCCGGCCTGCCAGCACGATGCCCTTCCGGTGATGTTCCTCCATCCATTCCAGCACCTTTTTTCCTTCGCTGCGCACGTCTTCCTTCGCCCGCCGCTGCTCAGTCCACGCAGCGCGGACGGCCGCCCGGACCTCAGCCGCAGCGATACCCCATTCTTCCCTGCACAGGCGGACCAGCCGGTCCGCCGCGGTTTTCTCGTCGGTAAAGGCCAGGAACGGACGGATATAGCGCACCTTGCCGTCCGTCACGTCCTCCACGTTATTTTTGAGGTTCTCCGGATAGGCGCACACAATGGGGCAGTTGAAATGGTTCTGGGCCTGCTCCGTTTCCTGGTGTTCATAGAACACGCTGGGATGGAAAATTGTTTTGACGCCCTGGTTGATCAGCCACTGCACATGCCCGTGGCTCAGCTTGGCCGGATAGCATTCGCTCTCCGACGGGATGGATTCCATTCCCAGGCTGTACAGCGCCCGGCCGGAAATCGGCGAAAGGCGCACGGAGAATCCCAGTTTTGTGAAAAATGTATGCCAGAAGGGATAGTTTTCCCACATGTTCAGCACCCGCGGAATGCCGATCTCGCCTCTCGGCACGTTTTCCGGGTTTTCATAGTCAAACATCCGCCGCAGTTTGTAGGCCGCCACGTTCGGGCCTTTTTCCCCGGCCGCCGTCTGTCCCAGTCCCCGTTCGCAGCGGTTGCCCGTGATGTGCTTCCGCCCGCCGGTGAATGCGTTGATCGTCAGCATGCACCGGTTTTCGCACATGCCGCAGCGGGTAGTGCTGGTTTTCCATTCCAGGCGCCGGATCTCCTCCAGCCCGAGCATGCTGCTCTTCCCGCCGCATGCATGGTGCCGGGCGATCAGGGCCGCCCCGAAAGCGCCCATGATCCCGGCGATATCCGGGCATACGGCTTCCCTGCCGCTGATTTTTTCAAACGCCCGAAGCACCGCGTGGTTGTAGAACGTGCCGCCCTGGACGACCACCCGTTTCCCCAGCTGCCCGGCATCCGTCAGTTTGATTACCTTGAACAGCGCGTTCCGGATCACGGAATAGGCAAGCCCGGCGGAAATGTCCTGGATGCTTGCCCCTTCCTTCTGGGCCTGCTTCACGTTGCTGTTCATGAACACCGTGCACCGGGTTCCCAGATCGAGGGGTTCCGGGGCAAACAGTGCCTGCGCGGCGAAGCTCTGGGCCGTGTAGCCCATCGAGGCCGCGAAGTTCTCCAGGAAGCTGCCGCACCCGGAGGAGCAGGCTTCGTTCAGCTGGATCGTGTCCACCGAGCCGTTCTTCAGCCGGATGCATTTCATGTCCTGCCCGCCGATATCCAGCACGCAGTCCGCTTCGGGATCGAAAAACTGCGCGGCGGTAACGTGCGCGATGGTTTCCACTTCGCCTTCGTCCAGACAGAACGCGGATTTCATCAGTTCTTCCCCGTACCCTGTGGAGCAGGCCCTGGCAATGTATGCCGTGTCCGGCAGCAGCCCTTTCAGTTCCCCCAGGGCGGAAACGGCAGCCTTCAGCGGATTCCCCTGGTTGTTGGCATACCAGGTCCACAGCAGTTCCCCTTCGCTGCCGATCAGTGCCATTTTCGTGGTGGTGCTCCCCGCATCAATCCCCAGGAAGGCGGGCCCGGCATACCCGGCCAGGTCTGCCCGGGCCACCTTCGCCTGCTCATGCCGCCGGGTAAACACGCTGTATTCCACGTCGTCGGCAAACAGGGGTTCCATCCGCTGCAGCGCCTGGTTCAGCACCATGCCCCGGCTTAGGGCCTCGATCAGGTCTTCAATCTCCCGGGCGTCTCCCTTGCCCGCCTTCAGGGCAGCGCCTTGGGCGGCGAAAAGATGGCTGTTTTCGGGAATAATCGCCGTTTCGTCCGTCAGCTTCAGCGTCCGGATAAACGCGTTCCGCAGTTCCGGCAGAAAATGCAGCGGCCCTCCCAGGAAAGCCACGTGCCCCCGTACCGGCTTTCCGCAGGCGAGGCCGGAGATCGTCTGGTTCACCACCGCCTGAAACACGCTGGCTGCCAGGTCTGCCCGGGAGGCCCCGTCGTTGATCAGCGGCTGGATGTCCGATTTTGCAAAAACGCCGCATCTTGCGGCGATGGGATAAATCACCTGGTAGTGCGCAGCTTCTTCATTCAGGCCCCGGGCGTCAGTCTGCAGCAGGGAGGCCATCTGGTCGATAAAGCTGCCGGTGCCTCCCGCGCAAACGCCGTTCATGCGTTCTTCCAGGCCGCCCGTAAAGTAAATGATTTTCGCGTCTTCGCCGCCCAGCTCGATGGCGACGTCCGTCTGCGGCGCTTTCCGTTTCAGCGCGTCCGCCACCGCTGCCACTTCCTGCACAAACGGGATCTCCAGCGCCTTCCCCAGCCCCATGCCGCCGCTGCCCGTAATGGCGCACTGCAGGCGGCAGGAGCCCAGCTTTTCCCTTGCCTCTTTCAGGATTTCCGCCAGCGTCTCCTGCGTATGGGCGTGATGCCGGCAGTAGCGTTCAAAAACGGGATTGCCGTTTTCATCCAGCAGTACGGCCTTCACCGTCGTGCTGCCAACGTCAATCCCGGCCCGGTAACCATTCATCCCGATCCGTACCTCACCGTTTATTGTTGATCTTCGCGAGGATGTCCAGCGCCTCCCGGGACCAGGTTTCCGGGTTTCCGCTCAGAGGATAATCCTCAATTTCCTTTGACCCGCTGACGGTCCGGAGGATCATCTTGTTGTCAATATGGATCGTGGTCTTGTATTTCTTTTCCAGCATTTCCTTCATCGTTTTGGCGTTTGCAGCGGCATGGGGGCCTTTCTGCGCCGTGCCGGTCACGATGCCCGTCAGCCGCACAGCCCGGTGTTTGAACAAAAAGCGGATATACTCCAGCGAGTAATACTTTGAGGTATATACCCAGATATCGACGTCTCTTTGATTGAAGACATGGAGCAGCGCGGGAATCCCCTTCCGGATCCGCTCTTTGAAGAACCGGTTCATCGGGAACGGCAACGGTTTCTCCACATAGGGATCATCTTTCCCGCAGAACACCACCTCGTCCAGGTCCAGCGTCACGCGCCTGTCCGACTGGCTGTTTTCGATCATTTTGCGGATATCCGACACCTGCGTCAGGTTGACGATCTTAATCTTCACCTTGCCCACGCCGCTCCGGATCGCGGCCGCCCACCGGTGATGCCCGTTCAGGATCATATAGCCGTCCGGTCTGGTCTTCTGAACCATCAGCGGCTCCAGGATGCCGTTTTCCTCAAACCCGGTTTTGAACTGGACGCCCTGTCTGTACTGTTGCTGATATTTCTTGATGATGCCGTAGTTCGGCCCGATATCCGGAAAGCAGAACTCATCCTCCGGGTTCGGGTGCAGCGCGCGGCATGATGCCTTCTTGCAAAACTTCCGTTTGAGGAAACTGGCCCTGACCGGATAATATACGCCCTTGACCTTGTTGACCTCTTCATTCAGATATTCCCGAAAATTAACGACCGGATCCGCCATCCCGTCCTCTCCCCTCTTCACTCTCCACTTTTCAGCTTAAAGCTCAGCATCGTGAACTCGTCAGACTGCTCCGTGCCCTTCCCGTCCGTCCTTTGGTCCCCTGTATTCCATGCACAGCATCGTCAGGTCGTCAAACTGTTCCGCGTCTTTGACGAAATCGTCGATCGACTGCCGCACGCTCTGCAGCAGTTCCTTCGGTCCCTGGTCCTTTGCTGTGTTCAGTGCGGCAAGCATCCGGTCTGTTCCGAACAGTTCGTTGTTCGCGTCCGTCGCTTCCGCCACGCCGTCGGTATAAACGAACAGTTTGTCCCCCGGCTCCAGCTGCAGCTCATACTGCTTGTATTTCACGCCTTCCAACCCGCCGACCACGAATCCGTGCTTGTCCATGAACAGTTCAAATTCGCCGCCGGCCCGCATCAGCGCCGGGAATTCATGCCCCGCGTTGGCCGCCGTCAGTTTGCCCGTGGAGATCTCCAGAATGCCCACCCATACGGTCACGAACATCTCCGCCGTATTGTTGGAGCAGATCGCGTCGTTGGCGCTGGTCAGGATTTCCCCGGGGCTCTGCCCCAGCAAAGCGTAGCTCTGCACGATCAGTTTGGAAACCATCATGAACAGCGCGGCCGGGATGCCTTTTCCGCTCACGTCCGCGATCACGGCGCAAAGGTGGTCCTCATCCACCAGGAAAAAGTCGTAGAAGTCCCCGCCGACTTCCTTCGCCGGGTCCATGGACGCGTAAAGGTCAAATTCATCCCGCTCCGGGAACGGCGGGAAGATATGCGGCAGCATGGAATTCTGGATCCGGGCGGCCATGTTCAGCTCGGCGCCGATCCGCTCCTTCTCCGCCGTCACCGTCCGCACCCGGTCGATGTATTCGATGGTCGTGCGGCTCATGTCGGCAAAGGATTCTGCCAGAATCTCGATCTCGTCCCCCGTCCGGTAGGTATCCTCCATTTTGAATTCGAGGTTTTCGCCTTTGATCTCGGAAATGTGCTGCGTCATGGTGTTCAGCGGCCGTACGATCCTTTTCCCCTGCCACAACGCGATCCCGCTCAGCAGTGCCAGCAGCGCCGCCAGCGACAGGATCATGATCTTGGTGGACTGGGTGCTCTTTTCTCTGTATCTCCCTGTCGCACTGTCCTGGGTTGCCGCGTATTTGGCCTGCAGCGTCCTGCCCGGCGCGGTCACGTCATCCTCGTTGAACATGCAGATCAGCGCCCACCCGGCCGTGTCCACAAGCGATGCCGCCATGTAGTAATTGCCTTCTTTCAGGCAGACCAGCTTCACATTATTTTTTCCGGCTAGAGCGTTATTGACGAACACTGCCAGGTCGGTATTCTTCGACCGGCGGAGATCTTGCGCCTCCTCGCTGGTCTGGGTCTGAAATTCGCTGTCCTTCAGTGAGGAAACGATAACGTGCCCGTCCTGGTTGACAACCATGTGATATCCGCCGCCGTTTTTCTCCGACCCGCGTATGGTTTCCTGCATGGTGCTGAGAAAGAGATCCGTGCCGATCACCGCCCGCAGTCCGCCGTCCGGGTCGTACACCGGCATCGCGCACACCAGGCTCAGTTCCCCGGTGTTCGCGTCCTCTTCCACGTCCGTAAAGATCAGCTTTCCGGCTTCAACCGCCTGCTTGTACCAGAAGCGGGTCCGTGCGTCATAGCTCAGCGGGGATCCGTCCTCCTTGAACCAGCTGGCGGAGTTGCGGCTGACCGACAGAAACGCCCCTTCCGGCAGCGCCACGTAGGCGTTGTCCGTGTTGAAGGTACCGCACATGGAGATCATCAGGTCCGACATGTTGGCAATCAGGCCAACCGCCTCCTGCAGCTTCGGATCCTCCGGGTTCACGTCGTCGGCCAGGATCACCTGGGCCACCAGTTCCCCGTCCCTGGATGGGTCGGGACCGTTCCACGCTTCCGGGGGATATTCCTCCGGCGCCGCGAAAAGGCCGGCGGCATAGTCCCCCAGCAGCATCACGCGCGCCTTGGAGTCCTTGAAGATCTCGTCCGTAATCATGGCTTCCAGATCCGTCCGCCGCAGCAGGTCGTCCCGGATCACCCGGGTCATCTCCTGTTCCGTGGTTTCCGCGATGTTGGTCCGCTGCTCCCGGGAAATCTCGGCATTCAGCTCCGCCAGCTGCGTGTTCTGGTGTCCCGTCGCCAGGAAAAAAGCCGCGGCAAGCAGCGCCACCGTAATCAGGATCAGAAAGAAGATCTTGTTCCTGATGCTCCCGAAAACCACCCGTCTGATTCTGCTCACCACCGCATCTCCTTCCGCTATTTGAACATTCTTTCCTCAAACTCATTCGCCGGCAGCGGCCGTGAAAAATAGTACCCCTGCACCAGATCGCACCCTGCTTCCTTCAGCAGTTTCAGCTGCTTCTCCGTCTCGACGCCCTCCGCCACCACCGGCACCTTCAGGTACCGGGCAATGTCCAGGATCAGCTCCACCAAATGGAAGTCCCGCTCGTTCCGCTCGATGTTCCGGATAAACGCGATATCCATCTTCAGCACGTCCACCGGCAGGGAGGACAGCATGTTCAGCGACGAGTATCCGGACCCGAAATCGTCCATCTCGATCACATAGCCCTTCTCCCGCAGCTCCTCAATCACCCGGATCAGGTGATCCGCGTTCTCAGTATAGGCGGACTCGGTGATCTCCAGCGTCAGATCGCTGCGGTTCAGCCTGTTTTCCGTCACGATCCTTTCCAGCGTCGTCATCAGGTTCGGGTCAAACACGTCCACCCGGGAAAGGTTCACGGAAACCGGCAGCAGCCTCCCGTATTTCTCCCGCCAGGCTGCGATCTGCCGTCCCGCTTCCGCCCATACATAGCTGTCCAGGGCGGTTATCTGTCCGCTGCGCTCAAACAGCGGGATGAACACGTCCGGCGTAATCAGCCCCAGCCGCGGATGGTGCCAACGGACCAGTGCCTCGGCGCTGCGCATTACCGGCGGATCAACCTGAATGTCAAACTTCGGCTGATACCAGACCTCCATCTCGCCCTCTTCCAGCGCCCGGGTCAGGTCGTTCCGGAGCCTCTGGTTCATCTCCTCCTGGTGGCGCAGTTCTTCGTCATAGACCATCAGGTGCGTCTTGTAGTCGCCCCGGATGCTGCGGGCCGCGCTCCACGCCCGGTCAAGCATCTGCTCGGGTTCCAGGTCCTTCTGCCAGGGCATCACACCGATCCGCAGCTGGATATCCGCACTGCGGCTCAGTTCGTTCAGCCGCTCCGTGAACCGCGCCAGCAGATCCTCATAGTTTTCCCGGTGTGTGCAGTAGACGTCGAACCGGTCGCCTTCCGACCGGCTGCCGATCCCGCCGTTCTCCTGCAGGAACGCCGTAATCTCGCTGCCCAGCGTTTTCAGCACCTCGTTGCCGAAGGCACGCCCGTTTAGCGAATTCAGGGAGTGGAACCGTTCAATGTCGATCGCCACGGCGTCCATGGGCTTCTCCGGGTTTTCCTGGTGCAGCTTGTTAACGTAGACCAGGAAGAAGTTCCGGTTGTACAGGCCGGTCAGCCGGTCCAGCTCCGCCTCGGAAATAATCCGGTTGCCCGCCTTGGCCTTGGCTTCCGCCCGCGCGCTCCGCAGCACCAGCAGTAGGATAATCGCGATGATCGTCACAATTCCGGCGATCACATACCCCAGGTTGTCCCGCAGGAAGTCCATGAGCGTCACCTTGTCTTCTCGGAACGCGTACCTCGTCAGGGAGGTGTTCAGCGTAGCCTCCGGCATCAGGTGCGTCACCTTGTTCAGGATGGAGAACAGACTGTTGTCTTCCTCCCGCAGGGCAAAGCACATCTCCATCGACTCGTCCGTGGCCAGGGGCGACAAACCGTATTTCTTGCCCAGATCGCTCACCCGGTCGATCCGGTAATTGCTCACCAGCCCGCAGTCCGCCTCCCCGGAGGCAACTGCCTGGCACGCCGCTTCCCCGTCCGGGTAGTACACGATCTGCCATTGGGGGAAGAAGTTGTTCAGGAAGGTCTCGTAGCTGGGGTTCCCCGCCGGCACGGCCACCTTCATCTCCCGCTCTTTCGAGAGGCCCTGTCGGTCCGCGGTCCGCACCATGGCGAACATTTCGGTGATCAGCAGCGGGTCGGTAACGATGAGGCCCCGCTGCTCCGCATCGAAGGAACTGAAATAGAAGGGAAATGCGCAGTCGATCTCCCCGTCGTTCAGGGCTTTCAGCATCTCCTCCGCGGTCCGGAAGGCCTGGGCTTCAAAGTTCAGTTTCGCGTTCTTCTCGCACGTTTCGGCGAAAGCCAGGTAGTCCGCCAGCATGCCGGTCAGCCTGCTGCCGTCCTCGCTCAGGGCGCAGAAAGGCAGGTCGTTGTCCCGGTAGCCCACGCGGATCGCCCCATGCTCCGCGACCCAGTTTTGCTCACTTTCGGTCAGGAAGCTGTTCACGGAGCCTGCTTTGTGGTATTTCTCCGTCATCTCCTGGTTGAAGTTCCGGTTGTCCTCGAAGATCCGGTTCATCGCCATGTCCAGGTCCTGCTTCAGGTCCGGGCGGCTTTTACTGATGCCGAACAGAATGTCCGAGGAGCCGATTTTGCATACGGAGATGACGTCGGCGGTCGTTGCGTAGGTGTCCAGCGTCACCAGCGCGTCGATTTCCCTTCGGGCCAGCATCTCCAGCAGTTCCGGCGTCTTGCCTGTCAGTTCCGTGATCTCCGGAGTCACGTTATGGCTCTTCGCCCAATCGACGAAAAGCTTTTCCTGGATGCTGTTCTTGTTAACGCCGACGGTCTTGCCGTTCAGCGTGGAAAAATCGTCCGGCCGGATCCCGGTGTTGTCCGGTGTGATGAAGAGGTGGTAGTCCTCCGTTCCCATCGCCTCGGCGGAATACAGAATCTTCTCCGCCCGCTCCGGGGTGTAGGAAACGTCGCTGAGCAGGTCGATCTCGCCGTTCACCAGCTTCTCAAACAGCTCGCTCCAGCTTCCCTCGATGTATTCGTATTCCCACCCGCTGTAAATTGCGATCCGCTGCTGGTATTCATACCCGTAGCCGGATTTCCGGCCGAATTCGTCCGTCCGGTGGAAGGCCGATTCGTACCAGCCGACTTTGACGGTCTTGGGCACGGCCTCCTGCGCAGCGGCAGGCAGCAGGATCTGCGCGTGAAGCGCGATCGTCACACACAGGATCAATAACAGACTCCGTTTCAGTCGCATGCCTTTTCCCCTTTTCGTTGTTTGGTCCGGGGTTGGATCCGTATCAGACTTGTTTCCTCTTCCGGCCGCCGGGGCGCCCGGTCCTGATTCAAAGATTATATCACAAAACCTTCCATCCTGAAAACCGGAAATAAAAATCCGAATCGGAGAGAACAATCCCCGATTCGGAAACAATAATTCTGGCCACTAGCCACTCTTCACTCTCCACTCTTCACTCTTCACTCTCAAAGAAGCCTGATCATCCTGCAATTCTCAATCCCCGTACTCCAGAACTCCTTTCTCGGCAGGTTCCGGATCTGGCTGATGATGCTCAGGTTCATCGCGCCGTGTCCGACGATGAGCACGTTCTTCTCCTGTTCCAGGAGGGGATCGATCACCTCCCTCAGGAAGGATCCGGTCCGGTCAAACAGTTCGTCAAAGGTCTCCGCCCCGCCCACGGAAGCAGTATACTTTTCCGGCGCCTGGAAGATCACGTTCACCGGACAGTCCGGAATGCTGAAACTGTTCTCCAGCCCCTCGTATTCGCCGAAGCCCATCTCCCGCAGCCGGTCGTCCGTAAAAATCGGCACATCCCGGCCCCGAAGCACGATCTCCGCCGTTTCCCGTGCCCGGATCAGGGGCGAGCACCAGCATACGTCCAGCGGCACGTCCCGGTATTCCTCCGCTGCTTTTTCGGCCATGCGCCGTCCCTCCGCGTTCAGCGGAATATCCGTCCGCCCCTGCAGCTTGTGCTTATCGTTCCAGTCCGTCCGTCCGTGCCTCATAATATACAGCAAGACCTTCTCCTCCTTTTACCCCTCTCCTGAAACTTTATGCCGGCCGAAGGGGTCTCTTTTTCCCTCTTCTCCTGACGCTTGCGCCCCGAAGGGGTTTAAGGGGGCGATCGGAAAGCCCCCTTTACCTTTACCCTTCTCCCCCCAGCGCCGAATTATACTCATACTCCTCAACAGCTCCGTTTTCCACGTTCACATAGACTTTATAATACCCGTCCTTCTCCGTGCGCCCCCGGGCTTCGCCGTTCTGTTGCTGTTCTGTCGTATATTCTTCGTACAGCAGGTACTCCACCAGGAAGCAGGGCTTTTCATTCACCGTTTCATACCATTCGTTCTCTTCGTTCCGGAAGGAATTGGTATAGAGTTCCAGCCGGGAAATCTGCTCTTCATCCAGTTCATAGTTGCTGACGATAAACTCCCTGCCGATCCCGATCATCTCTTCTTCGGACAGTTTGCGGGCCCGAAGGGCCGCCGTTTTCCCCGCTTCCCGCCGGATATGGTACCCCTCGTCCGCCTCGGAGGATTCATTGTCCTCCGCGGCCCCGTTTGCTTCGGCAATTTCCGCGGCGCGGTCCAGGAACGTTCGCTTTTTGCTTTCGTCCGTACTCTCCGCAAACATCTGCTTCAGCTGTTCCGTGCCCCACACTTCCGAATCATATCCGCCGGAGGTATCCTTTCCTTCGTGGCTCCAGGTCACGTCCGTCTTTCCGTCCCGGACGGTCACGGTGTAGGTCCCCAGCGGGTATGCCAGGTTGCCGGCCCCGGTAAAGGTAACCCGGATGCCGCCCTCCGGCAGTTCTTCCTCTTCACGTCCGAAAAATGTCTGCATTTCTCTCGTAATCCCGTATTCCTTCTCCAGTGCCTGGTCAGCGCTTCTCGCCGCGCTGACCCTGGGGGAAAACAGCAGTCCGGCAGCCAGCGCTGCTACGGAAAGCATAACCAGCACAATCGCAAACACAAAACCTACAGATACTTTCTTCTTCATGACGGGTTCCTCCTCCCGGGCGATCTGCTCCAGTACACCCGCGCGGCAGGACGGAAGATCGTCCAGGAACGAAAGCCGCCGGTCCATGGCGGACCGCAGCGAATCCTTATTCGTCTTCATCATACCATTCCTCCAGGCTGCCCTGCAGCATCGTCTTCGCTTTCTTCAGTCGATAGTTGATCGTCGAGCGGGGAACGCGCATCACCTGCACCATCTCCTCCAGGCTCAGTCCCTGGTACCAGCGCAGCAGCGTCACTTCCCGCTCTTTGGGCGGCAGGGACATCACCGCACGCGTAACGGTGTCGTCCCGCTCCTCGAAAGGTACGGAGCCCTCCGGCAGCAGATCCGGCGTCACGGACCGGTCCGTATTCCGGAACCAGCCGCTCTTCAGCTGATCCTTGCACGTGTTCATAGCTATGCGCATCAGCCATGTCTTTTCCTCTGCTTCTCCGCGGAATCGGTCGTAGTGTTTCCAGGCCTTCAGAAATGTTTCCTGCACCGCGTCTTCCGCCAAGGCGGTATCGCCCAGATAGGCAAAGCAGAGATGAAGGATCGGCTTCTCCCACCGGGCAATCGCCTTTTCCAGCCATTCCCGGCGCTGATCCCGTTCCATCGCGCTCCCTCCTTTCTGTAAATTAGACGAGGTACCTGGAAAAAACGGCTAACTGATAATAATATTTTTTTCAGCCGGAATCCAAAATGGTAAAAAGTATATACGGCTGATAAAAAGAAGCCCGGCAACGCCGGAGCTCCTGATTTTGTTTGGTTTCTTTATTGTTTGATCCGTTTATCCGCTTTCTTGGCTAATTTTGTTCCGACGGTCTGGAAAACCTGTACCAGAATAACAAGCACAATCAAGGCAGCAACCAGCACCGCCTGGTTGAACCGCTGCTGTCCCTGAGTGATGGCCAGATTTCCAAGGCCGCCGCCGCCCACGGCACCGGACATAGCTGTATATCCGAGGATCGTGGTGATTGCCGTTGTAAAACTGGTAATCAGCGAAGGCACGCTTTCCGGGAGCATCACATGGAATACCGTCTGCCAGGTTGTTGCACCCATTGACATGGACATCTCAATGATATTCGGATTTACTTCCCGCAGAGATCCTTCTACCAGTCGGGCGACAAAAGGAAAAGCTGCTATGATCAGCGGTACGATCACCGCCGCATTTCCCACAGCCGTACCGATAATAGCCCGGGTAATTGGCATCAGGACTACAATCAATATGATGAACGGCGCCGAGCGGAGAAGATTGATCAGGCCGTTCAGAAATGCCATGAAAGGCCTTGGCAGCGGACGGATTCCCTTGCTGTCTCCCGTTACCAGAAGCACACCCAGGGGAAGGCCGATCAGAATCGCAAAGAGAGTTGCCATCAGGGTTATATATAGTGTTACTCCCGTTTCCCTGAGAAAATCTCTCTGGATGACCGCCCAGGCTTTTTCGAGTTTCTCGGGATTATAGTATGTGGCAATATAATCACCCATTTGCTTCCACCTCCCCGACGGAATCCGCAGCGTCATTCTCAGGAGCAGATTTGTATTCCACGTCAACCTGAACCGTTACGGACGGCTGTTTGCTCAGGTATTTGACTGCCGTTGCCAGTTCGTCCGGTCCTCCGGGAATGCTCAGCAGCATGTTTCCGTAGATTTTTCCGTCCAGCGTCCTGGTCGTTGCAGAAAGGATGTTCGCCGCAATATGGCATTCAATAGCCATGGAAGCGATCACAGGTTTCGCAGTTGCCTCCGCGCCCTGGAAAACCAGGCGAACCGTCTGCTGATTCGGCATCGTGTAATGATCCATTCCGTCAGCCACATCCGGAAATACAAGTGCTTTGGTAGCTCTGGCCTTTGGATTCGAAAAAATCTGGCTGACGTCTCCCTCTTCTACCACAGTACCGTTTTCCAGAATAGCCACCCGATTGCAGATCTCCTGAACTACGCTCATCTGGTGGGTAATCACGATCACCGTGATTTTCATTGTGCGGTTAATATCCCGGATTAAATCCAGAATCGAATGGGTTGTTTTGGGATCCAATGCTGATGTTGCTTCATCGCAGAGCAGTACCTTCGGTTCAGTTGCCAGTGCACGGGCAATGGCTATGCGTTGCTGCTGTCCACCGGAAAGCTGGGCCGGATAGCTGTTGGCTTTATCCGGCAAGCCTACTGTCTCCAGCAGTTCTTGCGCCCGTTCCTTGGCTTTGGCCTTCGGCATATGGATCAGCTTTAGCGGTAGCATGATATTTTCCAGACATGTACGCTGCATCAGCAGGTTAAAGCTCTGAAAAATCATCGTGATCTGATGCCGCACCTGCTGGATCTCTTTTTTGTTCAATGACCCCAGATCAGTCCCATCCCAAATCACAGAGCCTTCCGTAGGGCGTTCCAGCATATTGATACATCTGACCAGTGTGCTCTTTCCGGCTCCGCTCATACCGATAATGCCGTAAATATCACCGTCATTGATCGTCAGGGATACATGCTTGAGCGCATCTACCGGGCCATCCGCTGTGGTAAAGTGTTTGGACAAGTTCCTTAATTCAATCATGCTCTCTCTCCGGACAAGAAAGCACACCGGCGGCAAATGCTGCCGGTGTGTTCGATTTACGGTTTGATGATATCCTATCCTTTATCGACTGTCAATTACTTGGCAACGCCCAGCGCGGTCAGATCCGTCTGTTTTCCGGCGTAGAGTCCCATCGGCTCCACATGCACTCCGGCAATCGTTACCAGGTGAGTCCCGTTCTCCGCGTTGAAGGAATCCTGATAAGGCTGATGCGCAAAGTAGTTCGCAAACACATCGCCTGCTTCGACAAACTGGTTGGGGGTCACATAATCCGTAACTTCCTTCACCTCAAGCGTAATGCCTTTCTCGGCAAGGATCGGAGCCACAACATCCTTCAGGATCTCCTCATGGGGAACGGGCGTAGCAGCCACGACGATGGTCTGTCCCTTCAGGGCATCATAGTCCACAGAAGAGTCATAGCCATCCGTAACGTTCTCCACAGCGATCACAACCACGCCGCTGTATTTTTCATTGATGTAGTCCAGCACCTTCTGGCTGGTCGCTGCAGCGGCAAGTGCCTTGGCCAGATCAGTTCCTTCATTTCCTTCCTTCACGCTGATTACATTGATGTAGGGATTATTGATGGCTTCCTCTGTCAAAAGAGCGCTCTTGGGATCAATCCCGAAATCAAGAGCATAGTTGCCGTTGATAATCGCGTAATCCACATCTCCAACCACATGAGCAACAACATCGGCCGCCACTTCATAGAATTCAATTTCAGCCGTCAGATACTCTTCAATATCTTCTTTCGTCGCAGTGATACCCGCGCCATCTTTCAGTTTCAGCACGCCGTTAGCCTGAAGAATATTCAGGGCACGGCCTTCATTGGTGGGATCATTCGGAACAGCAATGGTAATCGAATCCGCAAAAGCGGCGGTCAGGGACAGGGTCAGAACCAGGGCAACAACCAGAGCGATAATCTTTTTCATGGGGTATCTCCTTTCATTTATCAAAACAAAGTCATTAAGCTTTTTTCAGGCACAGCGCCGCATCCGGCGCACAATACACATTCGCCCGTCCCGCCAGACTGTTTTCCCTTTCACGGCGCTCCCTCCTCGTGTTTTGATGTTTCGTATTATATGCAGACAGATTTCCCTTGTCCAATACCTGAAAACAATAGTCAGTTATAGATTCAATCTATAACTGCACCCTATTGACAACGGAACCCTGAATGATTATACTTCAATTAAACGATTAAACGATCGTTTAATTGTTTGCTATGAAAGCCGAATGGGTTTGGAGTTCAGAAAGCCTCTCTCATGAAAGCCGAAGGGGGCTTGGGGCGATTGCACTGCGGTCGCCAGTGGCGACAATGTCGCAGGGCAATCGTTGAATAAGAGGAAAGCCCCCCAAAGAAAGGAGCATTCCCATGAAAAAGACCTACAAGATCGAAGTGGACTGCGCCAACTGCGCCAACAAAATGGAAGACGCCGCGAAGAAAGTCCCCGGCGTTGCGGACGTAACCGTAAACTTCATGGCCCAGAAAATGATCGTCGACTTTTCAGAAGGTGCCGACCCTGCCTCCACGATGAAGCAGGTCGTCTCCGCCTGCAAAAAAGTCGAGGACGACTGTGAAATTTATTTATGAATAAGAAACAAAAAAAGATCCTGATCCGGATCATTATCTCCGCCGCCCTGTTAATCATTCTTCATTTCATCCCCGTCTCAGGCATTCCCCGCTTCCTCCTCTACCTGATCCCCTACGGGGTCATCGGCTATGACATCCTCAAAAAAGCCTGGAAAGGCATCCTGAATCGCCAGGTTTTCGATGAAAACTTCCTCATGGCCGTGGCAACCCTCGGCGCGCTGGCCCTCGGCCTGCTGAAGACCGGGGACTATGAGGAAGCCGTAGCCGTAATGCTGTTCTATCAGATCGGCGAGCTGTTCCAGAGCTACGCGGTCGGCAAAAGCCGCCGGAACATTTCGGAGCTGATGGATATCCGCCCGGATTACGCCAATATTGAAGATGCGGACGGAAATCTGACCCGTGTCGACCCGGACGAGGTTGCCATCGGCACCGTCATTGTCATCAATCCCGGAGAAAAAGTCCCCCTGGACGGCATCGTGGAAAACGGCAAATCCAGCCTGAACACCAGTGCCCTGACCGGTGAAAGCGTTCCCCGGGATGTCGGGCCGGGCGATGAGATCTTCAGCGGCTGCATCAACATGAACAGCGTCCTTCGCATCCGCACGACGAAGGAATTCGGCGAGTCCACCGTCAGCAAGGTCCTCGACCTGGTGGAAAACGCCAGCTCCCGGAAGTCGAAGTCCGAGAACTTCATCTCCCGCTTCGCCCGCTGGTATACGCCCGTGGTGGTCTGCTGCGCGCTGGCGCTGGCTTTACTGCCGCCGCTGGTCCGCCTGCTCATGTCCCTTCCGCCGGAATGGGGCGAGTGGATCTACCGCGCCCTGACCTTCCTGGTCATCAGCTGCCCCTGCGCGCTGGTGATCAGCATCCCCCTGACCTTCTTCGCCGGCATCGGCGGCGCGGGCAAGGAAGGGATCCTGGTCAAAGGCTCCAATTATCTGGAGGCCCTCTCGAAAACCGGTACCGTCGTCTTTGACAAGACCGGCACCCTGACCATGGGCGTCTTTGATGTGGTGGATGTCCACCATAGCAGCCTGGACCGGCAAGCCCTGCTGGAATATGCAGCCCTTGCGGAGTGCGCCTCCTCCCACCCCATCGGTATGAGCATCAAAAAAGCCTGGGGTAAGCCTCTGGATATGAGCCGCGTCGGCAAAGTGGAAGAAATCGGCGGCAACGGTGTCGTCGTTGAGATCGACGGCCGGCAGGTGGCCGCCGGAAACAGCCGCCTGATGCGCTCCCTCAGCGTCGAACCCATCGAGTGCCGCACCGCCGGAACCATCGTTCACATGGCCATCAACGGCGAATATGCCGGGCACTTCGTTATTGCCGATGTCGTCAAGCCGGATGCGAAAGAAGCCATCGCCGCCCTGAAGCGCTCCGGCGTCCGCCGCACCGTCATGCTGACGGGAGACGGAAAAGCCGTTGCCGAGCAGGTGGCCGCCGAACTGGGGATCGATCAGGTCTGGAGCAACCTTCTGCCCGGAGATAAGGTCACGAAAGTGGAAGAATTGCTGGCGGAAAAGCCGGAAAAGGAAATGCTTGCCTTCGTCGGCGACGGCATCAACGACGCACCGGTCCTGGGCCGGGCCGATCTGGGCATCGCCATGGGCGCCATGGGCTCGGACGCGGCCATCGAAGCGGCGGACGTGGTCCTCATGGACGATAACCCCCTCAAGATCTCCAAATCGATCCGGATCGCCCGCAAGTGTATGCGCATCGTGTATCAGAACATCATCCTCGCGCTCTGCGTCAAGGCTGTCTGCCTCGTTCTCGGCGCGCTGGGGATCGCCAATATGTGGCTGGCCGTCTTCGCCGATGTGGGCGTCATGATTATTGCCGTCCTCAACGCCATCCGCGCGCTTTTTGTCAGCAAACTGTAAGGAGTAATAGAATGTCCTCTCTCAGCCTTCCCCATGACCACCACAGCGCCGTGGAACAATCCTTTGACCATATGCCCGGTGAGGAAGCTTTCACCGCCACAGCCGAGCTCTTTAAACTCCTGAGCGACCGGACCCGCCTCCGCCTCTTCTGGCTCCTGTGCCACTGTGAGGAATGCGTCCTGAACCTTTCCGTCATGATGGATATGTCCAGTCCCGCCCTTTCCCATCACCTGAAGCTGCTGAAAGCCTGCGGCCTCATTGTCAGCCGGCGGGAAGGCCGGGAAGTCTACTACCGTGCCGCGGACACCGCCCAGGCGCAGGCTCTTCACCGCATGACGGAAGACGTAGCGGAGATAGCTTGTCCCAAATAACCGAAGGAGCGCGAGGGGTTTGGAGCGCCCGGAGAAAGAGCCAGTGGCTCTTTCTCAGCGGAAAACGGGCAGCAGCCCCGGGCACTCGGAAAGCCCTCGCATTTTTTCAACTTCCTGTTGACCTGTAATGCCTCATCGCCTTCTGAAAACATCCCCATATCACCCAGAAGAAAACAATCCCTGAAACCGGACTGACCCACACAGCCCATTCCGGCCAGCCGAACAACGGCTTCCCCAAAATCCACGCCCCCGGCACATGCAGCGTCAGCGCAAACGGCGCAAAGACCGTGAACAGCACCCGCAAAGGCCGCGGATAAGTATCGATCGGATATTCGCATGCGCTCCGCCCGCCGTAGGTCAGCGCGTTCACCAGCTCAATGGATTTAACGCTGTATATGCAAAAAATCGCTTCAATCATGAACAACCCGAGGATCAGTATGCTCCCGCAGAGAATCGCCTCCGCCATCAGCAGCACCTTCGCCGCGGTCCATTCGATGGCCGCCATCCCGCTGCCGATGATCAGGGCGGCACCCCCCACCGCGATACACGTAATCCGCCGCGGATCAACCGCGCTGCACATCACCTGGGTCAGCACCCCCCGCGGACGCACCAGGAAAGTATCCAGCTGCCCCGTCCGCACCAGGTACGGAAAATTGCCAGTGATTCCCCTGCCGAAGCATTCCGTCAGGTAAAAAGTCACGGACATCAGCCCGAAAAAGAAATACAGATCCCCCGCTCCCCACTGGTTCAGATGCTCAAATCGGTCCACCAGCAGGATCACCGCTAGCATCTCGCCGCCTTCCATCACCAGCTGGGCAAGCGTCTGCAGGAAAAAGGAAATCGGATATTGCAGCTGGCTCCGGATCAGCATGCGCATGGAATGAAGATAAAGCCTGATCGTATCCATTCCGTCAGCCTCCCTGGATCTCAAGCCGTTTTTGGTTCGCCCGCCAGAACAGGATCCCAACACCCGTCAACAACAGGACCCATATCCCCTGGATGAGCAGAATCCCCGGTGCGGAGGAAGGAGGCGTATCCCCGGTGTAAAGCCGGATCGGTGCGTCCAGCAGCTGGGCGTACGGCAGCAGTGTGATCACCCGCTGCCAGCTGTCCGGAAACAGCGTCAGCGGCAGGATGTTTCCCGCCAGGATCATCATCAGCAGGTTCAGCAGCGCCTGCATTCCCCGGGCATCCAGTGTACGCATCGTGAATCCCATCGTAATGTTCTCCAGCGCGCAAACGCACAGCAGTCCGAGAAACAGGCCGGCCACGCTCCACGCAAATCCCGCCGCAGAAGCAGGCAGCATCAGCCCCCACCCTTCCGGCAGCAAAAACGCAAACACCAGCATCGGCACAGCCCGCAGCAGGCTGCCCGTCATCTTCTGCGCCATGATTCTCACATAGTAAAAGCCGTAAAGATCCAGCGGACGGCACAGATCATAGGCGATGGATCCCGTGCGGATCTTATCCGTCAGTTCCGGATCGCTCGCCAGCAGCATCCGGAAAAACGCCTGCTGCAGCCACACATAGCTCGTGATGTGGCTCAGCGGAATCTCCTGCGGTTTCCCCGTGTACATGGCCCGGTATATCGCCACCAGGATCAACCCGAAAAAAACCTGACAGATCACGCCGCCGAGCACGGCGCCCCGGTATTGCAGTTCCATTTTTCTGCGCATCCGGAAAGCGGACAGATAGGCTCTCATAGATCCATCTCCCGGTACATCGCCGCCACCAGGCGGTCAATATTCTGCGGCTGGACCGTCAGTTCCCGCACCGTCCCGGCCGCCTGCAGCCGGGCAATCATCTCCGCCGTCGCGTATTCATCCGGGGAGTAGGTGATCGTCAGGTTCTTCCCTTCCCGGCTCACGGGGATACCGCTCGGCAGCTCCGGCGCGGCCTCCGCCTCCTCATAGCTGACCGTAACGGTCCTGATCGTGTCATATCTGCCCAGCAGCGCCGCAAGGGAACCATCGAACAGTTTCTGCCCGTGCCCGAGCACCATGACCCTGGGGCACAGCGCAACGATATCTTCCATGTCATGCGTCGTCAAAAGGATTGTCGTTCCCTGCTGTTTGTTTTCCCACTGCAGAAATTCCCTCAGTCCCAGCTTGCTGACCGCGTCCAGCCCGATCGTCGGTTCGTCGAGAAAAAGAAGTTCCGGCCGGTGCAGCAGCGATCCGCACAGTTCCGCCCTCATCCGCTGCCCCAGGCTCAGCTGCCGCAGCGGCGTGCGCATCAGGTCGCCCAACTGCAGGGCCTCTGTCAGCTCAGCCAGGCGTGTCCGGTAATCCTCCGGGGAAATCCGGTATATATCCTTCAGCAGGTCATAGCTGTCCCGGATCGGTACGTCCCACCACAGCTGGGTCCGCTGGCCGAAAACCACGCCGATCTGCCGCACATGCTCTTTCCGCTCCTGCCAGGGAACACGGCCGCCCACCGTCACCTCTCCGCCGTCCGGCGTCAGGATCCCGGAAAGGATTTTGACCGTGGTGGATTTCCCGGCGCCGTTGGGCCCGATATATCCCAGCAGTTCCCCCTGATCCACGTCAAAGGAAACCTCCTGCAGCGCCCGAACCGTCTTTTTCTCCCGCAGCAGCGCGCCTTTTTTCCGCTTCTCCCGGATAACAAACCGCTTCTCTAAATCCCGCACGCAAATGTAGCTCATAAATCATTTTTCCATCTAAATATTTCTTCTTTACTTACTATCCGAACCGAAGGAGCGCGAGGGCAAAGGCGCCAGTGGCGCCTTTGTTGGAAGAGTAGGAAAGCCCTCGCATTATTCTCCATATATATCCTGATATAATCCCAACTCAATCAATTTCGCCCGAAGACTCTTCATATCCTCCCATGCTTCCGGTTTCTTGCTCTGGTCCCGCAGCAGCGCGGACGGATGATACGTCGGCATCATCCATACGCCCTTCCGCTCTGTCCACAGCCCCCGCTCCCGGGTAATTCGGATCTCCGGGTTCAGCAGGTTCTTCGCCGCCGTGCTCCCCAGCAGGACGATGACCTTCGGCCGCACCAGCCAGGTCTGCATCCGCAGATGAATCCGGCAGGCCTCCGCCTCCTCCGGCGTCGGCACCCGGTTATACGGCGGGCGGCATTTCACAATATTGCAGATATACACCCGCTCCCGCGGCAGCTGAATCGCCTCCAGCATCCGAGTCAGCAGCTGGCCTGCCGCGCCGACAAAAGCCAGCCCTTCCTCATCTTCCGTCTGTCCCGGCCCTTCCCCGATCAGCATCAGCGGAGCGTTCCGGTCTCCCTGTCCGGGAACCTTGTGCTGAATATGCTCCCACAGCGGACACAGCCGGCAGGCCTCCACCTGCCGTTCAAACAACTCCCACGTAATCTCTTCCATCTTTACCCTCGCATCTTTCTTATCTCTTCCGCCAACCTCATATACTCCTCATTCAGCTCTTCCGGCCGGTCTCCCTTCCGCGGCTTCGCCATCCTCGCGCTCAGGTCCGCCATCCGCATCTCCAACCGCATCATGGCCAGCTTCCGGTCTTCCTGCGCCGTATCGCGCTCTTTGCTCTTCTGCTGCTCCGTCAGCCCGCCTTCCCAGGTCACCAGCTTCCGGTCCTCAAACCGGACCATCCGGTTCGACACCTTCTGCACAAAGGTTTCGTCGTGACTCACAAACAGGATCGTCCCGCCATAGCCGCTCAGCAGTTCCTCCAGCGCTTCCAGTGTATACAGGTCCAGGTGGTTCGTCGGTTCATCCAGGATCAGCAGGTTCAGGTCCATCAGCAGCAGCCGTGACAACGCGACCTTCGCCTTCTCCCCGCCGGAAAGCACGCGCACCGGCTTGAACGCGTCCTCCCTCGCAAATCCCATGCATGAAAGCACCGTGCGGGCAAAGCTCTGCGGATGGACGGATTCCTCCAGCACGTTGTCGAGGACCGTCTTTTCCGGCTTCAGCGTCCGTTCGTGATGCTGGTCGAACCAGCCGACCCGCGCCTGCGGGTTGAGCCGGATCTGCCCGTCAAAGAAAGTCCCCTCTGCCGGCTGTCCGGCCAGCGCGGACAGCAGCGTCGTTTTTCCGCATCCGTTGGCTCCGGTCAGTGCCGTCCTGCTCCCCGTCGGCAAGGTAAAGCCGGTCCCCTCCAGCAGAACCTCTCCGCCGGCTGTCAGGCTTTCGCACCGGACTTCCAGAGCCTGCCTTGCGCCGATGGGGGATGCCACGCCCAGTTTCATCCGGATTTCCGGCAGGGAAACGGGCTTCTCCTTCACGTCCATCTGTTCCATCCGGTTCTGCAGCGTCCGCTTGGCGTGGCTGATCTGCAGAATCGCGTCCGTGGCTTCCCTTTTGTGCAGCCGGGCTTCGCTGTTTCCCATGCGGGAAGGTGCCTTTTTGACGGAAGCGGCCCGCTCTGCCATTCGCTGCGCGGACTCCTTCAGCCGTTTCTGTTCGGCCCTGTATTGGTCGTATTCAAATTGCTGCCGGTTCCGCTGCCGTTCCCGCTCGGCGATGTACGCGTCGTATCCGCCCGGGAAGTCGGTCACTTTCCCGTTCTCCAGGCACCAGATCCGGGTGCACAGGCGCCGGAGCAGCGCCCGGTCGTGAGAAATCAGCAGCAGCGCGCCTTTGAACGCCTCCAATTGCTTTCCCAGCATGGCCAGCCCCTGCTCATCCAGGTCCGTCGACGGCTCGTCCGCCATCAGCAGTTTCGGATGGGATGACAACGCCGCCGCAATCCGGTTTCGGGTCTGCTCCCCGCCGGAGAGGCTTTCCCGGTTATCCTGCGCACGGAAGAGGGAACGGTAAACCCCCTCGCTGTCTTCCTCCGGAATGCCCTGCTGGGCGATGACCGCGGTTTCGCCGAAGAGCCGCACGGTTCCCTCGTCCGGTTTTTCCCCTCCGGAAAGCAGGTGAATCAGCGTGCTCTTCCCGACCCCGTTCGGCCCGATGATGCCGATCCGTTCCCCATCGTATACCGTTAGGCTTTCAATATAAAACAGTTCCCGATCCCCGTACCCTTTCCGGAGATTCTTCGCTTCCAGTATCAGTTTCATCATAGATCCTCACTCCTTTTCCGGAACAAGGGGACAGCCCCTTGTGTTACACGCACGTGGAACAGAAGGGACTGTTCCCGCCGTTCCGCCATTGTGGAGGAGCGATTCGTAACGGCAAAACAAAAAAGGCGTTCGGCTGGTGCGAGATCACAACCTCCAAACGGCGACAAAACACATTTCCCCCGCGGTTTCCCGCCGGAGCGTTTCTGCAGCCGGATGTCAGTCGTTCTTTCTCATCAGAAGCCAATGCCTCCCACTTTATTCCCGAAGGGGTTGGGCGCTGACGCGTGCGGTGCGCGAGCCGGCACACCGGCCGCGGTGCGCGTGCGTTTCCTTACGGAAAGCCCCCAATTAATTTTATAATAACAATGGCGGTATTCTTTGTCAATACCGCCATCCCTTGATTTCCTTCCTGAAATCGTCTAAAATTGTTCCCGTCGGAGGGAAAAATATGTATTATCTGAATCCCAGAGTTGAGAACCTTTACCGGATCTTTGACCAGAACGAGCGGAAGGACTATCTCCGCCTCGACCTGAACGAAAACCCCGGTGGCCTGCCGGAGGACTTCATTCGTTCCGTCCTTGCGGACGTTACGCCGCAGCTTGTCGCCCAGTATCCCGAAACCCTGCATTTTACCGAGGTTCTCGCGGATTATCTGAACACGGACATTGCTCATCTGTGCCTGGTCAACGGCTCGGCCGAGGGAATCCGGTATGTCATTCAGGCCTTCACCGGCGAGGGCGGCCGGATCGTCGGCGTCGTCCCTTCTTATTTCATGTTCCAGGTTTATTCGGAAATGTACGGCCGGAATTTTGTAAAGGTCCCTTACAATGAGGATCTCACCATGGATGTAGAGAACATCCTCGCAGCGCTGACAGAGGATACCCAGCTGCTCATCCTCCTGAATCCCAACAATCCCATGGGAAACGTTTATTCAGACGAAGAGTTTGAATCGATCCTTGCCGCCGCGCGGGAAAAGCAGGTCACCATTCTGATCGACGAAGCCTATCATTACTTTTACCCGAAAACCTTCATCCGTTATGCGCTCGAGGGTGAGCATGTCTTTGTCACCCGCACCTTCTCCAAGCTTTTCTCCATGGCCGGTTGCCGCCTGGGTTATGTCGCCGGCTGGCCGGAGGGCATCCGCATGGTGCAGAAGATGTGCACCCCGCACAACACCAATGCTTTCGCCCTGAAGTTTGCCGAGGCTGCGCTCACTTCGCCCGGCATGCTCCCCGGGCTGATCGCGCGTTTTCAGGAAGGCAGGAATTACCTGGTCTCCTGGCTTGATGCCAACGGTTACCCCCATAAGGGGGAAGCCGGCAACTTTCTCTTCATCAAGCCCCGGATGCCGGCGCAGCGCATCGTGGACCGGATGAAGGCGGAAAAAAAGATCCTGATCAAGACCTATCCCGGTGTGGGGAATTTCGGGGACTGCCTCCGCGTTTCCATCGGGGAACTGCAATATATGGAAAGATTCACCGAGGCACTCTCCGACCTGGACCGCTAACCACTAATCACTCCCAACTCTCCACTCTTCATTAAGCTGAACGGAGTCTACACCATGACCAAAGTAATCACTTACGGAACCTACGACCTGCTCCACTATGGGCACATCCGCCTTCTGGAGCGGGCCAAGGCCCTGGGCGACTGGCTGATCGTCGGGGTCACCTCGGACGACTTTGACAAGTCCCGCGGCAAGATCAACGTCCAGCAGCCCCTGATGGAGCGGATCGAGGCCCTCCGCCAGACGGGGATCCCCGATGAAATCATCGTCGAGGAATACGAGGGTCAGAAGATCGACGACATCAAGCGCTTTGATGTGGATATCTTTACCGTCGGATCGGACTGGGCCGGTAAATTTGATTATCTCAGCGATTACTGCAAGGTGGTCTATCTTCCCCGCACCGAGGGGGTTTCCAGCTCAGAAGTCCGCGCGGAGCAGCGCAAAATCCGCATGGGTTTCGTCGGCGATTATGAAACCCGTATCCTGACCAAGTTTTATCATGAATGCTCCTTCGTCAACGGAATCGAAATCGCCGGCGTATGCGCCCGCAGCGAGCGGATCCGCAGCCTGCTGAACGCCCCGGATCTGTATGTCACCCGGGATTATTCTGATCTTCTCTCCCGCTGCGACGCGGTTTATATCCTCTCCAATCCCCTGGAGCATTACCGCCACGCGAAGGAAGCGCTCGAATCAGGCATTCACGTCCTGTGTGAAGCCCCGATCGCCCTGGATGAAACCGAATACCGGGAACTGAGCCGGATCGCGAAGGAAAAAGGCACCGTCCTCATGGATTCAATCAAAACCGCCTTCTCCACGGCCTATTACCGGCTGCTTCTGCTGGTCAAGAGCGGCCGGATCGGCGATATCGTTTCGGTCGATGCAACCTGCACCAGCATTCAGGAAGTCGATGACCTCGATCACGCGTGGAACAGTATCTGCAGCTGGGGACCGACCGCCCTCCTGCCGATCTTCCAGATCTTGGGAACCGAATACGATGATGTCCGGATCGTCAGCCGGATCGCCGAAAAAAACTATGACCAGTTTACCCGCATCTCTTTTGATTATCCCCATGCCGTGGCTTCCCTGAAGGTCGGCCGCGGCGTCAAGTCCGAAGGCGAGCTGGTCATCTCCGGCACCAAAGGCTATATCTATGTCCCCTCCCCCTGGTGGAAAACGGATTATTTCGAGATCCGCTATGAAAACCCGGAGGAAAACAAGCGGTATTTCTATCAGCTTGACGGGGAAGGCATCCGCTATGAACTGGTGGATTTTGTCAAAACCATCATCACCGGCAGGCACAGCGCCTATATTGCCGATGATGTTTCCGAAGCAATCACCGGCGTCATGAAGATGTTCTACGCCCGTGAAAACATGAAGTTAATATAACCATTTTCCCCACGCATCTATCAGTTTTTCCAATGAAAACTGTGCGTTGGCCGGACTGGTGGACGGAAGGCACACAGCCTCCCGTCCGATCTCTTTTTGGATATATTTCTGGTACATCTCATGGGATTTGCGCCCGTTGCAGCAGATTTTTTCAATCGGGCTGTTGTCGAGGATCATCCGCAGGTCATTGGCCCGGACATCCCGGATGCTGGCATCCGAGGATCCCGTAATCACACAGCTGGCAATGGAATCCCACAAAGCCAGCCCATTACTCAGAATCAATATCTTTTTCTCGGGTATTGTTGCCGGCACCTCCTGCCCGAACAGTGCCGCAATCACTTTCCAGAATCGGTTCTGCGGATGGCCGTAGAAGAAGTTCTGTTCCCTGGATTTGACGGATGGAAACGAGCCGAGAATCAGGATCCGGCTGTGCTCGTCATACAACGGCCCGAAAGGGTGCTCAATGCGTGATGCGCTCATCTGTTCGTTCCTTCCCGGGCCGGATTCTGAAAACCGTTGAACCGTGCCCGTTCCTCAAAAGGCATCTTCTTTGGCACAGCAGGTTCATCCTCCGCAATGCCGACGGGGAGAATACAGACCAGCTCATATTCCTCCGGCACGCCGAGAATCTTCGCAAGTCTGTCGCCGATCCGGTCCGTGTCGGTAATATGCCCTTCATACCAGCAACTCTGATATCCCATCGCGGTGATTGCCAGCAGCATATTTTCGATCGCGGCGGCATAGTCCTGGGTCGCAAAGCACCTGTCACGGTAGGCGTTGATCCGCCGGGTCAGTACGCAGATCATCGCCGGCGCTGTCTGCGCGACAGGCGGATCAATCTCCGCCTTCAACCGGGCCAGAAGCTCTTCGTCATCCACCGCGATCAGGCTTGTAGTCTGTTTGTTGCAGCCCGAAGGCGCCGCCAGGCCTGCTTCCATAATCGCCGTCAGGTCTTCCCGCGGTACCCTGTCCGGTTTATACTTCTCGCGGTAGCTGCGCCGGCGCAGGATAACCTCCTGCAGAAATCTCTCCCCGCCTTCTCTCTTATCTTCACTCTTTTTTTCTTCCTTCTTCAGAGAAAGCACATAGATCTGGCAGGGATTCTCTTCTCCCCACAGGGAGGGAATAACCTCAAACTCCTGAAACCCAAGGCTCTGATAAAACCGGTTCGTCCGGTCATAGTCTTCGTAGTATCCCATCTGAACGGTCTTGACCTGCATAAAGTCATACCCGGCCCGGACGGCATATTCTTTCGCAGCCTGAAACAACGCTCTCCCGATGCCATGGCGGTGATACTCTTTCTTTACGCCCATCACAGCCAGTTCCGCCGTGCTGCTGCCGGTTTCTTTCAGACACAAAAATCCGACCGGCCGGCCGTTTTCTTCAGCCGCAAAGAAAACCCATTTCCCGCTGTCGTGTATATATCCTTCCCGTGTCTCAGTCACCTCAAACCAATCTTTCAGCGCTTCAAGGGTTTCCCGGGCAATCTGCTGCTTTTGCGTGGAGTCGCTGATCCGGCGGATTGTCATTTTTCTTCACTCCTTTGTTCCGGTCTTTTTGATGAATATATCATACACCGGATTCTCTTTTCTTTCCACCTCTATGGTACAGCGGGACGATCTTCGTTCAGGCCCTGAATGTATGAACTGCCATCCGCCGGATCACGTGCGTATAGATCAGTGCAGGAACCAATACGGAACCTGCCCTGAAGAAATGAAAGCAAGGAGGGTATAAAAAATGAACGAGCTGAATCTGAACGAAATGGAAATGATTAACGGAGGTCATGGCGGTTCTCCCACCAGGCTGCCCGAAAGGCCGGGATACTGGGTATACCGGATTCAGAGCGGCGACTGCCTCTCCAAGATTGCCGGAAGGAATGGCACGACCGCGGAATATCTGAAGCGGATCAATCCCACGATCCATAACATCAACGACATCACAGCCGGATATTACATCTATATTCCGGATTAATCACGACGCTTACCGGGTGATGCTGCAAAGTTTCAGGAGTGAAAGCAGTTGCAGCCCGAAAGAAGTCCCGATCAGATCGATCCGCCGGGTCGGTACTGGCGGAAGCAGCAGAGGAGGTCCCGGACGAATACGTTACGGAGACCTCCCCTGTTTTTTTGTTGAAGGCGGGTTTGACACGGACGAAAGTGGGGTTTTTGTGGACAGTAGGGGAATGGGTGTGTTATGATAGCTCTGAAATCCGGTAAAGAAAAAGAAATAATGCGAGGAGGAAAAAATATGCTGCATCCCGCGAAAAAAAGATTTTCTGTTGTCCTGGCACTCCTGTTGCTGGTCTGCATGTTCGGCACAGCGGCGGCAGACAATGCGCCTTGGCCTGTAAAGACGTTTTACGGCGTGGGAGTGGGCGTGAGTTATCCGCCCAATAATCAGAATGTAAAACGTCAGGCATATTACGGTCCGAATCCCTATACCTATGCCGGTGCCGGCGCTTTCAAAGCGAGATCTGTGCAAAATGCGGTGGCACTGTTCCGGGAAGGGGATTTTGCGCTGGTGGATTTCTACTATCCCTCCATGGGCAAATACTGTGTCTACTTCCAGATCCAGGACCTGACCACCCGCAATATCGACCAGGAAACACTGACTGCTTACCCGGCAGCGGTCACTGCGGAAATCCAGCCGATGATGGGACCAGGATACGACTATCGTCCAATGGAGGAACTGACTCCGAGCAGGAATGTCAGGCAGGTGCTGCTTACCCGGGGAATGCGCGTCAATGTACTCTTTGAGATGAACGGGTGGGTATTCGCGGAGTTTTCCTGCGCCATCGGCACGGTGCGGGCCTGGCTCCCGGCCAACATGGTGGAAAGCATCTGATTTGTCAGGGAGGGAACTGTATCATGCCGTTTATTAATTCAAAGGTGACCGTGAAACTGTCTGATCAGCAGAAGGAAACACTGAAAACCGAATTGGGAAAGCTGATTACAACGCTGAATAAAAGCGAGACCTATCTGATGGTCGGGATTGAAGATTCCTGTGACCTGTGGCTTGGCGGCCGGAAACTGGACAAAGGTGCCTATGTGGCAGTCAGCCTGTTCGGTAATGCGCCAAAGGAATCCTATGACCGGCTGACCGGTCAGATCTGTGACCTGCTGAGTGATAAGCTCGGTATTCCCGGAAACGCGGTCTATGTGACATATCACCCGGTCAGTGATTGGGGCTGGAACGGCGGGAATTTCTGAGGCCCTCTGATCATTCCGGATCGGCGCCCTGCAGGGATGTGTCTGTTCTCCTGTCGCTGTCGCAGAAGACGATCTCCGGCATGAGGGGGCATCCGCCCATGCACAGGTCTTTCTTCCCGCAGGCCGGGCAGGCGTTCCTCATTTTGCTGCGGAAAGCTTCGAAGGGTTCGCTGTTCCAGGCTTCTTCAATGGTGGCGCCTCTGAGGGAGACGTGATACTTCTTCCCCTGGTCGAAGCTGCAGGGAGTCATGTTCAGGTCCGGGCTGATATAACAGCTGAAGCGTCCGCCTTCGCAGGTATCGAGTGATTCCGGGAGCACATTTTTGCAGTAATGGATGGCGCCCGGGACGTTGCAGCTGTCCATACCGGTTTTATATGGGTGTCTCCGATCCAGCAGGCGAAAGAACTGTCTGACTCTGGGATCTTTATATGCAAGCATGTTCGCCTTCGTACCCTGCCCTGCCGGCTTGTGCAGAAGAAAGATCACGGCGTTGATCCCATCCGGGAAGGTGTCCTCTGTCAGGCGTTCGACGGCTTCGTCGATGCTGTTGTTCCCGAGGACATAGTGGATGTTGGTCTTCATCCCCGCGTCCAGCAGCATGTCAATGGCTTTGAGGGTGTATTCACTCCGGTACCAGCTGACCGCTACCGCGCCGCAGTATTTTTGGCAGATTTTCGCAGTCTGCGGTGTCATACCGTAGCCGGAAGTCGTGAAATTCGGTACCAGGTCATTGGCTCTGCAGATCCGGAGGAGTTCCTCAAAATGCTCATGCTGGTCCGGGTCTCCCCGGCCGCCCAGGGCGAACTGGTTGCAGCGGTGCCTTGACTGCTCCGCAATCCACCGGAAATCCCCGACGGTCATGTTCGGCTGCTCCACCGTCAGGCCGCTCTGATAGCAGCCGATACCGGCCTTTGCGCAAAGGCCGGTTTTTCCATGGATACAGTGACCCATGACGCCCACGTCGATCAGGTGAGGATAGGAGGCCATAAAAGGATCCCTGCCGGTATCCCTGCCGTCTGCGTCCAGAACGCCGGTGCGGACATATGCGCCGGTCTCCGTGTCAAAGGCGGCCTTGAAGTGATATTTTACATCGTCAATGATATAGCGCATGGTCTGATCCTTATTGCTCAGTCCTTCCAGATTCTTTCAGTTGTTGAGCCCTTCGCGACGGAATAGTCGTCGGGATCGTCGCCTTCCTCCTCGTCCTTCCTCGCGACAGCAAGGGTCTCCCGCTTCGTCTCCAGGTTCGCCTCCGCAACGGAGTCAATAAAGTAGGTATCCACTTCCCACCGCTCGAAGATTTTGATCTTTCGGATCTGTGAGACCGGCAGCGCCTCGACCTCCTTCTGGGTGCCGGGAGTAAGCCGGACGCCCATTTTCCGGAAGGACGACGCTTCACCGCCGCGGTCCGTCACCTCGAAAAGCCGGTCCAGTTCTTCCCATTGGGCCATCCTGTCGTCGTAGAGCTTATTGATGAGTTCCAGCACTTCCCTGCCCGTGCCGAGAGACAGGACGCCTTCCAGCGTGAATCCTTCCTCGTTCATGGCTATCCCGTCACTGCTGATGTTGGCTTCATACCCGTCGAAATATCCGCCGTACTGCTTTCCGTCCTTCGTCTCGATGACGATGGTCACATAGCAGCTTGTACTGGAATTGGTGACAAAATCCGCACGAATCTTCATTCGCTTTTTCTCCTTTTCTGATGGGACGGACATGATCCTCTCCCGTGTCTGCTGCGCCCCAGGGGGACTACCAGACCTGAATCCGGTCTTCCGGATTAAGCCACATCCCGTCGCCTTCCGTGATGCCACAGGCAAAGGGCCAGAATGAAAAGTAAGATCTTCTTCATGGGATGAATCTCCTTCAGGCAATATGTTCCGGATCCGAACCGGGAAAATCCAATATCTCTCAGTTTATGTTTCGTTCTCAGAACATCTCCGGATGTTCTTCGGCAAACAGGTTAAGCCACCTGTTCAGGTTCTCCTGAACGCTCTGGATTGTCAGAATATACACCGGTTCAGAAGAAGAAGGAACCTCTGTGAAACGGGCGGAATACCAGTTGCTCTGATTCTTTTCCAGCCTCATCCGGAAAACCGCCTGAATAAACTTCCGGGGACTGTTCCGGATTCGCTCTCCCATCGTTTCCATATTCGCAAACTGCAGATATCGTTCCTGATCTGCGGGATCGACATGATTTTCGCAGAATTTCCTGATTGTCTTGTCAACGGATTCTTCACGGTCATAGGAGGGCAGACTGCTGGCCGCATAGATCCGCTTCGCTTTTTTCATTTCGGGCCGGATCATCGCGACCATCTCATAGGTGAAAAAGAGCGCGCTGCCGTTATCCAGCATTTCCTGCGCTGTTTTGACTTCCCGCTCAGCGTCAAAGGTGTTCAGGCGCATGAGAATCATGGCCCGCCCTTCCCTTCTGGCGATGAACAGAGCGCTGAGCCTGTAATACACATCCCTGTAAGCATACTCCACCGTCTGGATCGTTCCCTGCTGCAGCGCGTCCATCACAAGTTTATGAATGGCCAGGTAGTAATGGCCCCGCTGGTGGCTGGTCAGGGCATTCTCCAGCCCGTCCACGGACGAGAAGCCCAGTTCCCGGAGCCGTTCCTTGTATCCTTCTGTAGCGTAAATATACGTGAAATTCTCTCTCCCGCATTCGATCAGGGCGATCGAGCCGTCATAGCTGCTGACATAATCAGCCGGGCTGCTTTTCCAGCGTTCCGCATATTCCTTCAGCGGGTTCGGGTTCACAAAGTTCAGCCGGCCGATCTGACCCCAGTATGCCTCGTCTTCTTTCTTTTCCAGGATCCCCGGTTTCCTGTCAATCTGCTCAATCAGGGCCTCTCTGGAAAGCGGTCTGGCATAATAGAAACCCTGCTGCGCTTCACATCCGATGTCCAGCAGGAATTCCCGCTGCTCGTTTGTTTCCACTCCTTCTGTCAGCGTATGGATCCCCAGGGTTTTCGCCATGCTGATCAGCGACGCCAGCATATTTTTCCCCTTCGCGGACATTTTCCGCAAAAAGAGCATATCAAACTTGATCACGTCGAAGGGATAATTCTGCAGCACGTTCAGCGAGGAATAGCCGCTTCCGAAGTCGTCCAGCCATACGGAAAAGCCGGCGTCGCTGAAGCGGTTGAACACCTTTTCAAAGGCGTCCGTATCTTCCAGCATGACGCTTTCCGTAATCTCCAGACTGACCGCCTCACGAGGAACCGAATACGCGTGAAGCACAGAGCAAACCTGTTCAAACAGATCCTCCCGGGCAAAATCCAGCCTGGAGAGATTCACGGATACACGTGACAGCGGCGTTCCGCGGGCGCGGAGCTCATCATATAAAGCGCAGGCCTGGCGGAGAATCTCCATATCCAGTTCAAAAATGAGACCGCCTTGTTCCAGCTGCGGAATAAAATCCGCGGGCGAAAGCATATTCCCGTCCGGATCAAACCACCTGGCAAGCGCTTCCGCACCCATGATCTGCTGCGTCAGGGATCTGAAAACAGGCTGAAACCAGGCCCGGATCCCTCCGTTTCCGAGCGCCTCATGAAAACGGTCCGCAAAATCAGCATCCGATTTCCAATCCATATCCGTCAGCCCTTTACTGTTTTATTCAATCCGGTTGTTCCTGCAGATATATATTTCGACACGGAAAAGGCAGACTCCTGTATGATTCATTCCCCGGCACGCAGTCAATGGAAAATCCGAAAGCTTTCCGGACTTTCCGCTTACGGAGAAATAACAGCCTGTAATTCTCTGATCCTGTCCTGTTTTTTGGTCGGGCTTCAGGATAATATACAGTTGCGGTCAGGGAAAAACCGCCGTCAGGAAAAATATACTGCCATCCTGACTGCACGACCGTATAAACCATTGGCAGTGATGATGAATCACAGCCAATGGGAAATTTCCCGGATGAAATGAAAGGAGGGGACGAGCTGTGCGTAAGATGAACAAAGGAAAGAAACTGCCGGCAATGCTGATTGCCCTGGCCATGCTGCTGTGTTCGTTCCCGGCGGTCATTGCGGAGGAGGTAACGATCCCCGCGGAAGAAGCAGCTGTTGAAGTACAGCAGGTACCGGCCGAAGCGGAACCTGAAGTCATCGAGGTTCCCGAAGAAGAACCCGCGGCGGAGCCCGAAGTCGTCGAGATTCCCGAAGAAGAGCCCGCAGCGGAGCCCGAAGTCGCGGAGATCCCCGAAGAAGAACCCGCGGCGGAGCCCGAAGTCGTCGAAATTCCCGAAGAAGAACCCGCAACCGAGCCTGAGGTCGAGGAGATTCCCGAAGAAGAGCCCGCGGCCGAGCCTGAAGTCGTCGTAATTCCCGAAGAGGAGCCCGAAACAGAGCCCGAAGTCGCGGAGATTCCTGAAGAGGAGCCCGCCGAAGCGCCGGAAGACGAATGGAACGACGAGCCGGAAACGGAATCTGTCCGGGAAAACGAGTCCGAAGATCTGATCGAGATCGAAGATGACGATGCCGGCGCTGTTTCCGAAGAACGGCTGGCGGAATTCAACAATCCCGAAAACTATGAAGCGACCGGTTTCAGCGGCAGCGTGGAAATTGAAATGAAGAGCAGTGAAATCCGCTGCGGCGGGGACGTCACGCTGGCGGCAAAGGTTGCCGGTGTGGAGATGAACCACCGCCTTGTCTGGGAAGCCAATGACGGCGACGGCCGTGGCTGGTTCACCGTTGGCAGCGGTCCCGAATACACCTTCACCTTAACCCGTGACATTGTAAACCGTGAATACCGCGTGAGCCTCTATACCGTTGACTGATCTGAAAAAAACAGTCATTGCCCGGACGCGTTTGTGCCGGTCCGGGCAATGAAATCCGCAAGTTCCTGAATCACCCGGGCATCCACCCGGTCGGCGCGGGAATAAACCGCGGCTCCTTCCGTTTTCTGTCCCGCGGTGAAGGCATGAGTCAGCCCTGGGAAGGAAATCATCTGCCAGTTTTTCTTTTCGCCCAGCGCTTCTTTCCAGATCCGGAAATCTTCCATGGTCACCTGATAATCTTCTTCTCCCTGCAGCAACAGAACAGGTTCGGTAATCTCCCCCGCGGCCTGCAGAATATCATAGTCTGCCAGCCACTTCCAGTAAGCGGCGTAAACCCCGGCGACCGTATCGTCTTCAGCCAGGGAATCCAAATCCTGCAGCTTGTCCAATTCCGCAAAAACCGCGTCCTTCTCAGCCTGCTGCTCATCTGTGATTTCCGGCATCAGGGAATAAAGGAAGTCGTATTGTTCCCGCATCAGCACATCCAGCGGCCTAGGGGAAGCCGCCATCATGATAAACCCGCAGGCCTTTACCGGAACTTTTTCCAGCTCCCGCGCCAGCGCCGGAATTGCGTTTCCTCCCAGGCTGTGGCCCAGTACATAAATGCGGTCCGGATCAATCCTGTCCTGCCGGGCAAGCAGCTGCACCGCGTTCACGGCATCCTCAAGATATTCGTCTTCCAGGGTGATCTGCCTGTCTGCCGCCAGCTCCATACCGTACACATAGGAGCGCTTGTCAAAGCGATAAACCGCGATTCCCTTCTCCGCCAGGCCTTCCGCAAGATCCCGGAAAGGCTTCAGATTCCCGACCGATTCATCCTTGTCGCTGGCGCCCGAGCCTTGCAGGAGAATCACCACCGGGAACGGGCCTTCCCCTTTGGGAACCGTCAGCACTCCGGGCAGTTCCCCGAGGGACGGAACGGGCAGGGCCAGCTCCATGCTGTCATACAGGTCGGATTCGTTCTTCGTCTCTTCCTGCCCGCCGCCGCTGTAAGTGCCGGTCTGCAGGCCCGCGATCGCTCCGTCCTGAACGATGAGGATCAGGTCCGCCTGCATGGCGGAAAACACGCAGGGAATATGGAACGCCTTCAGGCCCCTCATTTCCCCTTCATACGCCGGCAGAACGGTTTCGGGCGTGCCCAGCGCTGCCAGCTGCTTCGCCAGAGCGGCAATCCCGCCCATCTGTTTGAGCGCGGCCGTCATCTGGGGAGAAAGCGCCCACAGGCCTTCAAGCTCTTCCGGGTGTTCTCCCAGGAATGCCGTAATGAATTCATCCGCGTCCGCGGCCGTCTCCATTTTCCGGGGTTCGGACTCCGCCGCGGAAATTCCGAAAACAGTCAGCAGCATCATGACCAGGATGGCTGAAATCATCTTCTTCATCGATTGTTTCCTCACTCTGTTTCCATCCGGAAACCGTCAGATCTTCAGGTCCCCGTCTTTGACCCATCCGGCCTTCCGCACAAAGAAATGGATGATCAGGGACAGCACGGCGGGGAGTACGAAGCAGATCAGCACCAGCCCCAGCCAGTCCGTAGCGGTGATGGCCGCTTTTGCTCCCGAAGCCACGTCATTGACCCAGCCCGTATACACCCCGAGCGGACCGACAAGCCCGCAGGTCCCCATACCGGATGAAATGGGGGCGCCGTTCATTTCCATTCTGAAGACGCAGGTCGCGATGGGGCCGGTAATGGCCGAAGCAAGCGTGGGAGCAATCCATACCCGCGGATTCTTCACGATGTTGCCCATCTGCAGCATGGAAGTGCCGAGCCCCTGCGAGATCAGGCCGCCCACTTTGTTTTCCCGGAAGGAAATCACGGCAAAGCCGACCATCTGCGCGCAGCAGCCTGCCACGGCGGCCCCGCCGGCCAGCCCCGTCAGCAACAGGGCAGCACAAATCGCTGCGGAGGAAATGGGGAGCGTCAGCGCCACGCCGACAATCACCGAAACCAGGATGCCCATCAGGAAAGGCTGAAGTTCCGTAGCCCACATGATCAGGTTGCCCACAGCCATAGCGGCTTTTCCGAGTGGTGGGGCGATCAGCCAGGAAAGGAACATGCCGACGCCGATGGTTACCAGCGGGGTGACCAGGATATCGATCTTCGTTTCTTTGGATACGGCCTTCCCGAACTCGGCCGCGATAATCGCAACAAAGAGGACGGCCAGCGGGCCTCCGGCGCCGCCCAGCGCGTTGGCCGCAAAGCCGACGGCGGCCATGGAAAAGAGAACCAGCGGCGGGCACTTCAGCGCGTAGCCGATGGCAATTGCCATGGCCGGTCCGCTCATGGCGGAAGCGATACCGCCCACCGTATAATCCGTGCCGCCGATGGTGGCGATCTTCTCCGTCAGGAACCCGATATGCAGCTGGGAACCGAAGGTATTGATGATCGTTCCGATGAGCAGGGAGCAGAACAGGCCCTGCGCCATCGCGCCAAGCGCGTCGATCCCGTAGCGTTTCAGCGAGATCTCAATATCCTTTCTCTTCAGGAATTCCCTCGTTTTCTGAAAGCCCTTCATATTCATTCACGTTCCTTACTTAAAAATGATCCTCAACGAGAATCGGTTTCCGGACAAAAATCTGCTCCAGCGTTTCCTGGTTTTTCATCACAACCGTATCGTCCCGGTAAAGCGCTTCGGACAGGCTCACGGCCCCCGTCACCAGCTGCCCCAGCGCTTTTTCCGATACGCTCAGGTCGGGTTCCAGGTCAGAGGGACAGACCCCATCGCCGGTTACCTGCCACACGCCGCTGTTCTCCGGGATCAGTTCATCGCTCACGCGGATTACAAAGCTGCAGCCTTCCGGTTTCCGGATGGCTTCCAGCGCTTTAACCGCGTTCACGACCCGGACCATATAGTTCTGTTCCGTCGTCTTCTGAATATCGTACGCCAGCGGGCTTCTGATCAGGGACATCAGTTCAACATCCCGGGGCAGGAACAGCCGGATGGCCCCGTAATCGGCCGAAAACCGCGCCAGGAAGCCCAGAATGGCCTGGAAGCCTCCCGGCCCGTCCCAGGCCAGATCCTTTACTTCAAGGATTGCCTGCGGATCGTGGCGGACGTCCTGGAAAATCAGATAAGCGATCGGCCGGCCGTCTTCGTAAAGGAGATAGCAGAATTTCCGGTCTTTATAGTATTCGCCCTTCAGGTGTTTTTCCATCCGTTCGTCGTCCCGGCTGATCGCCAGGTTGAAAGAGGATGCAAACCGGTTATACAGTTCGGTCCATTCGTTGACCGGATCGCCCTGTTTCCACAGTTTCGCCTTTCCGTGAAAAGCATATCCTTTCAGGACCGCCGGAGCGAACTCATAAACGTTCTTCCAGCAGACCGTTTCATAGCCGAACTTCCGGTAAAAGGAATGGCTGAAAGGATACAGGGTGGAGATCACTTCCCCGTCCGCGTAGGCATGGGGCAGCAGCTTCAGGAAAATCTCCCGGATACCGCCTTCCATCCTGTATTCGGGAAGGGTTGAAACACCCCCGATCCCTCCGTTGCGCACCGGCGTGCCGTCCAGGCGGCTGATGAACTGATGATTGATCATCGCCGCTGTCAGCGTCCCGTCCTCATGGAACGCGCCCCAGTGCTGACAGGTCTCCTGTACACTCTCCTCTCTGGCCTTTTCCGGATCCTCCATCCGCATGTGGAATGCTACCGTTGCGATCAGCCTTGCCTGAAAACGCTCTTCCCCGCTCAGTAAACGTATTTCCATGTCTGCTGCCCTCACAATCGATTGTCACTGAACGAAAACAGGCTGCCTTCCGGCAGCCCGTTTTCGTTTGTCTTGCTTATGCCTGGCCGGCCATCTTCTTGTAGGATTCGCGGCGCACCTTGGCGTCCTCTTCCTGCTGCACAAAGAGCTTCGCGGCGGCATCCGGGAACTGCTGAGCCAGGGAGGTGTAGCGAACCTCGCCCTTCAGGAATTCCTGATAATCGCCGGTCGGATCCTTGCTGTCGACCGTCATGGGATTCTCCAGCTCGGGGTTGTAACGGTACAGCTGCCAGTAACCGCAGTCGACCGCCTTTTTGATTTCCGCCTGGGCCTTGCCCATGCCGCCCTTGGCGCGCAGGCCGTGGTTGATGCAGGGCGCGTAGGCGATGATCAGGGACGGGCCGTTGTAGGCTTCCGCCTCGAGCATAGCCTTGACCACCTGCTGCGGGTTGCTCATGGCGACCTGCGCCACGTAGACGTAACCATAGGACATGGCCATCATGCCCAGGTCCTTCTTCTTGGTGCGCTTGCCGGCCGCGGCGAACTTCGCGACGGAACCGGTGGGCGTCGCCTTGGAGGCCTGGCCGCCGGTGTTGGAGTACACTTCGGTATCCAGCACGAGGATGTTGACATCCTGGTTCTGGGCCAGCACGTGATCCACGCCGCCGTACCCGATGTCATAGGCCCAGCCGTCGCCGCCGAAGATCCAGATGGACTTCTTGGTCAGCAGGTCCTTGTTGGCCAGGATGAAGGCCTTCTTGTCGGCACCGCCGTCCTTGGCTTCCAGCGCGGCAACCAGCTTTTCGCCGGCCTTGCGGGAGCCTTCCGCGTTATCCTTGTTCTCGAGCCATTCCTTCGCGGCCGCGACGATCGCTTCGTCCTTGCCGATCTCGGCGACTTCCGCGATCACTTCAGCCAGCTTGGCGCGGCGCTGGGTGGTGGCGAGGTTCATGCCGAAGCCGAACTCCGCGTTGTCTTCGAACAGGCTGTTGGACCAGGCAGGTCCGAAGCCCTTCTCGTTGGTGGTGTAGGGGCAGGTCGGAGCGGAACCGCCGTAGATGGAGGAGCAGCCCGTCGCGTTGGCGATCATCATCCGGTCGCCGAAGAGCTGGGTGACCAGCTTGACATAGGGCGTCTCGCCGCAGCCGGCGCAGGCGCCGGAGAACTCGAACAGGGGCTTGAGGGCCTGGCTGTTCTTGATGGTGCCCTTGTTCTCGATGCGGTCGGCGATCTCTGGCACGGTCATCGCGAACTCCCAGTTTTCCTCTTCCTTGCGCTGGGTGTCCAGGGGCTTCATGACGAGGGCCTTCTGGGTCGGATCGTCCTTCTTCTTGCCGAGGCAGACGTCCACGCAGTTGCCGCAGCCGGTACAGTCAAGCGGGCTGACCTGCACGCGCAGCTGCATGCCGGCGAATTCCTTGCCGATTGCCTTCTTGGTGACGTAGCCGGCGGGAACCTTGGCGTCGTCCGCGGTGTAGATCGTGCGGATCGCGGCGTGCGGGCAGACGATGGAGCACATCGCGCAGCCGACGCAGATGTCGGGCTCCCACTCGGGGACGAACACGGCGATACCGCGCTTCTCGAACTTGGTGGTGCCGGTGGGCACGATGCCGCGGGGATCCAGCTTGCTCACGGGCAGCTTGTTGCCTTCCTGAGCCAGGACCGGCGCGATGAACTCATCGTAGTACTCGGTGGTGCCGGGCACCTTCGCGGGCACAGCGCCTTCGGTGGTGGTCGCCCAGTCGGCGGGGATGTCGACCTTGACCAGGCCGGTCAGGGCGGCGTCGATCGCGGCGAAGTTCATGTTGACCACGTCTTCACCCTTCTTGCCGTAGGAGGCAACGACCTTTTCCTTCATGTACTTGTCGGCATCCTCGTAGGGGATGATGTCGGCCAGCTTGAAGAAGGCAGCCTGCATGGTGGTGTTGGTGCGTCCGCCCATGCCGACCTTGCGGGCCAGATCGATCGCGTTGATGATGTAGAACTTCGCGTGCTTGGCCGCCAGACGGTTCTTCATGGAGGCGGGCAGGCGCTCGTTCAACTCCTCGACGCTCCACTGGCAGTTCAGCAGGAAGGTGCCGCCGTCCCGCAGCGGGGAGACCATGTCGTACATGGTGACGTAGGCGGGGTTCGAGCAGCTGATGAAGTCAGCATGGTCGATGAGGTAGGGGCTCTGGATCGGCTTGTCGCCGAAGCGGAGGTGGGAAACGGTCAGGCCGCCGGACTTCTTGGAATCATAGAAGAAATAGGCCTGCGCGTACTTCTCGGTGTGGTCGCCGATGATCTTGATGCTGTTCTTGTTCGCGCCGACGGTACCATCGGAACCGAGGCCGTAGAACATGCAGGCGGAGGTGCCGGCGGGAGCCGCGGCGAAGGTCTCGCCCAGCTTCAGGCTGGTATTGCTCACGTCGTCATCGATGCCGACGGTGAAGTGGTTCTTCATCTCGCCGTCGAGGTTGGCGAAGACAGCCTTGACCATGGTGGGCGTGTATTCCTTGCTGCCCAGGCCGTAGCGGCCGCCGATGACCTGGATGTCGCTGCGTCCGGCTTCCGCCAGCGCGGCCACGACGTCGAGGTACAGGGGCTCGCCCAGGGAGCCGGATTCCTTCACGCGGTCCATGACGGCGATCTTCTTCACGGTCTTCGGGAGCACCTTCATCAGGTATTCCACGGAGAAGGGACGGTACAGGTGGCACTTCACCACGCCGACCTTCGCGCCGCTCTCGAGCATCTTGTTCACAGTCTCATGCTCCACGTCGCAGCTGGAGCCCATGGACAGGATGACGCACTCGGCGTCCGGGGCGCCCTCGTACTGGAAGGGCTTGTACGCACGGCCGGTCAGCTTGGCGACCTCGTCCATGCACTCTTCCACGATGGCGGGCACAGCCTTGTAGAAGTTGTTGGCGGCTTCACGGCCCTGGAAGTAGATATCGCTGTTCTGGGCGGTACCGGCCTGGTGCGGATGCTCCGGATTCAGGGCGCGGGCGCGGAACTCTTCGATCTTGTCCCAGGGAACGAGGGCCTTGATCTCTTCGTAGCAGTTCTTGGTGTCGATCGCGTCGATCTTCTGGATTTCATGGCTCGTGCGGAAACCGTCGAAGAAGTGCAGGAACGGAACGCTGCTCTTCAGCGTGGCCAGGTGGGCCACCAGGGCCATGTCGTGGGCTTCCTGAACAGAGTTGCTGGCCAGCATGGCAAAGCCGGTCTGGCGGCAGGCCATGACGTCGCTGTGGTCGCCGAAAATGTTCAGCGCGTGATACGCCAGGGCGCGGGCGCTGACATGGAAGACCGCGGGCGTCAGTTCGCCGGAGATCTTGTACATGTTCGGGATCATCAGCAGCAGGCCCTGGGACGCGGTGAACGTCGTGGTCAGGGCGCCGGCAGACAGAGAGCCGTGTACAGCGCCGGCGGCACCGGCTTCGGACTGCATCTCGGCGATGCGGACCGTCTGGCCGAACAGGTTCTTCCGGTCATGCGCGGCCCATTCATCGGCAACTTCCGCCATGGGGGAAGAAGGAGTAATGGGATAGATGGCTGCCACATCGCTGAACGCATACGCAACGTGGCTGACGGCGGTATTGCCGTCAATGGTCAGTTTGATGGACATGAACTTACCTCCTGACTTGATATGTCGGGCGAAGGATCGCCCTTGATCAACACCGTTTTTCCCGCAGAAAAGCGTACGAAAAAAAGCGGTTCGTCTCTACGCTGAATTATATGCGTTATATTGGAAGATGTCAATCAATCTGTTGCCTTTTTTCGCTTGTCTATGGTATCATTTGTCCGTTATTTCAAAGGATCTCTCCCTTATTTTTTCTCTCACGCTTTTGGCTGAAGGGGTTTAAGGGGTTCGGAGCGCCAGGAAAACTGTCCAGTGGACAGTTTTCAGCGAAGAACGGGCGGTAGCCCAGGAAGATCGGAAAGCCCCCTTGGAGGTTAACTTATGGATATGATGACAAAAATCGCTGAACTGACTGCCGAAAATATGAAAGCTCTCTGGCCGGAAACCGAAGGCCTCCCGGCCGCGGACGAAATCCGCGGTCTTCTGGCGGTTCCGCCGGATCCGGCCCTCGGCGACTATGCCTTCCCCTGCTTCCGCCTGGCCAAACCCCTGCGCTCCGCCCCGCCGAAAATCGCGGAAGCCCTGTGCGGCGCGTGGCAGCATGAGGAAACCGCCTCCGTACAGCCCGTGAACGGCTATATGAACTTTTTCCTGAACCGGGCCAACTTCGCCGCGGAGATCATGGACGAACTGACGGAAAAAGGCGACCGCTTCGGCGCGTCCGACGAAGGAAACGGAAAGACCGTATGCCTGGATTATTCCAGCATCAACATCTGCAAACGCTTCCATATCGGCCATCTGTCGACAACCATGATCGGTCACAGCCTGAAGCGCATTTTCGACTTCCTGGGCTACACGACCGTGGGCATCAATCATCTGGGCGACTGGGGCACCCAGTTCGGCAAGATGATCTGTGCCTATAAGAAGTGGGGCTCGAAGGAAGAGGTCGAAAAGAACGGCATCGACGCTATGTCCGCCCTCTATGTCCGCTTCCACCAGGAGGCGGAAAAGGATCCATCCCTCGAGGACGAAGGCCGCGCCTGGTTCAAGAAGATCGAGGACAACGATCCCGAGGCCATGGAAATCTTCCGCTGGTTTAAGGAAGTCACCCTCAGGGACGCTGCCCGCGTCTATGACAAGCTCGGCGTCACCTTTGACAGCTATGCCGGCGAAAGCTTTTACAACGACAAAATGGAACCCGTGGTACAGGAACTGCGGGACAAGGGCCTGCTGGTGGAAAGCCAGGGCGCCTGGGTCGTGGATCTGTCGGAGGACAACATGCCTCCCTGCCTGATTCTCAAGAGCGACGGCGCCACTATCTACGCCACCCGCGACCTGGCTGCCGCCATCTACCGGCAGAACACCTATCATTTCTGGAAGTGTCTCTATGTCGTAGCCTACCAGCAGGACCTGCATTTCCGTCAGGTGTTCCGTGTACTGGAAAAGATGGGCTATTCCTGGGCGAAGGACTGCGTGCATGTCGCCTTCGGCATGGTCAGCTTCGAGGGAGAAGCCCTCTCCACACGCAAGGGGAACATGATCCTGCTCGATGACCTGCTGGACCAGGCAGTCGTAAAAGCCCGGGAAATCATTGAGGAGAAATCCCCGGGACTGGAAAACAAAGACGAAGTTGCCCGTCAGGTCGGCATCGGCGCTGTCATCTACACCGATCTTTCCAATAACCGGATCAAGGATATCGACTTCCACTGGGACCGGGCCCTGAATTTTGACGGCGAAAGCGGCCCCTATGTCCAGTATACCCACGCCCGCTGCTGCAGCGTGCTGCGTAAGGCACCGGATATCTCCGGCGTTGCCCCGGACTGGAACGCCCTGACCGATGATGAGGCCCAGGCCCTGCTGCGGCTGATCAGCCGCTTCCCGGACGTGATCCGCGACGCTGCCGACAAGTATGAACCCAGCATGGTCACCCGGGCGGTAACCGATATCGCCCAGGCCTTCAACAAGTACTATTACGAGCACCGGATCCTTGACGGGGAGCCCGCTCAGGCCGCCGCCCGCGTCGCCCTGACCGACGCCGCACGCCGCGTGATCAAAACCGGCCTGTACCTGATCGGCATTGAAGCCCCCGAACGGATGTGATTCAATTCAGAATTATTTTGATTTAGATGCAAAATAAGAAGGAATTTTAAATTTTTGTGACGAAATGTTAAAAGAATGGGTTTATGTATTATCGCATTCTGAATTCTGAATTCTGAATTTTTAAAAAGGTTGGTGTAAACAATGGCCAGAACGAAGAAGAGCAAAGCAGTCCCGATCGTAGCAGTACTGACACTGCTGATCATTGCGGCTGCCGTCGTCTGCTTTCTGATCAATCCGCTGGTGATCCAGCCGCAGCGCGATGCCATTCAGAAAGCCAACGCGGACGCGAAAGCCGAAGTGGAGGCCAGGAATAAGGAAGCCGAGGCAAAATACGCCTCCGCCATCGCGGAACTGGAAAGCCAGGCTTCCATCCCGACCAACCCGAGCTGGCCGGAACACAAGAATGAAGGCTGGGATCTGCTGGATCTGACCGGTATTCCGCTGGAAAATCAGTCTGCCGTAACTATGACCCGGGCTGACCTGATGAACAACGGCATGCTTCTGGTCAACGAGTGGCATTCCCGGCCCGAGGACTTTGACGAATCCGGCATTGTCAGCGTCGGCAAATACTACACCGGCGACCAGAAAATCCAGGTGAAGGACAATAATGTAACCCTCTTCCCGAATGCGATTGCCGCGCTGCGCGAAGCGCTGGACGGCGCCAAGGCAAACGGCCTGGAGCACTATATGGTCGAGGAAGGCTACCGCACGTACGAGCAGCAGGACCAGTACTTCCAGAACAAGATCACGAAACTCTCCTCCAAGTATACCGGGGACGCCCTGATCGCGGCAGCAAAGAAGGAAGTCAACTATCCCGGCACCAGCGAGTATAACTCCGGCCTGGGCTTTGAGCTTCGGCAGTACGAAAAGAACAACCCGGACTTTAACTCCATGAAATATTCCGCCACGAACCAGGGGAAGTGGATGAACGAGAACTGCTGGAAATACGGCATCGTGTTCCGCTTCCCCCAGGCCGGCTGGCCGCTGGAATCTTCCACGGACAAGAGTTTCAAAACCGGCGTCAGCAAGCACCTGAACCTGTACCGCTATGTCGGCAAGGGCAATGCCGCCATCATGCACTACATGGATTTCACGATGGAAGAATACATCGAGTACCTGGAGGAGCATCCGCACATTGCCCTGTTTGAGGACGGTGTGCTGAAGTATGAGGTCTACCGGCAGTATATCGGCGATGCCGGCTACACGGACGTCCAGCTGACCCGGAACGCCAGAAACTATACCTCCTCTCTGGACAACATGGGCGGAATTATCACCGTCTTTGAGTACTGATGAGCACGCTCCTGATTACCGGCGCCTCAAACGGCATCGGCCGGGCCTTTGCCCTTGCCTGTGCCGCCTCCGGGCGCTATACGAAAATTCTCCTGAACGGCGGCCATGACGCCGCTGCGTTGGAAGAAACCGCCCGCCGCGTTGCCGCTGCGGGCGATCTTGTCTGCATCCCGGACCTGGGTGACGTAGGCGATCTAGCCTATGTCGAAAGCCTCCGCCGCCGCTTCGGGCCGGTGGACACGCTGGTCAACAACGCGGCTGTTTCTTTTGTCGGCCTGCTGACGGAAACCTCCCCGGAAGACTGGGAGCGCCTCCTGCGGACCAACGTGACCGCCCTGTACAACACCTGTCACACCTATGTGCCAGATATGGTCTCCGCGGGCGGCGGGCAGATCCTGAACGTTTCCTCCGTGTGGGGCCTGTGCGGCGCGTCCTGCGAGGTCGCCTACAGCGCCGCGAAGGGTGCGGTGAACGCCTTCACCCGGGCCCTCGCCAAGGAGCTCGCGCCTTCCCGCATCCGCGTGAACGCTGTCGCTCCGGGCATTGTCGATACCCGGATGAACGCCAATCTGTCAGACAAAGAAAAAGCGGAGATCCGTGATCAGATCCCCGCGGGTTATATCGTTTCCCCCGAAGAAGTCGCCCAGGCAATGCTGCGCCTGCTGGAGATGCCGGAATACTTTACCGGCGAAATCGTCCGTCTCGACGGAGGCTGGATATGACCGGCGAAAGCTGGGCCAGGATCACTGCGGAAAACATCAGGATACATCCGGCGGTCTCACGGACCGTCATTTTTTCGCCCAGCACAATCGCACCGGTCAGCACCGCAAAAACAGATTCCAGGCACATCAGTAGGGATGCGATGGTCGGATCCGTGTACCGCTGCCCGATAATCTGCAGCGTAAAACCTGCCGCGCCGGACATGATTCCGGAGTACAGGATCGGGATCAAGGCCTCGCGGATTCCTTCCCATGTGATGGTTTCCGTAAATACGGCGATCAGCATGCTCAGCACCCCGGTGATCAGGAACTCGTCCCGGGCCAGGCGTACGCCGCTGACCTTCGGGGCATAATAATCCACACACAGGATCTGGACCGTATAGCAGGCCGCGCAGCCGAGCAGCAGCAGATCCCCGCTCTGCAGGGAAAAACCGCCTGCCGGCATGCACAGCAGGTAAAGTGCAAAAACTGCCAGCGCAACCCCCAGCCAGATGATCCGCCCCGGGTTCTTTTTAAACAGGAGCCATGCCGCCACCGGCACCAGCACCACATACAGGGCCGTAATGAACCCCGCCTTGCCGGCAGTCGTTGTCACCAGCCCCATCTGCTGCAGGGAGGACGCCGCGAAAAGCATGAAACCGCACAGCAGGCCGGCCCGCCTCTGATCCTTCGGATCAACACGCTGCGTTTCGTCTTCCCGCCGATCCATCAGTTCCGCAGTCGAATCCGACTGCCGGTTTCTCAGAGCATTTTTCCGTTCAATGAGCGCTGTCACCGGAATCATAACCACCCCGGCCAGCAGCATCCGGATGCCGTTGAAAGAAAACGGGCCCAGATGATCCATTCCCACGCGCTGCGCCACAAAAGCCGCGCCCCAGACCACCGAACCCAGAAGGAGCAACAAACTCCCCCGAAGACTTTTTTTGTTCATTCCTGCTTCCTGCACCGAAGGTCCAGGGCGATCGGAAAGCCCTGGTCGCGTCCGCAGACGCGAAATCCTCCTGTTTCACTACTTAATCCCCTGTTATATCCCGAAGGAGCGCGAGGGTGATCGGAAAGCCCTCGCATATTTCATTACTTTCCGACATAATCATGTATGTCGAAAGTATACAGCTCCTCGCTTGTTTCCGGCGGCGGAAACCCGAAAAGCTCGCTGACCGTCACCGGCTGAAGCCCCGCCTCCAGCAGCCGCGGAATCAGTTCCGTCAGACATACATAATCCTTATGCCGTGAGTGGTACAGCAGAATACTGCCGTTCCGCGTAGCCTCAAATGCCTTGTTCGGGTCCGTGTTGCTCACATCCCACCGCAGGATATGCTCATAGCCGTATGTCCGGATCGCCCGAACCATGGCGGTGGAAGCGCGCCCGCTGCTGTCTGAGATATTCCCGAAGGGCGGCCGGAACCACCTGACCTCATAATGGAATCCCAGGGTCTTGTCAAGCATCTCCTGGAACTTGCCCAGCCGGCCGATAGCAATCCATTCCCCGATTCCCTTGAACTGGGCATGATAGGAACTGTGGCTGCCGATCTCGCATCCCGCCTCGATCACCGCCCGCCAGTTGTCCCGGTCCTCTTCCTTCAGGCTTCGCCCGATCGGGAAGAACGTCATCGTAATGCCGTACTGTTTGCACAGAGCCAGCGTTTTCCACGTCCACTCCGTGTCAAACATATCGTCCATCGTAATCGCGATCTTCTTGCTGTTCCGGCTGCCGTGGTTGATGGTGAACACGCCAAGCGGATCATCTTCCTCCACAAAGTCTTCCCCCGGAAGGTCCGTCTGCGTCGCGGGCCCGCCGGCCCCCGTTTCACGGTTCAGCGTCATGACCGTCAGAAGAGACGGTGCCGGATCCAACTCCTCCGGAGTCAGTTCCGGGTAATCAGCCGCAGCCACGGTCAAACCAGCCGCCGCAAACAGCAGGCACAGCAGCAGCGCCGCCGCTTTTTTCAGTGTTCCCATGTCATTCCTTCTCATAGTTCGCCCGGTCATATACATACAATTCGTCGCTCGTCTCCGGCGGATCAAAACCGAACAGTTCACTAACGGTCACCATCTCGTACCCCATATTCTGAAGCTCGGGGATCAGTTTCTCCATAAAGTTTGAATCCTTTTTCTTTGCGTGAAACAGCAGAATACTGCCGTTTTGCACGTCCGTCAGCGCTTTCTCGAAATTCTTGGTCTCGCTCACGTCCCAATGGATAATATGCTCATATCCGTAAGTCTTCAGCGCCTTGATCACCCGGGACGTCCCCTTTTTCCCGGGCAGCTTGTCCTCGAGACTGCCGTATGGCGGGCGAGCCCAGCGGGTCTGGTAATGATATCCTAGTGTTTTATCCAGTTCCTCCTGCCAGCGGCCGAGGCGCTTGATCAGTGTCCAGCTGTTCAGAGCCCCGTAATATACATGCTGATATCCGTGACACCCGATTTCGCATCCAGCGTCCAGCACCGACTGCCACAGGTCGCGGTACTGTTCAGTCAGGCAGCCTGTTTTGTACAGTGGAAAGAAGGTCATCTTTACACCGAACTCTTTGCACAGCGCAATATCTTTCTCAATCCATTCTGTCGCGCTTTTGTAGCAGTCATCCACGGTCAGGGCAATTTTCTTGCTGTTCCGGTCCCCGTGATGCAGTGCAAATTCCTGTAGAATTTCCTCGTTCCCTTCCCCGCAGGACAGCGCCGGCAGCAGCGCACACAGGCACAGCAGCAGCGCCAGCATCTTCTTCAGTTTCTTCATCCCTGTTCCTCCCCGGAGTTTCCTTCCTTATATGAAATCACGCTGCCGGCCTCCACAGACCGGGTCAGCCAGGTATTGCCGCCGATCACGCAGTGATCTCCGATGACGGTATCCCCGCCCAGGATCGTCGCGTTGGCATAGATTACCACATGATTCCCGATATCCGGATGCCGCTTGATGTTCTTGACGGGGTTCCCGTCCGCGTCCAGCTCGAAGCTCCTCGCGCCGAGGGTTACGCCCTGATACAGTTTCACATGATCCCCGATCGTTGTGGTCTCGCCGACGACAATGCCCGTCCCGTGGTCGATGAAGAAATATTCCCCGACCGTAGCGCCGGGATGAATGTCGATCCCGGTCCGCTCATGGGCATACTCCGTCATAATACGCGGGATCAGCGGAGCCTTCAGCAGATACAGCTCATGGGCGATGCGGAAAATCATGATCGCCCGGAAACCCGGATAGGAAATCATGACCTCTTCCCGGCTGACCGCGGCGGGATCGCCCTCGTAAAGCGCTTCCACGTCCAGAAGCAGCAGACGCTTTACCTCCGGCAGCCGCTCCGCAAACCGTGCGCAGATTTCCTCCGCGGCAGCTTCCTGCGCTTCCTCCGCATCCATGCGGAACCGCAGCGCTGCAACCAGCTGGTCCCGCAGGCGGTAGAGTGCTTGGCTCAAAAGCGTTTCATCCGCCATGTTCGGATATTCACGCCGGTATACCATGGGAAACAGCAGGGCCTCCAGTTCGTGGATCACCTTCACAACCTCCTGCCGGTCCGGCGGCGGGCAGGTATGTTCCCTGCGCAGGGCCCGGTCCGTCGAGACTGCCGAAAGAGCCTCCACCGTCCCCCTGATCTCTGCTTTCACTCCGTGTCTCCCCTTTCGCGTTCTTGCATAACAATATATTATACCCGCATTTTCGGGCTTTCCGCAAGTTTTCTGAAAAAATACGGATCTTTCCCTGTTATGCCGTCATCTGATATAATGCAGTATGCACATGAAGAAGGAGGAACCATTCATGAAGAACCGTATTCTTATGATCATCCTTGCCGCTATCCTCATGCTTACCTCGTCCCTCGCCCTGGCGGACACAGTGATTACCGTCACCGGTTCCGGGGAAACCCAGGTGAGCGCAGATACCGCAATCGTCTCTCTGGGCGTGAACGCCCGGGACAAGGACGTGCTCGCCGCGCAGCAAAAGGCGAACGGAGCCATTGCCGCCATCCGTCTGTCGCTTGTAACAATCGGTATCCCGGAAGACTGTATCAACACGGATTATATGAACATCTATGCCGTCTATGATTATCAGGGCGATCAGGAGCAGGTCCAGGCCTACAACGCTGGATCTACTTTGGCAATCAAAATCACGGATATGGAAAGCGTCGGAAAGGTCATTGACGCCGCTTTCGCTGCCGGCGCGAACACGCTCAACGGCATCAGCTTCTCCGCCTCGGACACGGATGCCGCCAAAGCGGAGTCCTTGAAAAAAGCCGTGGCTGATGCCCTGGCCCGGGCGGAAGCACTGGCTGAAGCCGCCGGGCTGAAGCTCACCGGAATCGAAACAATCTCCGAAGGCGGCGTTTTCAGCTTTGACAACAATGTCAGCAATTTCACCGCCAGGGGGCTCGGGAAAGAAGAAGCTGTGGATACCGGCACCATCGTGCAGGCTGCAAAGTTGATCGTCTCCGCAAGCGTCACCGTCACTTTCCGGGCAGAATGAGCCTGATCGCGTCAATTTTACACTCTGAACATAACACCCTGTCCGAAATCCTCTGCCCAAATCTTCCGGGAAAAAGAAACTTGACCGAATCCCTTCGTCATGATATAATGCACTTTGTTCCCGGAAATGGTCTATTGGCTCAGTCGGTAGGACGAACTGTTCCAAATGTCCAACTGGACTGGTAGGCCGAAGGTACGAAATTGTGGTGGCATGGCTCAGTCGGTAGAGCACATCGTTCACATCGATGGGGTCGTTGGTTCGAGTCCAACTGTCACCACCACACACCCGGTAGGCGTTCAAGATCAACGCTTACCGGGTTTTTTTGCGTACCCCTGTAGGGTACGCACTTTTTCTGGTCAGGGGTACGCACTTTTTCATCGTAAGCGCTTCACCAAATGACGGGCCCTCCGGTGTGAACTGATCGCATATAATGGTAGTGGAATCAAAATACTGCGCATGCAGGGAGAGAGGCTACCA
>OMYT01000035.1 GCA_900315315.1 uncultured Eubacteriales bacterium | reverse complement strand
GGGGTCCCACCTGTTCCCATACCGAACACAGAAGTTAAGCCCTTCAGTGCCGATGGTACTTGGCTGGAAACGGCCCGGGAGAGTAGGTCGCCGCCGGATCCCATATCAAACCGCCTGTACGCAGGCGGTTTTTTCTGTTGGCGAAACGGGCGGATACTGGTATAATATAAAGAACGCAGAAACAACGGGAGGCAGGCTCATGCATTCGATCCGGGTGAAGATCACGGCCGTGACGATCGCGGCGATTCTGACCAGCATCTTTGCGCTGGGCGGGATCGGCATCCTGACCATCGGGATGGAGAGCGACCAGACCTCCGTGGAAAAGATGCGCCTGCTGACCGAGAATACCGGGCAGCAGCTGGACGCCTATCTGGGCAGCGTGGAGCAGTCGGTGGAGATGGCGGTCCACATGGCGGACGATTCGCTGAAGAATCTGGACATGTTCCTGCTGGGCTCGGTGCATACGCCGGAAGAGCAGGAAAAGCTGGATAAGGGGATCGCGGAGCACTGCGCGGCAGTGGAGCACGCTTTCTCCAGCATCGCGAATCATACCAACGGCGTCGTGACCTACTACTACTGCATCAACGCCGATCTGGGGTCGACGGAGCACGGCTTTTTCTGGTCCAAAGTCGGGGAAGAAGAATTTGTGGAACAGCCGCCGCTGAACTCAGCGGAGCTGGACATCAACGACACGGAGCATACCCTCTGGTATTACCAGCCGCTGAAGGCCGGGCGGGCTGTATGGGTCGGTCCCTACAAGGCGCATTTCCTGGGCGATGTTATGACGGTATCCTATGTGGCGCCGATCTACCGGTACGGGTTCCTGATCGGCGTGCTGGGAATGGATATTCTGTTTGATACCTTTACCTCAAAGATCAGCAATACAAAAATCTATGATACGGGCTTTGCCATCCTGCTGGACCAGGAAGGCAAGGTGCTTTACCATCCGATGATGGAGAGCGGCACGATACCGGAGTTTGTGGAGCAGCACAAGGAAGAGGAACTGTACAAGCGCCTGAGCAGCGGAGATGAACTGATCCGCTATCAGGCGAACGGGGTGGAACGGCAGCTTGCCTTCACGACGCTGCGGAACAAGACCAAGCTGGCGGTCACGGCGCCGGTGTCGGAGATCAACGCGAGCCGGAGAAGGCTGACGCTGATTATCATGCTTGTGGCGGTGGTGCTGCTGGCCGTGTTTACGGTGATCACGCTGCTGCTGATGAACGCGCTGACGAAGCCGCTGGTCCGCCTGGCTGCGGCCTCCCAGAAGCTGATGGACGGGGATTACACGGCGGAACTGGAGGAATACCACGGCCAGGACGAGGTCGGGACGCTGACCCGCTCCTTCCGGAAGATGCGCGACTATATGCAGGTCTATATTTCCGACCTGAACAGCCGGGCCTATACGGACGCGCTGACCGGCGTGAAAAACAAAGGCGCCTTCGACCTCTCCGTGAAACGCATAAACGGCGAAATGCATGAGGAAAAGACGGCCTTCGCCATCATCATGTTCGACCTGGACAACCTGAAGGAGATCAACGATCAGTTCGGCCATGAGCGGGGCGATATCTATCTGCAGACGGCGTGCCGGCTAATCTGCCGGGTGTTCGCGCACAGCCCGGTATTCCGCGTGGGCGGCGACGAATTCTGCGTGCTGGCGCAGTTCGCGGACTATAACACGCGGGACGAGCTGCTGCAATACTTCGACCGGGAGGCCGAAGCCCGGAACGCGAAGGCGGAGCACCCCTGGGAGCGGATCGAGGTCTCCAAAGGGATGGCTGTATACCGGCCCGGGAAGGACGAGAACACGGAACAGGTGTTCCGCCGGGCGGATGAAGCGATGTATCAGGACAAACGGAAACGCAAGGGGACGTAAAGCGGGGCAGGAGGTGAGCGGAGCGTGAGGCGGGAGAAAAACCAGTATATCTTCGCTTCCGAAATGAACCGCGGCCACGGCCACAAAGTCCGCAACACCATCCTGCTGATTCTGCCGATCCTGATCCTGACGGTATGGGTGCTGAACATCACGGTTTCCCGCCGGGTTACGCTCGAGGAGCTCCGGCTGACGGTGCTGAACCTGCCGGACGACCTGGAAAGCTATTCCATTCTCCACCTGAGCGACCTGCACGGCGCCCGCTACGGGGAAAAACAGAAGGCCTTCGCGACCGCGCTGGGGACGACCCGGTACTCCTGCGTGGTGATGACCGGCGACATGCTGGGCAAGGACGGGGACGTGGAGCCGCTGCTGGAGCTGGTGGCGCTGATGCCGCCGGACACGCCCAAGTTCCTGATTCCCGGGGATACGGACGGATCCCTGACGGAAAGCAAGGCGCACAGCAGCCTGTCGGTGTACGCGGACTGGGCGGAGAAACTGACGGCGGCGGGGGTGCAGATCCTGGACGTGCCGGTGCTGGTCACGCGGGAAAAGGGCCGGATCTGGTTTGTGCCGGAGGAACTGTACGCGATGGACCTGGAAAGCACGCAGAAGATTTTTCAGAAGCAGATCCGGGACCTGAACGACCGGGCCACCTCTCTGACGGCGGACGACGCGGCGCGGCTGCGGGCGCTGGAGTATGAGGTGAAGCGGATTGACACGCTGAAGGAAATGCGGAAGGAATTCCTGCCGACCGATATCCAGGTCGTGCTGACCCATACGCCGCTGACCCGGGAATATGTGCACGATCTGGTCAGCTGGGGAGAGAAGGAGGACCCGTTCTCCATGCGCTACGCCGGACTGATCCTGGCGGGGCATTACAACGGGGGACAGTGGCGGCTGCCTTTTGTGGGGGCCATTTATGTGCCGGAGCTGGGCTGGTTCCCGGAGGACAGCCTGGTGCAGGGGCTGAGCTATCTGGAAGGGATTCCGCAGTATGTGAGCCCGGGGCTCGGGTCCGATCCGCATTATGAGTATCAGCCGGGAAGGGTGTTTAATCCGCCGGTCATGACGAGAATCGTCCTGACCCGAAAAGCAAACTGAGAGAAGAAACGTATGTTCCGATTGAGACGGGGCGAAAAGGTCCGCCACGAGATTGATATGACCGAGGGGCCGATTCTGCCGAAGATTCTGGCCTTCAGCGGTCCGCTGATCCTGACCGGCATCCTGCAGCTGCTGTACAACGCGGCGGACGTGATCGTGGTGGGCAATTACGCCGGGCACGAGGCGCTGGCGGCGGTCAGCTCGACCGGATCGCTGATTAACCTGCTGGTGAACGTGTTCATGGGGCTGAGCGTCGGCGCGAGCGTGGTCATCGCCCGCTACTACGGCGGGCGGGATGTCGTTTCCCTGCGGAAGGCTGAGCATACGGCCATGACGATGGCCCTGATCGTGGGCGTCGCGGTGGGGATATTCGGTTTTCTGGCGGCGCGGCCGATGCTGCAGCTGATGGATTCCCCGGAAGACGTGATCGACGGGGCGGCGCTGTATGTGCGGATTTATTTCCTGGGCATGCCGGCCAATATGCTCTATAACTTCGGCGCCGGCGTGCTGCGGGCGGTCGGTGACACAAAGCGCCCGATGTATTACCTGATTGTGGCCGGGATGATCAATGTGCTGCTGAACCTGCTGTTGGTGATCGTATTCCATCTGGACGTGGCCGGCGTGGCGATCGCGACGGTGGCGAGCCAGGTGATCAGCGCGGCGCTGGTGCTGATGTGCCTGTTCCGCAGCCGGAGCGTGATCCACCTGAACCTGCAGGAGTGCCGGATTGACCGGAAGAGCATGCGGGAAATTATCCGGATCGGCCTGCCGGCCGGGCTGCAGGGCAGCCTGTTCTCCATCTCGAACGTGCTGATTCAGTCCTCGGTGAATTCCTTCGGTTCGCTGGTGGTGGCCGGAAACGGCGTGGCGTCCAATCTAGAGGGCTTTGTCTATACCTCCATGAACGCCCAGCACCAGGCGGCCATGACCTTTGCCAGCCAGAACTACGGCGCGGGCAAGGCGGACCGGGTGAGGAAAACCCTGTGGTGCTGCCTGGGCAGCGTGACGGTGATCGGCCTGGTCATGGGCCTGCTCTTCCGCCTTTTCGGCCCGCAGCTGATGAGCCTGTACAATTCGGAGCCGGAAGTGATCGCCAACGGCCTGGTCCGCATGGACATCATCATGCCGACCTATTTCCTCTGCGGGCTGATGGATGTGATGGTCGGGGAGCTGCGCGGCATCGGATTCTCGGTGATGCCGATGATCGTGTCCCTGACAGGGGCGTGCCTGCTGCGGATTGTCTGGATCCTGACGGTGTTCGCGGCGGATCATTCGCTGACGGTCCTGTACCTTTCCTATCCCGTGAGCTGGTTTGTGACCTTTGCGATCCACTTCCTTTGTTATTGTACTGCCGGCCGGAAACGGCTGCGACAGCTGGAGGAGCAAGCGGCATGAATCCTGTTCTCCGTACTGCCCGGGAAAAACTGAAGAGCGTGACGCCCCTGAAGAAAGACTGCGGGCGTGTCTGCGGTGCTGCGTGCTGCCGGTCTCCCGAAGGCGAGGAGACGGGCATGCTTTTGTTTCCGGGGGAGGCGGAGCTTTACGCGGGGAAGGACGGATGGACCATCCGGGAGACGGCAGCGGGGCCGATGGTGATCTGCCCCGGGGAATGCGACAGGGATGAGCGGCCGCTGGCCTGCCGGATGTTCCCGCTGCTGCCGGCGGCGGGAGCGGACGGGGAGATCCGGGCCGTGACCGACCTGCGGGCGAAGGCCGTGTGCCCGCTGGCCCGGCAGGGCAGGAGCGCGATGGATCCGGCCTTTACGGAGGCGGTGCGGGAAGCAGGGATCCTGCTGGCCGGGGAGGCGGAGCAGACGGCTTTTCTGTCGCGGCTGAAGGAGGAACAGGAGGAACTGAAACGACTGCGGAGAGCGTTGGGAGGCGGAGGAAGTGTATAAACAGGTCAGGGTGACCCGCGAAGTGTTCGGTAACGGGGAAAACCTGCTGGTCTGCGGGAATGTGATGAAGCTGCCGGAGGAGATCCGGGCGCTGGCGGGGAAGGTGCAGTGCGTGTATGCGGATCCGCCTTTTATGACCGGGGATCATTTTGACCGGAGCAGGCCCTACGGCACCAAAGGATGGAAAAGCGGCAGCCCGGCGGTTAAAATCCCGGCCTTTGAGGACCGGTTTATGAGCGAGCGCCAGTACGTCCGGCTGCTGAATAAAATCATTTCGGAAGCCCGGGAGCTGCTTTCCGATACCGGCGTGTTTTACCTCCATCTGGACTGGCGGATGGCGGCCCGGGGCCGGCTGATCTGCGACAAGGTGTTCGGCGCGGAACAGTTCCTGAATGAGATTATCTGGGCCTATGAAAGCGGAGGCAGAAGCAAGAAGACATTTTCCCGCAAGCACGATACGGTCCTCATGTACGCAAAGACAAAGAAATACCGCTTTGATATCACCCGGGTTCCGCTGGACCGCCAGAGCAAACGAAGAAACCATATGGCCCGGGGAATCGATGAGAACGGGCGCCTGTATTCCTATATCCGGTCGAACGGGAAGGAATACCGCTACTACGATGACGAGCCGGTGTACCCCGGCGATGTGTGGACGGATATCAGCCACCTGCAGCAGCGGGACCCGGAGCGCACTGGCTATGCGACGCAGAAACCCCTGAAGCTGCTGGACAGGCTGCTGCTGCCGGTGACGAAACCGGGGGACCGGGTTGTGGACCTGTGCTGCGGCAGCGGGACGGCGCTGGAGGCTGCGCAGCAGCTGCAATGCCGCTTCGCGGGGCTGGACCTGAACCCGGAGGCAATCGCCGTGTGCCAGAACCGGCTGAAGCCGGAGAACCTGACCGTGATCTGCCCCTGCGGAGGGAAAGCAGCCCTGCTGGCGGAGCATGATGCGGAAAACGGCTGCTTCACGATCGGCGGGCTGGAGGTCAGCCATGAAGCTTTCCCGGCCCATACGACGCCGATGGATAACCTGGAGAGCTGGGAGACGGGCGAGATCCGGGACGGCGTGTTTTATGCTGATAGGAGTTTCCGGCGCAGTTTCCGCTATCCGGAGCTGCAGCAGACGCTGAAGACGGACCGGAAAATTCCAGCGGTCATGACCACGGATGCCGCCGGGATCCGGCGGGCATATAGCACAAAATAATTTTGTTCCACTTGCTTTTTGCCAAAAAGGGTGATACAATTGTGCTGTCAAAGAAGGAAAGCCCTGTCCGGGCGATATGTGATCAGGATTGAGATTGTAATAGTGAAAGGATGACTGACATGGCAGCGAAGAAAAACGCGAAAACCGAAAAAGCGCCCGTTGTGACAGGGGATAACCTTCAGGAAGAAAAGCTCAAAGCGCTGGAGCATGCGCTGGCCGATCTGGATAAGCAGTACGGCAAGGGCGCGGTGATGAAGCTGGGGTCCGACTCGATCCTCCGCGATATTCCCGTGATCCCCACCGGGTGCCTGACGCTGGATTACGCCCTGGGCGTCGGGGGCATCCCCCGCGGCCGCATTGTGGAGATCTACGGGCCGGAGTCTTCCGGTAAAACCACGGTTGCCCTGCACATCGTGGCCGAGGCGCAGAAGGCCGGCGGCATCGCCGCCTTTGTGGACGCGGAGCACGCGCTTGACCCGCTGTACGCGAAGAAGCTCGGCGTCAATATTGACGAGCTTTATGTTTCCCAGCCCGATACCGGGGAGCAGGCTCTGGAGATTACCGAGGCCCTGGTGCGCAGCGGCGCGCTGGACGTGGTCGTGATCGACTCGGTGGCCGCCCTCGTGCCGAAGGCCGAGATTGACGGCGAGATGGGGGATTCCTTTGTGGGCCTGCAGGCCCGGCTGATGAGCCAGGCCCTCCGCAAGCTGACCGGTATCATCAACAAGACCGGGTGCGTGGCGGTGTTCATCAACCAGCTGCGCGAGAAGGTCGGCGTCATGTACGGCAACCCGGAGACGACGCCCGGCGGCCGCGCGCTGAAGTTCTATTCCTCCGTGCGCCTGGACGTGCGTAAGGGTGAGGCCCTGAAGAACGGGACGGAGATCGTCGGCAACCACACGAAGGTCAAGGTCGTCAAAAACAAGGTGGCTCCGCCCTTCCGCCTCGCTGAGTTCGACATTATCTACGGCGAGGGCATCAGCAAGGAGGGGACGCTGCTGGATATGGCCGTTGAATACGGCATCATCACCAAGAGCGGCGCGTTCTTCTCCTATCAGGATCAGCGCCTGGCCCAGGGGCGGGACAATGCCCGCAACTTCCTGAAGGAGCATCCGGAGATCACCGCGGAGATTGACGCGCAGGTCCGCGCAAAGCTCTTTGCCCCGAAGACTATCACGCCGGAAGAGGAGAAGGCGGTGCAGGACCAGAACCGGGAAGAAGAGGACGATCTTGCCCTGCTGGATGAAGATATCTGAGAAATTGTCATCCCGACCGAAGTGGAGGGATCTCCCTCGCAATCAGATTAAACCCCGTCACAGTAGCGCATCCCCCACCCGTGTCATCCCGAGCGTAGTCGAGGGATCTCCCTCGCATTCAGATTATATCCCGCAACATGAAAACATTAAATTCTCGGACATTGTTAGCACTCACATTTGGTGAGTGCTAAATTTTACTTGCATTTCGTTTCTATGGGTGATAAAATAATATCGTACAAAGAATTCAGCGCCCGGCAAAGGTCCGGGCGGGTTTTTTCAGGAGGGATGATCATGGCGATTCAGAAAGAAAAAGGTTCCGTATCCATTGATGCGCAGAATATCATGCCCGTCATCAAAAAATGGCTGTATTCCGACAAGGATATCTTCCTGCGGGAGGCGGTTTCCAACGCCTGCGACGCGATCACCAAGTTCCGGATGCTCCATCCGGACAGTGAGGAAGCAATGGCCGTCACCGTGTCTGTGGACAAGGAAAAGAAAACGATCCGGATTTCCGATACCGGCATCGGCATGACCGCGGAGGAGGTCAGGAAATACATCAACCAGGTGGCTTTCTCCGGCGCGGCGGAGTTCATGAAGCAGTTTGAGGACAAGAAACCGGACGAGCAGGGCGATATCATTGGCCACTTCGGCCTGGGGTTCTACTCTGTGTTCATGGTCAGCAACAAGGTGGAGATCGAGTCGCTGAGCAGCGAGGGCGAGGCGGAAGCCGTTCACTGGGTATCGAAGGACGGGATGAACTTCGAGATGTCCGCCGGCAAGCGTGCCGCCCACGGCACGGATATCATCCTGCACATCTCGGCGGACGAGAAGGAATTCCTGGAGGTCTGGCGGGTGCGCGAGGTGCTGACCCGGTACTGCGGCTACATGGCTTACCCGGTGATGCTCGAGGACGCCAACGCGAAGCCCGTCGAGAAGGACGTGCCCGTGGGCGACGAGAAGAACGAGGACGGCAGCCCGAAGACCGAGAAGGTCATGGAGCTTCCCAAGCCCCAGCAGATCAACGACACCGCGCCGCTGTGGCTGAAGAAGCCGGCGGACTGCACGGAAGAGGAATACAAGGAATTTTATCACAAGGTCTTCATGGACTTTGAGGATCCGCTGTTCTGGATCCATCTGAACGTGGACTATCCCTTCAACCTGAAGGGCATCCTGTATTTCCCGAAGCTGAAGAACGACTTCGGCACCCACGAAGGGCAGATTAAGCTGTTCGCGGGGCAGGTGTTTGTGGCGGACAACATTAAAGAGGTCATTCCGGAGTTCCTGATGCTGCTCAAGGGCGTGATCGACTGTCCGGACCTGCCGCTGAACGTGAGCCGCTCCTTCCTGCAGAACGACGGCTATGTGAAAAAGATCAGCGCGCACATCACCAAGAAGGTGGCCGACAAGCTCAACAGCCTGATGAACACCGAGCGGGAGACATACGAGGGCTACTGGGATGACATCGCCCCCTTCGTGAAATACGGCTGCATCAAGGACAGCAAGTTCTTCGATATGGTGAAGGGCGCCATCCTGATGAAGAAGACCGACGGGAAGTATTCCACGCTGGAGGAGTACAAGGCCGCCAACTTCGACAAGACGGAGAAGAAGGTCTACTACACCAACGATGAGAAGCGCCAGGCGGCCTCGGTGAAACTGTATACCGACCGGGGAATCGAAGTGGCGGTCATGAACACCCTGATCGACGGGAATTTCATGAGCTTCATGGAATACCAGGGCAAGGAGGAAGACCGGGTGACCTTTGCCCGGGTGGACGCGGACATCGACGGCCTGAAGGAAGACTCCGAGGAAGGGAAGGACCTGGATGCGGAGAAGCTGCAGACCCTGTTCCGCGGGGCCCTCGGGAAGGAAAACCTGGAGGTGAAGCTCGAAAGCCTGGGCGACGCCGATATGTCCGCCATGGTGACCGAGGATGAGCAGATGCGCCGGTACAAGGAGATGAGCCGGATCTACGGGCAGAGCTTCCCGATGCCGGACAGCTTCACGCTGGTGCTGAATCGCCGGAACGCGACCGTGCAGGCGCTGGCGGAGCGGGACCCCGAGGATGAGACGACAAAGATGATCTGCTGCCAGGTGTATGATCTGGCGCGGATGGCGGCGCAGCCGCTGGAGGCCGAGGAGATTACGGCCTTCCTCGACCGCAGCCGGAAACTGCTGGCGATGATTGTGAAATGAATAAAAAAGAACGTCCGGTTGACTCCGGACGCTCTTTTGATTATGGGTTAATTACTGGGGAACAGCCATGACGGAAGCCATGATGAAGCCGGCAGCGGTCTTGGCATTGTCGTCTTCGACCGGTCCGACAACCACTTCAAGGATGTAACCGGCTTCGGTGGTGAAGGCGATGTTCATGGTCTTGTTGGCGGGCATTTCGTAGGTAACGCAGGGCAGGCCGTTCACGGTACCGGTTTCGATCTCGGTGGCGCCGACGCCGGGCAGGGCAGCGGTGTAGGTTTCCAGATCCATGCCTTCCACGTTCACATACTGAACGGCAACGGCGGAACCGTCTTCCGCGGCGAAGTATCCGATGTAGCTGTCATCGGGCAGTTCGACCGATTCCAGACCTTCGGGAATGAAAATCGCGACAGCGATCTGATCGAAGGTGTACAGGTTGCCGTTGACACCGGACTGCTCGAGCAGGGGCTCAACCTGTTCCCAGGAAATTTCGTTGTCAGCCAGCGCGGTGCAGCCGCACAGCAGGCACAGGGCCAGAACCAGAGCAAACAGTTTCTTCATATTCTTTTCCTCTTTCCTTCAGGGACTCGTTCCCTGATCTGTTTTTTGTCATGCTTCTGCATAACCTCAAAGATTATATGTAAACGATTAAACAAAGTCAAGGGTCAGATTCCCTTGAAAGAGAATTCGAAGCGCAACGGTTTCGAAACGTCCGGCAAGTATTCCGGATGGGTCCGGGCGCCCCAGCTGTCGTCCCCGCCGACGCCCATCTGGATCGCGCTCATTTTCAGCACGGTATAGACCGCCGGGGGCAGTTCATACCCGTGGGCCGCGTTCTCAAGCTCGTGGGGCGTGTAAGGCAGGGCGGAAAACTCACCGCCGTTCAGCCACAGCTTCAGGCCCTGGCCCTGCGCGTTGGTGATTTCCGCCCAGCGGACGCCGGTGCGGTTGCCGCATTCCTGGGGCAGGAGATAGGGGGTCAGGTTTTCCGCCGCCCGATAGTCCCAGATGCCGAGGCGCGCGCCTTCCTGCCGGTCGATATAGTTTTCCTCCGGCCCGAGGCCGAAGAAGCGCACCCGGTCATAGTCCGCGTCCAGCTTCGTGATCATGCCGAACTCCGGCATCACGCCGAGTTCCTTCACGGGATCGTAATCCAGGCGGACATCCACCTTCCCGCAGGGATGGACGCGGTACGTCACGGTGCAGAAAGCGGCGGGGCTGGTCGGCAGATCATAAGTCATAGTAAAGGAAACGGTGCCGTCGTTCTCCTTCACGGGCCTGACCGCGGCGTTCCGCTTCATCGTTTCCGGATCATAGGCGGCCGAAAGGTAAAGGGAGGCGGTCTTCCACTGAGCATGGCGCTGGGGCATTTTGCTGCCGTAGTCGTTATTGACCGGTGCGCGCCAGAAGTTCGGCAGGAGCGGCGCCTTCAGCATCTCCGTGTTTCCCCAGCGGTAGGAGGTCAGCGCGCCGGCGAGGCGGGAGAACTGCACGCTGAAATGGTCCCCGCGGACGGAAATATTCCACGGGCTGGACATGAAGAACAATTCCCCGCTCAGGTGACGGCAGGTTTTTGCTTCTTCCACGCTCCACACACCCTGGCCGAAGGCGGTTTCGAAGCCCGCCGGGGCCCAGGGGGTATCCTCCCGCAGGCGGAAGGAGACGGTGACCGCGTATTCCCCGGGTTCCGTCTGCGCGCCGAAGGGCAGCGGATAAACCGCGGAGGACAGCGGCTCCACGTCCGTTTCGATTTCCCGCCGGGCGATCTCTTTCCCGTCCTTCCCCAGCACCGCCACGCAGCGGAAGGCTGAAGTCGGCGTGAACATGTGGCGGTTGATGACCTCCATCTTTTCCGCATCCGGTCTGACGACGATATTCTGGTAGTTATATTTGACTTCCTGCAGTTTCGGGGTTTCCTTCCCGTCGGCAAAGACGATGCCGTTGCCGCAGAAGATGCTGTCGGTGGGCCGGTCGTCCCAGTCCCCGCCGTAGGACAGGGTCTCCTTTCCGAAGCGGTCCCGGGTGACCAGCGCCTGGTCGATAAAGTCCCAGATAAAGCCGCCCTGGTACAGCTCCTCCTCATACGCCAGTTCGGTATACTTGTGCATGGCGCCGTTGGAGTTTCCCATGGAATGGGTATATTCGCAGAGAATGAAGGGTTTTTCGCGGTGCTCTTTCAGATACTTCCGGACCTGGTCCGCCGGGGTATACATCTCGGTCTCCACGTCCGTGATCTCCCGGAGGCGCAGGTCGGGGTACAGGGCGTCCACCTGGTGATCCCCCTCGTAATGTACGGGGCGGGTGGGGTCGAGGCGTTTGAACTCCCGGCTCATTTCCAGGATCACGGTGCCGGTGAGGCTCTCGTTGCCGCAGGACCACATGACGATGCAGGGGTGGTTCCGGTCCCGCCCGACGGTGGAGCGGACCCGGTCCAGCAGGAGCGGCTCCCACTCCTTCAGGCAGCCGGGGAACATCTCCTCTTTCCCGATATATCCCTGCCAGAGCATGTCCCACATGCCGTGGCTTTCCATATTGTTTTCGTCGATCACGTACAGACCCAGCTCGTCGCACAGGCGGTACAGGGCGCTCGTGTTAGGATAATGGCTGGTGCGGACCGCGTTGATGTTGTTCCGCTTCATCAGGAGCAGATCCCGGCGGATGGTCTCCTCCGTGACGGCGCGGCCGGTTTCCCCGCAGAAATCATGCCGGTTGACGCCCTTGAATACGACGCGCACCCCGTTCACGCGGATGACGCTGTCCCGGATTTCGATCTTCCGGAAGCCGATGCGCTGGACGGATGTTTCCGCCGTCCCGTCCGGCGCGGTCAGCTCGATCTCCAGGTCGTAAAGATACGGATCCTCGGCGGACCAGAGGCGGGGATTCTCAACGGCGAAACTCCCGGAAAGGGTCTTTTCCCCGGCGCTGTCCGGTACCGTCTGTTCTTCATTCCGGATTTCTTTTCCCGCTCCGTCCTTCAGGCGGACCCGCACGACCGTTCCCTCCGGCGCGGACACCTTCGCCTTCCACGCTGCAAGGCCCTTCGTGAAGGAGTCGTCCGGTTCAGCGGTGACGTTCAGGTCCCACAGGTGGACGGCGGGGATGGCGTAGAGATACACCTCCCGGTAGAGGCCGGAGAACCGCAGGAAGTCCTGGTCCTCCAGCCAGCTGCCGGCGCAGAAGCGGTACACGCGGCAGGCCAGTTTGTTTTCCCCTTCCCGCAGGGCCTGCGTCAGTTCGAACTCATGGGGCGTGAAACTGTCCGAGGAAAAGCCGATATACGTCCCGTTCAGCCAGACCGCGACGCAGCTTTCCGCCCCCTGGAAGGAGATGAAGACGCGCTTTCCCATCATTTCCTCCGGCAGGCGGAAATGCTTCACATAGCAGGCGACCGGGTTATAGCTTTCCGGCAGCTGCCCGGGCCGGAGGTCCTCCAGCCCGTCCCAGGGATACTCCGTGTTGCAGTACTGGGCACGGCCCCAGCCTTCCAGCTGGATATGGGCGGGCACATGGATATCGTCCCAGCCGCGGCAGTCGAAATCCGGCTGCTCAAAGCCCGGGAGGACCTGGGCCGGGTTCTTCGCGTGGAAGAATTTCCACAGCCCGTTCAGCGGCAGCCGGCAGGACGGCCGGCATTCATGGTCGGAATGGGGATCCAGACGGTTTTCACGGAAATAACCGGGTTCTTTCAGTCGGTTTGCATCAAACATATTCAGACCGCCTTCAGTTTATATTTTGTATGCTGATTATATCACAGACGGGAGGGAATGCCTCTCATATTTCCGGATTATTTTTTTCTCGCTTTGACCGCTGCCGCGATGACGGCCAGCAGCACCACGGCGCCCAGCAGATACGGCCAGACCGTGAGCAGGAAATCGCCCATGTCCGCGAAGAAACCGCCAATGCCTTCCCGTGCCGCAGGGGCGGGGACGGGTGCTTCCGTGGCCGGGGCTTCGGTCGCGGTGATTTGGGCGGCGGGGGCTTCCGCGGCCGTATTCACAGCGGTTTCTGCTTCTTCTTCGGCTTCTTCCGGGGCGGCCGCTTCGTAAGCTGTTTCCCCGGCGGAACTCATCGCCATGCCGGCGGCCGGCGCTTCCGCGGCGGAATTCGTTTCGGCAGTCTTGGCGGCTGCTTTCGATGCGGGGATTTCTTCCGCCATGTTCATCACCGGGCCTTGCGCGGCGGAATCCGCGGCCATAAAGCCTTCTTCGCCGGCGGCATCCATCCGCGGGCCGGTTTCCCCGGCGGAATTCGCCGCTTTTTCCATCGCCGTTCCGGCTGCTTTTGTGTTGTCTGTTTCAACGGTTTCGGTCACGGCCGCTGTGGTCACGGCGCCGTTTGCCGGCACGGCCGGTTTCCGGGCGGAACGGTATACGAACGTTCCCCCGATCAGGAAAACAAAGACCGCGGCAATGCTGAGGATTCTCGGCCACTGGGATATGGGAGTCACAGCCGGCGATTCCGTTTTCTTCGTCTCTTTTTCCTGGTTTGTTGTTTGCTTTTCCTGGTTTGTCTGTTTCGCTTCCGCGCGGACCGCGTTCATCCATTTGTCATGGAAGTCCGCGGGCATCGGGGGCACGTCTTCCGCCATGCCTGCCAGCAGTTGATCCAGATTCAGTTCCGGGTTGATTTCTGTCTGACTCATGTCCGCAACCTCCTTTCACCCTTTTTGACGTCTCCCGGGGCGGAAAGTTCCCCTTCGGCGGATAAAATTTCACGCAGTCTCGCTTTGGCGCGGTTCACACGGCTTTTGACGGTGCCCTCCGTGGTGTCCAGCATCCGCGCAGCTTCTTCATAGGAAACACGTTCCAGCTGGGTCAGGACCAGCGCCTCCCGCTGATCTTCGGGCAGCAGGGCGATCGCCTCCCGCAGGCGGCGGCGCTCATCCTTCGCGACCACCTGGTCCTCCGTTCCGGGAGAGGTGTCCGCCGGATCAAAGCCCTGCTCTCTCATCGGTTCCATCGAAACGCTCCTGTCTCTCTTCTTCTTGCGCAGCCAGTCCATGCAGCAGTTGGCGGCGATCCGGTATACCCAGCTTTCAAAGGCGCAGTCCCCGCGGTAGCTCTCCAGGCCGCGCCAGATGCGGATCATCGCGTCCTGGGCGCAGTCCGACGAAGCCTCCCGGTCGCCTGTGTAGTGCCAGCAGACCCGCCACACCAGCTGTTCCATCGGCTCCATCAGCTGCCCGAACGCCTCGGGATCTCCCCGCTGCGCCCGGCGAAGCAGCAATTCATCCATGCGCATTCCCCCTCCGCTTGCAATATGCTTTCCCCTATGATAGCATAACTCAGATACGAAAGCACCGTTTTTTTACCGGGATTCCGACCGGACCGAGGATTTATGATACAGACAGAGAACACCGCCATCGTGCTGCGGCACGTCAATTACCGGGACAACGACCGGATGGTTACCCTGCTGTCCCCGACGCGGGGCCGCATTGACGCGATCATCCGCAACTGCCGGAAACCGAAATCCCACAATCTCAATTCGGGCGAGCTTTTTGCCCTGGGGGACTACATGCTGCATGAAAACGGAGGGCACATTACCGTGACCTCCGTCCGCCTGATCGAGACCTTTTACCCCCTGCGCAGCGACTATGACCGCCTGACCTGCGGAATCTACCTGCTGAACCTGGCCGAGGCGGCTGCCGAGCCGGAGCAGCCGGACCAGGAGCTGTTCATGCTGCTGCTCCATACGCTGTCCCGCCTGACCTTTTCGGACCAGGAGTGGAAACCGCTGCTGGCGGGGTTCCTGCTGCATTTCTCCGCGTGCCAGGGTTTCAAGCCGCGGCTGAATCACTGCGTCTTCTGCGGAAAGCGGCTCGTGGAGGAGGAACCGGTCTTTTTTGACAGCGAGGAAGGCGGCGCGGTGTGCGAGGCCTGCCGCCGCCGGAAGGACCAGGTGCCGCTGTCCCCGGAGCAGCTGCGCTGGATGCGCATGGCGCTGGAGACCGGCTCCGCCGGCTGGGTGAACACGCCGGAAGCATCCGCACCTTTCATCCTGCTGCGAAAGTATGTGGAACAGCGTCTCGGCCGCCGCATCCGCAGCGCCGCGATGCTGCCCGAATAACGGCGGAAGAGCGCTGATGTTTCGTTGACAACGCTTTTTGTTTCTTTTATACTTTTCCCGGAATATGCGGAAAGCAAATCGGAACGATTCATAAGGAGGAACGTGACAATGAAACGGTTTCTTGTTTTGATGACGGCGGCGGTTGTATTCCTGGCGGTTGCCTGTGCCGCGGCGGAGACGTTCAGCACGTCTTATTTCTCGCTGGATCTGCCGGACGGCTGGGAGATTGACACCACCGATCTGGAGAAAAAAGAGGACGAGGAGAGCCTGGGCTTCTTTGCCGGAAAGATCGGGGACGGGCTCCTTCTCGGGGGCGCCTATCTGGTCTACTATGAGGATCTGAAAGATATCGCGCTGTGGAATGCAAGCGAGGAGCAGCTGAAAGAATACGCGGATCTCCTGCTGGAAGAGTTTGCGGACGCCAATCCCGAACTCATCGGTACCGTGACGGCCGGAAAGATCCCGCTGGTACTGATCCGGGCCGCTGATAAGGACGGCGAATTCGTGTACGCGGACACGGTCACAAACGGATACTCGATTCAGTTTGAGTTTTACGCGACGGACACCGATGGGGACAAAGATCTGCCGCTCACGGACGAGCATATTGAGCAGATCAAAACGATTCTGGCGAGCTTCGTACCTGCCGCCTGAGTCCGAAAGCGGACGAACTGACGCTGCCGGGAGGAATCTGTCGTGAAGAAACCGTTATGCCTGCTGCTGGCGGCTGTTTTGGGCAGCCTGCTGTTTTTGCGGCCTGCTCCGGCCGCGCGGGCGGAGGAGAGGGAACTGACCATTCTGGCCTATATCTGCGGATCGGACCTGGAAAGCAAGGAAGGCGAAGCCAGCGACGATATCCGGGAGATGTTTTCTTCCGGCATCGGAAGCTCCGACGCGGTGACGGTTCTCCTGGCCACCGGCGGCACCTCCCGCTGGAGCGGATATGATTTTTCCTCGCGGAACGTGCAGTATTACCGGATGGAACAAAACGGCCCGGTGCTGCTGAAGGACGCGGGCCGCGTGAGCATGGGCGACTCTAAGACGCTGAGCGCGTTTCTTTCCTACGGGATATCCGCCGCCCCGGCGAAGCGCTATATCATGATCCTCTGGGACCACGGCGGGGGACCGGTATACGGTCTGTGCAATGATGAAAACTACCGGGATGAAAGCCTTTCTCTTGCGGAACTGAAAAACGGCCTGACCAAAGGGCTGAACGGGAACAAACTGGATGTGATCGGGTTTGACTGCTGCCTGATGAACTGCGTGGATCTGTGTTCGGACCTGTGCGGCATCGCGGACTATTCCGTGCTGAGCCAGGAGCTTGTCAGCGGCACGGGGCTGGATTACGACGGCTGGATGAACCCGATCCGGGAGGATCCGCGGCTTTCTTCCGAGAAGATCGCAACGCTGATGGCGGAGACGTACGTGGCGGAGAACTCCCGGGGGCGCAACGCCTCCACGGCGACGATGACCGTGATTGCTTCCGAAAAGATGCCTGCCGTCATGCAGGCCGCCAACAACTTCAGCAGCGCGCTCACATCCCTCATGGAAACTAACCTGGCCGGCGTGGTCCGCCTGCGCGGACAGCTTACTTCCTTCGGGGAGTTCCTGGATGAGGATGCTTCCGACCTGGTGGATGTATCCGATATGTGCGACGCCTTCTCGGCGCTGCTGCCGCAGGAGAGCGCGGAGCTGAAAGAGGCCGCGCAGCAGGCGGTCTGCTACAACTGCACGACCGCGGATATCGCCGGGCACGCCCACGGGCTGTCTTTCTTCCTGCCGTACCAGACCGTTTCGGCGGACCGGCAGGAAATCCTGTCCCATTACAGCGGGCAGACCGAACCCTATGCCGTCCTGGCGTCCGCCATGACCAGCCAGGTCGCTTCCTCCGGCTACGCGATGACGGCGTCCTCCTATTCACCGAACAATTTTTTCTGCGGCAGCGACGATTCCTGTTCCGGTTCCTTCTGTGATATCTGGGACGGCTATTACGGGGACTACTGCAGCTTTGACGATGCCTGGAACGCCTGCGGCGGGGACATCTGGTCCGGCCTGAACACTTCGGGCGGTTCGATCTGGGACGGTTTTTCCTCCTCTTCCGGCATCTGGAGCGGTTACGGACAGACCCAGCCGGAAGCGACGCCCGTCGCGAGCGGCATCTGGAGCGGCCTGGAGGATGCGGACAATGAACCTGCGGCAACGGAACCGCCGGCCCAGACGACTGCGTCCTCGGCGCTGAACAATATCTGGGCGGGGCTGCTGAACCAGGGAAGCGATTACTACCAGCCCGGGGAGGCAAACCAGAACGTCCAGGCCGGCGTCAGCGAGGCGGTATCCCCGGAAGATGTGCTGGAAACGGCAGGCAGTTACTTCTCGTCGGTTCCGGTGACCGCGCAGATGATCTATTCCATTCAGCTGAACAAGGAAGACCTGAACCATCTGTCTACCGCCAGCGGCGTTCTGAGCCGGGAGGAGGGGGACGAGGTTATCCGCTTCGGCAATATGGGCAAGACTACGATCGACTGGTCCACGGGGCTGATCCTTTCCATGTTTGACGGCGGCTGGCCGATGCTCGGGGACCAGATGGTCCGGGCGGAGTACCTTTACGGCGAAGAGAACGGGGACGTGCGCTTCGTCATCCCGGCGGTGATTAACGGCCTGAAAATGTACCTGCTGGGCAATTATACCGCCGATGGGAAAACGGAACTGATCGGCGCGACCCAGGGATATGACGCGAACGGATTCGCGATCCGCGGGTCGATTCCCCTGGAAGCGGGGATGAAGATTGAACCGCTGTTCACGGCGGTATCCGCCGACGGAACGGAGCGGGAGTACCGGGGAAATGAGATCGTTGTTCCCGAAGGAGGCCTGGAGCTGACCTGGGGAAAGATCCCCGAAGGGCATTACCGGTACTGCTTCGGACTGACGGACCTGTCCGGGAAGGTTCACTACACGGACAGCGTGGAGCTGGACTTCTGAGAAGAACCGAGGCTTGACGCTGAACAGACCCGTATGATAGAATGTTTTTCGAAATCTGAGGACGGAGGATATCACCATGAAACATATTAAGACCCTGAATACCCGGAATCTCTGCGAGAGCGCCAAAAAGGGCGGCTGCGGCGAATGCCAGACCTCCTGCCAGTCTGCCTGCAAGACCAGCTGCGGCATTGCCAATCAGCAGTGCGAGAACAAAAAGGAAAAGAAATAACATCATTTTCCGCCGGAACATTGCCGCCGTCAGGCGGCATTTTGCATGCAAAGGGGAAACATCATGATTCATCGCTATCACCTGGACGACTTCTTCATCGTCATTGATATCTGCTCGGGAAGCGTGCACGTCGTGGATGAGATCGCCTATGAGATCATCGGCTGCTATGAGCAGAAATCCCGGGAGGAGATCCTGCCGGAAATGGCCTGCCGCTTCGGGGAGGATCCGGCGGAGATCGCCGAATGCTACGACCAGATCACGGAGCTGAAGGAGCAGGGGACCCTGTTTTCGCCGGACGTGTTTGAGCCGCTGGCCGGGGAACTGAAAAAGAAGACTGCCGGCGTGGTGAAAGCCCTGTGCCTGCATGTGGCGCATACCTGCAACCTGAACTGCGCCTACTGCTTTGCCAGCCAGGGCAGGTACCACGGGGAGCGGGCGCTGATGTCCTTTGAAGTCGGAAAGCAGGCGCTGGATTTCCTGGTGGCGCATTCCGGCAGCAGGCACAACCTGGAGGTGGACTTCTTCGGCGGCGAGCCGCTGATGAACTTTGACGTGGTGAAACAGCTGGTGGCCTATGCCCGCAGCATTGAGGAGGAGAGCGGCAAGCATTTCCGCTTTACCCTGACCACCAACGGCCTGCTGATCGATGACGACGTGATCGACTTTGCCAACCGGGAAATGAGCAACGTGGTGCTCAGCCTCGACGGGCGGAAGGAAATCCACGACCGCTGCCGGGTGGACTACGCGGGCAACGGCAGCTGGGACAGGATCGTGCCGAAGTTTCAGAAGCTTGTGAACGCCCGGGGCGGGAAGAATTATTATATGCGCGGGACCTTTACCCACGCGAACCCGGACTTTCTGGAAGATATCAGAACCATGCTGGACCTGGGCTTCACGGAGCTGAGCATGGAGCCGGTGGTCTGCGCGGCCGGGGATCCCGCCGCGCTGACGGAGGAGGACCTGCCGGTGGTGCTGAAGCAGTATGAGGACCTGGCCCGCCTGATGCTCGCCCGCCGGCGGGAGGGAAAACCGTTCACCTTCTATCACTATATGCTGGACCTGTCCGGCGGCCCCTGTATTTACAAGCGGATCTCGGGCTGCGGCTCGGGCACGGAGTACATGGCCGTGACGCCCCTGGGCGATCTGTATCCGTGCCACCAGTTCGTCGGGGAGGAAAAGTTCCGCCTGGGCGACGTATGGCAGGGGGTGACCAATCCCGGGGTGCAGGAGGAGTTTGCCGCCTGCAATGTTTACGCGCGGGAGGAGTGCCGGGACTGCTGGGCCCGGCTGTACTGCTCCGGCGGCTGTGCGGCTAACGCGTATCACGCGACCGGCTCCGTCCGCGGGGTGTACCGGTACGGATGCGAACTGTTCCGCAAGCGGATGGAGTGCGCGATCATGATCCAGGCGGCCCTTCAGGCCGGGGATGAACAGCCATGAACACGCCAATCTGCGATTTTGTCGGAACCTATGCCGCCGGGAATCCGGTTCGCCTGCATATGCCCGGCCACAAAGGGCGGACGGTCCTCGATCCGGAAGGCGCGGATATCACGGAGATCGAGGGAGCGGACGAATTGTACCGTGCCCGGGGGATCATCCGGGAGAGCGAGGAGAACGCGGCGGCGCTCTTCGGGGCCTCCCGCACGCTGTACTCGGCGGAGGGATCCTCCCTGTGCATCCGCGCGATGCTGTACCTGGCGTCGCTCACGGAAGACAAAAAAAATCGCCGCCTGCTGGCCGGCCGGAACGCGCACAGGACGCTCATGACTGCGGCGGCGCTGCTGGACATCGAAATCGACTGGATCATGCCGGGAGCAAACCTGCTTTCCTGCCTCGTAACGCCGGAGGCGCTGGAGAAGAAACTGAGCGAACGCGAATATATGGCGGTCTTTCTGACGTCGCCGGATTATCTCGGGCAGCAGACCGATCTCCGGGCGGCGGCGGAGGTCTGCCATCGTCATGAAACGCCGCTGCTGGTGGATAATGCCCACGGGGCCTACCTGAAGTTCCTTTCTCCGGACCGGCACCCGCTGACGCAGGGGGCGGACGCCTGCTGCGACTCGGCCCACAAGACGCTCAGCTGCCTGACGGGAGCGGCATACCTGCACCTGGCTGAGCATGCGCCGGAAAACTGGAAAGAGCAGGCGGAAGAAGCCATGGCCCTCTTTGCGTCCACGAGTCCGAACTGGCTGATCCTCCAGTCGCTGGACCGGATGAACGCGGAGCTGGCCGGAGACTATCCGGCGCGCCTGCGGGAAGCGGCCCGGAAGACAGCCGACATCAAAAAAAGCCTCGAAAGCAGAGGCTGGACGCCGGCCGGGGATGAGCCGATGAAGATCACCCTGAACGCCGCGGCCGCCGGCTATACCGGCACGGAACTGGCGCAGCTGCTGCGGCGGGACGGAATTGTATGTGAGTTTGCCGACAGGGAGTATCTGGTCCTGATGCCGTCGGCGGAGACGACGGAGCAGGAATGGCAGTGTCTCCGGACCGCGGTGGAAACTGTTCCGCTCCGGGAGGCACTGCATCTCCGGAAACCGCCGCTGCCGGTGCCGGAACGGGTGTTGTCCGTCCGGGAGGCAATGCTTGCCCCTTCCCGCAAAACAGCGGTGGAGCAGGCGGTCGGCCACGTGCTGGCGGACGCTTCTGTCAGCTGTCCTCCGGCGGTACCGGTGATGATTGCCGGGGAGCGGATCACGGCGGAAGCCGCGGCGTGCCTGCTGTATTACGGGATCACCGAATGCCGGGTTGTCATACGCCCATGACGGCCTTCAGGATGATCAGCAGCACCAGGTGCGCGGGGTACAGCGCGTAGCCCAGCCATCTGGGCATTTTCAGATCGTGTTTGAAAGGAATGAGGATCAGCGGAAGCGACAGGAGCGCGTAAGCTTCCATCCGCAGGAAGGGAGAAAGCGGCCGGGAAATGAAGGCCGGCAGTTCGTCAAGCGAAATCCGGATCCCGAAAAGGCTTTTGGTAAGGCTGTAGGACGCGCCCCAGAACATGAAATAGGCCACCATCACCGCGGCGATGCCCGCCCGGGTCTCCTGAACGGCATACAGCAGGATGAACAGCAAAACGCCCTGCCAGCCGTAGTTGGCGCCCAGGATGGTGGCCAGCATGATTGCAATGGCGGGAGCCCAGATCTGGCTCCCGTATTTCTTTTCCCGGATGCCCCAGAGGGCGCACAGGCCCAGTAACAGGGTCAGGAAAATATTCGGCTCGGTCCATTCGTGATTGAGGGCGACAACGTAGAGCGGCTGGCTGATCAGGCCGGTGATCAGGATGCGCAGCATATATTTCCAGACGCTGCGGGTATAGTAAAAACCGACAATCATGCACCAGACGTACAGCGGGAAGGCGATCCGCCCGAGGATGCGCATTTCCTGCATGTTATTGAAGAGAACCTTGCCGGCGTGGTCAATAAACATGAAGACCAGGGCCAGGACTTTCAGCCAGCCGGTGGCGGTGTTGCCGGCCGGAGCGCGGGAACGGACGGGAACGGATGACTGCATGGGAACCTCCTGAGGCATTCTGTGCATAGTATAAAAGGTTTCAGCCCGTTTTCGCAAGCAGAATCTTCGGATCTCTGTGTCATCTCGACCAAGGCCGCCTGCGGCCGCGTGGAGAGATCCTGCTCCCAACAAGCTAAACCCCGTAACAGTCGACGAGCCCCCCACCGTGTCATCCCGAGCGCAGTCGAGGGATCTCCCCGCGGCAGATTGCAATCCGAAACAGGAAACCCTTCTTTTCCTTCCCAAAACACTTACCGATCCAAAAAACACTTGCAAACCCCTTCCCCCTCTGATATAATACCATCTTGGCACATCCTTGCGCTGCAGGAAGCAGCGCCAATAGTCCGTGAGGAGGTGAAAGAATGATGAACAGGTATGAAATGATCTACATCATCGACGCCGATCTGGAGGAAGCCGCCCGGAAGGAACTGATCGAGAAGGTTTCCGCGCTGATCGCCAACATTCAAGGCGCCGGTCGAACTGCCCCGCGAGCTCGAGCGTAACCTGCAGATCAACGAGAACGTTCTCCGTTACCTCGTGATCAAGCTGGTCGAGAAGAAGCACTCCGTGAAGCCCCGCGCCGAACGCCCGGCTCCCGTTGCTGCTCCTGCCGAAGCCGCTCCCGCCGAGGAAGCCGCTCCTGTCGAGGCCGCTCCTGCTGCTGAGGAAGCTCCTGCTGAAGAAGCTGCCCCCGCTGCGGAAGAAGCCGCCGCTGATGCAGAGTAACGTCTGAGAGGAGAGGGAATCATGAACAAGCTGACAATTATCGGAAATCTGACGCGCGATCCTGAAGTGCGCACCACAGCCACCGGTATCAACGTCTGCTCCTTCACCGTTGCGGTGAACCGGAGAGGACGCCGGGACGACCAGAACGGCCAGCCCGAAGCGGATTTCTTCCGTGTGACCGCGTGGCGTCAGCTGGCTGACATTTGCGGCAAGTATCTGGCCAAGGGCCGGAAGGTCGCGGTGATCGGCCCGGTGAGTGTCCACACTTATACCGGCAGCGACGGGACAACCCGCGCAAGCCTGGAAGTGACCGCTGATGATGTTGAATTCCTTTCTTCCCGCAATGATGCGGAAGCTGCCGGCGGCTATACCGTTCTAACGCTCAAGTGTAAGGAGGTTAAGCCCTATGTCTGAAGATCGTGGCGAAAGAAGGCCGCGCCCCCGCGGAGGACGCCGTCCCCGCCGGAAGGTTTGCAGCTTCTGCGTTGATAAGATCGAATACATCGATTACAAGGATATCAATCGTCTGCGCCGCTTCACCAACGAGCGCGGCAAGATCCTGCCCCGCCGGATGAGCGGCAACTGTGCCAAGCATCAGCGCCAGCTGAGCGAGGCCATCAAGCGCGCACGTGCCATCGCCTTGATGCCCTATACGGTGGAATAAGACGATCAATCAAAAACTGCTCTGATTTTTGTCAGAGCAGTTTTTTAATTCAATCGTTGACGACGTTTCTTGCCCAGAAGTCGGAGCGGAGCATGATAAGGCCGATGACCACCTTGAGAACATCAATGAACTGGACGCAGAGGTAGATCTGAACGATGGACCAGTCCGTGAAGCGGGTCAGGAGGAAGGCGGCTGTTACGGTGACCACCCAGGTATAGAGCGCGTCGAAGAAGAACGTGATGACCGTGCGTCCGCCGGAACGGATCGTGAAATAAGTGACGTGGGCAAAGGAATGGATGGGCAGGGCGATCCCCGCGATGATCAGCATCTGCCGGGTCAGATCCTGCACGTCCGGACCGACGTTGTACAGTTTCGGGATCAGGGAGGACGTGAGAATCATGGCCGTGCCGATGATCACATGGATGACCTCCGTCAGGAAGATCAGCTTCCGGTCCACATCCCGGGCCTCCTCCATCTGCCCGGCGCCGAGACGCTGACCGACCATGATGGATACGGCGCTGCCCATGGCGAACATGATGACGCAGAAGAGGTTCCAGGCGGTGCCGGTGATGTTCAGCGCGGCTACAGCGTTCAGCCCGCGGGAGGAATAGAACTGGTTGATAAAGGTCATGCCAAGCGACCAGAGAATTTCGTTGACGAGCAGGGGTGCGCCGGTGCGCACGATGCGGCCGGCCAGCTTTCCGGGCACATAGAGACTTTTGTACGCGCCGGCGAAGAAGGGGTAGCGGTCCTCATGCCGGTGGGCAAAGACTGCGACAATCACCAGTTCGACCCAGCGGGAGATGACGGTGGCGATGGCAGCGCCTTCGACGCCGAGGGCGGGGGCGCCGAGGTGACCGAAAATCAGGACCCAGTTGCCGAAGAGGTTTGTCAGGATCGCGCAGATCCCCGCAAACATGGGCGCCCGTGTTTCACCGGCTTCCCGCAGGGTGCCCGCGTAGACCTGCACCAGCGCGAAGGGCGGCAGACCCCAGAGCATGATATTCAGATAGGCGCAGCCGCTGCGCAGGGTCAGGTCCAGATCGCCCCCGTTGCTCTCCCCCTTCAGGAAAGAGGCGATGAACGCTTCGCCCCAGACGATATAGATGAGGATGGCGACTGCGCTGCACAGAACCGCGAAGATCATCTTGAAGCGGAAGGTATAGCGCATGCCGTCCATATCGCCCTTGCCGAAGAACTGGGCGCCGAAGATGCTTGCGCCGCTGAGCCCGCCGAAGATCGCCAGCATAAAGACCATCATGATCTGGTTGGCGATGGAGGCGGCGGAGATGGCCTCCGTGCCGAGACTGCCGACCATTACGTTGTCCAGCAGGGAAACGAAATTGGTAATGAACTGCTGGATGATGATGGGGATCAGAAGCGTCAGGACGCTTTTATAAAAGGCTTTATTGCCGACATACCGCGACAGGAACCGTAAACGCATAACAACCTCTTCCAGTAAAAAATGTGATGGCACTATTGTAGCGGGCCGGCGGGGAAAGTCAACCTTATTTTTTCCTGTTTTTCCGCTGTCAGGCGTTTGTACGACGAGGCTGTTCATGATATAATAAACCGTTCATGCAATCGGCGGGGTTTGCCTGCCGGAAAGGGGAAAGCGATGCGTCTTAAGAAGCTGGAGCTGTACGGGTTCAAATCCTTTGCGGAAAGGACCGAGATCGTGCTGAAGGAAGGCATTACCGCGATCGTCGGGCCGAACGGATCCGGAAAAAGCAATATTGCCGATGCCGTGCGCTGGGTGCTCGGAGAGCAGAACGCGCGGATTCTGCGCGGCGCCAGCATGCAGGACGTGATCTTCGGCGGGACCCAGCGGCGCAAGCCCCTGGGCTACTGCGAGGTTTCCCTGGTGTTTGACAATGAGGACAGGAGTCTGCCGCTGGACTACTCGGAAATCATGGTGACCCGCCGGGTATACCGCAGCGGTGAGAGCGAATATTACCTGAACCGGTCCGGCTGCCGCCTGAAGGACGTGGTGGACCTGTTCCGCGACACGGGCATCGGAAAGGAAGGGTATTCCATTATCGGCCAGGGGCGGATCGACGAAATCCTGAGCCGCAAGGGGGAGGACCGCCGCCAGGTGTTCGAGGAGGCGGCGGGCATCGTCAAATTCCGCGCCCGGAAGGAAGAGGCGGACCGGAAACTGGCCCGCACGCTGGAGAATATCGCCCGGGTGGATGACCTGCTGGAGGAGATGAAACGCCAGCTGGGCCCCCTGGAGGAGGACGCAAAGAACGCCCGGGAATACCTGGACCTGAGCGCGCGGCTGAAGGTGCTGGACCTGAACCTGTTCCTGGTGCGGAGCGACAGGATGGAGACGAAGCTCCGGGAGTCGGACGCCGACCTGCAGGCGATCCAGGCGGTGCTAGCCCAGACGGAGGACACGATCCGGGAGAAGACGGACCTGCGGGATGCCCACCAGGCCGAGATCGCGGAGCTGGAGGAAAAGATTACCGGGGCGCACGGCGCCCTGATGGAAGGCATGGAGGCGCTGCACCGGGCCGAAAACGCGGCGCGGGAGATTGAGGAGCGCCGGCAGCGCCGCGGGGAGGACCGCCAGAGGATTACGGAAGAGGCGAAGGCGGCGGACGAGCGCATGGCCGAGCTGGATGCGATGGCCGCGGATTCCGACGGCGGAACCGAACTGCGGAGTGCGACGCTGGAGAAACTGACCGCGGAACTGGAAACGGCAAAGGAAGCCGAGGAAGCGGCCCGTGCGGAGGAAACGGAACGGGAGAACGCCCTGGAAGAACATAAAAACGCCATGCTGGACGCGATGAACCGCCGCGCGGCGGCCCTGAGCGACCAGACAAGGCTGAATACCATGCTGACGACCATGGAGACGCGGCTGGAAGAGCTGACGGTCTCGTGCGCGGAGATGCGTGAAACCGGGAAGAGCCTGGAGACGGCCGTAACGGATGCCCGGCAGCGGCTGGACGCGGAGACCGCGGAGCAGGACCGCCTGGCCGGATCCCTGCAGCAGGAACGGGCCCGCCTGGAAGCGGCGGACGCGGAGGTGATCGAAGCCCGCGCGAGCTACGACCGGAAGCTGGCGGAAATGCGTGACATGGAAAGCCGGCAGAAGATCCTGGATGAAATGAGCCGCGAGATGGAAGGGTATTCCCATTCCGTACGGACGGTGGTCAAATATGCCCGGGAAAAGAAGCTGAACCGGGTTCACGGACCGCTGAGCCAGCTGATTTCCGTGCCGGAAAAGTATGAAACGGCGATGGATATGGTGCTGGGCGCCTCGATGCAGCATGTGGTGACCGAGGATGAGGAGACCGCCAAGGAACTGATTGAGTTCCTGCGGGAAAACCGTCTGGGGCGCGCCACCTTCCTGCCGATGACCTCAGTGAAGCCGCGGCTGCTGACTTCGGAAGAGCGCGAAGTGCTGGGGATGCCCGGATGCCTGGGCGTTGCCTCGGAACTGGTGCAGTGCGACGGGCAATACCGCGGAATTGTGGAAAACCTGCTGGGGCGGACCGTGGTGGCGGAGGATCTGGACAGCGGCATCCCGATCATGCGAAAGGGCGGACATGCTTTCCGCCTGGTGACGCTGAAGGGCGATGTAATGCATTCCGGCGGCTCGATGACGGGCGGTTCCGTATCCTCCCGGACGGTGAATCTGTTCACCAGGGAGCGGGAGCTGAAGGAACTGACGGAAAAACTCGCGGCCGGACAGCAGGAACTGGAGAACCTGCTGAAGCAGATGCAGGACGGGCAGAAGCGCAAGGATGAGCTGAAGAACAGTTCCGCGGAAGCCCTGGAGCAGCTGCACCAGCAGGAGATTGCCGTCGCCCGGGAAACCGAGCGCGTGCAGAATGCCGAGGACGAACAGCGTACCCACGGCATGCGGCTGAGCGAATCCGAAGCGGCGCGGGAACAGCTGATGGAATCCATGATGCAGATCAAGGAACAGCTGTCCATGGCGACGGACAGCACCGAGCAGACCGACAAGGACCGCGAGGAGATGGAAGCGCGGACGGCCGGGCTGCAGCAGGCGCTGGCCGAGGCGCGGCGCAGGGCCGAGGAACGGTCGGAAGAGACCGTGCGGCTGACGCTGGAAGTGAATGACCTGCGGCATGAACTGGAAACCCTGCAGCGCGACCGTGCCCGCTATGAGCAGGACCGCAGACGCATGGAACAGGAGCAGGACCGCCGCCGGAAACAGCTGGCGGAGATGGAAGCGGAGGAAACGAAGGACCTGGAGAAGGCCGCTTCCGCCGACAAGGACCTGGAGACGGGCCGCCTGGAACAGGCCAGACGGGAACAGATCTCCCGCGCGCTGGAAGAGAACCGGAGCGCCCGGCAGGAACAGCTGCGTGAGGTGCTGGCGGAGATCGAGGGTCTGCATCAGACGCGCCAGCGGGACGGGGATAAGGCCCACCGGCTGGAGCTGAGCCGGGCCCGCACGGAAGGCGACCTGAAGGCTCTGCGCGACCGGATCTGGAATACCTACGAGATGACCTACGCCGGGGCGGAAGAATTCCGCATGACGGAAGGATTCAGCCTGACAGAGGCGGACCGGGAGGCCGCCCAGCTGAGCGCGGAGATCCGTGCGCTGGGGCCGGTCAACGTCCGCGCGGTGGAGGAATACGCGTCGACCAAAGCCCGGTACGATGAGATGAGCGTACAGCGGGAGGACCTGGAAAAGGCGGAAAAGGACCTGAGAGACCTGATCGCCCGGCTGCTGGCCCGGATGAAGGAGACCTTTGTGGAGCAGTTTGCACTGCTGCAGGGTTTCTTCTCCGAAACGTTTGAACGCCTGTTCGGCGGCGGCCATGCGGAGCTGATCCTGATGGATCCGAACGACCCGCTGAACTGTGCTATCGAGGTCAATGCCCAGCCGCCGGGGAAAAAGCTGCAGCTGCTGAGTCTGCTGAGCGGCGGGGAACGTACGCTGACGGCGATCGCGATTCTGTTTGCGACGCTGAAACTGAAACCGACGCCCTTCTGCATCCTCGACGAGATCGAGGCGGCGCTGGACGACGCGAACATCGGATATTTCGCGGATTACCTGGCGGAATACTCCGCCGACACCCAGTTCATCGTCATTACCCACCGGAAGGGGACCATGGAGCGGGCAAACGGGTTATACGGCGTCGCGATGGAGGAGCAGGGGGTCAGCAGGATGGTGTCTGTGTCCCTGCAGGACTATAAAGAATAATCAGGGGGGCTTTCCGATCGTCCCCCAACCCCCCTTCGGAAAGGACCTTTTTGGGATTATCGGGGAAAGAGTGGAGCGTTCAGAGTGAAGAGTGGAATGATGAAAAGGCTGCTTGGTCTGCTGGTTGTGCTGGTGCTGACGGTTTCCTGCGCGTGGGCGGAGGATGCCGTGAAGGCCGCTGAGGACAGCCGGGACGCGGATTTGCTGGATATATGGCAGACGGACGGCGAGAACAGGAGATGGATTTCGGCCGCCGTGCAGGCGATGGACGGAATGCTGCTGACGTCTCCCGCGGTGCTGCCGGAAAGGACGGACGGTCTGACGGTTTCGGACGGACAAAAGGAGTGGAAGGCCGAAGCGGTCATCCCGGACAGTACCGGGGCGGTTGTGATGGTTTTCTATGACACGAGCCGGGATCTTCCCGCAAAGTCCGCCTGGCCGATGATGGCTTACGGAGACAGTGTACAGGCATCCACCTGCACGGTGCGCTCCGGGGATGAGACCGGCGGCCGGATCGACACGAAGGTACTGAGCGCGGCCTCGATGCAATGGCGGAACAGCCGCGCGCTGCTGCTGAGCCTGGAGGATATGGTATCCCCGGGCACTGCCGTGCTGAACGCAAGGGGCGAACTGGTGGGGCTCGTGTTCGCGGAATATGCGGAGGGACCGAACCGGGTGCTGGCGATGCCGGTCGAGGAGATTGTGCGCTGCATGTCGGAAGCGGGGGATCTGCTGATCCACCTCGGTTCCTGGGGCGACCCGCCGGAAGGATTCCGTGTAACGGCGGACAGGAATTTCGTGACGTTCGACTGGTCCGGGATGACCCTGCCGGAAAAGGCGGAAGGGGAGAATCTTTACCTGGTGATTGCGGATCTCGCGAACGACTATCTGAACTTTTATCCCGCGGAAACGGAGACGCGTACTTTCAGTGCGCTCCTGGCTCCCGGACGGGTCTATGTTTCCGGGATTCTTGCATCGGCACAGAGCCCGTCCGACCTGCCGGAGCACTTTGAAGTAACGGTTGTTCCGCCCGCGCAGAAACTGACGGAATACGGTTTTCATCCGATTCTGACTGCCGTTGCGGAGATGCCGGCGGACGCGAAGGACGGGGATACACCCGTGCCGGTGACCGAAGTGACGGAGGAGCTGCTGCGCAGCGGAAACGCTTATTTCTACTCCGCTTCCGCCTATGAGGTGGACGGACAGGTTGAAGGAAAGACGCTGTTGGTGACGCTGACGGACCCGCAGGGGAATGTGTACCGGTATGAATCCTCATGGCTGTATGCGCCGGAATACATGAAGGAAGACGTCTGGTTTATCCCACTGACGGAGTCTGGACTGATATGGTCGCTGAATCAGGACGGATATCCGAAGGGAGAGTATCAGATGGCGTACTATGTCGAAGGTGAACTCGCGGATTCGTTTACCTTTGAACTTAGATAAGGAGGCGCAATATGCCGAATTTCAGTCTGAGTGATGATGTTTTCGAGCGGGCGGCGCAGCAGTTTCCGACGCCCTTCCACCTCTACGACGAGGAAGGACTCCGCAGGCGGGCCCGCCGCCTGAACGCGGCCTTTGCCTGGTGCCCGGATTTCCGGGAGTACTTCGCGGTCAAGGCGCTGCCCAATCCGGCCATTCTCCGGATTCTGAAGGAAGAAGGCTGCGGGCTGGACTGCTCATCCGCCACGGAGCTGACACTGGCGAAGGCCTGCGGATTTTCCGGGGAGGAGGTTATCCTCAGCGCAAACGCCATGCCGCCGGAGGAGTTCACCCAGGCCAGGGACCTCGGCGCATACATCAATCTGGACGATCTGTCCGATATCGAGCTGCTGAGGACCCACGGCGGCATTCCGGAATGTGTATGCCTGCGGTACAATCCCGGCGGAAACTTTTCCATCGGCAACACGATCATGGGGAACCCGGGCGAAGCAAAGTACGGCTTCATGCCTGAGCAGCTGAAGGAAGGCCTCGGCATCCTGAAAGGGCTGGGGATAACCGCCTTCGGCCTGCACGCGTTCCTGAGCTCCAACACGACGGACTCGGCCTATTTCCCGCATCTTGCGGAACAGCTGATGACGCTGGGCAGGGACCTGGCGGCGGAATTCGGCCTGCGGTTTGCGTTCGTGGACCTGAGCGGCGGCATCGGTATTCCGTACCGGCCGGAAGAAAAGGAAACGGACATCGAGGCCGTGGGCGACGGTGTCCGCAGAGTTTATGAAAAGATTTTCCCGGAAGGCGGCGTCGGGATCAAGACCGAGCTCGGCCGCTGGATGACGGGGCCTATCGGCTGGCTGGTGACCCGTGCGGTGCACGAGAAGAAAATCTACCGGGATTATATCGGCGTGGACGCATCGGCGGTCAACCTGATGCGCCCGGCGATGTACGGGGCATACCATCACATCACGGTATGCGGCAAGCGGGACCTTCCGGCGGATCATGTGTATGACGTGACCGGAAGCCTGTGCGAGAACAACGACAAGTTTGCCTGGGAGCGGCCGCTGCCGGAAATCCGGCTGGGTGACCTGCTGGTGATCCATGATACCGGCGCCCACGGATCCGCTATGGGATATAACTATAACGGGCGCCTGCGCGGGGCGGAGGTGCTTCATACCGCGGAGGACGGCTTCCGCCTGATCCGCCGCGCGGAAACCGATGCGGACTATTTTGCCACGCTGGATGTGGATCCCGCTTACAGCACGATTTCACCCGGCCGGTAACCGGCAGGCAGTTCCTCCTCCTGTGTGAAGACGAGGCTTTCATTCTCCAGCACGGGCAGGAAGGCTTCGTAGGGGATCCCTTCCGTTTCCCGGCCGTAATCGCTCCGGCCGAACCAGCCGCCTTCCCGGGCTGCCAGGTTCAGGTCGCGGGCGATTTTTGTTTTGTTCGAGCAGTCGTGCACGGCGATGGGCCAGGCTTCCTCCGCCGCGATTTTCATGACCCGCAGGGTCAGGTCCCGGCTGAAGACGGGACTCAGATAACCCATGCGGCAGTAGTACAGGCTTTCCCCGGCATAGTTGCCGAGATTGTTATCATTTAGATGCAGTTCGGCACAGTTCATAAAGTCGATGCCTGCTGCCAGGATGCGGTCTTTTTTCTTCATAAGTGCGCTGTAAAACTCACGGGTCATCGGCGTTTCAATGCCGACCTGCGGGAGGTAATCCTTTGCCGCCGCCATGGCGTCGATAACGCGGTCTGCCGTGCCGGAAGCGCCGAGATTGAAGCGCAGTTCATCCAGGCCGGCTTCCCCGAGGGCACGGAGGTTTTCCGGCGTGGCGTTCAGGCCGTTGGTGTAGAGATGCTGGTGAACGCCGGCGTCATGGAAACGCCGGATGATCCCGTAATACTTTTCGATCTCCATAAAAGGTTCAAGATAGACGTAGGAAATGCCGGTGGGCTTTCCCTGCAGGGCGAAGAGCAGGGGCAGATCCTCCTCCCGGTAGCGGCCGCCGCCGATTTCCCAGAGGCCTTCGCCGATCGGCTCGATCTGATCGAGCAGACCGTAATCGTAGCAGAAGGGGCAGGCGGCATTGCAGCGGTTGGTTTTGCGCACGGCGGAGAGGCCTGTGCCCAGCAGGCAGCTGCGGCATCCCCGGGGAAAACGTTCCTCCGGACCGACAAAAAGCGTGCAGGCGGGACGGTCCGGCGACCAGGGAACGGCTTTTTCCGAGCCGGGAACGATGGCCTTCAGGCCGGGGATGGCTTTGAGCATCTCCAGCCGCCGCGATTCCACGGCGGTTTCAATCTGCGCGAAAACCGCCAGGGCGATTTCCTGCTGGCGGCAGCCGGGCGGTTCATCCTCCGGCAGGGCGGCGAAGAACCGGAACCAGGTCAGGGCGTCTTTTTTGGAGATTTTCATAGCGGATGCCATCCTTTCAGTGACGATTGCAATTGTTACGGAATGATTGCACTTTCGTTGACAATTTGGGCAAAAAACAGTATCATTTACAGATAAGGGGACTTTCCGAAGGAGGGACGCACGATGAGGAAACATGGATACCGGATCTGGGCGCTTGTGCTGCTGTGCGTCCTTTTGTGCGTCTGCACCGGTGTGCTGGCAGGCGTGGAACAGGATGAGGATGGCGGTACCTGGGATTGGGACCGCGGCGTCTATACCGCGCCTGACGGGACCACCTATGATATTACGGGCGACGGGGATGACAGCGGCTCATCCTCCGGCGGAACATCTTCAGGCGGTTCAGCCTCCGGGGGCTCTTCCTCCGGCGGTTCATCCTCTGGCGGAGCCATGACGATCGAGGATACCAGCGGGATCGAGGATACGCTTTCGGGAATCCAGAAGAACGAGGACGGCAGTATCACGATCGAATCCGGCCAGGGCGGCGTGGATATCGAGGTGGAACCGACCCGCGCTCCGCTGACCGCGGAGGAATGGGAGGCGCTGCTGGCCCGGGCCGACGCCCGAAACGGAAATTATACGCCCACGTTCTACCGGGATCCGGCGACCGGATCAGTCATTGAGGTGCAGGTCGTATACATGGGCATCGGGCGTTCCATGATCATGGTGAACGGGCAGGAGAAGCTCGTGAATACGGTGGAACTGCACTGGGAAACGGAGGCGCCGGAGGATAAGGTGCTGGCTGTGATCAACGCGCCGAAGAACGGCTATGCCTGGATCCGGATGAAGCCCAATACCAAGATTACCACGGCGAAGATCGAGCAGTGCCGGATGGATCAGGTGGTCCGGGTTATCAGTACCAACAAGAACTGGACCTTTATCGACCATGATGGCCGGCGGGGATATGTCAAGACCGCATCACTGGAGTTCTTTGCCAACGACCATACGGATTTCGAGACCGGTGTACTGTCCGTGAAGGGAAAAACGTCAGGACGGGATACCTGCAATATCCGCTCCAGGGACGATAAACACCGGGTTCTGGCGGACTATCCGCTGGGGACGCCCGTCACGGTATTCGACGTCATAGACGACTTTGCGCAGATCGATATATGCGGATGGCACTGCACGGTCAACACAAAGTTCATCACGATGGAAAAAGAGACAGCCTCGGCGGAGTAAGATCAGGAGATTGATCTGATCAGGGAATGTTCTCAAAGAAATCGTCCTTTGCCTCATCCGGGCCCACCAGCGTGCGGAACAGGCCGAAAAGACTGTTATCCCAGGGGCCCCAGTCTTCCACATGATAATCTGTTTTCTGCTGGGACACATGGCATTTGAAGGCTTCCTCCGCAATGTCGAAACCGGTCTTGCCCCCGAAGGCTTCCAGCGGCACGCGCCAGTCCATATCGACCGGGTTTTCCTCATACAGATGGATATAGCATTTGGGAACATCCCAGGTACCGTATTTTTCAGCGGACCCGGGATATTTTTTTTCGTTCGCGGCGAGCTCCACGCAGTGCATGGCAGCGTCGGCGCAGACCCTGTGGGCGCCGTGGCCGTATTCCCCCTGCGTATCGTGGGTCAGGAGGACATCCGGTTTGAAGCGCCGGATCCATTCCGTGACGACGTCATAGACATGATTTTTGTTCCACTGCTTATACTGCCGGGCCAGCGTGGCGGAAAAAGCGTCGCGGAAACTGCTCCAGGCAGGGTAATTGCGCACGCCGCAGTGCCACAGGCTGTCCAGCAGCTCCAGGCGGCGGTAGGGCATGGAGGGTACCATCATGCAGACCTGGCAGACTTTTTTCTCTTCCCCCGCGTACCGGGGCAGCGCGCCGCCGAACCACAGCACCTCGTCATCCGAGTGGGCGACGAGCAGCATCAGGTCTGCCTTGTCCGCCGGCGGCTGCCATTGCTGCACTTCCGGCGGAAGGTCTCCCGCTCCGTAAATCCGCAGTTCGATGAGGTTGAAATGGCGTTTTTCCTCCGGGGCATTGGTCACCCGGAAAAAGGTTGTTCCCTCAGGCAGGGGCAGATAATCTGTCAGGTACAGGCCTTCCGTATGCCCGGCATCGATCCATTCCCCGGACGCGTCTTGCACCTGCACGCCCCAGGCGTGGGGATGCTCGTACCACTGGACGGTGACGCCGGAGGCGGTTTCCCCGTCCGGGACAGTGACCTCGATACAGGCGCCTTTGCCGTTATCGGAACGCCAGTAGGTTTTATAATCCCGGTCTGTGCAGTTGCGGAAGCTCTTCCGGCCGGAGAGCGCCTTGAAATGGCAGGATGAGGTGATATCTTCGGCGGTTTCCGCCCCGGCAGCGGCGATGAGCAGCACGGTCAGTGCCAGCAGCAGCGCGGCGGTCAGAAACCGGAACTTTCTTACAGACATAGGGGCCTCCTTCTGGAATCTGGAAATATTTTACCATGTTGCCTTTTTTTCTTCAACAGGAAGGAAGGCGGCGGGGTTGAAGAGAAGGGGAAAACAGGGTAAAATAGGAACAGTTCAAAACGGGTGGGGAATCCGAAAAACGGCAAAGGTGGGATCAACCTTGGCAAAGAAGGAAAAGCGATTTACCAAAGCAGAGTGGTCCTGGATTTTTTATGACTGGGCCAATTCCATTTATGCCACCAACATCATGGCGGCAATCTTTCCCATTCTGTATTCCCAGATTGCCGGAAAGGGCACCGTCGGGGACCATGTATACGGCTATGCCGTATCCTTCGCGAACCTGCTGGTCGCCGTGCTGGCTCCGTACCTGGGCGCCATTGCGGATTTCCGTGGCATGAAGAAAAAGCTCTGGTTCGGGTTTATGATCACGGGCGTGGTTTTCACGGCTGTGATGGGCATTGTCGGCGACTGGAAGCTGATGCTGATCGGTTTCGTGATCAGCCGGATCGGGTTCAGCGGATCCTGCATGTTCTACGACTCATTCCTGACGGATGTCACGACGCCGGACAAGATGGACGAGGTCAGCACCTGGGGCTTTGCGATGGGCTACATCGGCGGTTCCACGATTCCGTTCCTGATTTCCATCGGGATTATGATCCTGATGAACATGAGCGAACTGAGCATGCGCATTGCGGTGTTGATCGTTCCCGTGTGGTGGCTGGTTTTCTCCATCCCGTTTATGAAGAACGTTCACCAGGTATCCTATGTGGATACGCCTCCGACCAGCCTCGGGAAGGCCGCGTGGAAGAACACGATCGGGACCTTCAAAAGCATCCTGAAAACCAAGGCGATTTTCTTCTTCCTGCTGGCGTATTTCTTCTATATTGACGGCGTGGATACAATCATTTCCATGGCCACGAAATACGGCGACACGCTGGGCCTCGGCTCCATCGGCATGATCCTGGCACTGGTGGTGACGCAGGTGGTTGCCATGCCCTGCAGCATCCTGTTCGGCAAGCTGTCGAAGAAAGTCGGCGCGCTGAAACTGATTACATTCTCGGTGCTGATGTATGCGTTCATCACGATTGTCGGCTTCTCGATGGGTTATATTGTAGACTTCAATGAACGCCTCGGCCTTACGCCGGAGAAGGCGATCTCCATCAGCCAGGTGCTGTTCTGGATTCTGGCGACGCTGGTCGGCACCGTGCAGGGCGGCATCCAAGCCCTCAGCCGCAGCTATTTCGGTCAGCTGATTCCGCCGGAGCGCAGCGGCGAATATTTCGGCTTCATGGATATTTTCGGCAAGTTTGCCTGCGTGATCGGGCCGGCCCTGTATGAGCTGTTCTACTGGCTGACCGGGAAAGCCTGCTTCGGAATCCTGAGCATCATCCTGCTGTTCATCCTGGGATTCGTGTTCCTGACGGTCGGGAAAAAGCACTTCAGGACCGCGGAACATGCGGAAGTGGAAGGCTAAAAAACAGCTGCTTCATTGCGATTGTGAAGCAGCTGTTTACTTTCGGAACAGGTTTTTGATTGCCTTTTTGGCTTTGCCCTGCAGGGTGGCGGCCTTTTGAGCGGCGATCGCGGCATCCAGGGCGCCCTCCCGGAAAACGTTATTGTCCGGGCTGGTGCGAACCGCCGCCCGGAAAGCCTGATGGGCGCTTTCATATTCTTCCAGGGCCATCAGGACTTTGCCCTGCATATAATACCATTCGCCGTCCTTCTCCTCGCAGCGGGAGAGAGCCCGCAGAGCGCCTGCCGGATTGTCCCGCGCCATGGCCCGCTTGGCCAGGAGTACGGCTTCGTTGCAGCTGACCTCCGGGGTGACCGAGCAGGAATGAGGCCGGGGCGAGGCGATGCGAAGCGCCTCCTCGTAGGCCAGGTTCAGGGCAACCATCCGGTTCTGCGCGGCTTCCTTTTCACTGGGGTCCCGGATCATGTCGGGATGACACTGTTTGACCAGCGAGCGGTAGGCATTCCGGATTTCATCCGGCCCGGCCCATCCCTTCAGCCCGAGGACCTCAAAAGGGTTGTTCATTCATTTCACCTCTCAGGCCACAGCACGGCCTCACGCCGGATCTCCGCGCCGAGGGAGCGGAGCTTGTCTTCGATATGTTCATAACCGCGGTCGATATATCCGGGCTCGTAGATCTCGGAGGTGCCTCTCGCCATCAGGGCGGCGATGATCAGCGCGGCGCCGGCCCGCAGGTCGGACGCGGTCATCGGCGCGCCGTAAAGCTCGGGAACGCCTTCGATGATGGCCGTCCGGTCCATCACGCGCACATGCGCGCCCATCCGGCGGATTTCATCCAAATGACGGAAACGCTGCTCGAAGATCGTCTCTGTGACGAGACTGGTCCCTCTCGCGGTGGTCAGCAGAGCACTCATGGGCTGCTGCAGATCTGTCGGGAATCCGGGGTAGACCTGTGTTTTGACATTAATGGCCCGGCGGGGACCAACCACATGAACGCGGATGGCATCATCATAATCCGTAACCTTGACGCCCATTTCCAGAAGCTTGGCGCTCAGGGCGTCCATATGCGTCGGGATACAGCCGTTGATAATGATGTCCCCGCCGGTGGCGGCGGCGGCGATCATGAGCGTGCCGGTCTCGATCTGGTCGGGAATGACGGCGTAGGTGCTGCTGTGCAGCGTCTGCACCCCGCGGATACGGATGATGTCCGTGCCGGCGCCTTTGATTTTGGCTCCCATGCTGTTCAGGAAGTTGGCCAGGTCAACGATGTGCGGCTCCTTGGCCGCGTTGTAGATATATGTCTGGCCTTTGGCTTTGACGGCGGCCAGCATCACGTTGACCGTGGCGCCGACCGTCACGATGTCGAAAAAAACGTCGCCGCCGGTGAGCGTACCCTCTGCGGTCAGCATCCCGGCGATTTCCTCAGCGTTCGCGCCGATAGACTGGAAACCTTTCAGGTGCTGGTCAACCGGGCGGGAGCCGATTTCACAGCCGCCGGGGGTGGGCACTTTGGCTTTTCCGCAGCGGCCCAGCAGTGCACCGAGCAGGTAATAGCTTGCGCGCAGGCGCTGTGCGTTTTTGTAGGAAACGCAGGTGCCCTCCGCGGGTCGGGGATCCACGCGCATCATGCAACCCGGCTCATATTCCACTTTGGCCCCAAGCTCGGTCAGAATATCGGCCAGGGCGTGAACATCTTCGATATCGGGAAGGTTCTCGATCGTGCAGGGCTCGTCGCAAAGAAGCGTAGCGGGAATAACGGCCACGGCCGTATTCTTTCCGCCGCTGACCCGAACCTGACCCTCCAGGGCGTGCCCGCCCGTGATCAGCATCCGTTCCTTGCCCATTCCGGTCTCACCTCCCCAGGATGCGCCTGCCGGCGCATGGATCAGGCGTTAGTATCCTCGTCGTTCGTATGCTTGATGCCGCTGACCGTGCTGACGGATGAAAAAATACAGATCAGCACGGCAAACACCGCCACGGCAAGCGTGACGACGACGGCAACGATTGCTCCTGTCTCCATGGTTCAATATCCTCCGCTGAAAGACTTTTTTCATTATATCACGGATCCGCTTCTTCCGCAATGCGGGAGGGATCGCTCCCGGCAGCGTTTTTCCAGCGGCCGGAAATCAGATAGGCGGTGCCGATCAGGAAAGGAACCAGTCCGGAGAGCGCATTGCCGTACCAGAAGCCGCGGATGCCCATGGACAGGGCAACGCCCAGCAGCAGCGACAGGCCGATGCGGCAGAAGATCCCGTCCAGCAGGGCGACCAGCAGGTTGAGCTTTGAATTTCCCGAGCCGTTGATCAGCGCAAAGCTCGGCGGGCGAAGCGTGCAGCCCAGATACTGAATCATTGCCACGGGAACATAGGTAAGGGCCATTTCCATCACGGCCGGATCCGAGGAAAAGAGACCGAACAGCCATTCCGGCTTCAGCCAGGTAATGAGGGCGAAGATGCCGGAGGGAATCGCCACGATCCACAGCGCGTGGAAGACGATCTTCGGCACCCGTTCCGTTTTTCTCGCGCCGAGGGCCTGGGAAATCATCGCGCCGCCGGCGGACGAGATCGCCTGGGATACTACGGAGATCATGCTTTCCAGCTTCCGGGCGACGCCGGTGACGGCGACGGCGACTGTGCCGTAAGTGTTGATATAGGAATTGACAAACAGCATTGAGAAGGTGATTGCCGCGCTCTGGATGACCATGGGGATTCCCAGGGACAGCAGATTCCGGATCACTTTTTTGCCGATCCGGAAATGAGACGGATGGAAGTCAAAGTGAATATGCTCCCGGTTTTTGTACAGGAGGCGCAGGGCAAAGAGGAAACTGACCGCCTGGCCGATGACCGTCGCGAGGGCGGCGCCGAAGGGGCCCAGCCCGGCAGGCCAGACCAGCAGGATATCCAGAACCACGTTGATGACCGAGGCAAGAGCGATGAACAGGAAGGGATGCTTCGAGTCGCCCATGCCGCGCAGAATGGCGGAAACCAGGTTATAGCCGTAGATGAACGGGATCCCGAAGACACAGGTGATGCTGTACTGCCGGGTATATTCCCAGATGTCATCGGGAGTATTCAGCCAGCGCAGGATTCCCTGATAGCTGAAGAGAAAGATGATCATGATGATGAAAGCCAGGCTTTCGAGCAGCGTGAAGAGCGTGCCGACCATCTCACCCACCAGGTCGTACCGTCTGCCGCCGACATAACGGGAGATCAGGATCTGCCCGGCATTGGAAAAGCCCATGGCCACGAAGGTGATCAGCATCAGGACTTCGCCGCCGATGGCGACCGCGGAGAGGCCTCCCGTGCCGACAAACTGGCCTACGATGATCATGTCGACCATGTTGTAGACCATCTGGAGCAGACCGGAAAGGAACAGGGGCAGGGAAAAACTGATCAGCGTTTTCGGAACGCTGCCGGAGGTCAGATCGCGGATGATCCGGTTCTGCTTTTCCATACTGCCGCTCCTTTCCTGTCAGTGGGATTCCCTACGGGCCATGGTACTATAACTGTACCCCAAAAGCAATATGCCGCGGGCGATCAACTGTCCGCAGTCAGATCGGCAAAAGTGAAGCGGATCAGGGAAGCAAGATCCTTCGGGTTCACGCCGACCTGGAAACCGACACGGCCGGCGCTGACAAAGATCTGTTCCTCCCGCTCCGCGGTTTCGTGAATAAAGGTCGGGAAGACCTTTTTCATCCCCAGCGGGGAGCAGCCGCCGTGAACGTAGCCGGTCAGGGGCAGAAGATCCTTCTGGCGTATCATGGAAACGGATTTTTCGCCGGCGGCTTTCGCGGCCTTTTTCAGGTCCAGCTCCTTCTGTACGGGGACCACGAAGACATAATGGCGTCCGGGTTTCCCTTCGGTAACCAGAGTCTTGTAGACCTTGCCCGGGTCTTCATTCAGGAGAAGAGCGATTTCTTCGCCGGTCATGGAAGGGTCAGGCTCATAGCTGCGGGCGGCGTAGGGGATTTTCCGGCCGTCCAGCAGACGCATGACGTTGGTTTTTTCTTCGGCTTTCATAGCGGCATTCCTTTCAAAAAATGAGCACAGACCGGCGGGTCTGCGCTCTGCAGAATTCGTTTGGGAATCTGTCCCCCGCGGGAACAGCAGATCAGGCGAACCTCAGTTCGTCCAGCGTGTAGCGGATCACTTCATCCACGGAGTTGTCTTCATCCGCTTCCGCTTTCAGCGTAATCCACGGATGGGACTCCTCAAACAATGGCGCCTGCGTTTCCCTGGCTTCCTGATCCATACCGGTTCACTCTCCTGTTTTGTTTTTGGCCAAAACCACTACACATTGTAGATGGATAGGAAGGAGAGTACAATATCAGATCTGGTTTTTTGCTGCATTTTTACCGTGCCTTACGTTTCGGGAGGAATACCGTCGAAGCCCGATACCGGATTGAACAAACGGACAGGCTGTTCCGGAGGGCGGGAAGATGGTATAATGAAAATCCCCTTCGGGGAAATGCAGTTTAAAAGAGGGAGTACATTGAAAAAGAAAATCAGGATTACATTTAATTCGCCGCTGGTGCTGAGCTTTGCGCTGGCCTGCACCGTGGTTACGGTCATCCGCCTGATCGCCGGGGACGCGACGGACCGGATTTTTGCCACGTACCGGTCCTCCTGGGCGGATCCGATGACGTATGTACGGCTGTTCACCCATGTGCTCGGTCATACAGGGTTTGCCCATCTGCTGGGCAACATGGCCTATATTCTGCTCCTCGGGCCGATGCTGGAGGAAAAGTACGGGTGGAAGAATCTGCTGGCGGTGATCCTGGTGACGGCACTCGTGACCGGACTGGTTCACAATCTGCTTTTCCCGCAGACGTACCTTCTCGGGGCGAGCGGCGTCGTTTTTGCCTTTATCCTGCTGACCGCTTTTACCGAGGTAAAAGAAGGGGAGATCCCGCTGACCTTTATTCTGGTGGCGGTGATTTATCTGGGTCAGCAGATCTGGGAGGGTATTACGGTGAAGGACGATATCTCCAACCTGACCCATATTATCGGCGGCCTTGTCGGCGGCTGCGCGGGCTGGGTGCTGAATTTCAAAAGAAAAGAGAAAAGCGGACATGGGTCCGCTTTCTGACGGGTTCAGATCCTTGCGACGCCGCTCTCTCGGGCGGCTTTAGCCACAGCTTCAGAAACGGTCGGGCCGATTCGTTTGTCAAAGGCCATGGGCAGGATATAGCCGGGGTCCAGTTCCTCATCGGAGACCAGGCCTGCCAGTGCGCGGGAAGCCGCCTGCTTCATTTCCTCGTTGATATCGCTTGCGCGGACGTCCAGAGCGCCGCGGAACAAGCCGGGGAAGCACATGACGTTGTTGATCTGGTTCGGATGATCGCTGCGGCCGGTGCCGACCACCGCGGCGCCTGCGGCCAGGGCTTCATCCGGTTCGATTTCCGGCACGGGGTTGGACATCGGGAACAGGATGGCGCTGGGTGCCATGGAACGCACCATATCCTGCGTGACGATGTGCGGTGCACTGACGCCGATGAAGACATCGGCGCCCTTCATGGCATCAGCCAGGGAGCCGGAAAACTTTTCCGGGTTTATGATCCGGGCCATTTCATCCTTGGCCGGGTTCATTCGCTGTCGACCTTCATACAGAATGCCGGCGCTGTCAACCATTTTGATATGCCGGACGCCGAGATTCATCAGGTGCTTTGCGATGGCGATGCCGGCGCTTCCCGCGCCGTTGATGACGACCTTTACCTCGTCGATATTCTTTTTTACGACTTTCAGCGCGTTGATCAGTGCCGCTGCGACGACCACGGCCGTGCCGTGCTGATCGTCGTGGAAAACGGGAATGTCACAGAGCTCTTTCAGCCGCCGCTCAATCTCAAAGCAGCGAGGAGCGGCGATGTCCTCCAGATTGATGCCGCCGAAAGAACCGGAGATCAGATAGATGGTCCGGACGATTTCATCCACATCCTTGCTGCGGATGCAGATCGGGAAAGCGTCCACCCCGCCGAAAGCCTTAAACAGGGCACATTTGCCCTCCATCACCGGCATACCGGCTTCGGGACCGATATCGCCGAGACCGAGTACAGCCGTCCCGTCGGTAATGACGGCGACCAGATTATGCCGCCGGGTCAGGGTGAAGGATTTATCATAATCTTCCTGAATGGCCAGGCAGGGCTGTGCTACACCGGGTGTGTAAGCCAGGGACAGGTCATCTTTATTCTGAACTGGAACCCGGGAGACCACTTCGATTTTTCCATGCCACTCACCGTGCAGGCGTAAGGATTCTTCCGCGTAGTTCAAAGGGGGGCACCTCCTGCGTTTATATCGTACTTTCCTATTTTACATATCTGAAAGGATTAAGGCAAGCGAAAGCTTGCGGGTGGGGCTGAAATAAAATACAATCAGCATTCGGGCGAACTGAAGCGGGACCGCCTGAAAAATTTTTTGAAAAAGCTTGTAACGAAATCGGATCTCATCCGTCTAATCAACGAAAGCAGCTGGGAAGGAGGTGAAGATGTGTGGACGCGCAGGCCAGCGAGAAGATGTATGAAGCGTACTACATGCGGGTGTACTCCTATGCGGTGACGCTGTCCGGCAGCCGAGAGCTGGCGGAGGAAATCACCCAGGAGACCTTCTGCCGGGCAATGACGAAATCGGCTTCGAAGACAGCCTCCTTCCGGAGGGAGGCGGACGAAGTCACCTGGCTGTGTACGATCGCGAAGAACCTGTTCTATGACGAGAAGCGGCGGCAGAAGAAAACCGGGCCGATCCCGGAGGATGCCGAAGCGGACGGCAAGAGCATCGAACAGATCGCTGCGGACAGGGATTCCTCCTTCCGGGTTCACCTGGCGCTGCACGCGCTGGAGGAGCCCTACCGGGAGATCTTCGAGCTGAGAGTGTTCGGTGAGCTGGGATTCCAGCAGATCGGGATGATCTTCGGAAAAACCGAGAACTGGGCACGGGTCACATATCATCGGGCCCGGCTGAAACTTCAGGAAAGGATGAAGACGGATGAAAACTGACTGCAATGTGATCCGGGATCTTCTGCCGCTGTATGCCGACGAAGTCTGCAGCAGCGAGAGCCGGGAAATCGTGGATGAACATCTGGCGGAATGCCCCGCCTGCAAGGAAGTGCTGGCGCGGATCCGTGAAAATGAGATTGAAAACCATCTGGCAGCGGAAAAGGAAGATGTAATCCGTTACCAGAAAAAGAAATTCGGCCGCAGATCGGCGGCGGTAGGAACGGTGATCGCCTGGATCCTGATGATTCCCGTGGTGATCTGCCTGTTCCTGAACCGGCTGGAGGGCGGCAGGCTTGACTGGTTCTTCGTGGTGGTTGCCGGCCTGACTGTGGCAGCTTCGGTGATCGTGGTGCCCCTGATGGTGCCGGAGAACAAACTGTTCTGGACTTTCTGCGCGTTCTGCGCAAGTACGGTGCTGCTCCTCGCGGTAACCTGCATTTATTCCCACGGGGACTGGTTCTTCATCGCGGCGAGCGCGTTCCTCTTCGGCATGTCGCTGTTCTTCCTGCCCTTTGCAATCAGGGCAAAACCGCTGCAGCCCTATGTGCCCGAGCGGAAGGCTTTCACGGTTGTCGCCGTGGATGTGGCCCTGTTCGCCGTGATGATGGAATGCATCAACATCCATAACAACGGTCTGGGTTTCTGGCGCGGCGCGGTGCTGGTCGGCGTACTGATCGGTCTGGTGGTTGCCATAGTGATTCCTGAAATGAAGAAAAGAGGTATTATCAAATGAAAAAGGCTTTGATTCTGGTTCTGGCTGTTATGATCTGCCTGGTGGCGTACTACACATGGTCTTTCGCGGACGGGGATTTCACCTCCGGCAACGCGACAATCACCGATGAGGTGGAGAGTATCGATATCAACTGGACTTCCGGATCCGTGACTGTCACATACCATGACGCGGATACCGTGATCCTGGAGGAAACTTCCGACCGCCCGATCAACGGGGACGACCGGATGCGCTGGAAGATGGACGGGAAGACTTTGGTGGTCGAATACAACACGCCTGTGTTTCTCCGTTTCTCCTCCCCGACTAAAGCCCTGACCGTGACTCTGCCCAGGGGTAAAAGCCTGAAGAAGGCGGACATTATCGCAACCAGCGCGGACATTCACGTGCCGGAACTGGCCGCGGAGGAGATTGCGCTGGGCTCCACTAGCGGCGATGTGGAGGCCGCGGTGACCGCCCCGGTTGTGTACGGCGAATCGACTTCCGGCAATGTGACCCTGAAAGTAACAGGCAGGACAGACGTCGTGAAGATGGGCAGCACATCCGGCCACCTGAACCTGTCGCTGGAAGAGGCGGAAAAGGCGGAACTCGGGACGACCTCCGGCGGAATCCGCATGGAAGCAGGGAGTGTGAAACAGGCTGATATCGGCTCCACCAGCGGCGGGATCAGTGTGAAGGTAAACGCATTTGAGCAGATGAAGATCAACGCGACCTCTGGCAGTGTGGATGCGGAGCTTTCCGCAGATCCGGGCTTTACCGCGAAGGTATCCCAGACCTCCGGTGACTTTGACAGCGCGCTGGCCCTGACTAAAAACGGGGATGTCTGGTCCTGCGGCGACGGCAGCGGGAAGCTGGAGATCGGGACAACATCCGGTGACGTCAGGCTGACAGAACTGAAATAAGGGTGTGCGATATGACGATCCTTGTGGATATGGATGACACGATTGAGCAGCTGCTGGAAGCCTGGGTGAAGCGCGCGAACGAAAAGTATCACCGGAATGTTTCCCTCGAAGAGATCACGGACTGGAACGTGGCGGCTCCTTATTCCGGCATCTCCCGGGAAGAGATCTACGGTGTGATCTGTGAACCTGGATTCTGGGCAGGTATAAAGCCCATGCCGGGAGCCGCGGAAGCGCTGAAACATTTCATGGACAAAGGACATCAGGTTTATATTGTTACGGCAACGGAGATCGGACATGTGGAAGAGAAGATGAACCGTCTTCTCTTTCACTACTTTCCTTTTCTGTCATGGAATCAGGTGATCATCACCGGCAGAAAGCAGATGATCCGCGGGGATGTGCTGATCGATGACGGGATTCACAACCTGGAAGGCGGAAACTACAGGAAGATTCTGTTTACGGCGCCGCATAACCGTTTTTATGACGCGGAAGCCAACGGCATGATCCGGGTGCATACCTGGGAAGAAGTGGTCAGGATCATCGATGATATGGAAGAACCGGCGGAGGAAGAGTCCAGATGAAGAAGATCGCATGCCTTTTTCCCGGAATCGGATATACCTGTGACAAACCTTTGCTGTACTACAGCTGGAAGCTGCTTAAAGGATCGGGATGGGAGATCGTACCTGTTCCGTATACCGGATTTCCGGATCATGTCAAGGGAAACCCGGAAAAGATTGAGCAATGCGCGCAAATGGCGCTGGAGCAGTCGGAAGGCATCTTGCAGGGGATCGACTGGAATGAATACGGAGAGATCCTGTTCATCGGCAAGAGCATCGGTACGGTTGTCTGCGCGGCCTATGCAAAACGCCACGGCCTTCGCTGCCGTCAGATCCTGTTTACGCCGGTGGAGGAAGTCTTCCGGTTTGCCGACGGGAATGTCATTGCGTTCCACGGGACATCCGACCCATGGGCGGATACCGGGACAATCAGGGAAAACTGCAGGCGAACGGGCATTCCGCTGTATGAAACCGAGGGCGCGAATCACTCGCTTGAAACCGGAGATGTCGACAGGGATATCAAAGAGATGCGGAAAGTGATGAGGATCGTGAAGGAGTATGCGGATGGATAACATCAATCAGATACCGGCTTCGATCGCGGCTGTTCTCGGCAGGCAGGCCGGGAAAACGGACGGGCTCGGAAAATCCGGAGCACAGGTGCTGCTTTTTGACGATTACGTGCTGAAAATCCGTCCTGCCGATGACCGGGATACGGCAGATGTGCGGATCCTGCAGTGGTTTGCGGGGAAAGCTCCTGTGCCGCAGGTGGCTGCCCATGAGGTGCAGAATGAACTGGACTGGCTGCTGATGACGCGTGTTCAGGGAAAAGAACTGTGCAAACCCGATATCATGAGCAATCCCGTCCTGCTGCTGGATTGCATGGCTGAAGCGCTGCATACATTATGGTCGATTCCCGCGGATGACTGCCCGTTTGAGCGGACTGTCGGGGATTACCTTTCCGATGCTGAAACAGCGATCCGGGCCGGACGTTTTGATCCTTCCGACTGTGAACCGGAAACTTTCGGCCCGGACGGGTTTAAAAACCCCGGGGCCCTTTTGGATTGGCTGAAAAAACACCTGCCGCAACAGGATCGTGTAGTAACACACGGGGACTTTTGTCTGCCGAATCTTTTTACGGATGGGAAACGGTTTACGGGGGTTATCGATGTGGGCAAAGCCGGAGCCGGTGACCGCTGGATGGACCTGGCCCTGGGCTGGCGGAGCCTGAAACACAACAGCGACGGGCACTACGGAAAAACCTATCCGAATATTCACCCGGATGACCTGTTCCGCGCAGCCGGCGTTCCGAAAGATGAAGAGAAGCTCCGGTACTATATCCTGCTCGATGAACTGAACTGAGGACGGAGGGTTTTGTCCCTTTGGCAGAAAGAAGGCCTGTAACAATGAAAGAAGAGATCATTGTCAGAAAAGCGGAAAAGGAAGATGTCAGGCAAATTGCTGAGATCCTCGTTGAAGACTGGCAAAAGGCATATCGTGGAATAATTGACAGCGATTTCCTGGATTCCATGAGCGTGGATCAGCGATATGAAATCGAAGTAAAAAGATATCAGAAATATGTGGTTGCAACGGACGGCAATGAGATTCTGGGATATGCGTGGCTGGAGATGACGGAAGACGAAGCGGCGGATTGCGAAATCATTGCCCTGTATGTCAGATATTCAAAGAGAAATAACGGAATCGGGAAACGTCTCTTTCAAAATGCCGTGAGGTATTTCAGGGAATCCGGAAAGAAAAAAATGATCATCTGGTGCCTGAAAGGGAATGACGAGGCAAGAAGATTCTATGAGGAAGTCGGGGGAAAAGAGTTCCGGACCGATTCTCACAACTGGGGCGGTAAAGATTACGATATGATCTCTTACGTGTATGATTTAGGATGAAAAACAGCGAAAAAAAGGAGTTGCAGAAATGGACAAACAGATCGTCGGTTTTCTGATCAAAGCCAAGCAGGCAACCTATGCCGGGAAGGGCGCTGAAACAGCTCCGTCACGGATAAAGTCCCATGATCTGGTCTACAGAGACGGAGATTATATGTACTACGATACCTATCTGGGCGGCGACAGGTTTGCCGGTGAAGAAGCGCTCTGGATCTCTGATATTCCGTTCTGGAGCATGAACTATGTCGGACGGGTGATCGGTGATCACTTCAGCGGCGACTTCCTGAAAGAGGCACTGCTTCACGTCCCGGAAGAAAAGCCCTATCGGGGACCGCAGGATTATGCAAACGAAGATTATACCTACCACTGCGATGTTGACGGAAGCTTTGACTGGTTTCAGGGAAAGGAAACGATTGAATATCAGGGGAAACTGATTTATGAGTGTTTTTTCCACGGCGGGATGATTAAGTAAACGGCGGGAGATTATGATGGCAGCGCTGCGGAATGAATACCGGGGAGTCTTGGAAATTGTCGGCGCCAACTATTTCGGGAAGTGGGACAAGACCCGTACGGCCTGCCGGGGGATCGTCATCCGCGATCACCGGCTTTTGCTGTCCTATGAAACGGTCACCGGACAATGGATGCTTCCGGGCGGCGGACTCGAAGCCGGAGAGGATGAGCGTGAATGCTGTATCCGGGAGGTCGCGGAAGAAACGGGCTTCCTGATCCGCCCCACGGACTGTGTGCTGGAAATCGACGAGTATTACGAGGATTTCAAGTGGGTAAACCGGTATTTTTTCGGTGAAGTGACCGGCGAGACAGCTGTTCACCTGACCGAACGGGAAAAAGAAGTTGGCATGGAACCCCGGTGGCTTCATCTGGATGAGATTCTTCAGATCTTTTCAGAGCATGCCTCCTATGCGGATAAAGATGAGATGCGGCGCGGCATGTATCTGCGGGAATACACAGCCTTATGCAAGCTGTGCGGTGCTTACTGATTACGATGTCCTGCGTCTTGGTGCAATGAAGGCAGCAGGAATATGAATGAATTGCAGACCCGGTCCGTAAAAGCCACTCCGGAGGTATAGAACAGGAATGAAAATCATGATCGAAACCGAACGCCTGCTCCTGCGGGAATACTCCCCGGACGATTTTGACGCCTTTTATGAAATTGTATCCGATCCGGAAACGATGGCGCACTATCCTGCGCCTTTTGACGAGGCCCGCACCAGGCGCTGGATCGACTGGAATCTGGAAAACTACGCCCAATATGGCTTTGGCTTGTGGGCAGTCGTGCTGAAGGAGACCGGAGAGTTTATCGGGGACTGCGGCATCACCATTCAGAATATCGACGGGGAGATGCTGCCGGAAATCGGGTATCATATCCATAAGAAATACTGGCGGCAAGGCTTTGCGAAGGAAGCAGCCCGGGCTGTCCGGGACTGGGCGTTTCTGAACACAAAATATCACGTGCTGTATTCCTATATGAAATATACCAATGAGGGCTCCTGGCGCACAGCCATGGCCAACGGCATGAAAAAGGTGAAGGAATATCCCGACCCGAAGAACAAGATTTCCTATGCATTTGCCATCACGAGGAAAGAATGGATCCATGCAGTGCTGTCCTTCCGGAAATTTACGGATTTTGACAGGGGTATCATGTACAGCATTTTAAAGGATGCGTATTCTTTTGACAAACGCTGCGCGCAGTGCTGGGACGGGAACTGGAGAGAAACGGATGACTTCTTTTTCGATCATCCGGAGATTGCAGACAAGTACGGTTTCGTCACCTGTTTCCATGAGGAGCCAGTCGGCTTTATTTGCTGGGACCCCAGAAATCGGCCGGAATATGTGGAAATCGGACATAATGCCATCCGGACAGCCTGGAAAGGAAACGGATTTGGCCAGGCGCAGCTTGCGGAAGCGCTCAGACGTATCAGGGAATATGAAGGACTGAAAGAAATCCGTGTGCGGACGAACAGCAATCTGACTGCTCCGAAAAACTATGAGAGTGTGGGATTTGTCCTGTATGACCGGAAAAAGAATCAGGGAGAAGCGGCGTTTTCCGGGGACGATCTGTATTACAGAATTCAGCTGTAATCGGGATTGGTGGTCTTTACTTGCTGCTTACTGCGCTTCCGCTTTTTCTTGCGAAATAAAGGTTCAAAGGATATAATCGGAATGCCCCGCATGGGCAGATTGCTGATGTTGGAGATAGCAATATGCACCAGATAACCGAGCTCCCGGCATGGGAGAGACTGTTCAAACGAATTGTGTGGTCGCAGATAGGAGAACTGAAAGGACTTTCCATTCTTGACTTCGGGAGCGGTGAAGGCGTCACTGCCGATCATTATGCCGCAGGCAATTCCTTGACTGCCGTTGAGCCTTCTGAAGAGATGCTTGCCAATGCATGGAAGGATCATGAGTATACACAGATCATCGGTGATGTTTCCGCTCTTTCGAAGTTCGATGACAATTCGTTTCACTTCATCATCTGCCACAATGTGCTGGAATATATTGATGATAAACAGACAGTCATTTGCGAACTGGCTCGTGTACTGAAACCAAACGGAAAAATATCGATCGTTAAGCACAATCGCGCCGGGCGTGTTATGCAGATGGCTGTATTGCTCGATGATATGGAAAAGGCAAACGCCCTGCTGGATGGAAAAAACAGTACAGCGTCAAAGTTCGGAGCAATCCGGTATTACAATGACAGCGATATCACCGACTGGAGCAGCAGCCTGAAACTGATTGATTCATACGGTATTCGCACATTCTGGGATCTGCAGCAAAATCAGGAAAAGCATCATCAGGAAGAATGGCAAAAGAGCATGATACAGCTTGAGATGCGGGTATCCCGGACAGATGAATACCGGAAGATTGCTTTCTTCCACCATCTTGTTTTCATCAAAGAGTAAGCTGCAAGCAATTTCGGAAACGGATGGAAACCAGGTTGTCAGGATTCATTGTTCAGGTGCAATAGAAGCATCATCACAGAACAAGTAACAAAACTCAAACCCATGATCCCCTGATTAAAAAGTCAGGTGCTCTGGCCAATTGAGCTAAAGGCGCATATTGGTACACAAGGCGGGATTCGGACCCGCAGAACTCCGGTTCTTAGCCGGAGATGTCTTCCGGTTGTATCACTTGTGTATACCATATCCTTAGCTCCCGGATAAACCCAGCAGCATGATTTTATTGGCAAGATGCGCGCCTGCCCCCGGACGGGCGTCAAGTCAGGCGAGTATACGTGCCTGATCACCAGGGAGGAATGGGAAGCGCAGCGGGCGGGCGCGGGCTTCCGGTGAGTCTTTCCTGCAAAAAAATGGAAAATGTGGTATGATCTGGACAGGAAACCAATCAGGAACCCGTCCGCTGCCGAAATAAACGGTTCCGCGGTTCACCGCGCCGTTATCCGGGAGAAATCGTTGTGGAGGTGATCCCGCCTTGACATATGCCATGACCTATCTGGGCGCCGCCCTGATGGCGTACAATATCTACCGGTACATCCGCTTTTCACGGGACGCGGGCGTCCGGGAAGACCTGAAGCAGGAAACAAGGATCCTGAACCTTCCGATCCTGCTGCTGGTCCTGTTCCTGTGCGGCTACCTGGCCGTGGGGATGATCGGCAAACCGGATCTTATCGTGGCCTCCATCCTGCTGGGGGGAAGCATTTTCGTTTTTATCATGCTGCTGCTGGTCCAGCGCATTACGAACCGGATTCAGCAGAGTGAGCACATGCGGGCGGAAATGGAGGCGGCGAAGAAATCCAGCGAAGCCAAGACCTGCTTCCTGTCCAATATGTCCCACGACCTGCGCACCCCGCTCAACGCGATCATCGGGTATACCACGCTGGCGGGTCGGGAAGAAACGTCCCCGCAGGAAACGAAGGCGTACCTGGGGAAAATCGAAACCGCCGGGCACCAGCTGCTGGACACGATCAACGACGTGCTGGAAATGAGCCGCATCGAAAGCGGGCGGCTGGAGCTGGAGAAGGAGGTAGAGTTGGATGCGTATTGACTACATTAAAGACATCTCAACTCTATGTAAAATAAGCCTTCTGTTCCACGTGTTCCAGATAATTCATAACCCTCCTTTCGAAGGTCGGGGACCTGGTCGTTCCGCAGATGGACAGCAAGCAGATTACCTTCATCCGGGAATGGGAACCCGGGGAGACGTGGGTCATGTGCGACCGCGGCCAGCTCAGCCGCGCGCTGATGAATATGCTCAGCAACGCCTGCAAGTTTACCCCCGAGGGCGGCCGCGTCACTCTGGCCATGCAGCAGGCGGAGAAAACGGACGGGACCGTATCCTGTGAATTCGCGGTCCGGGATACCGGAATCGGCATGAGCCCGGAGTTCGCGGAGCGCCTGTTCACACCCTTTGAACGGGAGAAAACGAGCACCGTCAGCAAGGTGCAGGGAACGGGTCTGGGCATGGCCATCACCAAGAGCTTTGTGGACAAAATGGGCGGAACCATCGACGTGAAAACGAAGCAGGGAGAAGGCACGATGCTGACCATTCGCCTCAGCTTTGAAACGGCGGTGCCAAAAGAGCAGCCCGACGAGGAAGGGGAGAAAGGGAACCGGACGGATTTCCGGGACGTGCGCCTTCTGCTGGTCGAGGACAATCCCATCAACCAGGAGATCGCGGTCATGCTCCTGTCCCATGAAGGATTCCTGGTGGACTGCGCCGAGGACGGGCAGGCGGCTGTGGACGCCATTGTGCAGGCGGAACCGGGCACCTATGACGCCGTGCTCATGGATATCCAGATGCCGGTCATGGACGGCTACCAGGCCACCCGGACCATCCGGGCCCTGGACGATCCGGTGCGGGCCGGCGTCCCGATCGTGGCTATGACAGCGGACGCGTTCCAGGAGGACCAGAAGAAAGCGTACGACGCCGGAATGCAGGGGCACATCGCCAAGCCCATCGACGTGAAGCAGATGCTGGACACGCTGAAGAGTGTCCTCGGACGATAGGAACCGTATCACGGACCCGGAAACGGCGGCGTCTTCAGTTCAAAACTCTCGGGCGCGGCTGTCACGAAGATTGCAACCATGACTTTCCGACTCCGGGCCTCTCCTGGGTTCACAGCCTGAAGGAAAGACGGATGATCGTCAAAAGCCTGACAGCGCAGCTGCAGAACAAATTCCATGTTTCTGCCGCGGAAATCGATGAGCAGGATACGCGCCGGATCATTGTGATCGGTGTGTTTACCCATGACCACTGCATGGGGAACATCCTTTTCTGTCTCTGGGCCGCTGCGCCTCTCCTTCATGATCAACGGCGCTTATTACGATGTGGATCAGGGCGTGGAACCGGATTATATCATCCGCACCTATGAACACCTCTATGACCGGGAGAAGCTGATGGACTATATCAACAGCCTGTACTGAGAGCAGCGGTGATGGCAGGTCGCCGGTTTACAGAGGACACGCAGTGCCGCCGGCGCAGGAAAACTGAAACCTTCGCCGGTTTTTCTGTGCCTGCAGCTGCATCCATGGAAGGCGGGAAATAAGCTGCAAATCATGGAAAGCTTCCTTGGCCGGAATACGTGTCCTTTCATCCTTCAGTATAAATCGTTTTCCGGAACGGAACGCTCTTTCCGGACATCAGCCGGGGTGAACCTCCCGCTTTCGGCCGGAACCCGGAAGCGCGAAAACTTTCCGGACCGGGCTATTGAACAGCCGTGCGGGTTTCGCATATGATAACTCTGCTATGATGAGGCTTGCCAAAGATGGACTTGTAAAACTGTTTACCACTCCGGGCATGGGAAACCGTAAGATAATTGCGCTGACTGAAACAGGGATGGATCTGGCAAACACAACCGTCAGACGGTTGCTGAAGGCCGAGCTGCGCGCACTCAAAAACATGGGAACAGAACGCGTAGAACAGTTTATACAATTGTATTCAGAGCTTTTCAGCGCTATGCAGGAAGAGTTTATAAAGGAAGGGCTCTGTGATGAATCACGCTGAATCTGACAATATAAGGATTCTCGGCACATCCGAGAATAATCTGAAGCATATTGATGTCACAATCCCCAAAGGGAAACTGGTTGTATTCGCAGGGGTATCCGGTTCCGGAAAAAGCTCCCTGGCCTTTGACACGGTAGCAAGAGCTTGTTGATCTTATTATCGAATCGTACAGATTGTTCGCGCGGAAAATAAAGAATCCTCAAAAGCTGAGGATAATCTGCAAGAGGAAGGACGACATTTCACTTAGTAAAATTGGAGAGTCGATTTGAGATCAGTAAGTTCATTTTATAAAGGAGTTACCCTCCCTACTGATCACATCCTGTTATTTCAGATAAGCAACACAAGCCTCATACGCCTGTTTCATGTAAGGATGCTCTTTCATAGCGCTGCACAGCAATTTTAGATTCTTATAATCCCAGCTGTCAGCGTTCTTCATATAGAGCTTAAGCATGCCATCTGAATAGGTGCCGCTCGGATTGGCAAGGTAAGCCTGGTTGTTGTCAAAATTCGGTGCCATGCGGAGTACTTCTCCTGTTTCAGAGGAACGAATGAAGCCATAGTTACGCATATGCCGATCAGTGTTAAGGAAAGCGGCATCCGCAATCAGGATTCGTTTCCACGCTTTTTCGAATTCCGGTCCGAGGGAAGCAATGTTCTGATAAATCACATCTTCATCATCGCTGGGATCATCAAAGAAAAAGCGGAAGGAATCATATGGTTCAAAGAACTCCTTTGGCTGAAGGAAATTGCGGGATTTAACCCGTTTACGGAAGCTTCCCATATATGCGTATTCTGCGGCATCCCATCCAATTTCCCGCAATATACGACTGATCTCTACTTCCGCTTTGGAAGCTACAGTTGGCTGGAGCTTATAGAGCCACCATGCGCCTTTTTCATACTTCCATGTTTTTGTAAAGCTTCCGTCCGTGGATGCATTTGGAGTTGCCACCTGCAGATTTCGCAAACTCGTATCACTTGAAACAAGAATAAAGTTACTGACCGTATTTTGGTTTTCAGGCTTGCATAGCTGCAGTCTCGGAGTGAAATCGCCTGCTTCAAAACAAGTGAATGTATCGGAAATGCTGAACATGTGCGTGCGAAGCGCCAGGATCGTTTTATCACGGCTTCCCAGCAGTTCATTCATCAGGTTCCTGTGCTGGACGCTGGTTAGATCCACCGCCCGTTCCCTCAGCCAGGATGAAAAGCCTTCAGCGGTTGAGCGGCGGATCTGCATTGGGAGTAATTCGGGTTTTTCCGGGAAATACTCAGATATGATAGATTTTGACACAGAGAATCGTGCAATCCGTCAAAATCCTCACCTCCCACTAAGATTGCGTTCAGTATACCATTGAATGCTCTTTTTATCCAGTTGTTTCTCTTGATAACATTGGGCTTGAAGCATTAATGTCCGTCGAGTGGACGACAGAGGACGAGAAGAACGCACGGTGATAGTTGATTCGGAACGAGCGCCATTGATTAAACAGGCGTTTGAGGAATATGCCACTGGAGAATGGTCATTATCGGATCTCGTATGGGGATCTTAACGAAGTGTCCTCACTATGTAGTATATTTGCAGCGAAAACATAAGATCTTGTGGTTCTGGATCATGAAAACCTGTCAAATTCCACAAGAGTCGGTTGGCTTGACCGGTAGGGGCAAACTGTTATCAACCACAACCAAAGGCGAAAAACACAAAACAAAAATGACGAAATTACCAAAACAAAAATGACGAAAAACATAAAACAAAGGTTGCGAAAAACACAAAATAACCGTATAATGACATCTGACGGGGGTGGCAAAGTGAAATATATAGAAAGAATCATCGACCGGCAGATTGATCAACGGATAAAGGCCTTTAACGCAATCAGTATAGTTGGTCCCAAGGGCTGCGGGAAAACCCGCACGGCAAAGGAACGCTGCCGGACAACGATCGAATTTCAGGATGAGGAGAGACGGGACGGTTATATTGCGGTTGCTGAAACTTCTCCAACGCTCTTTTTTTCCAATCCAAAGCCAATTCTTTTTGATGAGTGGCAGGACGCTCCCAAAGTCTGGGGAGCAATCAGGAAAGACTGCGATGATCATCCGGAAGCAATCGGTGAATACTATCTGACAGGCTCTACCAGTCAAAAGGTCAAAACACCCCATACCGGAACAGGCAGGATCAGTGAATTGCTGATGTATCCGATGACCCTGTGGGAAACCGGAGAATCCGATGGGAGTATTTCGCTCTCTGTGCTGTTTGATCACCCTGAAGCGCAGTTCGGGGGTAATGTTTCCCAAATTACTCTGAAAGATCTGTTTTTTGCTGCGTGCCGGGGCGGATGGCCCAGATGCCTTGCAATAAAGGATAAAATGGCGAAACTGGAAATCGCAAAGGATTATTACCGGCAGATCTGGCAAAAAGACATCAGTACAGTGGATGACGTCAAACGGAATCCTGAATGGGCAAGGATGCTTTTATGGTCCTTTGCCCGGAATATGGCAGCACGTACGAAGAAAACGAGTATATATGCGGATGTGCAAGCTACGCAGAATGTAACGGACGTCACGCTGGCTTCGTATATTACGGCATTAGAACAGCTATTTGTAATAAAAGACCTGGATGCCTGGATGCCGCAGATTCGTTCCAAAACAGCAATCCGCGCATCCAAAAAGCATCTGTTTGTTGATCCGTCAATAGGTCTGGCGGCATTGGGAATCGATCCTTCCTATTTCAATAATGATCTGGATTTCTTTGGCCATGTATTTGAGAACCTGGTTATCAGGGATTTGCTTGTATATGCCCAGGTTCATGACGCTACTGTATTGCATTACAGCGATGACAGCGGTCTGGAGGCTGATGCTGTATATCAGCTTCCGGACGGAAGATATGCCTTGATAGAAATCAAAACCGGCATGAATGAAATTCCGGCAGCCGAGCAAGGGCTTCTGAAATTTGTTGATATGATTCGCGAATATAATAAAAAAGCGCTGGCTGATCCCAAACATCCAAGAGCAACTTACAGAGAACCAACCTTACTGATTACAATTTGCGCAAACGCGCCTATGTCCTATAAAACTGAAAAAGGGGTATTTGTTATACCTGTCGGCTGCTTCAGGGATTAAACCTGAAGATAAGAAATAATCAGGAAAGGGAGAAAACAATCCATGAGCGTACCCAAATCATTACAGCCGGCATTTGACGGCATAGAGCCTCTGATTACCGACTTCTGCAATCAGTATCTGAATGATGAATACCGGGAACTGTGTCTGCATCTGCTCGAAAAGCTCTGCCGAAAGAGGCCTTCACCGCTATTGGCAGGAAGAAAGAACACATGGGCAGCCGCTATTATCTATGCTATTACAACGAACAACTTTATTTTTGACAAATCCCAGCCGATTCACCTGACCGCGGATGAGCTGTGCGCGCCATTCGGTTTATCGAAATCAACGGTGTCAAATAAAGCCAGGGAAATCAGGGATATGTTCAATATCACGTACCTTAATCCCGAATGGCAGCTTGCCATTCTTGTGGAAGACAATCCTGCCATATGGTGCTTTAGTGTAAACGGATTTGTGATTGATATCAGAATGGCACCTGCGGAAGTGCAGGAGGAGGCATATCGGAGGGGGCTGATTCCGTTTGTGCCGGCATACAAAGAAAAAGAAGAGAAGGAAAAAAATGAAGTATCAGCCCCAACAGAAGAAATCAGGCAGGAAGAACAAAAGCAGTCAGAGGAGCCTGCTGACTTTTCGGATATATACAAATCCTTCGGCGTTGAACCGTAAATCCAACAGACAGGGTTTTATTCAATGACGTCAAGCCCGAGTTTGCGAATTCCTTCTATCAGTTCTTCCTTGTTCATCGTGCCGTCAGCGAAGGCTTTTTGCAATCCAGACCCGAATGATATGGCTGGCAATCCGCGGCTGAGAGTCATCCGGGCAAGCTCTGCCGGCTTCCATCCGGAAAGGCCCCACAAACGGGAATTGTTGTGAAAAGCAGAAACCAGTTTGAGGAGTTTCTCAAGCTGTTTATCTGTCAGACAGACACCGGCTTCCTCCAATTCTTCCAAGATATATTCGAGATGCTTTGTCATTGCACCGGGATTGATGTTTTCTGCGCGCTTAAAATGCCTAAGTGTTTTTTCTGCTTCTGTTCCGGAACAATCTTTCTTTAGTTCTGCCAGTTGACCAGGACGGTTTTTATAGTATTCCAGATCAAATCTTTCTTCTGAATTCAGGAATGAAAAAGCACTCAGCTTCTTTCCTTTGTTTTCATTGGGGCAGGAACGTCCAAACTTAGGTTTGCATATGTCCGCAGTTGACTTCAGATTTCCCAGAAAAGAAAGAAAATCTGTTTCTTCCTGGATCGGAACAGGATTGGCAAAAGATAAAAGATCATCAGGAAGACAGTAAGGCCGGTCATCCAGGTTTTCCATCAGCAGATAAAACAAATGAAGCTTGCCGTATCCGCTGGAAACCAGTTCTGAGGACACAATATGGCGATCCAGCTCATTATGCGGTTCTTCGGTATAGAGTTCTTCAATTTCAAATACATAATAAGGCTGTTTTTCGCGCCGGACAATGGAGGAAAATGCAATCAGGTCTTTTCTTCGGATTTTTGGTGCTCCGGTAATCCCTTGATATAACGACCATGCGTCACGAAGAGACAGCGCCCCATAAAGATTTGCGCAGGCTGCAAACAGCGTATGCAAATAGGTTTGCATTTCATTACTGATACCTGCTTCATGGTATAATCGTTCAATCGTCTTTTCGGATAATGGTTTGGGATAAGACATATTGATCTTCCTCCTATCCTGTTTTGATAATGCTCCGGAATGGAGCATTCCGCTGATTGTCCAGTGAAAAGAGCTTCCTTTATTCATTTCCTATAATCCATGTAAGCTTTTCCTGAAGTTCTTCACTGAAGCCGTCCAGATTCTCCAGCCGGATTACTTTGTACCGAAGAAGCTGAAGAAGATGAATATCCATATTGGAACGCTTTACATCGTGCAGCAGCACACCCGGGTTCCGCTTATCTTTCTTAATCCGCTCGTCCAAAGCCCAGAATTTTTCAGAAGCCTGGTCTTCGCTGCCTAACAGTTCCATGTATTCCTCAACAATCCTTTCCATGTAGGTTTCCTGCCAACCGGGAAGTCTGCTCCGAAACAGTTTCCAGTCTTTTTCGTTTACTCCTTTTTCCATTAATCCACACCTCATACTTTTGTTAATATGCTGTTTATAACATTAAAAATATGGCTTGCCAAACTTCTTGCGGATATCCCATGGAAAGATCACATATGCACTGCCATTGTCGGGCAGCTCATGCAGAACTGCATCATATTCAAATTGCCTTATGGGTGATTTCCCGTTTCAGGCACCATGCTGATAAAACCCCTGCCTTTCTTTTATGATATCTTCCAGGATGTCAATTGCGCTTGCCACCATCTTCGGGCAGAATTCCGTAAACAAATGATTGTCCCGGGCGTACTGCACACCTTCCGGTGTCCGGATATCGCAGCCCAGAAGCTCATTGCAGATACAGGAGTCGTTTGCCTTGCTGAAACTGTCCAACATAAGATCGTTCAGCCTGTTTGTCCGCAGGCGTCCTTCATGGTCACCGGCATGGGTCTCACCGTACATCAGGCCAAGAACCATCAATGCACCGGTACATGCGCCGCATACATTTCCCTTGCGCATGCCGCTGCCGAAACAGGAACCCAGCTTGAAAGCTGTCTCTTCTGTGATACCGCATTCTTCTGAGAATGCGGCCAGGATTGACTGGGAACAATGTAAATGGTCAGTGAAGCACCGCAGCGCCATCTCTTTCCGTTCTGCTTTGCTGTTCATAAGCAACACCCGCTTTCATCTCTTTCTTCACCGGCATCCCGGATTGATTCGACATACCCACGGAAAGCGACCCACTGGTCCCTGTTCAGGGAATAATGGCTCCATTTGCCTTTCCTTCTCGAAATAACGAGACTGCAGTTTTCCAGCACTTTCATGTGATGGGAAAGCGTTGGCTGGGTGATCTTCATTTGCTCCAGCAGCTCGCATGCGCATTGTTCCCCATAAGTCAGGAGATAAATGATCTGAAGCCGGTTCTGATCAGACAGTGCTTTGCAGATGAGGGATACTTCAGAAAGTTCCATAAACAGCCTCACATAGATCAATATCAATGCAAGCATCATACACGATGCATAGATGATTGTCAATATGATATTCGACAAAACAAGATATCTCGCATTGATGCCTGCCAATAAGATTTCTCACAATAATGGTATGGCTCGGTTGCCTTTAGCCATTTCCGGCAAATCGTTCACAACGATGAAAAAATCCTTATTTCATGGGTGCTTGCGGGTTTTTGGTGAGAAAATGAACACTTCTGTCTCACTATGTAGTATATTTGCAGCGAAATACCACAAGATATAGCACATTCTCTCCTTAAAAACGGAAAGTTTCCACAAGACAGAAGTCGATTTTTGATTCTGGCGAACCGTTCACATCTACCGTTAATCGCATGTTCGTATTATGGGATATTGCCCTGACTGCGCCAAAGCATTGGATCGTTACGATTGTTTTCCAGGCTGCAGAGGTCCATAGAAATAGCTGCTTGTAGCTCCGCCGTCAATCAGAAACGTTGAGCCAGTGATGAACGCGCCTTTATCACTCATCAGCAGTTCAGCAACATTGGCCACTTCGTCCGCTGTGCCGGGCCGTCCCGCGGGGCACTTGGCAAACATATTCTTGTAGAAATCACCTCGGGGACCGTTGAATTCGTCAATCGCCAGCGGTGTCACGATGATCCCGGGAGCGATATCATTGAGACGTGCTCCGCGCTTTCCCCAGTTGATGCATTCTGCCATGACCCGTTTTTCATTGCAGCGCTTAGCCAGCTGATACGCATGCAGGGTATCGCGGATGTTTTCTGGCTGCAGAATATCCAGTGAAAGCAGTTCTTCTGTGGGCGTGGTTGCCAGCAGGCAGTCCTCCTCGGCGGTAAGCTGGGGCATCCGCCAGCCGCTCTGGCTGGAGATGGTCACACCGCAGCCGCCCTCAACAATCACCTTTCCAACTTCCTCCAGCAGGACCGCCGTTCCGTAAAGGTCCACTTTCAGGATCACTTCAATCGGTGCCTGGCTGGGAGACACACCCGCGCCATTGACCAGATATCTGATCTCTCCGTACTTCCTCGCTTCCGCAATGATTTCCAGGATACTTTCCCGGCTGGAAAGATCCATTTCAAAAGGAACAACGTCAAAACCTGCCTCATTCATCACTTTGGCAATGGTGTTGGCATTTTCAACCTTTTTATCACCCAGGATGATCTTTTTTCCATGTCCGATTCTCCGGGCAACAGCCATGCTGATCTGCCCTGCGCCGGTAACGAGCATTACTTCTTTTCTCATGGACTATCCCTCCCGGCTATTTTTCAAATGCCACTGCGACTTTCTTCAGTAGTTCCCGGATCGGCAGGTGCTGGGGACAGACCTTTTCGCATTTTCCGCAGCGAATGCATTCGGATGCTTTCCCGTGTCCGTCCCCGGTGATCACATTGTTGTAATAACACTGAAACCATCAAATTAACGTAATAGGTCAACATTAATGGTATCCAGCAATTCCTGAGTCTTCTTCTGAATGGCAGAAACCCTGCTTCCGCTG